>NCIJ01000028.1 GCA_002282015.1 Sulfuricurvum sp. 17-40-25 | reverse complement strand
TAATGTTTTTTTTAAGAAATCAAGATTAGAATGTGCCAATGGAAATCAATGATATATTTAATCTTTTACATAATGCTGTTGAAGCGCAACACAATGGCAAAAAGATTTCCCAAAAAACGATGTCCGAAAAGTTGAATATTTCTATGCGTACCTATCAAGACTGGCGATTAGGAAATGCAAAACCGCAAGCTGCCAAAGCCGTTCTTGAAATGCTCTCTATGCTCGAAGACGATGAGATTATAAGAGTGGTACGAAAGATCAATAAATTAGGAGACGTGTCATGAGTATTTTAAGTGAACAAGAACGCGAAGGCTTAGAAGATGTTTTTTTATCCATTTCCTCAACACCGTTTTCACCTCTAAAATGGTCACTATCTCAATACCATTGCTATTGGGTACTACAGTTCAAAGAGTCCTTTAGATACTTTTTAAATGACTTTACATCCCTTAAAAAGAAGAAAAATACGCTTAAATGGTCGATTTTTCCAAAAAATTACAAAAAAATAGAAAAACACAGATAAGTTTAAGCTAAGAGATATTAAAGTATTCGCGTTTGAATTACTTTCCTCGCTCTTTTCCACAAAGTAGGGAGTTGAAGTGAATGTCATCTATCTAATCTTAAGGGTAATAAATGAACAAAGCACAATTCGTAGAGTTGGTACAAAAAAACGGTGGTTACAAAACTAAAATTGAAGCTGAAACAGCTATTAAAGCATTTACAGAAGCAGTAACTGAAGCACTCGTTTCAAAAGAAGAAGTTTCTTTAGTAGGTTTCGGAAGTTTTGCAGCATCACTTCAAAAAGGTAAAAGTGGTACAGTTCCTGGTACTACTAAAAAATATACAACTTCTGACAAAATGGTTCCTAAATTCAAGCCAGGCAAAAGTCTTAAAGACAGCGTTGCTGGAGCAAAGTAATTTTTTCCAAAGTTTCTTGAGGAATTTCCTCGAGAACACTTAACTTCATTCCTCTCTTTCTTATTTTTTAAATAGGTTATAATTACCCATTATCAGACATTAGGGGTTTTTTTGCTGTTTTCCTTTTTTTCCCGTTTTGGCTCATCAAAAATAGTATCCGAAGATATTCTTTCGCAAGATCAAGATAATAGTACAGCTATTTTTGATGATTTAACACTTTTAGAAGATGCTGTTTGTTTAACCGATTTCACTTTATTTCATCATGAAAACCATTTAAATATCGACCTCTTAGTATTTTTACCCCATTATGGCCTTTATCTGGGAGAAAAAATTTTATGGAATTTACAAGAACTCAAAGGGGCCAGTGTCAAACGGTTAACGCGTCAAAGTCATGCGTCTATTCATACGCATCTTGAAGCCAACGAAAAAGTAATTTACCAAAAGCTTCAAGACGTACTCTCATTTGACTCAACGCCATTTGAACGAATTTTTTGGATGAAAAATCTTACCTCATCTGAATTTGAAACACTTGATCCATCCTTCCATGAACTCTTACCAAAAGAGCGATTGATTTTTAAAGATGATTCTACACTTACCGTGAAAAATAAGCTTCACGCATTACATGAGTATCAAACTAATGCATTCTCAAAACTAAAAGTGATCGGTTCTCTAAGAGCACATACTCTTTTGTTACCCACTACCACGGAACCCTTTGGTTCATTTCTATCACCGCTACAACAATTCTTTATAAACGCACCCATCAAAACACGTTCCATACTCTCCTTGAGCGCTCCCCATAGTAGTGGAAAAAGTACCGTATTAATTCGAAAAGTGATGGACTATTTACTCATCAATCCAACTCATGCTGTCCTGATAATAACACCCACAAGATTAAGCGGAGAGCTACTGCGTAATGAGTTTATTGCTCTGATGGAATTTGCCGCGGTTAAATGCAATCTTTCTAATCTTCATTTTTATGTACCTGCACCCGATAATGAACCTCTTGAAACAACTCCCATCTTCCTAGAAAGTACTTTGATTGTTTGCGACGATACACATTTACTCGACCCCCAAATTCTGGAACGAATTAGCGAGCATAAAGGTTCACGGTCACTTCTACTATGTGGAATTGCAAATCTACCTGATACACACTCCTATACCCTAGATACAGTGTATCGAAAGCCAAGAATTAATACCGTTCACTTTATCCATACTAAAGGAGCACTCTTTACATTACTCACGGGTTTAAAAACCCACCTTGAGACCATCAATAGTAATCTCATTATGATTATAGTTCCTAATCATGAAACGCTCCTCGAGTATAAAAAAGCCATTGAAAATCATTTACACATAAAGTGCCGAATTTTGGATGACACCTTTAGTTTGCAATACGATAATTTAGAGGAAATTACCCTTTCGACCCCCGAATATATCTGTGGGCTCAATGTTCCCCACAGCTATTTGATCAATCTAAACTATCATGACCCTCTCTATTATCCCCTGTCATTAAGCCGTGCGTCAGATACGGTCACTATAATCTCTGAATCTAATTTGGAGGGATGAAATGACAAAAATTACCAAGTCTGATAAAGAATGGCAAGAGCAACTGTCACCGGAAGCTTATTATGTTGCACGTCAACATGGAACAGAAGCTGCATTTAGTGGTGAATATGCCAATTACAAAGCCGATGGTGTGTATACATGCATTTGCTGCGGAACGCCGTTGTTTGACTCAACCACTAAGTTTGATTCAGGGACTGGATGGCCAAGCTACGATAGCCCCATTAGCCCTGAGAGCATCACAGAGAAGCGTGACATGGCTCACGGCATGATTCGCGTAGAAGTGCTTTGTGCTGCTTGTGACGCCCATTTAGGACATGTCTTTCCTGATGGCCCTAAAACAACAGGTCTACGTTACTGTATCAATTCAGTCTGTTTAGACTTCAAACCACGCACCTAGGAGTTATTTAATGCGTATATTACTTTCTTTAGTCCTTGCTACAAGTTTTCTTTTAGCTGCCCATCCAAAAGTATCACTTCAAACTACCCAAGGTGAAGTTATTCTAGAACTGTATGAAGATGTTGCCCCTCTTGCGGTTGAAAACTTTACAACATTGGCCAAAAATGGCTATTACAATGGCCTCATTTTTCACCGAATCATCAAAAACTTCATGATTCAAGGTGGTGATCCAACCGGTACAGGTGCCGGCGGTGAATCAATCTGGAAAAAACCGTTTAAAGATGAGTTTAAATCAGGAGTAGTATTTGACAAAGCCGGTATTCTCGCCATGGCAAATGCAGGTCCAAGAACCAATGGAAGTCAATTTTTTATTACGACAGCACCGACTCCATGGCTGAATGGCTATCATACAATATTCGGAAAAGTCGTGGGGGGAATGGATGTTATCGGTAAACTCAATAATGTTCAAACCAGCAGTGACAGACCAATTCAAACTCAAAAAATTCTAAAAGCTACCGTTCTTCCTTAAAAGATCTTCCTCATTTTTGAGGAAGTTTCGCTAAAGAATCCAATACACTTTTTTGCTTCTGTTGATCCAGTTTTTTGTCGTTCGAGACAAACATATAAAACTCTACTCGTCTATTTTTAGCACGATTGGCTTCACTTGTATTGGCTGCTAATGGTTTTCCTGCTCCAAATCCAGCACTTGAAAGGCGATCAGCTGCAACACCATTTTGAATAAGCTCACGTACTACTGTTGCCGCTCGTGCACTTGATAAATCAAGATTGTCCCGGAACTGTGAGCCTCTAGGAAGCACAAGATTATCGGTATAACCACGCACCGATATATCCACTGTAGGAGGAAGTGTATTAATGATATCTGCAACTCTTTTGACAAAGAGATGCATCTCTTGATCATCTATGCTGGCATTTGAGCCTCGAAAAGGAATAGTTGCTGGAAGTTTTAACAGTACACCATCCATCGTTTGGTCCAATGCGCCTTCGCCTACAGATACGTTCTGTGCATCTTGCTCATCACTTTCGCTACTGCTTGCTACCGTTGACCCATCTCCCATTGTAGGCGTTGTGTCTAATAACGCTCCGCCACTGGATACCGGCATTTTCCCACTACTTGATTTCTCAGATTTATCGGTAGACTCTGGATTCATCGGCAATACCGGGCTTATTTCTTCAGGTGCAGGCGCATAATCATAAATTTTTACAAATTCCTCTTTGAGCGCACGTACTTTTTCTTTATTTACAGATGCAAGAGCGTACAATGCAATAAACAATGCCAACAAAAGACTGAAAAAGTCAGCTGTTGGAACTGCCCATTTCTCCCCTGCAGGACACTCTGGACATTTTTTAGCTTTTTTCTTACTCATCTAATTACTCATCACGTAAATTGGCTGTGCTTCTCTTCAGCAGGCGAGAGGAAGTTTAACAGCTTAGCTTCAAGAGTACGCGGATTATCACCATGTACGATACCAATTATCCCCTCAAGCATAACCTTTTGTTCTTTGACGATATGGTGTGCTTTTGATTTCATCTTAGCACCCATTGGTCCAATCAAAACGTACGCTCCGAAAATCCCGGTAACCGTCGCGGTAAATGCCCCTGCAATACCTTCTGCCATCTCTTTAGGATTATCCAGTTTTTGAAGTGCCAAAATCAGACCCAAAACCGCCCCAACAAGTCCCATAACCGGAGATGTTTCCCCTGCAAGTATCCAGTAGTGTGCGCATCCATGATAATAGTGTTCCGTCTCTTCAATAACAGCTTCGAGTGTCTCAGCGATAGTATCAATCTCATTACCATCAACCGCCATACTAAGCCCTTGTTTCAAAAACTCGTTATCCAATTCAGAGACTTTCTTCTCAAGTGAAAGCAAACCGTCACGTCGAGCCATTAATGCTAATTCGACCAGCTCTTTGATACGTTCTTCCAAATTGACCGTTGATTTTTTAAAATTCATCCCTAAGTGCTTCCATGCACCTTTTATATGCTCTGGATCGGTACTTACCATCGATGCCATGAGCGTTGTAGGAATAATAATAATAATGGAGGTAATGTGAACAACATGGGCAGGATTTCCACCCTCCATCAAGTCCCCAATGGAAATAGAGGCCATCGCCCCTAATATCCCTAAAATCGTTGTTAAGTCCACAAGAACTCCTTTTCTTTTAGCTTAGCGCAATCTTTGCTATTGTATTTATCCATTAACTGCTCGATTGTACCTTTTTTTCACTGAAAAGCATTATTCTTTTACTTCTTTAGGATAAAAATAGGCATGCAGTATTTTGATCAAAATCATCAAAAAAATACCGCTGCCCATACTAGCGACAATAAAAGTATAGTATTCGTCGTGGGTAATCGCATCGGCTTCAAAGCCTAATGTTGCAATCGCAACCATAAATGTAAGTGGCATCGAATCACTTAATGCAAATAAAATGGTATTTTTAAATCCAAGATATCCCGAATAAGCAACTATAGAACTGATCATACGAATACCGATCATCGTGCCCGAAAGAAACAGTGCCATTTGCAATATTTTAAAGTCACCAAAGGCATCAAAAGCAACTGTTGACCCAACGTGAATAAAAAAGATAGGCACTAAAAATCCAAATCCAAAAGAGGATAATTTCTCTGGTAACTCCGTTTTATGTTTAAAATACGTCGCGATAAATGTGCCTGCCAAAAATGCTCCAAGTACCACATCGATTTTAAGATATAACATTCCGCCAACCAAAAGAAACATCAGCGCCATGGAGAACCGTATATCCTGATCTTTTCCATCCACATGAGGCATAATAAGCGTTTTAAGACCCGGATACCACCAAAATAAAATACGCATTCCTCTAAAAAATAAGACAAATCCAACTAAAAATGCAAGTAAACTTCCTAATGTCAGGACAAACTCACGATTGTAGCCGTATTCAAGCCCACCGCTTAATATTGTCAAAGCCATAATACTGATTAACTCACCTATAATCCCGATATTCAGTGCCAATGCAAGCCAAGGTTGGTTTTTACCATATTCCTTGACCAATGCCATCAACATACCCAAAGAAAAAATAGGGAAAAGGACTAAATACACGGCGCTTAGGTCAAAATACAGATAGATTGCAAAAGAACAGGCGTACAGCATCGTAAAATAAATAATGGTTCGCCGTAACAAAGAAGATTTTGAAAATCCGAATTCTTTGAGATTTACTTCCATTCCTGCTAAAAACATTAAATATAAAAATCCGACTTTGGCAATAATCTTAAACAGCTCATTTTCAACCAAAAAACCTAAATAAGCAGCGATACTGCCCAGTAAGATTTCTATCACGACTACGGGCATTCTACTGACTCTCGATAAAAAAGGAGAGACCATCACCAAGATGGATAAGGTAACAATAACCCCGCTATTACTCATTATCATCCTCTTAATGCTTTCCATACAGCGATTGCTTGCATGTGTTCTTTTACATCATGCACTCTTAGTATCGTAGCACCTTCTTCAATTGCTTTGAGATGTACCGCCAATGTTCCGCTAAGACGATCATCGCATTGAGCATGAACAATATGATCGATCATAGATTTACGACTTGCACCTACAAGCAATGGTTTTCCAAAACGTAAAAAATGTTTTTGATGCGCAACAAGTGTTATATTGTCTTCTAAACGTTTTCCAAAACCGATACCGCAATCGAGAATCGTATTTTTTATCCCAAATCTTTGCGCTTTCTCAAGCCGTTCTTCAAAAAACAGCTCCACGTCACGAAGCACAGAGTCGTAATGTGGGTTGCTTTGCATTGTTTGAGGATTTCCCTTCATATGCATAATTACTGCGGTTGCATCATACGAAGCACATAACCGGGCTACCTCATCATTGGCCAAGCCTGTAATATCATTCACAATGCTAAACCCTTTTTCAAGAGCATACGCAATTACAGTGGGCTCATAACTGTCCAGACTTAATCGTACTTTTTCATGTATACGCTGTCCATACAAAGTATCAATAATCGGGCGTACTCTCATCAGTTCTTCTTGTGGACTTACATTTTGACTGTTAGGACGGCTTGAAACGCCTCCAATATCGATGATATGCGCACCCTCAAGGATCATTATTTCAATTTTTTCAATCGCTTGTGCCTCTTTAAATCGGCTTTGAGCATAAAAACTGTCATCATTGGCATTGATAATACCCATTACTGCTATATCTTCAATACTTTTTTGATGACAAAAACGTTCCAACTCATGGGCAAGTGCTTTAAGTCCAAAAGGCTGTGCTTTCTCTTTTTTTGCAAGTAATTGAAGCTGTCTTTCATTCGCAATCAAAAGTGCATTAACTCTGGGTTCTAAAGCAGTCACAGTACCTCTTGGAACAGCGAGATCAGCCCCGATACTTAGAGCATCTTGCTTAAGAATATTAGCGGCACCTACGTGCAGGTCTACAATTTTAATAAGATGAATTTTTCCCTTATCCTGTAAAATCGATATTCCGCCCGTGTCAACCTTTAATTCTTGAAGCGCTGTTTTCAGATTTAGACTAGAAGAGAGATGCTCAACGTGCACGCTTCACCTCTTTAAGAAAATTCATCAGGATCATCACCAAGACACTTTGTACTCGTGCATTGAGTTCAATAAGTCGAAATGCTTTCTCAAATCCTTCTACTTGAGCGATAGTCAAAGAGAGTCCCTCAACATGAGCCGCATGATACAACAAATGTTCAATCAGCTCTTTTGCTTCATGCTTTTTGAATTTTTCATGCTCTTTTACCCACGTAAACAAACTGGAAAGATCCAGTGTCCGAAGACAAAGAGCAATCGGTTCATGATGTGGCTCACTGTGTTCTTGAGTCAACGATAAACGTGAACGAACGGTTGGTAAAAAAGTACTTTTATTGGGGGCAAGCAGCAAAAAAACAATATTTCGAGGAGGTTCTTCTAGAATTTTAAGCAAGGCATTTTGCGCTGGTATAGTAAAACTTTTAGCACCTAAAATCAGTGTTTTTGTTTGCGATTCACTCTTATACGCTTCACTGACAACTTCTTTGGCATCCTCTATTTTAAAGTCTTCTCGTATAAAACGGACACAGCGCAGAGGTAATAAACTCTGTTCAATTTCAAGTGATCTTTCTTCGAAATGTTCTGTGATTAAGATAGAACCACCATTAGGCGTGAACATCGATCTCCCCAAATAAAACTGCAGAAAGCGTTTTATCAAATAAGCGATAGAGTTGTAACAATTTGATATCGATCAACGAATCATAGGATCGCATGCTTAAGGCATTAGGATAGTTTTCATCCATAATCCACATCAGAGCATTATCCGTTCGCTTGACGATATCTGCGCGGCGTTCATCACCGCCCTTTCCAATATACCAAAAGAAGTATTCTCCTCTGTACGAAAGATCCAGCATATCGCTCAATGTTTTCATCGACTCAGAATCCACCAACTGATCAATATGGGGATAAAGACCATCCAAATAGACGATAGGGATCATAGGACGTTCTTTGAGCTTTTTGTTGATTGTTTCAGTCACATAGTGTGAGAACCAGCGACGTCCAGGATCAGTAACAAGAACAATAGTTCGCCCTTGCATAATTTGATCCATAGCACTGGCGATTTGAGGAATCCATTCAAATCGCTGTTCCTCAAACCAACTCATCGATGCACCCTCGGCTCTTATAGTATCGAGGGTCCATCGATCAAATTGATGCATTACTGATCCAACGAATACGCGCTGTGAAGTGAACGTACGGCCAGTTCAGCATATTTTTCATCAATGACCATCGATACTTTAATCTCTGATGTCGAAATCATCCTGATATTTATATTTTCACGTGCCATAGTCTGGAATGCTTTTGCCGCAACACCTGTATGCGACTTCATACCAACACCGACAATCGAAACTTTACAGATACTCTCATCATAGCTCGCCGTTCCGATTTCAGATTCAGCAATAAACGTTTCAACCACTTTTTGAGCGTCCAACAGTTCTGTCTTAGGAACCGTAAAGTCCATATGAGTCTTACCATCGTGTCCTTGCGTTTGGATGATCATATCAATATTCACACTATTATCTGCCAAACGGGTAAAAATATCCGACGCGATTCCCGGACGGTCAATCACTTCCATCAATGAAATACGTGCCTGATTTTTATCCAGTGCGATACCGCTAACGAGAGGTTGTTCCATAATATTATCTTCCTTTGTTATAAGTGTCCCTTCTGCCATACTGAAGCTAGAACGGGTTACAAGATTGACATTCAATTTTTTGGCCAATTCGACCGAACGGTTTTGAAGAACCTTAGCCCCCAATGAAGCCAGTTCCAACATCTCATCGTAGCTGATACGATCCATCTTACGTGCTTTTGGCTCAATACGAGGATCGGTAGTATAGATACCATCAACATCGGTATAGATTTCACATAAATCAGCTTTTAACGCACCGGCCAGAGCAACCGCAGAGAGGTCTGATCCCCCACGACCCAGCGTAGTCACTTGACCTTCTTCACTGACACCTTGAAAACCAGCGACAACAATGACTTTTCCCTGCGCTAATTCAGCGTGCATGAATGCGGGATCAATACTTTCGATACGCGCTTTAGTATGGACGCAGTCGGTAATAATCCCTGCTTTACGCCCGCTCATAGAAGTTGCTTTGTGCCCCATGGCATTGAGGGCAATTGAGAGCAATGCTGCGGTGACACGCTCACCTGAGCTAAGTAGCATGTCCACTTCGCTGCGCTCAGGAGAGGCAGTATAATGCTCCGCGTAGGCAATTAACTTATTGGTCTCACCGCTCATTGCGGAAACGACAACAACAACTTGATGCCCTTCTTTGAGACTTAGAGAAACCCGGTTAGCGACATTTTGTATTCGCTCCAAGTCTCCGACACTGGTTCCACCAAACTTTTGTACAATAAGCATTACAGATATCCCTTGGCTCTAAAATGTGAGATGACTTCTTCATAAATCGGTTTTTTAAAGTGCGCAATTTTTTCATTAAGCTCTTCAAGTGCTACAAACTCATAGGTCTTAAATTCCGGATGTTTGGTATCCAAATTTATTTTAGCGTTTTTTTTGAGTCGTACTAAATAATAGCGCTGTTTTTGGCCTGCAAAAGGGGCCATTTTTGCCGCTACATGCGCAGGAAAATCATACGCTATCCACTCAGGATACTCAGCAATCACTTCCACCTTATTCGTCCCTATTTCTTCTTTTAACTCACGGAAAAGGGCTTCTTCCGAGCTTTCGCCCTCATCAATCCCCCCTTGCGGAAACTGCCATACTCCAGCTAAATCACTGCGCTCAGCAATAAAAATTTGCTTCTGTTCAGGATAAGCATTAGAGACGATAATAGCGGCGACATTGGGACGATAAAACTTTTCTTGAGTCATTCACTATCTTTTTTCCTATAATTGTAAGCTATTGCTCATTAAAAAAAGTATAATTGACACAGTCACCCTTTAAGTATGGAGAAATATGCGCTCTTAGAAAAAAGGGGCAGGTGATAGCTATAACTCATTATCTCTCATCTTTTTATGATTTTAGGGAAATAAGGCTGAAAATATACTAGATAAAAATGATACACTTTATGTCTGACTTTTAGCGTAGTTATAGGTATAACCTGTCCCCTATTTCCTAATTAATTATACAAAAAGTATTTCATACCGAATATTCCTACCGTTTGTTCCATCAACTTGACGGATACAGCCGATCTGAATGAGCTGTGTAATGTCTCTAGATGCAGTGGTAGAAGTCGCATCAGCTATGATCATATATTTCTTTTTACTTAATGCACCTTGGAAATTTTCAACACCCATATCAAGGATTTTATTCAGCACTTTGGTTTGTCTAGGATTAAGCTCATAGTTCCTAAACTTATCCCAAAACATTGTTTTTTGGACAATATATTTAAGCTTTTTCTTGGTATCGATCAGTGCAGTATGAAGTGTAGCAAGGAACCATTCACACCACTGGGTGATATCCAAATGATTTTTTTCTTTGTGAACATACCCTGTTGTTTTTTCCAATGCCTTGTAATAACCGCTTCGATCGTTGTTGATTGCACTTGACATTGAATAGAGTCTTGAGATACTTGATCTCTCGATTTTGGATAAGACGAGATCAGTTATCGCACGCCCTATTCTGCCATTACCATCATCAAATGGATGGATAATTACAAACCATAAATGTGCTATACACGCTTTGATCAAGCCAGGGGGCGTGCTATTAAACCATTGCAGATATAGGTCCATCTCGTGTTCGAGGATTGAACGCGGAGGAGCAACATAGTAGGTTTTTTCTTTACCTGCTGCACCACCAATCACTTCCATCGGATCTTCACTTCGGAAAGTAGCGACATTAATTTTAGATAGTCCGCTGTACCCACGTGGAAAAAGTGCATTATGCCATCCAAAAAGTCTCTCCAGCGTCAAATCCTGATCATAATTAGTATTGGCGTCGATAAGGATCTCAATGAGATAATCGGTGGTCTCATCTCGTTTCGAGGAATCGATCCCAATGAGTCCGAGCTTTCTTGAAATAGAGGCTTTAACACTGTCACGATTGAGAATTTCTCCCTCGATAGCTGCAGTGCTGATTGCTTCACTCATCAGTGCTTCGAGCTGTCTTTGGACGATGTTGTCACTGTCCATCGTTTGTGTCATGGCAATAAGATACCCCTGCTCCAATGATACCTCTTGCATCAAATACTCAAGTCGGTTTAAATCGTAAGTAAAATGGGGATAAGACTCTTGCTCCCATATCCAGCGTTTCATGTGTAATATAGCCTTTTAAGTTTCATTGTATTGCTTGGTATGAATTATTGATTTAATCATACCATATTTGGTATGAATATTGATTATTATCTGCCATTTTATTTTTCTCCATTTTCTATTTTATTTTTGAAGTTCATAAGTTTCATTTTTGTTTCATTGTCATAACAGTAACCCTGTATACTCTGATCACCATTGATTATAAATCTACACGGCATAGAGCCATCAAAGATTTTATATTTGAATTTTGTAATGAAAAAAGCTGAAATTTCCAAAAGCATCCAAGGCACTATAA
>NCIJ01000007.1 GCA_002282015.1 Sulfuricurvum sp. 17-40-25 | reverse complement strand
TCTGTATGAATGAATGAATTGAAATTACAGTAAAAAATGGACTAAACTTTTGTCTACAGTAAATGATAGAAGTATTACTGGTCCCCTATAAAACCGTAATCCTCATTACCTCTGATACAAACAAACGAACATTGGTTGTGGTTCTCCGTGATCTTGTATTATTTACTCATTTGTCTGCAATAGTTGATTTCGATAATTTTTATTTATGTTATGTCATATTCATATATCATATGTATATTTTATACATTTTATCGTATATAAATGTGTAAAATCCAATAAACTAAAAGTTAATAATAAAAAGAGGAAGGGGGATGATGGTAGGTGCCTTGTTAAAGGCTAAAGAAGATCGGTATAGTCGTATTTCGATAAATCGACGTAAAACTCGCCCTCTCGCTGGATAATACGTACATCACTGCCAAAGCGCTCTGTAAAGCGACGACGAACCAATTTACGATCTTCACTGCCAATGCCAATAAATTTTAAATAGCGTTTTAATTCTATAACACCTTTTGGCTCAATGGAGATAGGACTGGATTGGGCAACATCGACGTCATGTACGGCTTGGCTGTTATTGGAAAGCATTAATTTAGTACTGAGTACTTCTAGAATATTTTTAAGCTGTTCATCTTTTGCCGTGTAAATTTCTTCAATACGGGTGCGCTCTGCTATGAGCATCTCTTCTTTATCGTTGGTAAGGCGGTCTATTTTTGCTTCTAGTTCTTTGATCTTTTGTTTTAGATGGTGATTTTCTTTTTGATAGAGAGAAATGACCATTCCAACGCTTGTTTTTGGAGATGCAGTTGTCGGTGCATTTACAGGAGCTGTTTGTTTTGTAGACTCCTGTATCTCTTGTCGTTTTTCTTCATCAAGTGAACTTTTAGGAACAATGATGTAGGTCACACCCGATTCAATAATATAGTTAAGACGTTTGGTTCTAATCTTATTTTGTATCATTTCTTTGGACATTTTAAATGTTTTTGCATATTCATCAATACTAAATCGCATGATTTTTCCTTTTTGGGGTTAACCAGTCTTGTTTTGGAGGGGAGATAATGCCTCCTTGACGCATCCAAATTAAATAACCATTGCGTAGGATTTCATGTTTATCATGAAAAGTGTGCAAGGCGCTGCATCGAAACTCACATTTTTTTAAAAGATCTGAAAAATCTTCATGATCACTTAGGAAGGTTTCTAATGAGTTAAAAGCAGTATCCGAAATAAACACGGTATTGGCGACCATATTTTTCATTTCAACGTAACGTGCGCACTCATTTAGTCCATCGCCTACAAAGTTTTCTTGTCCTAAAATATCTTCAAATTGATGTATTTTTCCAGTATGTACGGCTACTCTAATACCTTTGAAATAGGGGTATTCTTTTGCAATATAGTCGGAAAAATGGTTAAATGATAGTCCAAGAATGGGGCCGAAGCCTTTGAGTTTTGGATGTAAAATACAATAAAAGCCATCACCGGTGGGAATAATGCCCTGAAGCATTTTTTCCAAAGGTATATCTGAATTTTCCAACAGTTTTCGAATCATTTTTCTATAACTTTGGGAAAGAAACGTGATGAGTTCAAGCTGTTTAGACATTTCAAGACGTGAGAAGTCGATTATATCAATTAAAACAATATCAGTCTCAATGGCTCGTTCTTGCATAGATTTACTAGATTCCAATTTAATTAGTAGGTTATTAATTGTAGTTAAATTCACCTCTATAATCACTGAGATGGCGTGTGTAATATCGACAAAAATACTAAAATTGTAATTTAAATATGTTACTATGCACTAAAGTAAAATTATTAATTATGGGGAAAGAATATGCAAAAACGAACCAAAATTTTAGCAACTGTCGGACCTGCTTCAGAAAGTGTCGAAACTTTATCGGGAATGATCCGTGCGGGAGTAAATGTTTTTCGTTTGAATTTTTCACATGGTACACATGAATATCATTTGGGAGTTTTAAATAATATTCGTCAAGCCATGCGTGAAACAGGCCTTATTGTCGGGATATTGCAAGATATAAGCGGTCCAAAAATTCGTATTGGTATTTTAAAAGAGGAGTTTGATTTACACCCTAACGACATCCTTGATTTGTATTATGAGGAGATTGAAGGGGAAAAGGTAGGTGACAACCACTTTCGAACCTGTTTGAACCAAAGCGAGATCTTAAAAATGCTCAATATCGGGGATGCAATCTATTTATACGATGGCAATATCCGTACCAGTGTTGTTGCCTGTGAAGAAAAATATGTACGGATTACTATCGAGAATCAAGGTAAGTTAGGTTCTAAAAAAGGGGTTAACTTTCCTAATACACGATTGGGTATTGATGTACTCACACCAAAAGACCGTTTAGATATGGCATGGGGTGTTGCCAATGGCGTTGATTTTATGGCAATCTCTTTTGTACAAAATGCTGCGGATATGATTGAAGCTAGAAAAATCGTCCATTCCCTTAACGGGGAGGTTCAACTGTTTGCAAAAATTGAGAAGTTTGATGCGGTTGAAAATATTGATGAAATATTAGAAGCTTCAGATGGGATTATGGTAGCGCGAGGCGATTTGGGAATTGAAGTTCCTTATCATCGCGTTCCAACCATTCAAAAAATGTTGATTCGAAAAGCTAATGAGTCTTCAAAGCCTGTAATAACCGCTACTCAGATGCTGTTATCAATGACCCAAAAAGAGACAGCAACACGCGCTGAGATAAGCGATGTGGCTAATGCCGTACTGGATGGAACGGATGCCGTGATGCTCTCAGAAGAATCAGCTGTTGGGCATAACCCTGTTTTGGTTGTTGAGACCATGGTCAATACGATTCAATCGATTGAAGAGATCTATCCGTTTGATAAATTTTTAGAGTTTAAACATCATGACCCTATGGATACGGTTCATGAATCGGCTGTACGGTTGGGTGATTCTTTGCATGCTGCTGGGATTATTGCGATGACGACCTCGGGTCAATCTGCGATTAAACTTGCACGTTATCGCCCGAAAATGACTATTTATGCTGCTACGCACGATGAACGTGTGGCCCGTTTGCTGACCATTGTGTGGGGAGTTGTACCTGCATATTTGACCAAAAAAGGGAAGCTCGAAGAGATGTTAGGTGACATTATGGTACGTGGACTAGCACGTAAAATAATCGATAAAACAAAAACCTATATTTTTACAGCCGGAGACCCTGTAGGAGTAAAGGGAACGACCAATACCATCCGCATTTTAAGAGAGCATGAAATCACCTTTTTTGAAGAGTGTAAAAATGCAACGGTGAAAACAAAAAAAGCGGTAGAAATAGCGCCTACACTTTTTTAAATATGGACCATGTTTTGCTAGTAATCGGGTATGTTTTAGGAAAGGTGCATAATGGTGTTTCGTCGCGCCACCTTTTCTTAAAACAATTCTTTTCGCTACAATGCTGCTTATGAACACCGATACTTTATTCACCAAACCTATTTCTAAACAATTTGAATTCGATGCTGATGTTGCAGCTGTATTTGACGATATGCTGGGTCGTTCAGTCCCTTTTTACAAGGAATCGTTACAGCTGACTCGACAGTTTTCAATCAATGCACTGCATGAGGGTGGACGAGTTATTGATTTGGGATGTTCAACGGCTTCGTTACTCCTAGAGATTGAGCGTTCTGTAACTTCCATGGATAATATTGAGTTGATCGGTATTGATAATTCAACTGCCATGATAGAACATGCCCATAAAAAAATAGAAGCGTATGGGTCCAAGATTGCGTTAGTCGAGGGAGACATACTCGAATATCCTTTTGGACGTACTAAGGTAGTGATTTGCAACTACACACTGCAGTTTATCCGCCCCATGGTACGAGAAACTCTTTTGCGTAAGATATACGACTCTTTAGAAGAGGGTGGTGTCTTTATCTTTAGTGAAAAAGTACTGAGTGAAAATGCTACTTTGAATAAACAACTCATCGATTGTTATTACAGTTTTAAAAAAGAGCAGGGGTACAGTGAATACGAAATCATGCAAAAGCGCGAAGCTTTGGAAAATGTACTGATACCGTATACGATGATCGAAAATATTGAAATGGCGAAAAAAAGCGGTTTTTCAAGCTGCGACGTTTTATTTAGATGGGCAAATTTCGCAACCTTTATTGCGTGTAAATAGTAAGCCTCTACAACTTACCATACTTTTGGATTTGCAGCGGTAGCAGGTGAGGTTAATGCTTTTTTGACATCACTGTAGTCCACGATGTTTTCATCGCATTTTTTATGATAATACCCTTGGGCATCATAATATTCCTCACAATCGTTATAGTAGCGCAAACTAACGCCCCGTTCATTCACACAACCGGTAAACATTAGCATCACAAAAAAGAGGAGTAATCTTTTAATCATGGGTGATTTTATCCTATCTGGGTTTAAAACTTTCCTTCGTTTTACAGTACTGCTGTAAAAAACATCCGTCATCGCATTTAGGGTTTCTAGCGGTACAGATATAACGGCCAAAAAGGACCATCCCCTGATGAAGCTGATGCAGGTTTGTTTTAAACTTTTTAACTAGGGTAGCTTCAGTTGTGGCAGGTGTGAGATCATCGCTGAGTCCCAGACGATGACTTACACGGAAAACATGGGTGTCTACCGCCATTAAATTCGCTCCTGTGTATTCAATCAAGACAACATGAGCTGTTTTTTGCCCAACCCCTGCTAGCGTGATGAGCTCTTTTTCATCCAGAGGGACTTCTCCATTATAGACATCGACAACGCGTTTTGCCATTTCGATGAGATTGATTGCTTTATTGTTGAAAAAAGAGCAAGTTTGCAGTAAGTTTTTAACGTCTGGAAGGTCTGCTTTGGCTAAATCATAGGGAGTCGGATAAGCACTAAATAATGCTGGGGTGATGAGGTTCACGCGTTTATCCGTACATTGAGCGGAAAGGGCCACTGCAATGACCAGCTCATAAGCATTGCTATAGGTGAGTTCAGTGACAGCATCATCGTACCGGGACACTAACTCAAACTTTATAGCTTCAATCTCTTTTTTTGTTGCTTTTTTCATACCGATAAACTCATTTTTGCAAATTATAGCATTATGGGATAAACAGTCACATGGAATTTTTGTGTTACAATATATGGCTTATGTTAATGAGTGTGATCTTGAGTGTAGGGGTATTGTTTGGAGTTCAAAAAATGGATGATGAATCTCATAGGTGGTAGGTCCACCGGTACGATGGCAGCTGCAGAGTATAATATAGATAAAGAGCTTTTTTATAAGATATTGGACACGGATCCGTGCGCCATTTTATTCTTTACGAAAGAGAATGGATGGATTGGAGCGAACAAAGCTTTTTTTGCATTAGTACAGGTAAAAACGATCGAAGAATTACGTACAAAGTATGAGAGTATCCGCGAATTATTTAACGATGAAGATGAAGAAGTCTTTACCGAATACGATAAGAGCTGGTTGGATTATATTCGTACACATTGTCCTAATGGATACGGACTTGGCATAATGGATGCAAAGGGTAATCGTCATTCGATGATGGCAACATCCACCTTGTTAAATCAAGGTTCAAGTGAACTTTATTTACTTCGATTGGAAGATCGCAGTAATATGGTGGCATTACAAGATGAAGTAGTGCAAGTCGAGAATATGAAAACAAAATTTTTGGCCAATATCGGGCATGAGTTTCGTACCCCGATGAATGGGATATTGGGCTTTGTTGATCTTTTGACTAAAACAACTCCGACAGAAACTCAACTTGAATACATACACTCAGTACAGGGTTCTGCACGTAACTTGATGTCTAATATTGAAAACTTACTGGATCTTGCTCAAATGCAAACGGGGCGACTGACAATTAGTAAATCTGATTTTAATATTATTACAGAAATGGAAGAGATAGCTCGCAGTTTTGTCTCTTTAGGGAATCAAAAAGGGGTTAATGTCCACTTTTTTATTGATCCAAAACTTCCAACACATTTAATTGGTGACAGTCGTAAAATCAAACAGGTTTTAAATAATTTATTCAATAATGCTTTGAAATTCACTGCGCCGCAAGGACGTATCACAATTGATGTTAAACTCTTAAAGCGTAATACGTCAGGAACCTGTAATATCGGATTTGCGGTTAAGGATACCGGTAAGGGGATCAGTAAAAGTGAACTTAGCTATATTACACGACCATTTGTATCAGGAGATCACGCCGATAATCGCTTGGGTGTAGGTTTGAGCCTGTCACACGGATTAATCAATTTGATGGGCGGAGAGTTAAAAATCACGAGTGAAGAGGGAAAAGGTTCTGCTTTTAGTTTTGCCTTCACGCTAGAGGGATCATCTGACCAAGCAATGCGAATGATCAATGCACACAGTGCAAAAGTTGTCTTACTGGATGAAAAACGTTTGGATGATGCGAATCATCTTACCAATTATTTACGAAGTTTTGGAATCAGTGTAACGAAAACCCATCTTATCGATGCTACTGTCTTTGATGCAACGGATATGGTGTATTTTATTGCATCACAACAAAAAAGTGACTGGATATTGAAGCTTTCAGCGATGAAACGTACCTGTAAAACAATTTTGGTATTGGACCAAAACGAGCAGCTTCTTGCACGTACAATGCACGTTATTGATGTAGGTCTTACTAAGCCGATTTTACCTACAACTTTGTTAAAGCATTTAATTGATGTTCTAAATTTGGAAAAACAAGCTGAAGCTGTAGTCCCTCATTTGCAACGTGGTATCAATGCGCTTGTCGTTGAAGACAATTTGATCAATCAGCGATTGATCAAATTACTGCTCAAAGAGTATGGACTTAATGTAGTAACTGCATCGGATGGGGATGAAGGTGTTGAAGCATGCCGCAATCAAAAGTTTGATATTGTTTTTATGGATATCGATATGCCGGTTAAAGATGGTATTTTAGCCACACAAGAGATTAAAGCACAAGAAGGGGTGAGTGGTGTTGGAAAAATGCCTATTATTGCCTTAACAGCGTTAGCCATGGAAGGTGATAGGGAATATATTCTGGCAAAAGGGCTTGATGATTATATCTCTAAGCCATTGACACGCGAGAAACTCGAGTATGTTTTACATAAATATTTACACGTCACAGCATAGGATAAACAGCAATGGATTACACGGATCTATTTAAAGAAAAATTTCTTTCCTCTACAGGAATGTTGACTTCATGTGCAAACTTGCACAGTGATCCTTTTTTATACACGTATCTTTCAGGTGAGATTCTTGGGGTAAACAAATCCTTATTATCACTTTTTGGAGAAGAAGGTGCAGTTGCGATTTCTTCCATCGAAGAATGGCTAAAACCACAGGGGATAGAACTCTCTTTCTTATTGTCGCAATCGGGTGAATATCGTGGAAAACTAACGGCACAAGGAAAAGAATACGATATCGCAATTCGTTCGGAAGTAATTTTGTTAGGTGATGTTCCAATCGTAGCGATTGTATTGAAAGATACGTCCATTATAGAACGTGCACGTGCTGCAGAACGTTATTTTGACCAGTTTAAAAAGAAATTTTTGACGAGTATGTCTCATGAATTTAGAACGCCGATGAATGCTATTATCGGATTTACTGATTTGCTAAAAGGGACGCATTTAAGCTCTTGGCAGCAAGAGTATGTGGATATGGTCAGTAAAAGTGCTTCCTCGATGATGCGTAATATCGAAAATCTTCTAGAACTCATGCAAGTAGAGAGTGGAAACATTCACGCAGCATTTCAAGTGTTTGCTCCGGTAGAAGTTTTTGAAACTTTTTCAGTACAGTTTAAAGAGTTGGCAGAGACTAAAGAGATTCAGCTTATGTTTTTAATTGATCCTAGATTACCTAAAACAATAACCGGTGATCAGGATAAAATTTTGACAATTTTACGAAATTTGATTCAAAATGCCATTAAATTTACGGATATCAATGGACAAATCCTCGTGGAGATTATTGTTGTCAAAAAGGAAAATCGCAGCATTGAAGTCGAATATGCCGTTAGTGATACAGGTATTGGTATTGATGCCGAACACAGTAAGACATTGTTGCGCCCTTTTGCTTCTGCATGGGAAAATCAGCGGCGTGGAAAAGATGGATTAGGCATTGGTCTAAGTCTCAGTCACAAATATGTAGATATGATGAATTCTCATTTGATGTTAGCCTCTCAAGAAGGAGTCGGATCACGATTCTCATTTAGAATTAGGCATAAAGTCAGTGAAGCCGGAAGTTTTGAATTTATTGAGGGGACACGCGCTGCTTTGTATTCGCAAGATCTGGCATCAGCCCAGAGTGCATTATTGCATAAATATTTGGATCTTTTTAATGTTGAGATTACACCGATAACTACGCTGGTTAATCGAGTCCTGTTTGACTCTACTATACTTTTTATGGATACACCTCATATCTCTAATTCACAAATAGAATCCCTGAAAATGACCTATCCTGCACTGGAAATTGTTCCTATAATAGAATTGGAATACGGTGAGAAAGCGGATCTTTTATTGGAAGTTGTAAAATCCGTCATTACACTTCCATTATTACCAAGTTCATTGCACAAAACACTCTCAGTTGTATGGAATACAATGCCAAAAGAGTACATTAATACGAGTGTGGATATTCCCTTTATTCCTAGAGAGACACCGATTAATATTTTAGTGGCAGAAGACAATCTCATTAACCTTCGACTCTTGGAAACTATTTTACAGCAACAAAATTTCCAAGTCACAGCGGTTGACAATGGACAAAAAGCGGTTGATGCCTATTTGTTAGAGCCTTATGATTTAGTCCTAATGGACATCGATATGCCGATAATGGACGGATTAACGGCCAATCGTCTCATTAAAGAGATAAACAAGCGTGACAATCGTGGATTCACCCCAGTAATTGCGCTAACAGCACATGCTCTTATTGGCGATAGAGAACGAATTATTGGGGCTGGTTTGGATGCACACCTTGCCAAACCAATCGATAAAAACTTCTTATTGCAAACGATAGAACGCTATTTAAAGATAGCACAGGAAAGTAAGAGTACTAAACACGTTTAATGTTGATTAATTTGTATGTGATATTCTTTTATTTGTATTATAATTCGGCTATTAAAAAATCTTGAGATAAAGACAAAATAAGGACAACAATGAAACGACAGTTTTCAATTTGGGTATTAGGCGTGTTATTGAGCGGTTCAGTTGCAAGTGCAGCAGTTTTAGCAACAGTTAATGGGGATGCGATTACTTCGGATGAAGTAAATAAAGTATTAGCAGAAGGAACCCAAGGACGATTTGATTCACTTCCAGCAGATAAACAAAATGAACTACGTCAGCGTATCATAGAAGGTATGGTTGCTCAGCAGCTTGTTTTTGAAGATGCAAAGAAGACAGGTGTATTAGAATCCAAAGAATATAAGCATGAGTTGCAAGTCTTAATGGAACGTATGAAGATGCAACTTGCTGCAAAAGTCTGGGAGCAAAAACAATTTGAGTCTATTAATGTGGACGCAAAAGAAGTAAAATCGTATTACGATGCAAATGCTGATGAGTTTGTAGACAAAGAAAAAGTACGTGCACGCCATATTTTGATGAAATCAAAAGAGGATGCTGAAGCAGTTATTCAAAGTATGAAAGGTCTTTCTGGAGATAAGTTAAAGGTAGAATTCACGGCTCAGGCTAAGTCAAAATCAACGGGACCAAGTGCTGCAAAGGGCGGTGATTTAGGTTATTTTCCACGTGGACAGATGGTACCATCGTTTAATGATGCAGTATTTTCTATGAGAGAGGGGACGATTTCTTCTGAACCGGTTCAAAGTCAATTCGGATACCATGTCATCTATCTCGAAGATAAGAAACCGGCACAAAAAATGAGTTTTGATGAAGTGAAAAACTTTATAGAGCAGCGTTTAAAAATGGATAAGTTTAAAGCGTCTATGGAGAAGAAAATGAATTCTCTAAAAGCAAAAGCAAAAATTACCTACGCGAAATAAATAATTTTCTACCTGTATTTCCCGCGTTCGCGGGAATTTTCTTCTTACTTTTTCTTAGTTACGATCGATCGCATTGAGATCATTAAATGCAGTTTTAACACGAGCTACAAGAGTTTTTTGCCCATCACGTAGCCATTTTCTTGGATCATAATATTTTTTATTCGGTTTTTCATCCCCTTCAGGATTCCCGATTTGTCCTTGCAGGTAGTCTTTGTATTTTTCATAATAGTCTTTGACTCCTTCCCAGGTTGCCCATTGGGTATCGGTATCAATATTCATTTTGATAACACCGTAGCTGATTGCTTCACGGATTTCTTCTAAGCTTGAGCCTGATCCGCCGTGAAATACAAAATTTACGGGTTTAGGTGCGGTTTTAAACTTCTCTTGAATGTAGGCTTGAGAGTTATCAAGAATAGATGGAGTTAATACAACATTACCCGGCTTATAAACACCATGAACATTCCCAAAAGAAGCTGCGATAGTAAAGTTCTCACTGACTTTCATAAGTTGCTCATAGGCATAAGCAACATCTGAGGGTTGAGTATACAGAAGTGAGTTATCAATATTGGTATTGTCTACGCCGTCTTCTTCTCCCCCGGTTACACCTAGTTCAATTTCGATCGTCATACCGATTTTTGACATACGTTTGAGATACTCAACACACGTAGCAACGTTTTCTTCAAGACTTTCTTCAGAGAGGTCAAGCATGTGAGAGCTAAACAACGGTTTTCCGTGCTCTTTAAAATGTTTTTCTCCTGCATCTAGCAGGGCATCGATCCATGGTAAAAAGTTACGCGCTGCGTGATCGGTGTGAAGTACTACTGGAATACCATAGGCCTCTGCCATCATGTGAACATGGATCGCACCACTGATTGCACCGACGATGGCCGCTTTTTCATCCTCGTTACTGAGCCCTTTGCCTGCATAGTAGCTTGCACCACCATTTGAGAACTGAATAACTACAGGAGAATTAACCAGTTTTGCAGCCTCAAGTACGGCATTAATAGAGTCGGTTCCCACGACGTTAACAGCTGGAAGAGCATACCCTTCTTCTTTTGCAATGGCAAACAAGGTATTGAGATCTTTTCCGAATACAACACCTGGTTTAATTACTTCTAATATACGTTTGGACATGAACTACCCCAAAAAAAAATATGGAGTATTATAGCATTCACCCCCAAATTTACATATTAGCTATAATATGAAAGAAAATAGGATTGAAAAAGGAAATATTTGCTAAAAATCGTAGTGATGATTATATTGGCTATTTTGTTACTGCATGGACAAGATTCACTACCCTATGGCACCTTGGCAAAGCCTCTTGAGCGCAATGCACAAAAATTACGTCAGTTGGATATAGAGACACTAACCACATCTGAAAAAAAAATAATTGAACGTTTTTGCAGCGGAGTCAAAGAGACATTGTCCACAGGAGAAGTACTCTCAAAACTCTCAAAACCACAGCCAGAACATTTACGAACGTATCTCAAAGACTTACGAGAACTGGCATCCCAAGAAGAGGTGATTTATCAATTGTATCGTACGTCGCTTAGTGATGCGATACAGACAGAAGATAACAAACGATTTGAGCATTTGACTTCTATTGAATTAGAACCTTTGCATCAACCTAGGATCCGAGCTGAGGCTATTGCGTATTATCAAAAAAATTTTCCGACACATTCGATAAAAAGTCTTGATGTATTGTGTAATGAAGAAGTATTAGAGAAAAAAAGTCTTCAGTTTGTTCTTGAACAAGAACAGGCCTATGAAGAACATCTACGCATTTTAAAGCGTTCAGAAGCACAGAAAATACGAAAAACAGCAAAAGTTGGTTCACGTAACAGCGTCATGATTACAGCAGAAACCAGTGACAGTGGAGGGATTGAATTTGAGGCAGAAAACTTGAATCCTTATCGTGTTACCTTGACGTTAGATGTTGAAAGTATTTCGAATTTGAAGACAGGCACCCGTTTGCCTTTAAGCATCGAATTGACAGGTTACAGTAAAAAGAAGATATTAGTCCTTGATCGCATTAACAGCAAACAGAGCGTTGATTATAAATCATCCTATGGCTGGGTACGTGGATCACCGTTTGTAAAACATAATGATGAGTATGTTTACGGACTTCCTTTTGCAAAAGGTTCTGCAGTACGTGTTTCTCAAGGGTATCATGGCGATACATCGCATAAAGGACTCTCTGCCTACGCTATTGATTTTCCATTACCGATGGGAACGTCTATTTATGCAGCACGCAATGGGATTGTAGTAGGGGTTGAAGTCTCTAATAACTATGGCGGTCCAAGTCCTCAATATCGTCCCTATGCCAACTATGTTGTTATAGAACATGATGATGGAACGATGGGTAATTATTATCATTTAAAACAGGGTGGAACGGCTGTCAAGATTGGAGATAAAGTTACCAAAGGTCAGTTAATCGCCTATTCTGGTAATACAGGCTATACAACGGCTCCTCATCTTCACTTTAGCGTTAGTAAAGTGGATCCGATCTCGATGCGCCGTCCGATGAATCTTCCGGTTAAAATACAAACTTTAGAAGGAATTGTGACAAGTCCTAGATGTGGTGATCATTACACTGCACTGTAATCCCAAAGATTCACGAGTCACTCCTAAGTTTATGCATGTTATGATTACAGTATTATAATTTAAAGTGTCCTAAATCATGAAAAATATTGTTTTAATCGGTTTTATGGGAGTTGGTAAGGGCTCTGTTGCTCGTGCAATGGTTCAGCAAACAGCTATGATGGCGTTGGATACGGATGACGTCATTGAGAGTATGGAAAACCGCTCAGTAAAAGAAATCTTTGCCAAAGAAGGTGAAGAATACTTTAGAAACTTGGAGCGTAAAACAGCGCGATGGCTGAAAAAACAAGTAGAGGGGACTATCATCTCTACAGGTGGCGGATTTTTCAAAGTTCCTGCTATGAAGAAAGTAGGAACCATTGTTTTATTAAATGCTCCGTTTGAACGTATTTATGAACGTATTTTAGCCCATCCTGATGCGAATAAAAAGCTCAAGAAACGTCCTTTATTTCAAGATATCGACAAAGCACGTGCTTTGTATGAGGAAAGGCTTCCGCAGTATTTGGCAGTGGCGGATATTGTGATTGATGTCAGTGATAAAGACGTTAACACGATTGCAAAAGAGATTATAAAAAAGGTAAAAAAATGACAAAAATACTATTCGTACTTTTAGTAACACTTTCCACTGTATTTGGTAGCGGTATCAAATGGGAAAAAGATTATGCAACGGCACTTAAACAATCCAAGGCCCAAAATAAACCTATGATGTTTATTATTTCGAATCATAATTGTCATTTTTGTGTTCAATTTGAATCAACAGCCCTGAGTAATCCAAAAGTAATTCAAAAACTTAACAAGGAATACATAGCAACAATTGCATATGTGGATGAAAGTCCTATTTTTCCCAATAATCTTTACGTTGGAGGGACACCTGCAACTTGGTTTTTGAAAAGCGATGGAGAACCTTTATTTGAACCATTGATGGGTGCTGTTGATTCAACAGTCTTTCTAAAAGCACTTGATATTGTAAGTGATGAGTATAAAAAAACAACAACAAAAAAATAAGAAAGGGAGCGCATGACCATTATCAAAAGCAGTGACGTCAATTTTCAAACGGTTTTCAGTGATTTACTGAATCGTGGAAAAATGGACATGGAACACGTATCTGTAGTTGTTAAAAGTTTGATTGATGAAATACGAACGAGCCAAGACGATGCACTTGTAGCGCATATTGAAAAATTCGATCGTTGGACACCTAAAAACGGTTCTGAACTTCGTATACAGACTGCCGATATGAAGTCAGCCTATGAAGAACTTGAGCCTAATCTTAAAGCAGCATTGCATTTGGCCTATGATCGCATTCGTGCTTATCACGAGAAGCAACTTCCTCGCAGTTGGTTTGATACCGAAGCTAACGGGACTATTTTGGGGCAAAAAGTGACGGCAGTGGATCGTGCAGGACTCTATATTCCAGGTGGAAAAGCAGCATACCCTAGCTCACTGTTGATGAACGTTATTCCAGCACAAGTTGCGGGAGTAGAACAAATCATCGTTTGTACTCCAACACCTGATAATGAACCCAATGCCTTATTATTAGCAGCCTGCCATTTATGCGGAGTGAGTGAAGTGTTTAAAGTAGGTGGGGCAAGCGCGATTGCAGCAATGGCCTATGGAACGCAAACAATTCCAAAAGTGGACGTGATAACGGGTCCTGGAAATATTTTTGTGGCTACGGCTAAAAAGATGGTATTTGGGGAAGTGAACATTGATATGATCGCAGGGCCTAGTGAAATTGGTATTCTAGCTGATGAGACAGCCAATGCACGTCATATGGCTATTGATTTGCTATCCCAAGCAGAACACGATGAGATGGCAAGCTCAATTCTTATTACAACGTCGCAAACACTTGCTGATGAATGTGCTATTGAGATTGAATCATGGTTAAAAAAATTGCCACGAGAAGTGATTGCCCGTAAATCGATTGAAGATAGAGCAGCGATTATTATCACCAAGACAATGGAAGAGGCGGTTGGCCTGATGAACCAAATTGCACCAGAGCATCTTGAGGTGGTTACGGCAAATCCTTTTGAACTACTTGCATCTATTAAGCATGCGGGTGCGATATTTTTAGGTTCAAATACACCTGAGGCGATCGGTGATTATGTAGCTGGTCCCAATCATACGTTGCCAACGGGGGGTACAGCACGCTTTTACTCACCGCTTGGAGTAGAAAACTTTATGAAGAAATCTTCTATTATTGCATTTTCACGTCAAGCGATCAATGAAATCGGTGAAGCATGCGCCCTCATTGCTAATACAGAAGGATTAGGAGCCCATGAAGCCTCAATTCGCTGTCGTCTAGAGTCATAATACCTTTAGGGTATATGACGTTAAAACTCCTCTTTTCCCCCTATTTGTTTCTTAATAAAACAGCATAGTTCCATAATGTAACAAGTTGCCGAGAATTTACGGCTATTTATAATCGATTAATCAATAATTAGTTATTATCAGGCCAGCAGTAATGCCGTAAAGCACGTCATAACGACAATAAATAATTAGTATTGTATAAAGCAATAAGAATTTAAGGAGAGTATATGCAATTAGGGTTCTTAGTAGACCTTCGCCTATGTATGGGTTGTAAGGGCTGTGAGATCGCATGTAAAGTGGAGAATGAAGTTCCTCTTAGTACATGGCGTCTTCGTGTAAAATATGTAGATGTAGGAAGTTTTCCAGAAACAAAGCGAACGTTTACACCACTTCGTTGTAACCACTGTGCGAATGCACCATGTGAACGTATCTGTCCCGTAAGTGCATTGCACTACATTGAAAACGGTATTGTAAATATTGATAAAGAGCGTTGTATCGGATGTGCTGGATGTGTTATGGCTTGTCCATATGGAGCAATTTATATTGATCCACAGACCCAAACTGCTGATAAGTGTACCTATTGTGCACACCGTATTGCCAGCGCAATGATGCCATCATGTGTTGTTGCCTGTCCGGTAGAAGCAAACATATTTGGAGACTTGGATGATCCAATGTCCAACATCAGCAAATACATTCAAGAGCATCAAGGCAATGTACAAGTGCGTAAGCCAGAAAAAGGGACAGATCCTCATCACTATTATGTAGGTGGCGGTAATGTTACTCTTAACCCATTAGCATCATTTAGAGCTGAAGGACATTCATTGTTTAACAATCTTACGCATTTACCTGTAGGAGGACACCACTAATGGCGCACGAAATTATTGCAGCAACCAATGCGGTTGTAGTTCTTGACGTAGCTTTACCTGGTATCGTATGGGGTTGGATTATTACGATGAATATGTGGGCAAAAAGTATCGGTACCGGTATTATTTTTGTTGCATTTTATTTGTTGAAAAAGTATCCTGAACAAACTGGCTTTATACGTTTGCCATCGGTAGTGATATCAATCGTATTTATTCACCTATTCTTATTTTTCACGGTTATTGACTTGCACCAAATGTTTAGATTTTGGCATATCTTTTTCCATCCGCATATGACATCTATGATTACTATTGGTGCATGGTTGGCGACTGGTTTTGTAGGTATTATCTTGGGTATGGCGTATTTCCTTTATATGAAAAAAGATGAAGCAATGTACGATAAATTACTGGGATACGGGGTTGTTTTAGCCGTTCCAGTAACACTGTATACAGCGGGTCTTATGGCACAATCAACAGCACGCGAATTGTGGCAGATGCCTACGGAGTCTATTCAGATGATGTTGGCTGCATTTTTGGCAGGATCTGCAACGATGATCTTGGTTGGTGGTAATAAATTTTCAGATCCAATCAAAAAAGATTTGGGATTGATCTTAGGATTTAGTGCATTGACTGCATTTTTGATGTACATGACAGAATTAATTTTTGGTCCGATGAAAGCAGAAGAAGTAATTGCTACATTAGAATTTATCAAAGGTGGAGAATATACCTTTATGTTCTGGCTTGGTCAAATCGTTGCATTTTTGATCCCAATGGCCTTAGTATGCAAAAGTATCAAAGATAAATCGTATTATTTATTGAAAATCGCTGCTGTATCAGCGCTAATCGGATTGTGGATTACCAAGCATGTATGGTTAGTTATCCCACAATTGTTAAACATGAGCTAAAGAGGTAGATGATGTATTTAGAAAGTAGAAGAACATTTTTAAAAGGTGCCGCAATGACCGTTGCTGGTGCTGCGATTGCAAAAGGCGTATTCTCGACTGATGCAGCTGCTGAGTCTGTAGAGAACAGCAAATTTACCAATACTCCTGACAGCCTATCATTTTATCCACCATTGGATCAGTGGGAAGGTTTCCAAGAGCTTGATGGTAATGACTGGAAACGTGGCGGTATAAACCGTCACGGCGTACAAAGTGAAGAGAACCCTGATGGTATCATGGTCAATGATTATATGCTGGTTCCTACTGCATGTTCAAACTGTGAAGCGTCGTGTGGATTAACTGCATGGATCGATAAAAAGACATTCACCGTTAAAAAATACATGGGTAACCCATTGCACCCTGCCTCACGTGGACGTAACTGTGCAAAAGGGTATGCTGTTCAGTCACAGATGTATGATCCTGATCGTATTCCTTTCCCACTTAAGCGTGCACCAGGTTCTAAGCGTGGTGAGGGAAAATGGATTCGTACAACATGGGATGAAGCGATGACGACCATCGGTAAAAAGATGGGTGATACGCTACGTAACGGGGATGAACTTTCTCGTAAATCAGTGATGTACCATGTCGGACGTCCAAATGAAAACGGGTTTGTTCCTCAGGTTTGGGAAACAATGGGACTTGACTCCTACAACTCACACACCAACATTTGTTCATCTAATGGTCGTACACCGTCTATTTGGACTGCAAATGATGACCGTTCAAGTCCTGACTGGGCTAATGCTAAGCTGATTTTCTTGAATTCGTCTCATGCTGCGGATGCGGGACACTACTTTCAGCAATCAGCTAGTTTTATTGCTGACGCACGTAAAAAAGGTGCGAAGATGGTCGTTATGGACCCTCGTATGTCGAATTCTGCAGGTATGTCAGATCTTTGGATCGCTGCATGGCCTGGTACGGAAGCTGCTATTTATCTTTATCTTGCAAATCGTATTTTAAGTGAAAATATGACGGATAAGAAGTTTGTGAAAAAATGGTTCAACTGGGAAACCTTGATGAACGATCACAAACATCTTGACTTTATGCTTGAAAAAGGTCAGATTACTAAAGCTCCGACTGGTAATTCATTTGATGACTATATGGCTCTTTTAAAAGATATGTATGCTCCTTATACGCTTGAATATGCGGTTAAAGAGACACATGTCCCTGCTTATAAACTTGAAAAACTCTACGAGATGTTTATTTGGGCTGGTGATGCAATTTCTACGTATATCTGGCGTGCTGCTGCTGCGGGTAACCGTGGTGCATGGATGGGCGGACGTGCGGCATATTTTTGTATTGGTCTTCGCGGTGCTATCGGTACTGAGGGTGGTACATTCTTCCACCACTGGCACGTTATTTCTGTATCTGGGAAGGGTGGAAGCTCTACACTTGGACAGGGTGCAGGCGGTGCAGACGTACCAAAGGTCAAAGTTTGGAATGAGCTAACATGGCCTCCTGAGTGGCCTTTGTCAACGTATGAGATGTCGTATTTATTGCCACACCTATTAACAGATACCGCATGGCAGAAAAAATGGAATGACCGTGGATTGAAAGTTCCAAGTAAACTTTCTGTTTATATTCCACGTATGTACAATCCTGTCTGGATTAATCCGGATGGTTTCCGTTGGATAGAAGTTCTAAAAGACGAAACAAAGATGGAACTCACTATGAATCTCTCTCCAGTATGGTCAGAGACAAACTGGTATATGGACTATGTACTTCCAGTTGGACTTGCCGGAGAGCGTCATGACCAACACTCTGAGGCAACATTCCCTGCAAGATGGACTTCATTTCGTCAGCCGGTTTTACGTGTTGCATTGGAAAAATCAGGCTGGAAAGCTAAAAATCCTAACCGTGCTACACTTGAGGCTCACGTTAAGGCGGGTCTTGGTGAGGTTTGGGAAGAGAATGAGTTCTTCTTTGATTTATGTGTTAACTACATCGATCCTGACGGAAGTCTAGGTATCAAAAAAATGTGGGAATCTAAACGTCATCCAGGTAAACCTGTCACGATTCCTGAATGGTACGATGCTGCATTTGGTGATAACTTGCCAAAACTCAAAGAGACAGCAACTAATGATGAGCGTTACAGTAAGGAAGAATTTCCAGTCTATGCCTATTTACGTGATCATGGTGCATGGATGGAAGAAGATAAAATCTATAATGCTATGGAACGTGAGCTTAAATTTGAAGATGGTGAAGTTATTTCACACGGACACAAATTTGATGCGGGTTCTATGAGTGTTGGTACGGCTGGTGTTATTAAAGCCAAAGATCATCACGGAAAAGATACAACTATTGGTATTGAGATTGACGGTAAAAAGATGGAAGGATTTGAAACCCTTACTCGTAAACTTGAGTTCTTTACACAGTGGGCTACGGACTGGAAGTGGAGAGAGTATGCAATGCCGTTCTATCCGCGTAATGATAAAGAAAAAGTAGAGATGGTGCACCTTGTTTCACATGTTAACCACATGTATATGAAAGAGGAAAACTCATTTGCTCTAAATACAGTATTCCGTTTACCGTATAATATTCATACACGTTCTGCGAATTCTAAGCATTTGATGGAAATTTCACAGAACCATGACCCGATTTGGATCTATACAAAAGATGCACAGCGTCTTGGATTTAAGCGTGGTGATGCAATGCGTGTGAAGATTGTGGATACGGTGTCTGGTCTAGACAGTGGTTACTTTGTCGCAATGGCAGTACCTACTGAGGCTGTTATGCCTGGTACATTAGCATGTTCACATCATGGTGGACGTTGGAAATTAACGAACCATGTAACGGTACCAAATGGTGTAACTGATGGTAAAGTGGATCCTAGTACTGCGCCACGAGATTTGAATAACAAAGAGTTCCTCAAAGAATCACCTGCTAATATCGGTAAAGCAGGAGCACAAACTAAAATTGATGACTATAGTGGTACTACAGGTATCAATAGTTTTGGTGTTCCAGTTGCTGAGATTCAAATGGATGGAAAAATCGGTAAACTCAAATATGTTGAGGGAATCAAAGGCTTTAAAGCTGAGCGTTTTGCAGAATACAACCGTGACTCTGAGAACATTTGGTGGGATGGATTGAGTGGTTCATGGCAAAATGCTGTAGCAGCTCCTCATCCGGATCCAATTTCAGGTATGCACTGTTGGCACCATAAAGTTATCTTAGAGCCTGCTCAACCGGGTGACAAGATTGGTGACATTTTTGTAAATTATGATAATAACTTTAAAGTATATCAAGCATGGAGAGATCAGCTGTCTCGTGGTTTGGATTCAAATTCAACCATTCGTCGCCCTCGCCATATTAAACGTCCTTGGGTATCTCTTGACTCAACTGCATATGACGTTACTATCAAGTCTTAGGACTTGATACCTTTTTCTAATCTTCTTCTCTCATGTACTTTTTAGTCAGAGTTGCTACAATCCCATCACTATTTAAAGGTCTGATTAATGGATGAAATTATCGCACGTAGTAATATTTATGCCCTTCTTTCTCGGATTTTGCTTCAAGAGCTTGACGTTGAAATTTTGAATACACTTATGGAAGACAAAACAGTTTTAGAGTTTTTACCTCATTGGAATGAATGGGAACTACGTACCACACTATCAAATCAAAAGCTTTTAGAAGAGTATTTGAATCCCGATTTTACAAACCTTTCACTATTGCATTTAGTCCCTTATGAGACTTTTTATACACGTGCTGATCAGATGATAGAAACAGGTGGTGCGAATCCTGTAACAGATATCTACAGTGCTTATGACTTTATTGTTGATTACGCTGTAGCACGTGTTGTTTCCTCGGATCATATTGGTGTTGAGTTAGAGTTTATGCATCACTTATGTCAAGCTCAGATAAAAGCAATTGAAGAAAGTGATCATGAATCTGTAACTGAATTATTGGCAGTACAGCATCGTTTTTTAAATACCCATCTTTTAAAATGGGCACCTATGTATCTGATTAATATGAAGTATGAATCACGTACACCTTTATATTACGATACAGCGGAAATGGCATTAGAATTTATACTTTCTGATAATGAAATGTTAAGTGCAGTTGTTCCTAAAGTTTCATGAGCCTTTTAAATCTCTCTCCTAGCTCATGTGTTAGAGCTTTAAGTGTCAACTCTATTTGCACTCATTGTTCTGATGTATGTCCTGTGGGTGCTATTAGCATTACTGGGCGACTTCCATCCATCAATCAATCACAATGTGTTGGATGTGCGGGATGTGTTGCTGTGTGTCCTACAGAAGCATTGCAACTTGATGATTTTAATCCAACTGATTTTTTCTTTTCATTTGTCTCTGATGAAGAGAATCTTGTCTCTTGTCAAAAGAATGTGCCTTGTATCGCTGCATTAAGCAGCGAACAATTAATTGCCTTTGCTCAAATGAAAGAAGGTGTTATTCTGGATATTGGGCATTGTGGTCAATGTGAGATAGGAGAAAAAACTTTATCGGTTATGATGAAGACTATTGATAATTCTAATTATTTATTAGAAGCAATACAATCACCTTATACGATTCAAACAAAAGATATTGCGTATATAGATTTGAAAGTACCTGAAGAAAAAGCAGATCGCCGAGATTTTTTCAAAAACTTTCACTTACGTGGAATAGGGAAAGCACGCAGTAATTTTGAAAAAGAGATACAGCGTACGACGGATGAATTTGTACAATATACGACGAATAGTACTCATACTCAAGCGCTACGGACTAAAAAGATAACGGATCGACGTAAACTATTTTTTACCGCATTAAAGCGTTTTGAAGTACCTAGTGAATTTCATGTGGTGCAAAGCGATAAAATTACGTTTACGTCTCAAAAACTGTTAGATGAAGAATTATGTACAGCGTGTCAAATGTGTTATCGCGTATGTCCTACAGGAGCACTGACATCGGACATGCGTAACTCTAAAATAGATTTCGATCCTTTTTTATGTGTCAAATGTCATTTATGTCATGACGTATGTGAGCCAAATGCTATTACTCTTTCGACGTCGTACAATCTCAAAGAGTGGTATGTCCCTAGTGTTCAAAACCTTGCAAGATTTGCAGTACGCCGATGTGATGAATGCGATGGCTTGTTCAGTTCCGTCGCAGGAGAAAAAATATGCCGCCGTTGTCGCCTCGAAGAGGAAGAAGCGCGCGAGCTTTGGGGGTTATAAAATGATGAACGATGATAATTCGATAACAACAGAAACAGCACTTTATGGGTATATCGCCGAAAATGCACATAGTAGTCGCTTTTGTGCTATTGTTAATAAATTGTTCAAGGGAAATAATGTCAATGCAATGGCAATTCCCATGAATATACGCCCGGATGATGTTACCTTTACAATTTCACAAATGCGAAGCTCAAAATTAACCGGTGCGGTAATCTCAATGGAATATCAAGAAGAGGCCTTTAGCTTATTAGATCATGCTTCTGAAGCATCTCAAGAGGCTGGATACAGTGATTTTATTCGTATCGTAGATGGACAACTCTACGGAGAACTTATTATGCCATCTGCACTGGAAAAGTTTGCGCAATGCGATGAGTTTCAAGACGACATAGCCCTCAATTCCATGACACGCTATTTTTACGAATTAACAACAGGAGCATAGAATGAATAAAGCAGAACTAAGTGATTTAAAAGCAGAGTTTGATCAATTTGTACGGGATAAATGTGATACAGGAGATTGTGATACGACTGCTGAAAATGACCCAGATAATGAGCCAGTACCTGGATTTGTAGATGAGTTAACCGATAAACTTCTCTCACCGTTCCAAAGCGGTGTTTATTTTTCTCGTTTGGACATCAAGCGTGTGGCTGAAGCGATTGATGAGTCGATTCCAATCAAAGAACGTAAAAGAATGTTACAAGCATTATTTAGACACACAACGCGTAAAGCATATCTAAGAGGTGCATTTGATGAGTTTAATCGTCACTTTGGCGGACGTATTTTGATCTATACGGAACTTGGAGACGCATTTCCTGCATCAAAATCTATTTTTGATGAAAATATCGTAAAGATTAAAAAGACACAGAAAATATTAGATCAAATAGTCAATGACTATGAAGAGATTGAACCGACCGATGATCCAATGATGATGTAAATTTATACATCAAAATGCTAATAGTTTAAGAATCAGCTGCCAGACAAGGGCAGCACTGATACCCGCAGCAAATCCAGCAACAATATCATCCCCCATCACTCCCCATCCACCGCTGACATTACGATCAATACGGCCAATAATAGAGGGCTTTTTAATGTCATACATACGAAAGAAAATAAAGCTGAGTATGATTTGTACGGCAATTCCATTACTAAATGTGGATACATCACCCCACGTAAACATAATACCAGGTGCAATACTCAGGGCAAACCACATTCCTGCAAGCTCATCGATAACAATTTTTTGATTGTCATGAATCCCGCTTTGAGCCTCATAACGATTAATACTTTTAATAGCTACGAGGGTGATAAGCAAAGTTAGTAAAAATAAAGTCTGTGGGCCCAATAACATTAATATGCCCACACCTAAGGGGAGAGAAACAAGTGTTCCCACTGTTCCAGGAGCTTTTGGCGAATGCCCACTGTAAAAGAGGGTGAGGAAAAACCAATTTAATTTCATGAGAGTACCTTAGGTAAGTGATGTGGTTTGATAAAGTTTCATAAGCTCAATATAAAAGTCTTTTTCAGTGTGTTCTTCGAGCAAACCGTTAACCGGCATAATGTCATAATAAAGTTTAGCCAAATTTTTAAATCGATTCGGATACAAAGAAGAAACAATCAGTGAAGATATTTCTTTACGTACCAACACCGCTGGTGGTAGGAGCCCTTGTTTCATGAGTTCAAGTATCGATTCAGAATGGTAGGAAATATGGTGATGATGTCCGTGAGGGCAGGTTTGAATACTGACGAGTGTTTTACACATATTGCAGTAGACGTATTCACTGGACATAGACACTTCAATGTCAATTCCCCTCATTCGATCAATAACTGATTTATTAGCATTACGATCGTAATACATTCCTATACCAGCATGATTTTGTCCAATCATGAGACGGTCACATCCATAATTTTTTGCCACGATGGCATCCAAAATCACTTCATTGCTTCCGGCAAAAATATAGCTGTTTTCCAATGGAACAATAATAACTCGGCTAAAGGGGAGATAATTATTAACAAAAAACTGAAGAACATCATGACGAAGATCATAACTTAGATTAGCGTTATTATAGGGCTTTAATAAAAAGATAACAATGAGATCGGTTCTCTCCAAGCTTTGGCGAATAAGACGCTCGTGTGCACGGTGAAGAGGATTAGCCGCCATAAAAATAGCAGTGGTGTGTTTTGCTCCGATTTGATCCTGAGCATTTTTAATGGTTTGGCGTATAGTGGATATTGAGGTGGTATCAATTGTATAATCACCGCAGATAGCATACTTTCCAAGTCGTTTAAAGGTGGCATTTACACCTGGATGAGAGAGATCTTCCGTTCCGTATATTTGACGTAAACGTTCGGCGGGGTCAATAGCAAAAACTTCGTTTACACAAATTTCACCTACAACTTCTTGATCGCAGACAAGATCAAGGACTTCTCCTTTTTGTGTACTTATTAAAATAGCCTCATTACTCTTACCATTAGGGGAGAGAATGAGAGGAAAGGGGAATGTACTTCCATCAAACATGCCACTGTTTAGTACTTGCGTGCATTGTTGCTCATTCATAAGCTCTTTTACGGGAGATAGGATACCCGATTTGAGTAATGCAAGAGCAGAAAGTGCTTCTTGATCAATATATAGTGCTCTATTTTTTCTTGACGATGCCATATTTTTTTCTTTTCTCCCATAAACTTTTTCGTGAAATACCTAGTTTTTTTGACAGTTCCGTATCCGGAAAACGGCTTTGGAAATTAAGCATGATGTATTTGACGTATTCTTCGATCGGTAAAATTTCACCTTGGTCAAATAGATGATTTTCGCTTTTAACTTCAATCATACGAAATGGAGCATGATCAATATAGTCGGTAGTAGAAATGATACATTGACGTTTTTCCAAAAGCTCAAATAAAGGTTTATGGTCACTTTTCTTGAAATTTTGAAAATCAGTAATATAAAGAATATGGTGAATGGGTAATGATGCAATATCTTGTAGTGCTTTGCTAGAACTCAAAGAAACAAATTGAAGTGTTTTGTTTTTGTGCTGAGCATAACGAAAAGCAAAAGCATCGGCATATTTTTGATACCCACTGCAAATCATAACAGGAAGTTCTGTCTTGTCAAAATCTTCCTCAATTTTGATGCTGTTAAATAGGTGAGCTAAATAACGTTCATGGGTTTGATTTTGACGACGAAGTCGTTCATGGTTTTGATAATGTTGGATTTTACGGATGAGTTCTTCAATCATAAATGGTTTGAGAATATAGTCTTTTGCACCAGCAGCTAGTGGTTTGGAAACCGTATCATTGCTGACATACGACACCATTAAGATAACAACGGCATCTTTGTATGCTTCAATGACAGGATAAATATCGTGTCCACTGATGTTGGTTGAGAGTAAAACGACATCATAGGGAACCCCTTTGAGCGCTTCTTTGGTTGAACTGCTAATATCACAGTTATGGCTTAAGTCGCTGAGCTTGGAAGCGATGCTTTGCGCGAGATAAATCTCATTTTCTACTATTAATACGTTCATCCGTTTATCCAATCAAAATAGTGTAACGAAGCGGTAGCCATTACGCCCACTCCTTCTTTGCGTCCAATGAACCCTAAGTGTTCTGTTGTGGTCGCTTTTATATTTAACCGTGAGGGGCTAAGTCCCATCAATGGTGCCAGGGTTTTACGCATTTGCTCTTTATAGGGGCCTATTTTTGGCACTTGCGCGATAACAGTGATATCCGCATGTGCAATCACAAATCCAAAAGCATGAATTTTTTCAACACACCGCGTTAACAGCACTTTAGAGTCTATGTTTTTATAGTCCTCATCAGTATCAGGAAAGAGCATTCCAATGTCTCCCATACATGCAGCACCCAACAAGGCATCGATAAGAGCGTGTATGGCAACATCACCATCACTGTGGGCTTTGAATCCATAAGAAGATTCAATCTCAACGCCTCCCAAAACCATCTGTTTACCTTCTTCAAAAGGGTGCACGTCAAATCCATTACCTGTAAAGGTCATTGCCGCTGGGGACCCTAAACACTCAAGGGCTCTAAGATCATCGATTCGAGTGATTTTATCGGCACGAATGTCACCTTCTACATAATGACGTGTTCCGCCATGTGCAACAATAGCACTGCTTTCGTCGGTATACTCTTGGGTAGTGTCCAGGGCTAAGCGTAGAATAGTGGTGCGTGACAGTTGCGGAGTTTGTATCCGTTTAATGGATTCACGTACGATGGTGTCATCTCCATACACTATAGTGTCATTAACACCTAATGTCGGTACGATACAATCAGCTAGCTCACGGGCAGTAATAAGACGTGTTAATACAGTAGAATCAATACAGGCTCTGGCAATATCACTCACAAGCACATAAGGGGTATCTACTTGTGAAAGCGCATTACGTAAAGAGTCTTGGCGTGTTGATCCACCAGCTACAAGGGTAATATCACACATTGATCGCATAAATGGCAGTTCCTCAGGATGAGCAACGACGATAACGTTCGCGAAAGAGACCATTTTGGTGATACGATTGGTAACAAACAACCAAAGCGGATCATGACCAATTCGTAGCCATTGCTTTTTAACGGGGACTTTGAAACGACTAGAATTACCCGCTGCGAGAAGAATAAGTGTCAAATCAGACAATTTATATCCTATATTTTACATAACTGTTACGAAATTATACACTCGAAAAGCTTTTTTTTATCTTGTTTGTGTTAAATTATATAAGATAGCAAGAACATATATAAAGGTGATATTAGTTTTCCTAAAAGTTCTTGAAATTTTTAATATACATTGAAACCGATAAGACCCTTTTAGGGGCTATCATTTATAAGTCCACTATAGCTTTATGCAAGACCAAGGAGAGAATATGAGAACAGAATGGGTCACTAAACGAAAAAACGATGCTACTCCTACTCAAATGTATTATGCCAAACAAGGCATTATCACAGAAGAGATGGAGTACATAGCAAAGATTGAAGATCTGGATCCTGAGCTAATTCGCAGTGAAATAGCTCGTGGAAGATTGATTATTCCGGCAAACGTTAAACATGCAAACCTTGAGCCAATGGCGATCGGAATTGCTGTTCGTTGTAAAATCAATGCTAATATTGGTTCATCGGCTATTGCGTCAGATGTACAAGGTGAAATTGAAAAAATTCAAGTTTCTCAACATTACAAAGCCGATACGGCAATGGACCTTTCAACAGGTGGAGACTTGGATGAGATTCGCCGTGCGGTTATCGGTAACTCAAAGATTCCTATTGGTACAGTGCCTATTTATCAGATTCTGCATGATGTGGGTAACAAAATTGAAGACATGAGTATTGACAAAATGCTGGAAGTTTTAGAGCGTCAGGCGCAGCAAGGTGTTAGTTATTTCACTATTCATGCTGGATTCTTGCTTTCAACGATGCCAAAAGTAGCAAAACGTAAAATGGGAATCGTCAGTCGTGGCGGTTCACTTATGGCTGCATGGATGATGCATTATCACCGTGAAAATCCATTTTATACAGCGTTTGATGATATCTTGGATATCTGTGCACGTTATGACGTATCGCTATCACTTGGTGATTCTCTTCGCCCGGGTTGTTTAGCGGATGCTTCTGATGACGCACAGCTAAGCGAGCTTAAAGTTCTAGGAGAATTGACACTGCGTGCGTGGGAGAAAAATGTACAGGTTATGATCGAGGGTCCAGGACACGTTCCTCTCAATCAAATCGAGCGTAACATGAAAATCCAGCGTGAATACTGTCACGAAGCACCATTTTATATTCTTGGGCCACTGGTAACGGATATTGCAGCTGGATATGACCATATCAGTTCTGCAATTGGTGCGGCTGTAGGTGGATGGCATGGAGCTTCTATGCTGTGTTACGTCACGCCCAAAGAGCACTTGGGCTTGCCAAATGCTGAAGACGTTCGTAACGGGATTATCGCGTATAAAATCGCAGCTCACGCAGCGGATATCGCACGTGGACGTAAAGGTGCCCGTGATATCGATGATGAGATGAGTGATGCTCGTTATACGTTTGACTGGAACAAGCAATTTGAACTTTCACTGGATTCTGAGCGTGCTCGTGAGTACCATGATGAGACATTACCTCAGGATGTTTTCAAAGATGCAGAGTTTTGTTCCATGTGCGGACCGAAGTTTTGTAGTTACAAAATTACACAGCAGATTATGGATAATCCAGAATCAATGGCGTGGATTGCAGAAGAAGAGAAAAACGCTGCTTTAGTAGACTAAATATTTTAAGGAAATAATATGACAGAAGAAATTGTAAAATCAGCATTGTCGAAAGTAACTTATCCTGGATTCTCTAAGGATATCGTTGCATTTGGATTTGTAAAAGAAATCAAAATTGAGGGTAAAAATGTCAACGTTACTGTTGATATTACTTCAAGTGCAGCAGAAGTGGCTCAGCAAATCACAACAGAAGCAACAACTGCTCTTAAAAGTGCAGGGGCATCTGATGTAGTTATCAACGTTCAAGCACCTAAAATGCCAAAAGAGAGCTCTTCTAAGGGTAAAAACCTGGCTCCACAGGTTAAAAACTTTATCATGGTAAGTTCAGGTAAGGGTGGGGTTGGTAAATCGACTACATCGGTTAACCTTGCTATCGCACTTGCAATGCAAGGGAAAAAAGTAGGTCTTTTAGATGCAGATATCTATGGACCTAATATTCCTCGTATGTTAGGTGTTGAGGGAATGAAGCCAGAAGTTGTTGGCAATAAAGTCCTTCCAATCAAGATATATGGTGTTGAGATGATGTCTATGGGCTCATTGATGGACGAGGGGCAAGCGCTCATCTGGCGTGGTGCTATGATCATGAAAGCAATTGAGCAGTTCTTGCGCGATATTATGTGGTCAGATTTAGATTGTCTTGTTATCGATATGCCTCCGGGTACGGGTGATGCACAATTGACATTGGCGCAAGGTGTTCCGGTTACTGTAGGTATTACAGTAACAACGCCACAACAAGTAGCATTGGATGATTCACGTCGTAGTTTGAATATGTTCCAAAAATTAAACATTCCAATTGCAGGTATTGTTGAGAATATGTCTGGATTTATTGCTCCGGATACTGGCGTAGAATATGACATCTTTGGAAAAGGCACCTGTGATGCTATGGCTAAAGAGTTTGATACTACTATTTTGGCACAAATTCCTATTGAACCATCTATTCGTACGGGTGGAGATGAAGGTAAACCGGTTACTTACTGTGTACCAACATCAGAGACTGCAAAGCGTTATATGAAAGCGGCAGAAGATATCTGGGCAGCAATTGAAAAGATCAATGCAGAGGGCGGAGTTGACAATCAGGCGATTCAACCAAATACACCTCCAGGTGTATCTGCATGTTCAACAGCAGCAGCGGCTCCAAAGCAAGAAGCACCTGCTTCTAGCGGTGAAAGTTGTGGTACTGGATGTGGCTGTCACTAAGCTTTTACCCAAAATTTATTTTAAAACGTTTATAATCTACCCTTCTTTATGAAGGGTAATTATTTATGAAATTAAAAACGAAAATTTCTTTCCTCTTGTTCTCTTCCTTACTACTTTTATTTGTTGCCATTTTTTACAATAGCATAGTTGATTTACGCAATGCATCAGCGAAAAGTGCTGAATCACAAGCCCTATCAACAGCCAAGGTTATTGAAGCCGGGCTTACAGCCCATATGGTTTCTGGAACCATGGATCAGCGTGATGTGTTTATTAATCAAGTCACTGCTTTAGAAAACATGAAACAGTTGTGGCTAGTGCGTTCTTCAAAAGTATCCCACCAATACGGTAAAGGTCCCTTTGGAGAAGATGCTCGCGACGGGATTGATAAATCCGTTTTGGAGAGTGGTGAAACGGTTATTGAAAGTACCGGAGGGATATTTGAAGATGCCACGGTACGTTTATCGATGCCCTACAAAGCAACTGCTAATGGAAAACTTGATTGTCTAAGCTGCCATGATGTTAAGGCTGGGGATACGCTGGGAGTCATTTCTGTTGAGATGAAGGCAAATGATCTTAAGGCTTTAAGTTATCGAAATATTATTATCGGTTCTTTGTTATTGGTGGTACTTTTTGGAGGAATGGTCTTCTTTCTATACAAAAAAGTACTTATCTATTTTGATCGTTTTGATGCAATGGGTAGATGCGCACGCTTGGCACAAAATGGAGATTTAAGTGCGCGTATTCCAGATGAGTTAAGTGATGATAATGATGCTAAGGCATTGAATAGATTAATAGAAAAATTTGAAACATCACTGGTAACTATTCAAGAAAATTTATCCGATATTATTCAAATAAACAGTGAAGATGACCCTCTTCAGGCATTAAGTGATGGAAGTGCACGTTTGAATGATATAGCTACTTTTACACATACCCTTCAGCGTGATGCCAATGCAAGTGAAGCTTACGTCCATATTGCGCATCATTTTTCGGATAAATTTAAAATAGATGACGTTAATTTGATTACGTATAACCCTCTTTCTGAAGAAACACAAATTGTATATGAAAAGAAAGTAATTTTATGCGATGCACAAAGCGGATGCCGAGCTGCTAGAACAGGTGAAATAGTAGATTCCTCTATGCCAGACGGTATCTGTCCTAAAATGATAAGCCCAAATGAACATTATGTATGTGTCCCCTATACTATTAACAGTGGATCTACTTTTGTGGTATCTATGGTAAGTGATAAAAAAAGTATGCTCAATGGCGTTTGTTCCAATACGCATATAGTGAATGAAACGCTTCAGGCTATTCGAGGAGAAATTGCACATCATCAAATGCATGAGGATATTGTAAAGCTACAGCGCATCGATCCTCTGAGTGGGCTGTATACAAAGAACTTTTTATTAGAGCGTATGTTTATGATCGTAAAGGAATCCAAGCGTACAGCAATACCTTATGGTGTTATGATTATGAATGTGGATGACTTCACGACGATAAATGATGTGTATGGGGAAAAAGTGGGAGATGAAACGATTCGCATAATTGGACGAACACTTTTAGATTCTTTACGTGAGAGTGATGTTATCGCGCGTATCTCAGGGGATGAGTTTGCCGTTTTACTCTATGACTGTGATCCTTTACATGTTAATAATGTCGGGGAAAAAATACGTTCCCTTTTTGCCAATAAAAAACTCAAAGCACATTCAAGTGGTTTCATTAAGACGATGCGTATTGGTACGGCAATATTTCCACAGCAGCACAAAGATATTGCACAGTGTTTGGCATATGCACGTTTAGCTATGAATGAAGCAAAGCGTGAGGGTGGAAATTTAAGTGTTAAATTTCATACCAGACTACTAGAATCTAATTAACACCAAGTTCTATAGTCATTCAAGTGCAGTCAGGTATGAGGGAATACATCTTCCAAGTAGAAGGCTAAAAAGTGTTAATATTAAACACAAGCATCTTCTCGGCGCTGAAGGTATTCCCATTTTGCATCAACACGTGACTGCCACTCATCAATAATATACTCGTACTGTTTAGTGAAAAGATGTTTGAATCGCCCTTGCGCACCTAGGTAGTCACGCACTGGAAGAACATTTTTAGGACGGTATGTAATATTAAGTTTGGTTCCGTCAATTATTTCATATAATGGAAAAACCAAGGATTCCGTTGCTAAATCGGAGATAGCGATGGTGTCTTCTGGAGCAAATTTCCACTCTGTGGTACATGCCGACATTGCATTAATAAATACGGGTCCCTCGATTGAAAACCCTTTTTGGACTTTTGCAACCATATCTCTCCATTTATTTGGAGCGACTTGTGCCACATACGGTGCACCATGTGCCGCCATAATCGCCATTATGTCTTTTTTATTTCGTTTTTCACCATAGCTTATACGACCTGCAGGAGTTGTCGACGCTGATGCCCCAATGGGTGTGGATGAGGAACGTTGTCCACCCGTATTTGCGTACACTTCGTTATCCAAACACACGTACATCATATTATGCCCACGTTCAAAACATCCGGAAATCCATTGAAAGCCAATATCATAGGTTGCACCGTCTCCACCGAACGTTACAAATTTTGGTGTAAGATCAGGTTGCTTCAAGCGCCCTTTATTTTTAAGTGCTTTATGCATTGCTTCAGCCCCTGCTATGGCAGAGGAACCATTCTCGAAACCGATGTGGATCCAAGAAACATCCCAAGAAGTGTGTGGATAGACTGCTGTACATACTTCGAGACATCCCGTTGATGCTCCAAGAATTAAATGATCATTGGTTGCATTTAATACTTCACGGACAATAATGGAGTGAGCACATCCAGGACAAAGAAGATTTGATCCTTCAAAACGGTCTGCTGATGTTGAAAAATTTTTTAGATTTTTTGTTTTTACTTGTGACACTTGTTCTCCTTAAAAAAATGAAAGTTTTGGCCCACGAAGACCGATAAATTGTTGCAGTGGGGTAGTTACATTACCACTTTCAGCGTTGGATTCAAGTTCGCGATATATTGTATGTAGACTGGCTTTTGTCAAATCACGTCCGCCCAGACCATAAATATAGTTGGTTAGTACCGCATGGGTATTTGTATTAAATAATGCTCCTGCAATTTCATTGAACAGTGCGCCAACCGTACCATTTGGGCTTGAACGATCAAGTGTAGCAATCGCCTTGCAGCTCTTAAGTGCATCGGCAATTTCTACAAGAGGAAATGGACGAAATACGCGAATACCAACGACACCAGCCTTGATGCCTTTTGCTAAGAGTTCATTAGAGACTTCAAGGGCAGTCTCTACGGATGAACCCATACAAACAATGGCTACTTCAGCATCATTCATATTGTAGCTTTCTACGATGTTGTATTGACGGCCGCTTAATACTTTTAGCTCATCGAATGCCTCTTGAATTTTTGGTATAACAGCACTCATAAGAGCATGATGTTGACGGGCTTTGTGTTCGAAGTGCCAATCTTCTTCTGTTTGAACCCCATGGGTGACTGGATGGTCTAAATCCAGCATGTCATTCATCGGTTTAAATTCACCGATGAAGTTATACGCTACATCATCCGAAAGTGTTTTTACTCTCTGTGCAGTATGAGATGTCATAAACCCATCTTGGTGTACCATAGTCGGAAGACGAATATCATGATCTTCTGAAACACGGAATGCAAGAAGATTCATATCGTATACATCTTGCGGATTATAGCAATCAATTTGAATCCAGCCGCTATCGCGTCCCATGTACATATCCGAGTGGTCTCCATTCACATTAAGTGGGGCACCTATAGCACGGTTAACGACATTGAGTATGATCGGGAGTCGCATCCCAGATGCAGAATAAAGTGTTTCAAGCATTAACGCGAATCCTTGTGAACTTGTTGCTGTTGCAACACGTCCACCAGCTGCTGATGCACCTATACAGCATGACATTGCACCATGCTCGGATTCTGCTAGAATGTATTCGCCATCAATATAGCCGTTTGCCATAAAATTTCCATAATTTTCTACGATAGGAGTAGAAGGGGTTATGGGGTATGCTGCAACAACATCAACCTGTGCTTGGCGTAATGCATGGCTTGCTGCCATGTTTCCGTCCCATACTTCATAATCACGTAATTCGAATATATCAGCCATTAGTTTTCCTTTGTTTCTTGTGTTTCTTTTTTAGGCCATTGAGCTAATTCGATCTCTTCGTCTGCTTGTTCAGGAAACATAAGTAGCGCTTTAGGAGTAGTGGGACAAACCTGAACGCAGATTCCACATCCTTTACAGTGATCATAGTCAACACCGATCATTTTTTTATCACGAGATATGATTGACATATCAGGACAATAAATCCAACAAAATTGACAATCTATGCAGAGCTCTTTTTTGAACAAAGGTTTCTCAATACGCCAATCAGCTACACTTACACTAAACGAATTAGATGCAGAGTAGAGACGATCTTCGGGTTGTATAACTGATACATCAGATACTTCTCCGGAAAAAGGCCTAAGTACGCTTCCGATTTCAAATTGATTCCATCCATTTTCTATCATTTTTTCCCTTTTTTCCTTAATTTACTTCGTCATATGCACGTTGAATAGCTATCATATTGGCATCAATCATTTTTTGAGGGAGTTTTTGTAAAACTCTTATCATACTTTCTTTAAAAAATTCAATGTCATACATTCCCGATATTTTCATCAATGCACCTAGCATTGGTGTATTAGGAATTGCTTTTCCAAGCGTCTCCTGAGAAATTTTTATACAATCAATCGTAAAGACTTTTTTCCCTAAAAGTTTTGGCTGGGAAGCAATAAGCTCTTGAGTACATAAATGTGTTGTTATGATATAAATCGTATCCTCTTTTTCGTTTGCAGTTATATCAGTTGTGTAAACCAGTGCTGGATCTATTACAAGTACGTAGTCAGGTTGCATATATTTTTCATGATTTAAGATGACTTTGTCATCCACGCGATTATATGCGGTCATGGCCGCACCTCGTTTTGCAGAACCGTAAAATGCAAATGCTTGCACCTCTTTGCCAGTAGTTGCTACAACCTCCGCTAGGCCTTTAGCACCCGTAACCGCTCCTTGACCAGCACGACTGTGCCATCGAATTTCAAGCATCATTTTTCCTTTGTAGTTAATTTATAATAAAGTAATATTCGCCAATTTAAACGCTTTTACAGTCATTGGTGATTTTAAAGGCTCTTGATATTGCCATATCAATATGCTTAACAATGTTTTCATCCCCAATAAGATTATTTAAAGAGGCTTCATTTATATGAGCCCGTACTTCTATACTTACACCGGATAGTATTAATACTGTATGCTCTTTTGTTAGGCGTTCATGAATAATTTCAAGAGCATGGAGTCCTGCTGCATCAATAAGAGGAACATATCGCATCCGTAATATAAAAACTTTCGGGAGATGTTCAAAAACTGTTAACGTATTAATGAGCTTTTCAGCAATACCGAAAAAGAGTGGACCCTGAATTTCATAGACTTCGACCCCGTGAGGGAGAATTTTCCGTGCAATTGAGTCTGGGTCTTCTTCTTCATTCTCTACCACACGAATTTGGGTTACTTTCATCATTGAATTGATAAAGAGGATGGAAGCCAACGCAATACCTGCTTGAATAGCGAAATTCAAATCGATCAATACCGTTAGTGTAAAGGTAACAATCAAAATAATACGATCGCTTCGTGGTGCTTTCATGATCTCTTTTATGTGCTTGATTTCGGACATGTTCCATGCCACGACTATCAATATAGCAGCCAAAGCAGCAAGGGGAATCTTGATAATGAATGGTGCGAGAAAAAGCATAAATAAAAACAGCCAAAATGCATGCATAATGCCTGCCATAGGTGTGCGTGCTCCCGCTTTGATGTTCGTAGCCGTTCGAGCGATGGCACCGGTGGCAGGAAGCCCTCCGAAAATTCCTGAAGCAATGTTTGCGACACCCTGTCCAAACAACTCTGCATTTGATTTGTGATGCGTTCCGGTCATACCGTCCGCTACTACAGCTGAGAGAAGCGATTCAATAGCCGCAAGTGTTGCAATGGTGATGGCGTCGGGCAGTAACAGGCGTAACTTTTCAAAGGATATTTCTGGCCATGTAGGGGCCGGAAGCATAGAGGGAATAGGGCCAAAACGACTCTCAATAGTTTCAATAGGTAAATTAAACATCCACACGGCTAAACCCGCAAGCACAACTACGACAATAGGTCCCGGTATCTTAGGAAGGTACTTTTTAAAAATAATGATGATGGCGATGGATATCAGTGAGATGATAACCGCATAGATATTCATCTCATCCATGTGTGCAAGGTAAAGTATAAGTTTATCGATAAAATCCGGAGGGATGGTCTCGACCTTAAGACCAAAAAAGTCGCGTACCTGAGAGAATGCGATCAGAAGTGCAATACCGGAAGTAAACCCGATAACCACAGGATAAGGAATAAACTTGATCAATTCTCCTGCACGAACAAATGACATGATCATCAATATAACCCCTGCCATTATGGTCGCCAGTACCAAGCCCTCATACCCGTGTTCCATAGCCACCATGGATACCGTGACAACAAAGGCAGCCGTCGGCCCGCCAATCTGATAACGGCTACCTCCATGTGCTGAAATGATAAATCCAGCGACAATTGCAGTAAATAGTCCTCGTTCTGGTGGAAGGTTAGATGCAATAGCTATCGCCATAGCAAGAGGAAGCGCAACTATCGCAACCACAAGTCCCGCGATGAGATCTGCATAAAAATCGGATTTTGAATACCCCTTAAGCCGCCATAGCGTGATCAGCTTAGGTTCGAGTGAATCTTTAAGCGATTGAAACATCCTAGGGTATCCTTTGCAAAAATGCTTTTTTAACATTGGAAGTCTATCGCGCACTTTCTTAAGATTGAATTATGTTCAAATTAATATATGTAGTTATTTATATTGAAAATAGATCATATTTTCGATATCATGTGTCAAAAAACAGGAAAATATTTGAAACAAATTATTAATGAAGAATTAAATCGTGTCAAAAAAGAGCTTTATTTTAATGCAGCAGCTCGGTACTTTGACGAGACTGGGTATAAACATTTTAAAATATCTGATCTAGCAAAAGAACTTGAAACATCCGTAGGGACAATTTATAATTTATTCGGATCAAAAGAAGAGCTTTATGTCGAATATCTGATATTAAAATTAGAAACATTTCTTGTCAATCTAAAATCGAACGAGGGTAGTGACCCTCTGGAAAACCTAAAAACTTATTTGAAATATAAATATGCTATTTTCATTCAAACAGAACATGAGCGTAACAAGCCAATAACCAGTGATCCTTATTTTTTTCATAAACTTGATATTTCGAATCATAGTGTCGTTGATGAGCTTCATCAATATTTGATTCGCCAGCTTCGTAGTCTAATCCCTTGTAAAAATACAAACCACAAACATTTGGCAATTATTTTCAAAAAAATTTCGGATGGTTTTATAGAAAGTTATCTTTATGGGGAATGTCAATCAGATCATATTGTGGATGAGACCATCGAGATATTTTTCCAAGGTGTTCGAATTAAAAACTAACAAAATGGTAGGTAAGACGAAATTGGTGATGAGGAAAGAGTTTACACGTGCTGAATGCAGCGTGTAATGATAGCTAGCAGCTTGTTAGAAAGTATCTCCGCCAGAGAAGAGTCTTGGCTCGAATTCGATGACACGATTACGTCCTGTATGCTTTGCTTCATAAAGGGCAAGATCAGCGAATTTGATGACCTTCCAGATTGAATCAGCATCGCTAGGAAAATGGGAAATTCCGATACTCAAAGTTTTTTCAACGGTATCACTGCCAAATTGATATTTTTTAGCAGCAAAAACAGTACGAATTTTTTGTGCAACTTGAAGAGCTCCTTCTGATGTTGTATTGTGTAATAAGACTAAGAACTCTTCACCGCCATAACGGATTGGGAGATCTGATTTTCGGACGTTTTGTTGTAAAATTTCGGCCAATGTTTTGATGACGACATCGCCTGAATCATGTCCATAAGTATCATTCACCATTTTAAAATAGTCAATATCAATCATAAGGATTGAGTAGGTAAGGTGTGAACGTAATGCTTGCTCAGTAGTTTTATCAATAAATTCTTCTAAAAATCGGCGATTGTAGAGATGTGTCGCTCCATCGCGCAGTGAAGAATCACGAAGTTTGTCCATGAGAGTTCTGCTTTCAATAACCGCTTTTGCTGCTTCAAAATAGTTTTTAATACTAGGCAAAACGAGATTGAGTGCTTCTATCGTTGTTGTATTTTTTGCAGAATACGAGAGAATAAGAGCCAAGTCATCATTAATATTCAGAGGAATGCACGTATATTCTTTGTGATCAACAGAACAATTTTGGCATATATTAGGAAAATCAGTTGAATAGATATCACTATTGGTACGATAAGCACGGCACTCCATAGCATCTTGATCAACAATTGGAAGACAGAAACTTGAATGATCCGTAATGTAAATAAGCTTACGTTCTTTACTCTTTTTTTCTACTTCATACAATGCAAAATGGGTGAAATGAAATCTTTCTTGAAGCACGTAAATAAATCGATCATAAATAGCTTCTTTGCTGCTGTCAAGTTCAATGGTCTTTTTGAATTTATAAACATCAGAGAGCTCTTTAATAATTATTCCAGTCGAATTAAGGGGATCAGAACAAGAAATATTTGAACGAGACATAAAAGTACTAAGATTGTCTCTAATTCCTGAAAAAGTCTCTTCCATTTTTTCAAAGAGGGTATTCATTTGTTCCGCTACTTCACTTCCGGCATCTTTGAGTGTTGTTTTAAAACGGTAGGTAAAGTCCCCGTTACGAGCGCGTTTTATCCCTTGCTGCAAATTTTCGAGTAAATGGATGTAAGGTTTGAAATAATGATTGGTGACCCATAATGCAACGATTAAAAAGAGAAGATTGATACCAAAAATTTTAGCAATGGTCATAGCGCCTGTTTGACGAACATCGTTAATATTGAATTCCATACTTATGGCACCTAATACTTCTCCCTCTTGTGCGTTGTGACAACTTAAACAGTTCGGATTGTCATTTGCAGAGGCTATATAGGGGATAGTAACACGTAAAACTGCATTTTTAGAGTCTTCGGTTATTTTTTGGGCAGATATACCTTCTTTAAGAACTTTACGATCAATTGCATCTCTGGGACGCTCATTTGGTATTCCCATACCATGTTGCGCAATTACGTTGTCTGATCTAACAATCCATAGTGATTGAACATCCTTGAGGTCGGAAATATTAGAAAGAAAAAACTGACGTTTATCCATTACCTCATTGACCATATGTGCCGTCAATCCGTCTCGAACGATTTCAGCGGTCATTTTGGATTTTTCAATGGCATTACTATAGCCATATTCGCGAAAGTTAAGGGCAACGTTCGTAATGGTAGCAATAGCAAGTCCAATAAGCATAAGGGCAACAATAAAAAGAATTTTGTGATTGGTTTTCATGCGTGAAAATTTCCTTGTGACGACTTTTATTAATGAAATTAAACTAAAGAAATCAGGGTATCTAAAGAGAGGTTAAAGTTATTTTAAAAAGTAACTTTTTTGTAAAAGTGTTACTCGACAGTAACACTTTTAGCAAGATTTCTCGGCATATCCACATCATTACCTAAACGAATAGCAATTTCCATCGAAAGGAGTTGCAAAACAACCATCATCTCAAAAAACTCTAACATATAGTCTTCACTCATCTTGGTGCGAATATGATCGTCAGCTTTATCAAAATCTAATGGACTGATAGAGCAAATGGTTGAATCGCGTGCACTGAGTTCTTCGATATTACTTTTGGTCTTTTCGTACAGCTTATGCTGTGGAAGCAGGGCAATGGTAAAGAGTTCAGGATCGGCAAGCGCGATAGGACCATGTTTCATCTCTCCGCTTGGGTATCCTTCAGCATGAAGATAACTGATCTCTTTGAGTTTTAAGGCTCCCTCAAGTGCAAGTGGGAAAAAGACATCGCGTCCAATAAAGAAAAATCCATGCCCGTGAAGGTATCGTTTACTAAGACGACGTAACTGCTCGTGCAGTTCTGGATCAACGGTTACAGTCGATGGGAGCATGCGTAAAAGATGAATTTGGCGTTTTATCTCTGTTGTTTCCAATGTATTACGCTGTTTGGCCAAAAAGAGACTTAGCATCCAAAGTACACATACTTGGGTTGCAAAGGCTTTGGTAGATGCTACCCCTTTTTCAATACCGGCACGGGTCAGAATGCTAGCATCGGCTAAACGGACCATTGAAGAGTTGTCTACATTACAAACAACCATCGTTTTGAGACCAAATTTTTTGGCCATTTTGAGACTTTCGAGTGTGTCGGCTGTTTCTCCACTTTGGCTAATAACAATAAAAAGAGTATCAGGTGTCAGAAAAGGTTCACGGTATCGAAACTCACTGGCGATTTCGACAGAAGTACGGATCTTAGCATGGCGTTCGAGTAAATAGCTGGCACTAAGTGCGGCATGGTAACTTGTCCCACAGGCACAGAGTTTGATTTCATTGATTCCCTCAAATAGATGAGAGTCTAATTCCTCAAAATTGATACTTTCATCTTTGAGTCGTCCCAATAGTGTATCTGAGAGAACGGTGCTTTGTTCATAGATCTCTTTTTCCATAAAAAAGCGGTAACCCTCTTTTTGCGCGGAGAGTTTGTTTTCACTTAATGGGGTAAAGTTTAGATCTACCGCTTGATCTTTTTCATCAAACAGTTTGATTCCATCACTGGAAGCATAACCGTAATGACCATCTTCTAGATAGATCACTTCATGACATTTTCCAATCATAGCGGCATCGGAAGAACCAAAAAGAGTTTCTCCCTCTGAATTACGTCCAATAATCATAGGTGAACCGTGTTTGGCAAAATAAATAGTGTCATTCACGGAAGCATTGACCAATAAAACGGCGTATGCACCAGAGAGCTCATACAGTGTTTGGGTAAATGCTTCAAAAGGTGTGGAGGCATTTTTGAGATGATATTCGAATAGATGGACAATGACTTCGGTATCGGTTTGACTTAAAAAATGAACTCCATGACTTGAGAGCATCGTTTTGAGTTCTTGGTAATTTTCGATAATGCCGTTATGCACAACATACGAGTTTTTACCCAGATGAGGATGGGCATTGAGTTCTGTTGGTTTACCGTGAGTGGCCCAACGTGTATGGCCGATGCCTACCGAGAATCCCTCGGTTTCAAAGGCTTGCGCTTTTTCTTCGAGATTGATGAGTTTTCCTACGGCTTTAAAAAGAGAAAATTGGTGATTTTGCAATACGGCGATGCCGGCTGAATCGTAGCCGCGATATTCTAACTCGCGAAGCCCATCAATCAAAATTTGTTTAACAGGCTTTTTTCCGACATATCCAACGATTCCGCACATATTTATTCTCCTACCAATTTGGCAATAATTTGGCGTGCATTATCGCACATCCTGTTTTGTTTTTCGATTAAGAAGTGGTCTCGTGCTCTATTTTTATTAGTATGTATCTTGGCAGTAGCAATATTGATGTTTGCTTCATCAAACAATTGGACAAAATAAGCCAATAAGCCACGTTGATTGGCAGTATTGAGATTGAGTTGTGCATAATTGATGGAGTGATCACAATCCAGCGTGATCTCTTTTGCTTTGATAATGGGTTTAGGAAGGTCTAGTTTTTTGGACATATCGAATGCATCTTCAATAACCATTTTGATATCGTCCAGGTTCTCTACACTAGGAGATTGTAAAAATTCTATTTTAAAATATTTGATGCCATCAAAGAGGGTGAAAATATCCATTGATGCGACATCTAAATAACTGAGTTTTCCTAAAAGATAGCCTAAATTTAAAGGAATCTTTCGAAAAATATGGATAACTAGACCTCTTTGGATATCGAGCGTATAGGTAAATGTTTGACATCCGAATGCTTCTTTTGAAATAGTGAGGATCTCATTTGGGGTGTGCTTGAAAAAGAAAAAATTGGACTCAATTAAGAGAAGCTTTTTTTGTTCCGTTTTCGATAGTAGTCCAAATTCAGGGTCCAGGGTAAGTTTACGTTCTTTTTGCTGTCGTTTTACGGCATCCGTGAGACGAGCATTTTGTGAGGATATCTCCATTGATGCTTCATAAAGCTCATGGAGTAAGTTAGCTCCAAAACTAGTATACGTACCTGGTCCGACACCATTTATATCTGCATAGGTGAGAATGTAAAGTAGCTTGAGATTTTCAGGAGTTTTGATTTTTGACATGAATTTATAGAGGGTTTTTTCATTGTAAATATTTTCACGATACGCAACATTACTCATGGTGACATGATGGCGTACTAAAAGCACGGCACGTTCATACTGCGTTGAAGGAAGTTCTAGTATTTTTACGAATGGAATGATTAGTTTTGTTCCTACTTCACTATGATTTTGCTTCCGACCTTTACCCGTATCGTGTAATAGTATGACTGCTTTAAGTAGCAGTTTATCAGAGAGACTTAATGGTTTGTAAAGACTTTCAACATAGGGGTCATGAATCGATTCAAGTGCTTGGATACACTTGATAGAATGAAAGTCTACGGGATAATGATGATAGCCATCAAACTGTGGTAAATGAAGTACTTTTTTAAATGCTCCGATGAGATGATGAAGTATTCCGGCATCATAGAAAAGTTTGAGAATAACGTATAAGTGATCACGTTCAAAAAGTTTACGTATCAAAGAATAGGTCTTTGGTTTAAGTGGGTGTATTATCGTGCCATAGGTAAAATGAGCTAGAACATTCGAATCAAATTCCCATTCCTTATCATCCAGATTGATCAAAATCTTCAATAAGGTATCGATGGGTTGAATAGGCAAGTTATAGGAAGCATACAAAATACCATCCATGGCGTAAAACCCTTTTGAGACTCTAGCCTCCCGAATCTTAGCCGTTTTGGATGGGTCATTTAAGTAGATACGAGCCATTTTTTTAACATAAACTTGAGTGAAATTATTGATGCGCCATTGTGCTTCTAGGAGCTTGGTAACGAGTTTACGCTCATCTGCGAAGCCTAAAAGGCGGGCGATATTGGGCATGTATTCTAAAACCAACTGGTCTTGTTGTTTTCCTGTTAAAAGATGCAGTGCACTGCGAACCCGAAAAAGCAGTTCTAAGGCAATGCGATATTCTCGGTATTGTTCTTCATTGAAGATCACTCCTGTCAATTCTTTTAACCTTCCTACCCCATGAACCGTTTTAGCGATCCAATACAGTAGTTGAGAATCACGTAGCCCTCCAACACCTTCTTTGATATTAGGTTGCATAGAAAAAGGATATTTACTACGGCGGATATTTGCTTCTTCTATTTTTGCCAAGACAAATTCTTTGGGGTTGTCATGACGAATTTGAGTCAGGTAGTTTTGAACACTTCCCCAGGTAAAAGGGGATCCGACGATGAAGCGTGATTCTATAAAGGCTGTTTTGATAGTGATGTCTTCACGTGACGCTTTTAGAAGATCAGCACTTTCATGAACACGATGTCCAAGTTTCAATCCTGAATCCCATGCAAGATACAAAAATTTTTCAATGATCGCTGAGGTATTGTAACCAGGGGTATTTTCATGAACGATCATGAGATCAATATCGCTATGAACACACAGTTGCTCGCGCCCGTAACTTCCAAGAGCGATGAGGGCGATGGGTATATTACTGCGCATTGGTAAATAGTTTCCAAACATGCGACGCAATACGGTTTTGTACATCAATACGATAACTGTATCAAGTGTTCGTGTGTGTGTTACTAAAAAATCTTTACCTTGATTACGTTCAAAAAGGTCATTTAAAGAATCTTTGTAATCATTGATAAAGGTTTTAAACAGCTTTGAAATCTCAAAATCACTGGCATTAGATTCGATGAGGTCTTCAATATCTTCGGTAATACTCATAAGGGCTACTTTTTATTTAATTGTAGCGAAAAATGATTTTTTTGAAGAAAGTTGGGAGGATAAAAAATAAGCAAGTGCTATAATAATGTCAAGACGGTTCAAAAGAGGGGGATAAGCAAGATGAACAGCACAAGTATCTATCAAAAAGTTTTTGACATCCATGATCAGGTTATGGGAACTATACGCTCTATGAAAATCCCTCCATATCCTGCTCAGTATAAAAAGATTTTTGACAAACTGTTTTTAGAAATTGCGGATGCCCAACTACGTAAAGATCAGCTAGACTCTGAGCAAAAAGTTGTTGGCAATTCAAAGGATGATGTCACGAAATATCTCGATATTGCCAAGCGCTCTGTGATGTCGTTTACCGAGTCGCATACTGATATCGCATCTGTAGCACATGAACAACAAGAATACATTGATTCTCCTGCCAATACGTTGGAAAACTATATTGCATTTAATGAGGGGTTGAGTACTTTAAATAAAAATTTGTCAGACGAACTTGAGAAAGCACAATCAAAAATCAATGAGCTCACCCTTGATTTACAAGAAACGCTTTCTTCGTTATCAACGGATCCATTGACAAAAGTTGGCAATAAAAAAGGATTTATGGAAGACTTAGAATCTGTTATAGAAGCAGGGCAGAGTAAAAAGATTTCGATGGTACTGATTATGATAGATGTCGATAACTTTAAATACATCAATGAGGAGCATGGTCACTTGGCAGGGGATAAAATTCTGTATTTTTTAGCACAGACCATCAAGTCCATGATTCGTACAGTCGATAAAGTATATCGCTATGGGGGAGAAGAGTTTGCAGTTGTTTTAAGCCGATGTGATGAGACGCAGGCGTATGAGATAGCAGATAAGATTCGTGCAAAAATCGAAAAAAGCAATCTGTTGTATTCAGGGCAAAGTGTTTATGTAACTATCAGTGTGGGAGTCACAATACATCAAACAGCAGATACATTTGACACTATTTTGGGTCGTGCGGATAAAGCCCTCTTTTGCGCAAAGAAATCCAATAAAAACTGCACGGTCTTACTGGATTGCTGATCCTTAAAAACACAATTTCTTTTGCTATAATGCGTCCAAAAATAAGTGATAAAGATTGAACCAATGGATATTATTGAGAAAGTAAAACGTCAAGAACGTTTGAGTTTAGAAGAAGCCACCGCATTATATGATTTAGATCTATTTACCCTTGGAGAACTTGCAGACGAGCGACGTAAGGCGCTGCACGGAAAACAAACTTTTTTCAATATCAATCGTCATATTAATCCGACTAATATATGTAAAGATGTCTGTAAGTTTTGCGCTTACAGTGCAAGTCGAAAGAATCCAAAACCCTATACGATGAGTCATGAAGAAATCTTGACGATTACGGATGATATAGCAAGTCGTGGTATATCTGAAGTGCATATAGTGTCTGCACACAATCCTGAGACAGGCTTAGAATGGTATCTAGAGGTGTTTCGAAAAATCAAAGAGCGCCATCCACAGTTACACATCAAAGCACTTACAGCGGCTGAGGTTCATTTCTTGGCTGAAGAATATGAGAAGACTTACGATGAAATTTTGGATTTGATGATCGCTAACGGGGTAGATTCGATGCCTGGTGGCGGTGCAGAAATCTTTGATGAAACCGTACGCGATTACATTTGTAAAGGAAAAGTAAATTCACAACAATGGATTGAAATTCATCGTAAATGGCATGAAAAAGGGATGAAGTCTAATGTGACTATGCTTTTTGGTCACGTTGAAGAGCGTATTCACCGTGTAGATCACATGATGCGCATACGTGATTTACAAGACATTACGGGGGGCTTTAATTGTTTTATTCCCCTTGTTTACCAAAGTGAAAATAATTTTTTAAATGTTAAAGAATTTATTACCGCACATGAGATTTTGAAAACGATGGCGATTAGCCGAATTGTCTTGGATAATGTCCCCAACCTCAAAGCATATTGGGTGACGTCAACGGTAAATCTAGCATTGGTGTCTCAAGAGTTTGGTGCGAATGATCTGGACGGTACGATTGAAAAAGAGTCTATCAATTCTGCTGCAGGAGCCAAAAGCGCACACGGTGTACAGCTGGATGAGTATGTTTCTTTGATCAAAAACAGTGGATTTGTGCCTATCGAACGCGATAGTTTGTATAATGTTATTAAAGCTTGGTAGGGAGAAAAGAAGATGATAGTAATGATTGATAATTATGACAGTTTCACCTACAACATCGTTCAGTATTGTCTTGAATTAGGTGCTGATCTTAAAATTATACGTAATGATGAGATGACAGTAAAAGAAATTGAAGCACTTAAGCCTGAAAAACTGATCATCTCTCCAGGCCCTGCAACACCAGATGATGCAGGTGTTACACTTGAGGCAATTCGGTATTTTTCGGATAAAATCCCAATTCTTGGGATTTGCTTGGGGCATCAGAGCATTGCTCAGGTCTTTGGTGGAAATGTTGTACGTGCGAATAAAATGATGCACGGGAAAACCTCGAAAATGGTATGTAAGGGAAATACCCCTATTTTTAACAAATTACCGGAAATCTTTACAGCCACACGATATCATTCATTAATCGTGAGTCAAGAAAATCTTCCAGAAGTTATTGTGCCAACAGCCTATAGCGATGATGATCATGAAATCATGGCATTGGAAATAAAAGGAAAGCCAATTTATGGTGTACAGTTTCACCCTGAATCGATTATGAGTGAATATGGCCATGAGATTCTCAATAACTTTCTAAAGTTATGAGAACGATAGTTTTTCTGTTTCTACTCATAACACTTCATACGACGTTGCTCGTAGCTCAAATTAGCGGTCTTTCAATCGGTTATAGCGAAGCATCCATTCTATATAACGATACTAGCTTTTTACATTATTACATTCAATTTTTTGTTAACAGTTTTCCTCATAATGATTTAGCGCTGCGTTTGCCTATGATCGCTTTACATGTCATTTCCTTCTTCTTGTTATATGCTATAAGTCGATTTTTCCTCTTTAGAGAATCTGATAGACTATGGTTGATGCTTGTTTATGTTCTTTTACCTGGTATTACTAGTGCCGCACTTGTCGTAGACCCAGCAGGAATAAAAATTGTATTGACCTTTTTATTTGCGTATCTTTATTTACGCTTTGGAACATACGCATACCTATTGTTGCCCGTCTATTTATTGATTGATGCTTCTTTTTTTCCTTTATTTATTGCTGTAATGTTGTATGGAATTATGTTTAAAAGATATCCTCTCGCTCTTTTTGGTGGAGTCTTGAGTGTGCTTGGATATATTGAATCAGGACTTTATATCGGTGGATCCCCTCACGGACATTTTTTAGATGCATTAGGGATATACGCGGCTATTTTTTCTCCTATTGTCTTTTTGTATCTTTTTTACGTGATGTACCGTCGTTTTATAACCAATGAACGTGATTTATTGTGGCTAATAGGTGCCGTTGCATTTGGAATGTCATTGATATTATCCTTTCGGCAAAGGGTTGAAATACAATCATTTGCCCCTTTTGTGATGCTTATTCTTCCATTAGCTGCACAGACATTTTTTCACACCTACCGTATACGTCTCAAGATATTCCGTAAACGCTACCAACTCTTATTTTATACAGCATTAGTAATTTTAGTGGTTAACACATTGGTCGTTTTTTTTAATCAGCATTTTTACCGTTTTTTAAAAGATCCTACTCGTCACTTCTCCTATCCAATGCACGTCATGAAAGAATTGGCAGCGCAATTACAGCGAAAAGATATAGTATGCATTCATACCGATGATGAGAAGGTTCAGCTCAGATTACGTTTTTACGGCATTAGTGAATGCTATAAGGCTGTATTGAGTGAAGAGCCAAGAGAAGAATTTGATAAAGTTACTATTCGTTACAATAAGACTCCCATTTATATTGGCTATGTTACTAAAGTACGCAACTAGTGTTCATTTTTAGGATGAAGTTAGTTCAATTGAGTAATTCCATAGCTCCTCTTTGATATAATTACCGCCAAAAGATTTTTCGAAGGAGTTGCAATGGCTCAAAGAGCGATTCGTGAATACGATGGTAAAGCAATTTTCTCAAAGCATTGGGAAAACTACTTCAGCGGTTTCCGCTACGGTTTTAAGTCGGTATTAGTTACAAATGGTGATGACCTACGTGCAAAAGCACAAGAGCATGGATTTGAATGGTTGAAGCAAGAAGCATTAGTTGCAAAACCAGACATGCTGTTTGGTAAACGTGGTAAAAACGATCTTGTTTTATTCAAAACTACTAAACCAGGTGATGTGACGCTTGAAGAAGCTGCGAAATGGATTGATGAAAAAATCGCTCATGAGACTATTCTTCTTACAGGACAAAAAGGGACTTTGACTCATTTTATCGTTGAGCCATTTACTCCACACACTCAAGATCAAGAGTATTACATCTCCGCAACAACAGTTGGTGAAGACGATGTTCTATATCTATCAGCTGAGGGCGGTATGGAAGTTGAAGAAGGTTGGGAAGAAAAGGTTAATGAAGTAACCATCCCAATCACAATGGATGATGCAAATATCGAGCATTTAATCCGGGCGAATGTTCCTGCTGGAATTCCAGAAGTAAACAAAGAGCGTTTCATCGCATTTGCAGAGCAATTTTATAAATTTTATCGTGATCAAAACTTTGCTTACCTAGAGATCAATCCAATCGTTATGGTTGAAAATGATATGCATATTCTTGACCTTGTTGCTCGTCTTGACGATACAGCAGGCTTTATGATGGGTGATGCATGGTGTGGTGCTGATTTTCCAACGGCATTTGGTATGGAAGATCAATCTCCAGAAGAAAAAGCGATTGCATTAGCAGACTCAAAATCAGGTGCTTCATTAAAATTGACTATTCTTAATCCAATGGGCCGTATTTGGACTATGGTTGCGGGTGGTGGAGCATCGGTTGTATACGCTGACACGATTGCAGACTTGTCTGGAAACGTTGCTGATCTTGCTAACTACGGTGAGTACTCAGGCGGACCAACTACAGGTGAAACTCAATTCTATGCTGAAACAGTTTTTGATTTGATGACACGACACAAAGATCCAAAAGGTCAAGACAAAATTTTGATCATTGGTGGAGCAATTGCAAACTTTACGGACGTTGCTAAAACCTTTACCGGTATTATTCAAGCGTTTGAGATTTATGCAGATCGTCTTAAATCACACAATACACGTATTTATGTACGTCGTGGCGGACCGAACTATGAAAAAGGTCTTAAAGATATCAAAGAGGCAGCAGATCGTCTAGGTCTTTATATCGAAGTTTATGGGCCAGAAACGCATGTCACTGACATCGTTCGTATGGCTTTAGAGAAATAAGGAGAAAATATGGGCGCTTTATTTACCAAAGACACACAAGCAATTTTCTGGAACAACAATGCAAGTGCTATTCAGCGTATGTTGGACTATGACTATGTTATCAACCGTACAAAACCTTCTGTTGCTGCTATCGTAGCACCAACATCTGGTAATAAATTCGAGAAATTTTTCTATGGTCCAGATGAGATTATGGTACCAGTTTACCGTAATACTGCAGAAGCAGCAGCAGCATTTCCTCATGCAGACGTTCTTTTGAACTTTGCTTCTTTTCGTACAGCATACGATGTTACTATGGAAGCAATCGCTATTAAAGGTCAGTTTAAATCAGTAATGGTAACTGCAGAAGGTATTCCAGAGCGACTAGCTCGTAAAATGAACCAAGCGGCTCGTGATGCTGGTGTTATCGTTATCGGACCAGCAACGGTTGGTGGTATCGCACCAGGCGCATTTAAAATCGCAAACGTTGGCGGAACAATCGAAAACATTATCAATTCTAAATTACACCGTGCAGGTTCATGTGGTCTTGTAACACGTTCAGGCGGTTTGTTTAATGAGCTTTCAAACATCATCTCTATCAATGCGGATGGTATTGCAGAGGGTGTTGCAATCGGTGGAGACCGTTTCGTAGGTTCAGTATTTATTGATAACCTTCTTCGTATGGAAAGTAACCCTGAAGTTAAATACATGGTTCTTCTTGGTGAAGTAGGGGGTACTGAAGAGTACAAAGTCATCGAAGCAGTAAAATCAGGTTTGATCAAAAAACCGATTATTGCATGGTGTATCGGTACAATCGCTAAGCACTTTAGTTCAGGCGTACAATTCGGTCACGCAGGTGCTAGTGCAAATGCAGATGCAGAAACAGCAGCGTACAAAAACACTGCTATGGCAGAAGCCGGTATGTTCGTACCAGCAAGTTTCAATGATCTTCCAAAAACAATTGCGGATGTATACGCAAAACTCACAAAAGAGGGGGTCATTACTGAAATCGTTGAGCCAGAATTACGTACAGTACCAAAAGTACGTCGTAAAAAAGAGTTCATTTGTACGATTTCTGATGACCGTGGTGATGAAGCAACCTATGCTGGTCACCCAATCAGCTCTGTAGCTACTCCAGAAACAGGTTTTGGAATCGGTGATGTTATCTCATTACTTTGGTTCAAAAAACGTTATCCAAAATGGGCTACTGATTATCTTGAGACGGTTATCAAGACAGTTGCAGATCACGGTCCAGCTGTATCAGGTGCGCATAATGCAAAAGTAACAGCTCGTGCAGGAAAAGATGTTATCAGTTCATTAGTAACAGGTCTTTTGACTATCGGACCACGTTTCGGTGGAGCAATCGATGATGCAGCAAAATATTTCAAATACGCAAATGACCGTGGTATGAGCCCGGCTGAGTTTATTGATTACATGAAAAAAGAAGGAAAAACGATTTCTGGTATCGGTCACCGTATCAAATCAGTTCGTAATCCTGATCTCCGTGTATCTGGCTTGAAAAAATATGCTGCTGAATTTTTCCCAAGTACACCGTTGCTTGATTTTGCTCTTGAAGTAGAGAAGTTGACAACGTCTAAAAAAGACAACCTTATCTTGAACGTTGATGGTACTATTGGTATCTTGATGGTTGATATGTGGCGTGCTCTTGGTTATTCAGAGGAAGATATTGATGGCTTCATTGATGCAGGTGCCTTAAATGCATTCTTTGTAGTGGGTCGTTCAATCGGTTTCATCGGACATATCTTGGACGAAAAACGTCTTGGAATGCCTATGTACCGTCATCCAACTGACGATATTCTTTACAACGTAGAATACGCAGACGAAATTTAACTTTCTCCCGCACTCGCGGGTGAAACCTATCCCTTATATTCTTTCTCTTCTTTTTTCATTCTTTTGTTATAATCACTGTTAATTGACTTTTATATAGGTGATTTTTATGAAACGTTTGGCTTTTACATTATTGGAACTTGTTTTTGTATTGATAGTTATAGGAATATTGGCGGTATTGGCCATGCCAAACTTTAGGGGTCACCCATTGCAAGACGCTGCAGAACAAGTTGCTAGTCATATCCGTTATACACAACATCTAGCAATGGTGGATGATAAATATGATCCTACGGATTCAACATGGTATGAAAGATTTTGGCGAATTCGATTTTATGAATCTGGAACACCTGATACATATTATTATGCGGTATTTCATGATACAGATAAGGAAAATAATATAGATACAACTACCCACACTGAACCTGCAATCGACCCTTTAACAAAAAAATATTTATATGTTGGCAATTCTCCTACTGATGCAAGAAATAATAAGAGAATGAACCTAACTGATACTTATGGCATAACAAATATTGTTTCAACTTGCGATGCTGGATGGATTGAGTTTTTCTTTGATAATACAGGTCGTCCATATGTCAATTCTATTTCTACAGGAGTGACCCCACCTTATTCTGGATTACTTCAAAACGATTGTAATATTACACTAAGCCATGTTGATGGTAATGCAACGATAACAATTCGCCCAGAAACAGGATATGTGTCGGTTACTTATCCATGATAAAGTTAATTCTTTCCAAATACTATTGACATTAAGGAGCTTTTCCCCTATAATTCCCGTCCACAAACGATGAAGACCTAGAGTTAAGGTACGAGTTTGAGTTTGCGATCATTGAAAACTAAGTAGGTCAAACGGTTTGAGACAATCTCAAAACGTTGACTTTAATGTCAACACAATAC
>NCIJ01000027.1 GCA_002282015.1 Sulfuricurvum sp. 17-40-25 | reverse complement strand
ACGCAAGGATGGATTTTTAAACGCATAATCCACCATAACCCCATACTCTGTACCGCTGTTAATACTATTTATAGAACCATTTCCTTTTACTTTTTTGGCGGATGTTTCAATACTCAGAGGTTCAGAAGCCATTGCTGAGGCTTTTTCGAAACCGATAGCATTAATACGACCATTGGATTGAATCACTTCTCCCGAAACAGTATAAGCCCGTTCACAAATATCGTTAAAACTGACCGCATACCCCAAAAATGGAATTAAGATAGCGCTATACGCCCATGTGATTTTCATTGTATTGGTTCCATTCTTAGAATCGATCCGTTGGCGGGATCAACATAGAGTTTTAATTTTGTTGCTGTGCTATCGGTCACATATACCTCATAAACCAGTTCAGAAACGATATCACGCAGTTGGATACCACGAACTTCATAGCCTTTAGATTTTAGATGATTACGAATATCTTCCTCTTTCATGGGCGCAATTGATTTATAGTATTGCCGTTTTTCCATTAGATGAACTGCTTGATTTCTAGGGTGTCCAAATGTATATTTGTTATGCTCACGCAATGGAACTGTAACCGATGAGCCCATGGCTCCATAGAGCGATATGGAAAGGATAAGCAGTGAGAAGAAAGATGCTTTTTTCATATTCAAACCTCAGAATTAAAATCTAATGATGGCATTGTATGGATTCAACGTGAGAAAATCATGAGAAGTTAAATTCTGAATTTATAACTTGTATATGTAAAAAAAATTATAATTTAATCGACGAAAAAGGCGTAATGAAAAAAACGAGTGCATGAATTATCGTTTTTTATTATATTGATCAAAAATTCACCTATCAATTTTACCTTCCTTTTTTTAGCCAATCCCTGATGTAATTTTATGCGTTTTTTGAGCTGCGAAAATATACCTCCATCTAAAGCGTTTGTTGTATTTGGCATTTTTATTGATCTATGCGATTTTCTTCTCCTTGATACTCGCAGTGGTTGATCTGATTGAACAGGTGATGAGTAATGCGGCAATTGAAAAAATCGATCCACTACAACGTCCATCGAATTCAAACAATTCCTTATTATCCATCTTGGTATCCAACATGGGTGGCAGTTTTGGCGGTATGACAAACCTGGATGGTTTGGCAAAATCATCCACAAATCATCTTGCAGGTGCTTACACCAAACTATCGGTTTTAGTGATTGGTATACTCATGATATTTGTTGATGGGACCGCCATGTGTAAAGTAAGGCATTTCTTTATAAGCTGTACCTTTAAAATCCTTCATCGCATACTGAAGTCCCGGACCGTAAAAAACCAATGCTAAACTCAAATTCTGTAAAGTTTTTTTGATAAACTTTTATAACATTGTTTAAAGGGTTTAGCATAAAATGTGCATCTTTATTTTTAAATCTTATATTTTTAAAATTCACCTTTAACGGTAGTCAAACCAAGTGCATCCCAGTCAAGCATACCTCCACGGTAATAGTAAATCTTTTCTGCAGGAAAGCCGTTTCTAATCATTTCGCGCATAGCTATTGGAGATTGGGGGCAGACAGGACCATTACAAAAACCATATACCTTAGATGCTTTGGAACAGTCCCACTTATTGCCATCCTCTTTACACCCAACATCTTTTAAACGAAGTCCCATCTCTGTATATGGAATATTGACGGCTGTAGGTATAGTCTCTTTTAAAAAGTAATCTTCAGTACGCATATCCACGATAATGGCATCCTTGTCATTTAGCGCATGAAGCATTTCTGTCTCAGTTACAGGAGTTATTCCTTTAGCTGGGACAAAGGGTTGGAACCAACCCTTGTTTTTCCCACAAGATGTCATTGTCCTTTTAATTTCAATAGACTTCTTTCCCTTGCCGACAACATAATTTTTCTCCTCCATACTGAAGAGACCTAAATATTCAACTTTTGTTGATTCTGACTCTGCGCTCAGAACTGTAGATGTAATAACAAGCAGACCTATTAACAGACTTCGTTTTATGTTTTTCATTATATTTTCCTTATTGTATTGCATATTAGAATGATATCTAATATTTTAATTACAAAGTAACTTGGAAAATGGGGGGAGTCCACCTCTCTGTGGAATGGCAAAAAATTTAGGTGCTGACTCTGTAATCCTGCTATATAATCATTAATTTCATCATTTTTAAGCAGGGTAAGCAAAAAAAGTTCAAAAATCCGTGCAATTTATTGTTTTTTTATCCGAACAATAATGTTTTTTCCATCTTTTTGGATAAATTCAAAATCAACCTTATCTCCCACATTCAAAGGATCAATCAGTGCATGATTACTTGCATTAAACGGCATTGTCATTGATGACCATCGCAGTTCCGGGATAGGGTTATGAAAGATACGGACACTTTCATGGTTATCAGCAATAGATTTCACTGTTCCGCTGGCATGAATCGTTTGTTCTGGCATAACCGTATTACTAGGGTTTAAAGGTCCTGCATCTATAGCCCATAGCATTGGGCTCATTGCCAATACACCCATATACACAGCACAAAGAATTTTTGTTTTCATACTACTTTCCTTCTCTTTTTATGAAAACAGTATACAACTTTAGAACACTATTTGTTTTAACCTAATGTTAATAGCGTTAATATCAGACGCAAACATAATCTTTTCCACACATTCCACCCTGCCCTGCTATTGAAAGACAAAAATTTGCAATTATCTATACGAAAAACTCTATCGCTTTGTTATAATAGTCGAATACTAAGATTTGAGGTTTTTCGTCATGTTAATAGGATATATGCGAGTATCAACCGACAGTGATCGTCAAAGTACTGATCTTCAACGAGATGCACTAATTAGTGCTGGGATCGATGAGCGAAATATCTTTGAAGACAAAGCATCAGGGGCTAAGGATGATCGTGTTGGTTTAGCACAAGCACTCGAATATGTAAAATCCGGTGATACCCTCGTTGTTTGGAAATTAGATCGTCTTGGACGCTCGCTTCAACATCTCATTGAAATCGTCAGTGAACTTAAATCTAAAGACGTTGGATTTAAATCACTCACTGAAGGTATGGATACTTCCATTCCATCTGGTGAATTGTTATTTCATGTATTTGGTGCACTGGCACAGTTTGAACGTTCCCTAATTAGAGAGCGTGTTAATGCCGGACTCGCTGCTGCTAGAAAACGAGGACGTATCGGCGGACGACCACGAGCGATTGCAAAAGAAAAAATGGAAGTAATATTAGAGGCCTTAAACAATGGAATGTCAAAAGCAGCTGTCTGCAGAACATTTGAAGTAAAGCGTTCGACGTTGATCGATACATTGAAACGAATTGTAAAAAAATAATGACTAAACCTATACACCCATTATTAAAAGCAGAAAACCGTTCTATACTAATACGTAGAGGTATGGCTAAAATAGATGATTTACAAAGCAAAGTGATAGAAGAAGCCAATAAGCAAATTACTAATCTTGCCGAATTTGAAAATGACGTTCATCAAAAATTTGAAGCTTTTAGAAAAAAAACTAGTTAACTTCTTTAGAAAATGCATCCAATTGTTTCTGCTATGCTCATTGGAGGAGTTTTACTGTTTTAGGATTTACAGCCATCTTGCCACTAATTTGTTTGATCCGCCCTAGCCTATTTTAGCATGTCAGCTTTCTGCCGATATACCCGTGGCTTAAAATTATAAAGGGTACTTGGAATGGATTCAATCGATTTAAATTTAGGCATGAGCTCTGAAATCTACGCTATGAAAAAGGCGATGGAAACGCAGGATCAAAGATTCGCTAAATTTTTAGATAACACACAACAATCTTCTACTACAGATTCTTTCAGCTCTTCATCCTCTATAGGACTTGGACAAACGATAGATATACGGGGATAAATATTCCCTTATTATCATTACACTTAATATTTAAACGCTATAATACTTTATCTTAAATGCTTTTTATGGATATAAAACATGGATAACTTATCATTAATGACAGATGAAGAGATTTTGTCGATCCTCTGTGCAAAAGCTAAAGCACTTCGTCTGCAAAAAAATCTCAGACAATCCGATCTCGCAAAAAAAAGCGGTCTATCACTCCCTACAATAAGCGCATTTGAAAAAACAGGATTAATTTCCTTTGCAAACCTGCTTAAGATCTCGAGAGCTTTAGGTGCTATTGAAACTCTCTCCGCCCTATTCCCTCCTCTTCCGGTGATAGACATAGAGCAGTTGATTTCTGACCAAAAGAAACCACGAAAGCGAGTCCGAAGATAATGGGGCAGCATCATTGTAATATTCATCTATGGGGTGAAAAGATCGGGACCGTTGTCCAAATGAATAATCGTAAAACTTTTTTTCAATACAGCAAAAATTTTCTCTCACGTGGCCTGGAACCTTCCCCAATACATCTTCCGGTTGTGAGTGAGCCTTATGAAACAACGTCACTCATTCAGTTTTCAGGCTTACCTGGCTTTTTATCTGATTCTCTCCCAGATAATTACGGCGCCAGAATTATGGAAAAACATTTTATAGATCAATTCGGCATACCTCCGTATGAAATATCCCCTATTCAGAAGCTCCTTTATATTGGGCATAGGGGACAAGGTGCTCTTGAATTTGATCCTCCCGAAAAATTAACCATTGAAACCCAGCGCTCACTTGAAATAGCCCAGCTTGTTGATCAGGCCAGAAAAGTTGTCTCCGGTAGCGCTATTGATGTACTTACTGATGTGTTTCAATACTCCTCAGATTCGCTCAACGGAGTCAAAGCAAAGGCAACACTGGGATGGAACCGAAAAGACAATAAAATGATTTCAGGTGCAGCAGTAATGCCACAAGAGTATGAGCCATGGATTGTAAAGTTTGATGGAACAAGTAAAGATAAAGTGCATGAATATCATTGTGTGAATGAATATCTCTATTTGAAAATGGCAAAAGAGTGCGGAATTAACGTGTGTGAAGCGGACCTAATTACGGATGGTGACTATACTCACCTCGCCGTAAAACGTTTTGATCGCAATGGCAATGATAAACCGTTTCATGTGAGCTCACTGGCTGGTGTTGCACATATTGATTTTAGAGACAGAGACACAATGAATTATGATCTATTTTTTAGAATAACGATGCGACTAACCAATGACGTTTCTCAATTAGAAGAAGCCTATTCGCGTATGGTATTCAATGTTCTATCCGGAAACCAGGATGATCATGCCAAAAACCATGCTTTTATTATGGACAAGCGTGGAGAATGGTCACTTTCCCCTGCATACGATCTTTCACCAACGTTCGGTAACGGTCATCAGATGGCTATTAACTATAAGACAAAAGGGGTTTCTCTTGATGATTTGATAATTATGTCCCAGCGATATGGTATCAATAAGGCCGATGAAATCATTGAACGTCAGTTGAGCGTTTTACAGAAATATGAGATGATGGCAAAAGAGTTAGGAGTACCTAACACGGTAATAAACAGCATCAAAAAAGGGATGAAATAGCCCCCTATCCCTTCTCTATCGCACATCTTAAAATATCCACCCCATACTTATCCCGCAGCTTTGTGATCTGTTCACCTAATACTCGCGACTTTTCATCATCCTCTCTGTCGAACAGGGAAAACGTTTTTGGTTTATGGTCGATGGAAGTAAAATTGGAGGCCGAGATTGAGATACTGTGTATGCCTAGGTGAAGCATAGTGTCTATTTTACTTATGGTCTCAACGGCAATATTACGCATCAGTGTTTCACTGAATGCTCTGTCAATGGTGGTGGAAATACTTGAAGAGGCTCCCCCATTGTATTTGAGGGTAAAATGATAGGTGGTTGGATTAACCTCTAGTTTGAGAATGGTATGGGATAAATGGCGTGAGAGGATGATTACACGACGCTTTATCTCATTTCTGTCCATGGTTGCTGTAAAGTTTCGCGATATGCCGATTGATTTACGATCATGGTGTGCATTCACCTGTTCGTTGTCTGTGCCATTTATTCTTCTGATCAAGTCTTGACCTATCCTGCCCCAAGAAAGAAGCATATGAGCCGAATCTAGCACCTCTCCTAACGTTTTTATCTTATAACTACCAAGACGTTTTGATAATGCTTTGCCAATACCTGGAAAAACATCAATATTCATAGGTGAAACGAAGTTGATTATTTCCTCTTTTGGTACGATGGTAATTCCGTAGGGCTTATTATAATCGGTAGCCAGTTTAGCGATCCATTTGGCTGAGGATGCGCCAATGGACATAGGCAGATCAAACTTTTCCAATATCTCTGTTTGCAATGTCGCAATAAATGAGTGTATATCTTCATCCTCCACCCATCCACTCAAATCTCCCCAAAACTCGTCAATACTGTATTGCTCTAATATGGGGATTTTAGTTTGAAGAAATTCGCGCAGCTCTCCTGATAAAAGTTGATAGAAGAGATGATCCCCATGTACTACCACAAGATCCGGACACATTTTTAACGCATCACCGAGGGTTGTTCCTGTTTTTATGCCGTAGGGCTTGCACTCGTAACTCCTGGCGATGACGATACCGCTCACCCTGCCCTGCTCGTCTATAAATTCATTTTTCCATGAAGAGGTATCAAACTCTTTGAATTGGCGTTCATGCTGAAATAAGGAGTTAAATCCCCCTGTGCGCTCAGTCATAACACTCTTATGATCTTCTTTGGAAAAGATAGTACGGTCTGTACCCTTGCAAACAACAACGGGCTTACCCTTTAAATAAGGACTACGCGTTCGTTCAGCTGACACAAAATAACAATCTAAATCTAAGTGAATGATCATAAATGTCCTACAGTCTTTTCTCTACTATACATCTGCTATTGTAGTTCAACTATGTAAATCTAAGTATATTAGTGTCTATTTGACATGAAATATATTTCATAATGTCATGAATACCCCTATTTTACGGGCTTAATGGTATAATCAATTCATAGTTAATAAACAAAGGACAACAATGAACAAAGCACAATTCGTAGACCTGGTTCAAAAATGTGGAGATTACTCTACTAAGACAGCAGCCGATGCAGCTATTACTGCGGTAACAAATGCAATCACCGAAGCATTATCAAACAAAGAAGATATTCAATTAGTTGGATTTGGGACATTCAAAACTGCCACTCAAGCAGCTAAAGAGGGAAAAGTTCCTGGTACTGACAAAACTTATAGTAAACCAGCGACTACCGTTGCTAAATTTGCAGCGGGCGCAACGCTTAAAGAGAAGGTGGCGGGAAAATAATCCCGTCTATCAATATCACTTTTTACTTTTAGCCGTACACATCGTTCATATCTGCATTAACTGTCTTCGATAAGTGTTCAATACGAAATACTTCATTACCACTTCTTTCATGCACACAAGTAGTAAAATACACACATTCAAAGTGTTGGTAAGTGATATTTGGAATACATTTTGCTATATCTCTTGCATTGATGCCCTCAAAAGGCTATAATCACTCCTGAACGAGCATATTATTCATGAAAGAGACTACAAAAGTGCCAAAAGAAATTACAGTTAAGCAATTAGCGGAAAAAGTTGGAGTTGACGCTACTACAGTGCGCAGAAAGATCAATAACGGAGAAATACAGGCTTTATTTGCCGGCAAAGGCTTTCTTTCTACTGATATTGCTATAGAACATTATGAATTTTCTCAAGAGCACAAGAAAACTCTTGAATCAATGAAAACCCATGCTAAAGTTATTTCATTTGTAAATCACAAAGGTGGTTGTTCAAAAACAACAACTGCTTATACTATTGCAGCTATGCTCCAAAAATTTGGAAATAAAGTCTTGTTAGTCGATATGGACCCTCAAGGAAATAGCACTCAATCGGTTCTTGAACCACATTCAAATGAAGAAGGAATCACCCTCCCCTACCCTAAAACAATCAAAGACCTTCTTGTTGAAAAGAAAAACTCTGGAACTGTTGGAGAAACCCTATTTACCGAAGTTATAAGATCTTCCAGATTCGGTTTTGACGCAATCCCTTGCGACCTTTCTCTCAATTCAATTATGCCAGATTTGGAAAGCTCTTCATTTAAAGAAGTAATTTTAAAAGAATTACTCAATGAAATTGCAGAAAAATACGACTACATCATTATAGACACACCTCCAACTTTAGGCTTTTCAGTAATCTCATCACTTACTGCATCTGATTATGTACTCGTTGTAACCCTTGCTGAAGCCTTTAGTATTTTAGGGGTTGAACAAACCATGAATCTTATCAATTCAGTAAAAAGACAAAATTCTGTTCTAGCAAATCCTAGAGAAATGCGTATTCTTGGTATCGTAATCAGTAAAGCTGAAATGGCCACAAATGTATCACGTCATTTTGTTTCAGAACTTGAATCTTTTTCGGAAGAACACACTATCCCACTTTTTATTGATGATATCATCCCAAAAACTACTAAAATCCCAGAAACTCAAGCTTTAAATGTTCTTATCACCGATTATGATGCAAAAGGAGATGCTTCTTTGGCATACTTCAATATTGCGTTAAAAATTGATATTGAGATTAAAAAAGATCGAATTAAAGAAAAGTTGAGTAAATAATGGCCGGTTTTACAAAAAAAATTGAAGGTAAAAAAACATTAGGGAACAAACAAATCAACTCTGATGAAGCGATTGGTCTTGTTTTTGGTGACGTAAAGGATGCTAAACTTGTTGCTATTAAATTGGGTGCTCTTATAGACAATCCATATCAACCAAGACTCAGTATTAATGAAGATCATATTCAAGAACTTGCCAATTCTATTGAACAAAGCGGGCTGTTACAACCAATTGTAGTTACGCCTTTTTTACAAAATCCAAATCAATTCTATATTGTTGCAGGGCATCGACGTACACATGCCTACCGTGCCCTTAATCGTGACACAATTGATGCAATAATTATTAATATGGATGACGAGCACCTACGCCTAAATGCTTTAATTGAAAACCTTCAACGAGAGAATTTAACTTCTCTAGAAGAAGCATTTGCTATTAAAAGCATGATTGATATAGGAATGAAACAAGTTGCCATTGCAGAAAAACTAGGGAAATCAAAAGGATATGTATCCCAGTTGGTAAAAATCTCTGAATTAGATCAAGAACTTATTGATTTTTTAAAGACCAATAATATTGACGTTAATGCGTCATTCCTTTATGAACTGACAAGTATAAAATCTGGGAAACAGCTTGATATTTACAAGCAAATTGCCCATAAATCCATGAATCGTGATGAAATCCGATCTTTTGTCAAACAAATCAATGATAAAAAACCAAATAACTCTAAACATCCTAAAAAAGACTTTTCTGGTTTTGAATTAAAACAAAGCAAAGATAAAAGTAAAATCCAAATCAAACTTGACATAAACAAGCTTGAAGACCGATCCAATGCTATACAAATGCTTGAATCGTTACTGGAGCAACTTAAAAATGATTAAAAAGTTTAGCCGGCTAAACTTTTTGGGTGTTTAGCATGAAAATTGAAGCTACTTACGATTTTAATATTGAAGCTTCACTTCTTTGCACCCTCATATACGATCCATCCATCACCACACTTCAAATTGAGCCAGAACTCTTTGTACACGCATTCCATAAACAGGTATTTCAGGCTATTACAGCTCTTGACCAACAAAATATTGCTCGTGATGAGATAACGATCAGAGATTATCTTGTTTCAAAAATGCGGGTAAATCCTGACGATACAGAAAATACACTAGCAAAGATACTCGTTTTCACCCCATCGGCATCACCTTCACACTTTATCAACAGACTTCGAGAAATCAAAAAAATTAGAGATATTCGAACAGCCCTTATCAATGTTCAAGAAGGGATTGATACCGGAAAGTCCGCAAATGAATTAGAAGCTGCCCTGCTCTCTTTTGGTCTGAAGATCGCATCAAACAATTCATTAGAGCTGTTTACGATGCATCAAGCCTCAGTACTGGAGGCTAAAGAGCCTGAATTCGTCTGTAAAGATTTTATCCCGATTCCAAAAAAAACTGTGACTATTTTCAGCGCAGGTGGAGGAACTGGAAAAACATTTTTAATCATTCAGCTTGCAATGCGCTATTTAGTCGAAAATCCTGCTGAGAAGGCTTTTCTATGGCTCTCAGAGGATGCCATAGGAATTGCCAAGGAACGTATAAATGAAATCTCAAATAAAGTTTATACACAAGGGATAAACACCCATAATCGACTCTTTATTTCAGCTGATCCAACTTTTCATGCGATCCATGAAGAAAATCGCTCCATAACATCAAATCCTCTTCTTCACAAAATGAAGATCAAGCTCAAAGACACAAAATTTATTGTTTTGGATCCTCTCATTGCCTTTTATGGAGGAGATGAAAATAATAACTCACATGCACGTCAATTTATGCAGTTATTTACTCAGTGGGCAGCAGAAGAAGATAAAATCATTATTTTCATACATCACAGTACTAAAAATACCACTCAAAGTCGTGGAGCAAGTGCCCTTGTAGACGCATCAAGAGCTGTTTATGAAGTTGATAAAATTAAAGACTCCGACGGCAATGAAACAAACTCAACAAAACGCATTGTTTCACTAACAAAAGATAATTATAGAGCAAGTAAATACTTTGGCGGATACAAAAAGGAAGTTGTTATTTTCCCATCTGAAACGATAGTTAAAAAACCTAAAGTGATTGAGTATATCTCAATTGATGACGAGTTAGGAATCTCATGAAAAAGCAGCAATTAACTACCAATAAACACCCTACTCTCTTTGATACGTTTAAAAACAATAATGCAACGGTAACTGAGCTTCGTGTAGGTATTTTTGCTCCGATATCGCAAATAACGGCATCTTCTATCACACATAAAGACTTTGTAACTGCTGGGCGTGTAAGAAAGATTCATACTTCATGGGGGGAAGTAAAAATCAAAGGTAATATCCTGACTCAAGTTCATCGTAATATCATAGATGCTATTTTTGCCACGGCAACCTACTCTGAAACCACGAAAGCAGGTAATATCGCCCTATTCTTTTCGGGATACGAGATTCAAAAATTTCTTGGTTTAAAATCTAGTACGAACAATACATGGCTTAAAAAAAAGCTAGATGAGATTAAAACGACAAATATTGAATTTAAAGATGGCTCAGCAAACGAATATGATTTCAATATCACTGACAGCGGTGGCTATTCAGCTAAAAAAGACTCTTTTGTTATCGTTTTTACAGAAGGCTATATGAACTTCTTTCAGTCACAGGTAACTGTTAACTACAAAGAGGAGTTAAAACGCCTAATGGCTGTTGAAGATCCAGCTGTACAAGCTATTATTCGCTTCTTCTTTACACATGCCAATAATGTAAAGATCGGCTTTGAACCCCTCCTAGAGGCTATTGGCTACCCTTGTAATCCAACAACTCTAAAAAAAGCACGTAAAAAAGTAAGAGATCATTTAGATGATTTCAAAAACTTTGGTATTGAAGTAGATAAAAAATCTTTGATGTTTTCGTATTCAAAACTTGACACTATTACGCATACAGTTCCTAATAATAAGAAAAAACTCTCCAATTAGTACCCAATTTAATAGGTTTTTTTCTACATGCAAAACCAAGATAGTATCTAATTTAATAGTATGAATACAGAGAACTTACTATTAAATTGGGTACTTTAAACTAGTGTATGTTAGTAAAAAGTTTAGCCGGCTAAACTTTTTTAAGTAATTGTACCCACAATTCTAATACTCATAATTATGCATGTTTCATTATGTTATTTCTAAAAAAGTATTTATCCCTTTTAAATGCTTTCTCAACTGTGTGCACGGCATTAAATGTCATCTTAAAGATACGAATACTATTAATATACGATGTACAAGGGATACTATCAATGAGAGGGGACCTAATTTAATAGTAATTGGTAGTCAATTTAATAGTAGTCGTAACCTAATTTAATAGCACTTAGTACCCAATCTAAGTGTAATTAGTATCCAATTTAATAGCGTTTTGTAGAATACTATAGAATATTAATAGATATTCAAATAGAAGCTGTAGACATGCAAGCTTTTTTAGAGCTTGCATTCAACATAAAATAAAGTAGAAACTTTATATCAAACCAAAAGAGTGCAGTACCTAATTTAATAGTATAAAAATCAGTAGTAGTTTATAACGACTAACTTGAACTAAATATTGATTAACACCTATAAAAAAATGTAAGCAGTCTCAATAAATATTAAATTGGGTACTAATGTAGGAACACGCTTTGCTGGAGAAATATTATGATAAAACGCTTAGTTGAAAAACTGTTTGGTATTCGCAGTAATCAATACAAAGAGTACCATATTACAACATCGCATTTGGATTTATAGAGTAGGGGACTATTATGTATTCTTTAAGTGAATTCCATCAAGAGGTAATCGAAGAACTTTGTGAACTTGGGCAATA
>NCIJ01000026.1 GCA_002282015.1 Sulfuricurvum sp. 17-40-25 | reverse complement strand
TTCTCTATAAATCTTTAATAAAATTTATAATAAATAAAAACACTGCAATTTTCATTTTTTATACATGATAAATTACCTGCTTACTATTGCCAACTGTATTTGAGAATTTTATGTCTTAGCCGTGTTATTTGTCTTGTAGTAAATAAATTTTATTCAAGAGGATAAAAAATGGTAGATATTGGACATGATCCGGGTTATGGCTACAATAAATCAGCAGTTGATATTGATGGGAATATTTACTACGAAAAGGACAACAGTGTTGTAGCATGGAGTGCAGAAGCAAGCGTGGGAGCCATAAAATTTGAAGGGAATTATTGGCATGTTGGGAAAGCAGCATTGCTAAGAAAAAACCAAATAGAAATTACCAACCATGATATTCTTGAACAGTATCAACCTTTGTTTTTACTACACATGCTTAAAAAACTCGGAATCGATCCTGACTCTGTTGGCACAATAGCAACAGGGTTATCCCTTGCACACGAATCTAGAGCCGAATCATTTAAAAATAGACTCACATCATTTGAAGCAAACGATCGCATGTACCATTTCAATATAGAAATAGTTGCTCAAGCCGTGGGTGCAAAATATGTAATTGATGACTTTGATGAACGCCCCGAAAACTATGCTATTTTTGATATTGGATCAAATACACTCGATGCACTGGTTGTAATCGACGGTGAAATACAAGAGGGAAGCAGGTTCGGAACAGACAATAGGGGCGTATTCACGGTGGCAAGGACACTTCAACAACATTTAGTAGATATAGGGGTAGGTTCAGTTTCCCTACCTGAATCAATGAAAATACTAGAAACTGGAAGCATTAAGCTATATGGCGTAGAGCATGATCTCGCTAATGCAGTTGAAGAAATTAAAAGCAAATATACAAATGAGTTGATGTCATACATAGATTCAAGATGGAACAGTGAACTCAGGATATTGGATTCTATAATTTTTGTGGGAGGAGGAAGTCATTTTCTTGATGAAAACCTAATGCAGCCACATTTTATGATCCCTACAAATCCAGAATATTTTAATGCAGTAGGAAATTTGCGAAGTGTAGAGCGTACCCGTATAAGTGCTAAAGCAAAGGTGATGGCGTGAAATATGCATTATTCACTTTTAATGTTTGAATAAAATGGACAATATTTTGAATCTTAGAAATTTCATATCAGACATACTAAATTTACTGTATTGGTATAGCGAAGAATTGACACTGACAGCACTTTCGTTAATGGCGCTAGTGATTTTATTTCATTTATCGCTATTAGTTTTGAAAATATCTAAAGATGGTTGTGATGAAGATGAATGCGAAACATTAGGAGCTTCTTAGTAGATTTATTCCTTTAGGAATGATCGTTTGTAATATAAAAAAATTAGATGAGACATTACATGCCATACGTGTACACTGATGTCATGACAAAATAAAAAAAAGATAAGGGATTTATGTGAAACGTATAACGATTAGCGTAAAAGGACTTCCAGAGGAGCTGCTAACAATCTTCTCAGAAGCAAATTGCAACATTTCATCAATCATAAATAGGGCGATTGTGGAAGCAGTAAAAAATTCATATTTTGTGCATGCTTTAGTGCTGGAAGAGCTTTCTTCAAAAGAAAAAGGGGATGAAATAATAAAAACTATACAGGATCGAATGGGCGCAGTGCCGGTCAAGCAAAATGGTAAACCAAATTCACGTACAGGGCTTTCTTTGTAGAATTTAAAGACCAGTGACGTATGAGATATAAATTTGTTCAACAAAATTCCCATTAGGGAAGATTTGAGAATGGTGTTTTTATGATGATGCTTAATATTAAAATAAGTCGGTCAGAATGCCTCGGGAAGAGGCGATAATTTATCATACATTCAAGTGAAAAAATCAATAATTGACTATATTAATTTTGGATCAATTACCGTAAACTCTTTGTCTAACCCCTCTAAAGCTTCTTTACTCTGTAGTTGTTGCCATTGTGCGTCATTGTTTTTAAAGCTTGATAAAACTCCTTGTCTGGCAGCGCGATTAACGTTGCTTTTTTCAACGGATAACATAACAAAAAGACTTCCATTTTTTGGATGTTCCCACGATCTTATTTGTTTAGAGTCGGTCAAACTGATTTTTGCTACTTGTTTGGATACTTGAGTACTCACTTTATCAGCAATCTCATTACTTGCTACGCCGGTAGATCTGGAAAAATGCTCAATTTTATCTTTAATTTCCGTTTCGATGCGCTGTGCAAGCACAGAGCGAGCATCCGCATTAGCCTCCCTCGATGTGTATCCATAGCCAATTTTTGACATTGAAGCCGAACCGACGCCATAATACATGTTGTCGGCGATCTTTTGATCGTTACCGCAAACCCAAGTTGGTGCATCCTCTCCTTGTACAACGCAATCAGTTTGTGCCTTTGCAATTTCAGGTTGTTTGGTTGAACATCCTGAAAGTAACAGCAGCGAAGCGGTACCCACAACAATTAAATGAATATTTTTCATATTTTACTCCTGTAATCTATAGCTTTGAAGCAGTTTATCAGAGCCAATATAAAATAGTTCTGATATGATATGTTTATAATATGTCTATTATATGCTCATAAATAATCATTAAAAAGGATTTGCTTTGGAACCAACAGATAATAAAAAAAGAACAACCGTCATTTTTAAAGGCGTATCAAAAAATATTGCAGAACTTATCATCGACAATGAAGTTTCATTAACAACGGTTATTTCTACCTTACTACATGAGGCGCTAATGAACGGTAGATTAGTAGACTTAGCAAAGCAGGACCTTGGAATAGATGAATATGTCAGTTTTTTTCATAAAGCAGAAGAGCTAAAAAACAAGCTAAAACGCTAGCTTGCTCGACTCAAAAAATAAGGTTATTTTATTTTTTGATAAAAAAAATCATGATAATAATGAAATAAAATAATGAAAATTAAAATTTTTTTCCCAAACTTTTAATATCATGATAGAATAATACATATAAGATATTGTTTTGAAAAAAGATAAGCACTATTGATCTGTAACGCCTAAATATAAGCTATATGCGATATATAAACATAATTTAACACCAACACTCCCTATTATGGCAACTAGATATAACAGCATATTAGATAACATAAGATAACATATAATATGAATATTCTATGGTAAGATTCCGCCTTCAAAACACCAGTAAAAGAGTGAAGATGGCTTTATGGATTGATCAACAATGTTTTCTTGAAATCGGGCATTTCACACAAGCCGACAGAGAGGAATTAGCAAAATTTGTACATACCCTTACAGTAAAAGCAAGCAAAGGCTTGCGGGGTGATGTCGAAATAGAAGATATTGCTTCCACTTGTTTTTTCGGTATTTTTAAAGCATATAGCGCTCACAAGAAAAAACTTACCGTGCCTCTTTGCTACAACTATATGCGTTCAGAACTTCGAAACGCATATTTTTCTACAACAAAGCGGTATGACGCATCTCATTACAACACTCCGTACGAGTGTAATCCTGATATCACTCTTGATACATTTTCAGAAGAAAATAGCAGTGAGTACAAAGATATGATTACAGATATTATGAGCATATTGACTGAAAAGGAATATAGTATTTTTGTAGATAAGGTGATTTATGGTTTTTCAATTGAAGAAATCTACGATAAACATAATATTACGTGTGCAAAAAAAACTTTTTACAAGCATGTAGGCTTGATAATGAACAAAACTAAGTTATACCTAGCTGCATAATGAAGCTGGCACAAAGAATAGGGGAAATTGCGTCCGTTTATTCACTGGAAACTCAAGACGTTGTTGAATTGCTAAGAGAGGCCACTTCGGAGTCGATTGAGCTGAGGAAGGGCGAAGATATAGGGGCATATTATAAAAACAACAATATTGTCTTTATCGTGAAAGAAAATATTAATCCTCTTCTTCGTTTAGATTATACATCTGGAAATGAAGCCGCAAGAATAATTGATATTACAAAAAATCGAAACCTCTATAAAAATATTCTTGTGAAATTTCAACAAAAACTTGAAGAATGCTCCGCAAGGACGAGCTTAATAAAAATTCTAGAGCTTAAAAAACATGGAAGTGGTATCTGCAAGGGGGAGATTGTCCGATTGACACGCAATGGCTTCTTTGTGAAGACTGCTTATGGTTCTGCATTTTGTAGAAACAACCAACAAGTCCTAAAGGAGGCTGAGATTGGATTATATAAGCATGAAAAAGTACTCGATTTTTACATTAAAGATGCAAGCATCAGCGAGGGCAAGCTGCGTATAAATGTATCAAGAACGGCAGAAGAATTGACAAATTTTATAATCCAAGAGAATTTTAGTACTGAAGCCGTGTTATTTAACGTAAAGAGAAAGTGCGGAGTCTACGTCAGAATTTATCATGACGCAAGAATTACACCAAGTGATGAGATGACTAAAAAACTGCGCTACTTATTTGGTGGCGAGAATATTATCTATCGGGCGGTTTTATAGCTTTTTCCTAACAATAAATAGGAGAGTGTTATGGCGGGAGCTACGGGTCAGGGAAGCAACTGGCAAGGAGAAGATCATAGAAGTTCCCATGGTGGCGGTCAGCAGGGTGGGGCGGGCCAAAATCAATGGTCGCAAGCGAAAAACCAAAATTTGAGCAAAAACAACAACACTGATAGTGGGGGCGGTGGAAATGGATACAAAAAGCCAAGAGGTGTAATAGATGCCGTTTCTGAAATACAACAATATTACGCCTTGGAAAAACAAGTTGAAGATGAATTACCTGCTGAGTATTTTACCATCAAGCAATCTCTAGACTTCTTCAATATTGGATTAAAATCCGCGTTCACTGAGGGAATTATATTTATTGTTCTTATACCTTTCGTTATGGCATTGTACCCGTCATATAAGCTTTATTTTTATGGGCTTTCACTGAGCACAAATGAACAAATATCTATGTATGCGCTTACATATGGGCACATTGGAGCAATGACTATGTTCTTGGCGGCAATGTCAAGATATTATTCAGGAAATCTAACAAAGAATGCAATCGTATCCCTTCTTTCTGGCCGCTCATCGGCATTAATCCTTAAAGCCTTTCTTGCGTTTGGCCTATTCAAATTCATGTACGTCTTTAGTATGACGAATCCTCAGCAACTATACAAGATAGCAGAGTCGTCGGTATTTGTTTTTAAAACACTTTTGAATGGTTACAACATAACACCAATGCAAATTTACTCATACTATTACCTTTCGGCCGCACCGGCATTAAATAAAGTTGCCTACAGCGTTATGTATTCAATGTTGTTTATGGCCATCCTTCCTTTTATAACACTTGTATACCGAGGATATTCACGGGAACTGGATGCTAAGAATGCCAAGACAGTTTATGAAAACTATTAAATAAGAGGGATGGTATGAATTTTTTTAAAGACGATGAAATAAAATGGCTAAATGGCCTTGATATGGCAGAAGACAATAACCAAAGTATTGACGTTGACTATGAAACACAATTGTTGAGTGATACAAAAACAATGCTAAAAATTTTCAACAGAGAGGTCTATGACAAAATGGTAGCTACCGCCGAGGTAAGTGCGTATCTTGGTGGAGCGATGGGCATTAATGAGATTCAATTCTATCTGGCGGCGCATTATGCCAATATTGGATATTTGGGCTTGCCAAATATCATAGGAAAGAAAGATTTTTTAACCCATGACGAAAAAAAAATATCCCATCTCCATCCAATGTATTCGCTTGAGTATATGCGCACTAGAAACTTAAATATAGCGGCTTATCTGGTGTATATGCATCATGAGCTTCCAAATGGAAAAGGCTATCACAGGGAGCAAAAGCTTTCTATGGATTGCGCATACCTAATTCATATAGCAGATAGCTTTGTCGGGATGTTATCACACAAAAGTTATCGCCCAGGGTATTCAAAAGAAGCAGCAATTAATACAGTTTTGCATCCTTATGAGCATTATGATACTTTTATTGGAGAAATTGATGCGATAAGAACCGCGTTAGGCAAAGTAAGTCTTGATGATCTAGGGCTTTAAGAGTGGGATGTTATGTTTGTGAATGGGCAAAGAGAAGATTCCTAAAGAGGCACAAAGAAAGAACGCATGGAAATCTCTTATTAGAGGAAGCCCCAGAAGAGTCTACTTTTGATGAATATTTAACAGAAGATATTTTTTTAGGCAAAGGTTTTTTACTGGAAGACCATAAGAGATCCAAGCTTGTCGATATCAGGCAGGAGAATGGAAATAGAGGAAATCATACATTTGTTTTTGGTAGTTCTGGCGTCGGAAAAACGAAGCTGATAGAGTCCACGCTGTGTGAAGATATTGTCGCTGGCCGCAATGTGGTAGTAATTGATCCAAAGGGCGGAGCGGATCTTTATTCAAGAATAGTTGAAGCCGCTTATGCGGCAAAGCGTGAAGACGACCTTATGTATTTAAGTCCAATCTTTCCCGATAAATCGATTACTATCGCTCCGCTGTCTCACTATTACATGGAAGAAGAGCTTATAAATCATGTTATGGCTGGTGTGTCCACTGAAAATGAATTCTTTTATGCGGCTTCTCTTGAGCTGAGCACTTTCATCATAAAGACACTTCTTTTGGTAAGAAAATATCTAAGATGCCATGAATCACTAACATTTAGGGAGATATCAAAGTATGTGGACTATGACAATCTAAACACTTTAAAAAAATCATTGGAAAGCATAGGAACCGTAGAAGCGAGACATTTAATATTGCTTGGAACGACAATACTCGGATCGGGAAAAGAGCATTTCTCAAAGCTCACGCCAACTCTTCGCGTCGCGTTAACTGAAATGACAATTGGAAATACCGGAAAGATTATAGGTAATGCCAAAGAAAATAATTTCATGGATCGCATTGAGAACGGCAAGGGGGTTATACTGTACGTTCAAACGGGGGCTATGCTTACGTCTAAAACTGCCGGAACAATCGCCCGAGTATTAACTTCAATGATTCAATCAATGGTAGGAAGACATGATGCTGCTGGCATAAGGCTCGACAGACCCCTTTGTTATTACGGCGATGAGTTTTCTAATATAGTGTACCGTGGCTGCGAAGACTTATTCAACAAGGGCCGCTCGGCAGGGGTGATGATTACCGCGCTCACGCAATCGATGGCGGATATTGTTGCTGAGATCGGCGAAGACAGAGCGGTTAAGCTTTTTGACAATACCTCTACTAAGATTTTCATGCGGGTTAATGACTATGGCTCCGCTAGGCTTATTGCCATGTACGGGGGTATTAAAAAGAAACACTCTCCCATGCTCTCACTAAATGGCGGTATCACCAATAGAGAAGTTGAAGTTGATGTTCTACTGCCCGAGCATATTCTTAGGCTGGAAAAAAGAGAATATTTTTATTTTGGTTTTGAGGGTCAATACAGAGGAAAGACTCCAAAAATCGGAAACCCTGAATTGAAGGTTACAATGCCTAATACAATGAAGGGAAGAGGGGAGGCTTTCCATATTTAAACATTATATTGGCTTCTTAAAAGAAGCATTTATTTTAGCGCTCCTGTATGTGACCTATGGAACGGTAGGCGTTTATTTTGTGGCTTATTTTCAATATGGATATGCGGCAAACTCGTTTGACTTTATGGCCTCATATTTTCAATATTATAGAACCTATATAGAAGCTGTCATGCTTTTATTTCTTATTGGTTTCACTGTTAAAATTAACTATTTATATGCAGAAATGGAGAAGCGAACAAACTGCCGCATTAAGACTGTGACACTCGATGAGCTATCAAAGATTTGGATAACTGCCGAGCGGCAAGAAGAGATCATGCGCATGAAGCTTATGGAAGAAGTAAATGAAGAGATGGAGGTGCGTAATGCTGTGCTTGCCACCATTATTTTTGAAATCAATTCATCTTACGATTTCTTTGATAAATACATAAAACCTAACTTGAGGTTTATTAATCTAAAAGAGCTTGTTGTGATTAGGGATTTGCTTGTAATACTTGAAAAAGAAGGCTCTGTTTCATCTGTTGCCAAGGCATATGGTGAGGATCCTGAAGTGATACGATTTAAATCAGAGCAGGCAGGAGATAGAACTTCGTATGAGATCTATGCAACATTTTCTCTCTACGATCACACGCTAAGGGTCGCTCGAAAAATACTGGAAGAAATCAAAAAAGGGGAACGAGACGTAAATATTGGATGGGAATTCAAGATAGGAAAGGCTCTGGTTATTGCACTCGCGCATGATATTGGTAAAATTGAAATTATTAAGCATCTTAAGATATCTCAACCACACATTATTCGTGAAAAGATCAGCCACGCTGCCGTCTCTCAAAAAATGTTTCTCAGCGCGTTTTTTGACTATGAAGATGCATCTGAGATGGGAGAGTTGATTTTAAATCATCATACGGCACGAAAAGACCTTGACCACATAGGGGTTCACCTTGTCAACGCTGACAAGGAGGCCAGAAAAGAAGAAATGACTGTGTGGAACGAGCACAGTAGACATAAGACGATTTATGTCGACTTGTATCATAAAACTGTTGATGTTGGGGACTCAAGTAAAAGAAACGAGAGTGAAGTCAGGCCTGCTTACTCAATGCCAAAAGAGGTTGTTTTTGATGTTATGGAAGAACTCAGAAAAAAAGTTCATATAGAAATCGAAGACGACGAAACAAATGTCGAAAATGGTGATGCAGAACAAGAAAAGACGGAGTCAATTCCTGATGAGAAAACCGTAAGTAAACAAGTAAGAAAAGAGATTGAAGCAAGGGAACAAGATTTTTCATCAATAAATAGTTGCGAATTCTCCGTTGAAGAAGCCGAGATGCGTCTCTTTAGTCAGTTTGGATTGGACGATGCCGTCGAAACAGCAGCTTCTGAGATACATACAAAAGCCCCAGCAATTAAAGACGATAAGGCATTAAAAAAGCCAAGAGAAAAGAAAATTTTAAAAGAGTATGGAGAGAAAGCAGATACTGTGCCGGTCGCTTTTGATTTTGGTTCAATAGAATCAAGGTTCAAAGAAGAGATTTTTTCGCGTTTAAATACACGCAATTCAAAAACATTCAAAATTGAATGCATCACCTACAAAACTAAGATGCTTTTATCTGCTGAGGCATTAAGAGGAATAATTATTAAATTGCTAATCCCCGAATCGTTTGACCCTATTGACTCTTATATGGCGTACGTCGTTGAAAGGCTTGCAGAACAAAAAATGGCGACAGAGGCTTCAATTTCTTCGAAAAAATATTATTCAACTTATTCATTATATGATGAAGCAAAAACAAAACACAAGTTTATCTGTATCTCAATTAGCGGAGAGTATTTGGATATGGGCTATGAGCAGTTAGAGATGAATAGAAAAAACAGTCACATTTCTAAAATTACAGTTGTGCCCTTTGGTAAAAATCATGAAACAGGATAAATTTGAAACAATTTAGAGAATTCTGAGCCTAAGTCGTGTTATTTAACAGTATAGAAATGGGATAAAGGGTGGGTTATGATAAAATATCACAAATTTGTTAAGGAATGTTTGTGCAAAAAGCTACCACCACTATCAAAATTGATTCAGGAGTTGAGGTGGAAATCAGCACAACACAATGTGTACATGAAAACGGGAAGCAGATGTCTCTTGATGCAAAAGATATCACTTTGTCGGATTACTTTGAGCTTGAAGAGCGAATTGAAAAAGCCATGGGCGTACTTCTGGACAAAGCTCGGACCAATACAAAAAGAAACCTCGTTGACGATAACCCAGCGTTTAGTGTAGACGATGACAAAGCCAATAAATCTATCACCCCCATCAAAGCAGAACCAACAAAAGAAGATTGATAAAGCATCTCTGAAGGGCTCAAAAGTAGTATTCGCTAATACATACGAAAGCAAAGCCTTACTTGAGCTGACCATTGAGGCTGACAGACTCTTTCGTGCCCTTAGGGGAGAAGGAGATATAGAAAAGTCGGCCAAGTTGATGAAGAAAGGAAGGTCTGTCATTTGCGGACTTTCTGATTTCATTAGTACCGTATCAAAAGAAACAGGGCATGGATTTGTTGAACCAGCAATAATCACTGAGCTTAAAAGAATGATGAAATAATGGATGATCAGATTGATGATCGTCTTTGTTGCATGGGGCTAGACCTTCTGTTGAGAGATGTTTCGGGAGTAGGGAGCATTAAATATAAAGTGCCATGCTTTATGTCGAAACACCATTGTATTAAGTACGGGCTCTCGCCCACACTAGAAGCAGAGTTTTGGATTCTGCCTATAAAAACTGCTTGCGGTGATAACCAATACTATTATTTTACAGATACAACAACGGCAGAAATTGCTAGATCAACATTGATTAATGCTCTTGAAAGATATCACACACAGTGTTCTAATAAATTAGAAAAAATGCTTGACAGTGAATAAAATATATTGTAGTATATCGGCATATTTTCCCTATGGACCAAGACCTATCATTTACTTAATTCAATTAAGACGCGCAAACTACGCTAACGATAGTAAATCTTTCAGTGACACAAGATCATTGTAAAAATACCAGTTAAAATAAGACGATTGACCGAAAGGTTTAGAAGTCGTCGTTAAACCCCCTCAATTGCGGGGAAGCCCTAAAGAGTTAGGTGCTAAGTCAAGACAGTGATGTTTTGATGGCTTGGGATAATGCCCAGGGTATAGCAACAATCCTAACTATATGGGGCATGATTGAATGCGAAGCGTACGCCTGATCCGTAGAGTGTTTCGCTTTCAGTCATGCCCCTTAATGGGTAATCCGCAGCCAAGCCTCTGTTTAACAGAGGAAGGTTCAGAGACTATCGAAAGCGATAGGGCTGTTTGTTGGGCATATACTGTAGGTTGTTTTTGAATTTTCCTTTTCTTACCTCCAACGGATATATGCCTAGCAAACAGTCTTATAAAGCGAGTAGAGTAATCCATAGCCTCTCTTCACATTAGTCATCCTTCTTATCTTCCATTTGTTTTTAACACATAAGCATGAAACGACAAGGAATGGACACCATGGACACAAATACAGAAAAGCTACGCAATAACCAAGGTCAACGAAATAATCGTGGCCCACAATTAACGCAAGAGCAACGTACAGAAAACAAGAAAAAAACAATCGTCGAACTAATCGACAAGAATCCAATCAATACAAAACTTGTAACAACCGAACTTTCAGGCTCTAAGCGTCTTGCTTATGCAATTGATGAGATTGAATCTGGAGAACGTGATGTTCGTTTGAAGATGGGCAGCGATCGGTTATCATGGGAAAGTGCTCAAACGATCCTAGAAAGCATTAATTGGGCGCAAGACAAAGTAGAATTTGCGGTAGGGATTCTCAACAGTCACGGATATGGCACGTATCGCAGAGTAAATGAATCTCGAGATGAAGCTCAAGATCTGACAAAAAAACTTAAATCTACTGGCGTGGATCCACTTTCGGTGGCTCTTCGCCAACGGGCAGAACTTGCTTTGGGTCACCAAAACGCTTTAATTATTACTATGAAAGCACGTATTGAGGAAGACCGTAACGCAGAACTGGCCTTCGAAAAATCTCTTGAATTAGTAAATGCTGCAATTGCAACGCTTCGCACAAGCCAAGCTGATGAGCATAAAGCAACGAAAGAGGCGGAAGCTAAAGAAAAGAAAATTGCACATGAAAAACGGGTCAAAGAGATTGCCGATAAAAAAGAAAAAGAAAAAGCCGAAAAACAAGCAGCTCACGAAGCTCGGATGAAAGAGCAGCAAGATGCAAAAACTAAAAAGTTAGCGGAAGCAGTAAATCAACCATCAGACGAAACAATAACAGAAGATAAAAAGACCGCAAAGAGTGCGTAATCACTCTCGCGGATGACTAAATAAGAGAAAGTGGATGAAATAGGGGGCATAACAATATTAGAAAGGGGTGAGAGATATATAACGTCTCCGGCGTCTCTTTTTGACATTTGGGCAAAGCGATTATGCATGAGAGCTTTCGCATATTTCTCATACTGCCACCATTTGCTAATATTTTATGATGATATAGTCCGCTCTGTTTTGAAAGATACAGCGGTCGGCTCTTTGCCGACGGTCGATTCATGGCTACGAATCGATGAACATAAAGGAAATTACTAATTTATAGTATTTATTGCAACAATTTAAAGCTGTTTAGAGCTAATAACGAGATTCTTAGAATATCGAAAACTATTAGCCCTAACAGCTATGGATTTTCTTTTTCTTTTGATCTCCTTGTTGTCTCTAAAGAGCCTTAAAAACTCTACGGATCACTCGGCGTTTCCCCACTTAACAGTATTGTTGTCCTATATGGTTCAATCAAGCAGATGGGAGTTTTATGTTAGGAATTAAAATAACGGCATAAGAAACAATTCGAAAGAAAAGGAAATTGAATTTAATAAACGGCGTTGCCAACCTTCACGCTTGTGAATCCGAGTTGGCATCTGCCTACCCGTATTTTCATTTTTGACTGGTTGGTTATTTTTCCATGCACATGCAAGGAGTTTTAATGATTAATTTCAGCCAAGACTCTCTTATTGACATACTTTCGGGGCTATCCAATCAGGATAAAACACCGCAAGATGTTCTTTATGAGATGATAGATGAAACACGAGACTACTACCAAGAAGTCGTTTTAACCGGATCAACGATCAATAGTTTATCTATCAATCTGGAATGACCCCCAAATAGTAGACACTTTTTAATTCGTTAATTTCGTCGATTTAGGTCGGCATGGAATACGAGCAGGAGAAGTGAATGGAATGACCCCCAAATAGTAGACACTTTTTAATTCGTTAATTTCGTCGATTTAGGTCGGCATGGAATACGAGCAGGAGAAGTGAATGCCAAGATATAC
>NCIJ01000025.1 GCA_002282015.1 Sulfuricurvum sp. 17-40-25 | reverse complement strand
ATATCTCCAAACGAATTTGAGGTAAGATACTTTTTGGAATCAACGAAAAATGAGGTGTTAGCGGAAAACTAATGTGTCTATAAAACGGGGGTCATTCCAATCACTGTCGATATTGCTTAAAAAAAATCGGTCTATTTTTATAATATTAGGTGTCGAATAATAAAGCATTTTAAATCCAGACTGACCAATTCCAAAATCATCAATAGCAACACAATATCCCTCATGGCGATAGTGGCTCATAAGGCTCATAAAATTGTCAATATTTCCAATTTCATTGTGTTCTGAGAGTTCAAATACCATACTGTTATGATCCAAACCATACCGATGTAAAATACGGGATGTATTGCCTTTTGAAAAATCTTCCATTTCAAATAGGCGATTGTCAAGATTATAAAAAAGCTTTATAGTCTGATACGATTGAATCGTACAGAATTTTTTGATCACCTTTTCACGTAAAGCAAGATCAAATGTATAAAGAGTGTTATCTTCAAATAAACGATCAAAAAAAGATTCAATTGACTCAAATCCAAGCTGATCCGTACCACGCAAAAGCGCTTCGACTCCAAATAATTCACCGGAATGAATATCAACAATAGGCTGAAAAGCGATGTCTAATACATCGAGATAGTGATGATAAATAGGGTGTAAAGGTTCCATAAACAGCAGTATAAAATTCGTTGATAACCGAAGCATTACAAACAAAGCCTATTTGGTAATGTTTTTGTAATCTAAGCAGACTATATTCTCATCTAAATAAGATTTAAACAGGAAAGATGATGAAAAAATTTCTTATACTTATACCCGTTGGATTATTGGCTACTGCAGGGTTGGTTTGGTCAAACTATGGTCACAGCGTAACTCAAAAGAGTGTAACTCCTTCAACAAAAATTTTGACTGAAGACCCTGTGAAACTGTTTAGCCTTGGAGAGCGTTCAGTACGTAAAATGATTCGGGACGGAGATGAAAAATCTATCTCTTCATTTCATTCTTACAGTGACGCTCTGGATGCCGCAATAATGACCTATACAAAATTAGGGATAGACACACATGACGCAAAGGAAATGCTCTCACAATATAAGATAGACAATAATCAATTAACGCAAACAGCATCACTGTATTCTCAAAAACTGCATACATATAGTCAATTTGAACAAAATCAAGAAAAAGCTTTTCAGGTCTCCCTGGATCAAATCGGCTTATATGAGCTAAAAGTAACGTTCAAAAACCTCAATAAAGCTCGAGTTGACTACATCAAAGAACCCTCACAAAAAACTCAAGCAAAGTACGAAGACCTTACAAATGAGATGAGTAAAATGATCAACGAACTTTATCTTGACACATCAATCGAACAGCCTCTTATTGCCTATATCGAAAACCATGCTCACTATTTTGAAACCGTTGCATCCATATACACAGCTACAGGCCTCGAGTCTGTTAATCGACTGCACACAAACAGCTATAGGATTAAAGCACAATTGGAACTCTTTCCAAAAAGCTAAAGTCCAATCCTTCGTAATGCCAATGAGCACATTGCCAAACCAAATGCCCCTGTCACAGCCACAAAACTTCCCTTTTCTTTGATACGAGGGAGTTCAGTACTGCATATACAGTCGAACTTGGCTTTAAACTTACGTTTGCGCAGTTCGTTACGGAGTTTGGAAGCAAAAGGGTCCCCTTCGGTCTTCCATATTGAGCGCACTTCGATTTTGGTGGGGTCGAGACGTTTTGCTGAACCCACAGAACAGATGAGCTTTGGATAGCATTTTTGGATAAGGGCAATTTTTGCCCACATATCATCGATCGCATCCAGTACCAAATCATAGGGCTCAAAATCAAACTCTTCTACCCACTGCGGGGTGATTTTTGTCGGTATTGCGATCACTTCAGGGTAATGTTGCTTGAGTGCTTCTACCTTGAGTTCCCCTTCGTGGGATTCAGAGTGCATTTGACGATTTTGATTGGTCACATCATAGCGGTCAAAATCGATGATGGTAATATCTCTCACCCCTGAACGGTACAAACAATCCAAGCAAAAGCTTCCTACCCCGCCAACTCCCAATAAAAGGATTTTGGCATTTTGCAGTTTATCAAACGCCTCTTCCCCAAATACGAGTTTTGTACGTGTGTGTCTCATAGCCACGCTTGCAGTTGTTTCATCGACTTATAGGCACTCATATCCAATTTAATAGGCGTTAGAGAAACCATCCCCTGCTGTATTGCTTCAAAATCACACAAGCTGGTTCTATCCTCACGTGCTTTAAAATCCAATGGGTGTAATCCAAGCCAATAATATTCCATCCCTCGTGGATTACGGTGCAAATGTGCATCATTACCATAATGGCGATAACCTGCATACGTAACCGAAAACTTCAGTTCAGATACATCATAGGGAACATTGATATTGATAAACTCACGTTCTTTTAACGGAAAGTTTCCAGCAAATATTTTTTCCACAATAACACGAATGGCTTGTTTAGCCAATTCAAAATCACCCATCGGTTCGGAAAAATCCATCACTTGAGAAATCGCGATTGCCGGCACTCCTTGCAAGACCGCTTCCATAGCACCTGCCGCCGTTCCTGAGTAGGTGATGTCCTCCCCCATATTGGAGCCCTTGTTAATACCGCTGATCACTAAATCCGGCTTATTATCCTCAAACATCGAATGAAGCGCCAGATAAATACAATCACTTGGCGTTCCATCATCCAATTTATAAAAATCATCTCCAACACTCACAAAGCTCAAAGGACGCGTTAATGTCAAAGAGTGTCCGCATGCTGATTTCTCTGTTGATGGAGCAACCACTGTGATGTGTGCCAAATCTTTGAGTGCATCTATGAGTGCTAGAAGCCCAGCGGATTCGTATCCATCATCATTGGTAATTAATATTTTTTTCATTTTTTGTACACTTTTCCTCGTAAATTTATTCGCTTATTCGGGACAAATAAAAAACAGTTTTCATCCTCTCGACGCTCATATGCCAGACAATACCCGTGTTCCATCAAGATAGCATTGACAATATACAACCCCAATCCAAAACTGTCTTTTGTCGGATGATCTTTTGTAAATGCCTCTACATAATAAGATAATGGTTTAGTAAGGGGATCGCCATAGTTAGAAAATACAATAATATCGTCTTCCATACGTATGGACATCGTCTTGGTAGGTGAGTATTTGATCGCATTGTCGATCATGTTTTTAATCGCGGTTGCAAAGAGTCTGAAATTCGCTTCTATCATCACTGAACCATCCACCTCACGATGAACTGACTCTGGTTCTATCAATCCCATATCAATGGCTTCATCGATAAGATCCAGCAAACGGAATTCCGCTTTCTTTTCTTGTGATTGGGCCCCTGAGCTCACTTCTTCTATCAATGCAAACTCTGTGATCAATCCCTCTAAACGCTCAAAAATACTCATAAAGCGAGCTTGCTGTTTTGGGTCAATCACCATGGTAGTGACAATACGACCCTTGGCAATTGGTGTTTTTAGCTCATGCATAATATTACGTAAAAAGAGGGTTCGCGAATCTATTAGAGCACGAATCTTGTTTTGAGTCGTTTCCAGTTCATTGGCAATAAGCGCTATCTCGTCTTGCCCCGATATGTGAAAACTAACCCCCATATCTCCCTCACCAAAGGATGCGATTTGACGACGTAAACGACGAAGAGGAGAAAGACGATGAATAATAAGTCCAAAAGAAAGTAAAATAATGGTCAAAATCGTAGCATACGAATAAAATAAATTCAAAAAGGAATAGGGAGCGCTACTGCGATCTTCCAAAAGAATCGAAAAGCGAGCCGACTGAATCCAAAAATAAATTTTTCCCTGATATTGCAACATACTAGCATGAATATGATTGGCGACTAAGCTTTGGTAGGGTGCTACGGGTACACTATTACGATTTAACTCAATGGCGGAAATACCATTTTCTTTAAGCAACACTGCATATTTAGTGATATGCCGATATTGTGCTTCCCGTTCAATCGGATACAAATCGTACATCGCCAGATTGGTCTCAAAGATGGGTAGAGAGATTTGTTTCAATAAAAATGTATGGTAAATTTGGGAAATAAGGGCATATTTACCAAATAAATTGTCATTATGTTTGGTACGATTTGTTTGATAGAGTTGATAGAATGTATAACTTACACTCATAACCGTCACACCAAGTGCAAATAATATCGTTAATAATACACCATTTCTTTTTAGCATTTATTTTAGTAACTTATAACCGATGCCACGTATGGATTCGATGAGACCTTTGTCTCCAATTTTATTACGAATACGCCCCATCATAACATCAATACTTTTGTTTGAAGAGTCTTCATTGATCGCACTCACATTATGAATCAAATCTTCTCTCGACACTACCATCCCCTGTTTTTTAATCATATGACCCAAAATTCCATACTCAGCATTCGTCAAATCTAAGGGCCGACTTTTATAGCTAATTTGCATAGCCGACTCATTGAGCTTGAAATCACTTTGAGACTCCGCTTCCAATGCTACAATAGCATCGTAACGGCGCAATACAGAATGTAGCCTGGCTTCCAGTTCTCTGGGATCATACGGTTTTGGAAGATAATCATCGGCACCCAGTTCGAGTGCATTTATTTTATCCGAAACATCCGATCGGGCGGATGAGATAATAATAGGGATATTTTGGCGTTCACGAATCGCTTTACACACTTCCAGCCCGTCCATACCTGGCAACGTCAAATCTAAAATAACAGCATCAAATTTTTCCAACTTAAGGATACTTAACGCTTTAAAAGGATCATCTTCTACGGTTACTTTAAAACCGCAGTGCTCTAAAAACTCACTTAATATCTCGGCTAGTTCGAGATCATCTTCAATCATCAATAATGTATTCATGACACTATTGTAACCAAGGGATGATTAACAATGACTAACCTATTGCCTTCGCAATATTGTAAGCCAAAAATGCGAGTGAATATGCCACAATCGTGGTAAAGACAAACAAGTAAACAAAGTACTTGATACCACCTGCTTCACGGGTAAAGACAACGGATGCTGCCAAACATGGTAAGTAAGTCATAATTACGACGATAAACGCAACAGCAGAGGGAAATGGAATATTCTCATGAATAGCATTTACCAACGAATTGTTCTGTTCTGTAGCATCTGAACCCAATGAATACAAGACACCGATAGTTGACACAACCACCTCTTTTGCCGCCAATCCGGTCTGTAATGCAACCGCCATTTTCCAATCAAATCCTAATGGTCTGAATATAGGTTCAATGATATGCCCGATTTGACCTAAAAAGCTTTGTTCCAACTGTGCTTCTGCAAGAGTGTTTTCCAGTATTTTTTTCGTTTCTTCACGGCTTTCCATCTCTATTTTCTGTTCATAAACGGCACTTAGTTCATGATTTTTTGGATAGGTACTTAAAAACCATACCAATAAAGATGCAGCAGCGATAAACGTCCCCGCTTTTTTCAAATACATCATGGTCTTAGTCAAGACTGTATGCCAAATCAGCTTGACCGAAGGAAGACGATATTTTGGCATTTCCATTACAAAAGGCTCATCAGCCCCTTTAAATGCAGTCATTTTTAAAACTTTTGCCGCGATCAGTCCGATCATCGCTCCTAAAATATAAATCCCAAACAGTACATTCCCAGCCATAGCAGGTCCAAAAAATGCCCCTGTAAACAGGACATAGACTGGTAAGCGTGCGCCACAACTCATAAATCCGATGACAAACAGTGTCAACAAACGATCACGGTCATTTTTCAAAATACGTGCTGACATATACGCCGGGATAGAACATCCAAAACCACTCACTAATGGTATAAACGATTGCCCGTGAAGACCAAATTTATGGAAAAAACCATCCAGTAAAAAAGCGACTCGAGACATATAGCCCGTCGACTCTAATAATGCAATACCAACAAATAATATAACGATGTTGGGGACAAATAAGATTACAGCCCCTACTCCGGATATCACTCCATCCACAATAAGAGATCGAATTTCAGCATTGCCAATCGTCGCTCCTACCGTCGTACCAACCCATCCAAAGAAAGCATCGATCCAATCCATTGGAATAGACCCGATTTCAAACGTGAGCTGAAACAGTCCCCACATAAAAAAGAGAAAAATAGGAATTCCCATAACCGGATGAATCAGTACAGAATCAATTTTTTCCGTTAATGTTTTTTTATTCTGCCCCGTGTTGGTTGTTTTAACCGTTTCAGCGATAATCCCACGATTAAAAGCACGATATTCTTCCGCAAAGGCTTCTTTCATATCATCCGTATCGTGATGCAACAAAACGTGATGATCTGCTTCGATCAAAATCGGCTGTAATTCTGTCCAAATAGGATTATCATGCAATGCTCGGTAGGTTTTTGTCTCTTTTTGAAGAAGATTGATCGCGACATTACGATTACTAATCACCGTACTGTAGCGATGGCGAGTAAGGTATTTTTCAATGAGGGTAATCTCTCCCTCTACTGCTTCACTGAAAATCAGTTTTTGTTCTTGCTGCGGTTCATTAAAGACTGAAATTACAGATTGTATAAGCTCATCTAGCCCTGATTTTGCAACAGCAGAAACACGAGTACAAGGGATTCCTAAAAGTTGGGACAAATACGCAGCATTGATCGCAATTCCTTCCTTGTCCGCTTCATCACTCATATTGAGTGCCAAAACCATCTTTTTGCTCATCGTCATTAGCTCTGCCGTAAGCTGAAGATTTTTTTCCATATTGGTTGAGTCGAGCACATTAATGATAATGTCATACGGTTCATTAATCAAAAAATCATGGGTAACCCGTTCTTCTATCGAGTAATCGGTAAATGCATACGTTCCAGGCAGATCAATAATTTTAAAATCATATCCGCTTATTTCAAACGAAACTTGACTCTTTTTTACCGTAACCCCGGTAAAATTACCCACCTGAAGACGTGCACCCGAAATTGAGTTGATAAGCATGCTCTTGCCCACATTAGGCTGGCCTACAAGAGCAATTGTTATTTGTTTAGCGGACATCGCATACCTCTATTAATGCTGCTTCTTCTTTGCGAAGAGCGAGATTTACATTCCCCACCTTTATTTCAAAGGTACTTTTAGTCGGTGAGCATTCAAGCATGATTATTTCAACGCCTCTCATCAGTCCAAATGAGACAAGACGCTGTTTGAGAGGTCCCGTTGCATTGATTTTACACACAGTTGCCATACCTCCTTTACTGCAGGCACTTAGCAACGTCATAGTAGGCTTTTCTATCATCTCTTTCCTTTATGCATTAAAAACGATCATACCTTGCTATTATTTTACAGCTTATAATTTACTAATGATACCTATTCTTAGCTTATTGATAACTTTTATCATAAAAGATGCTTAATAGATAAATGACTTCGTTATAATTGCACCCAATATTCCCAACTAGGAAAAACAGTATGAAATTTTTATGGCAATCCAACAGTCACTTCAACCTAGCAAATCTATTTACCATGGTCAACATTACATGCGGCTTGTTGGCTACGTACTTTATTACTCAAAATCAGTTTATACCCGCCATTATTCTCGCATGGATAGGTGGAGCATTTGACATCTTCGATGGTAAAATCGCTCGTAAATACAAATTGTCCAATGAGTTTGGTGTACAACTCGATTCATTTGCAGACTTTTTATCGTTTGTATTGGTACCTACATTTTTGATTTTTCAAGCGGTTTATTCAACCTTGGAAGGCATATCATTAGCTGCAGTTGCGGTAGGATCAATTTACTATGTCATCAGCGGTCTGCGTAGACTCATCCAGTTCAATATTAATGCGGATGCAGGAGAAGTAGCCAAATATTTCACAGGAGTACCGACTCCACTTGGTGCAATTCTCTTGTGGTTAACCTATCTAAGCGCTCCATGGATCACATGGATGGGAGTCTTGGCTCTTATGATCTTTATTGGAGCATTGCTCAATTCGAAAGTAAAAATTCCTCATCCGTAGCATTCTCCAATACCGATTCCGGAAGCGACTTTTTAGGCTTTAGTCCCAACTTTCGCATTCCCTCTGCGCGTCGAATCAAATTCCCTTTTCCTGTGGAGAGTTTGTTCATCGCTCCCTCATAACTTTTTTGCGTTCGGGCTATCGAATCCCCTATTTTTTCCATGTCCTCCACAAATGCTACGAGTTTTTCATACAATGCTTCTGCAGTTGCCGCGATCTCTTTGGCATTGCGCTCTTGGTATTCGCTTCTCCATATATGCTCAATCGTACGAAGCGTCACCAGAAGAGTTGAGGGAGAAACCACTACGATATTTTGCTCATACGCGGTTTTGAAAAAAGTATTGTCTTGTTCAAGTGCGAGTAAGAAAGCCCCCTCGATAGGCATAAAGAGCAGGACGAAATCAAGTGTTTTGACACCGCTAAGCTGTTCATAACGCTTTTGGCTTAGCCCCTTGATGTGTCCATGAATTGAAACTAAATGCTGTTTGAGAGCATGAACACGAGCCTCATCATCCGTTGCACGTACAAATGCTTCATACGCGACTAAAGAGACTTTGGAGTCGATGATAATGTCTTTATTTTGAGGGAGATGCACGATGACATCAGGGCGAAACTTCTTCCCCTCTTCGTCACTCAACGTACTTTGAATATCGTATTCATGCCCCTCGCGTAAACCGGAATCTTCTAAAATCCGTTCCAAAACGATCTCTCCCCAGTTACCTTGGGTTTTATTTTCCCCTTTAAGGGCATTCGTCAAGTTTGTAGCATCTTCACTCAAACGTTCATTGAGTGATTTTAGGCGGATGATTTCATCTTTGATACTTTGACGCTCTTTGGCATCGTGTAAAAAACGCTCTTCGCTTTGTTTGGAGAAATTCGTGATCTGTTCTCGAAACGGTTTGAGGAGAAGATCCAGCCCCTTTGTATGCGCCTCATCAAATGTTTTTGCTTTTTGTTCAAAAATCTGTGTTGCCAGATGTTCAAACTGCGCTTTCATCTGCGTCTTGGCTTCATCCAAGAGTCTTATTTTCTCTTCAAAACCGCGAGCTGATTCTTCATGACGTGTGTGTAAAACTGCGTAGTCACGTTCTAACGCATTGAATTCATTACGTTTGCCCTCAAGCTTTGAGTCACCCTCTATTCGTAGAGCGTGCTCTTGAGTCAACAGTTCTTGAATCTGTATCGCTTTGGATTGCAACAATGCAAACTCCTGACGCGATTGATTCCACATCCATCCTAATGTTCCAGTGGCGACAACGCCTATAAGTGTTGTTAGTTCATATATCATGGTAACGATTATAACCAATCCACCCTAAGAGGCAAAAAAGATGACATTTTGTACAATGAGCTCATGAAAATATCTCCAAATACCACCTGTCCGTGTCACAGCGGTGAAAAATACAAAAAATGCTGTCAGCCGTATCACAAGGGGGTGCTGCCTTCCAATGCCCTCAAGCTGATGCGCTCACGCTACAGTGCTTATGCGCTGGGACTGATGGAATACATCATGGCAACAACCCATCCGAACAATCCGGATGCTTCTATCGCTTTATCGGACTGGCGCAACAGTATTTCTGATTTTGCTATGAATACCCAATTTATGGGACTGACTATTTTAGAGTTTATTGATGGAGAAAAAGAAGCGTATGTGACGTTCGAGGCCCAATTCAATCATGGTAATATGAAAGAAAAAAGCCGATTTTACAAAATAGACGGAAGATGGCTGTATGAACGCGGGATATTAGATTAACACCGTACCATCTCTATACAGTCTTCCCCTTTTGGGATCAGACATAAAAAGACATATGCTTCATCACCGATCGTCTCATAACTGTGTGCTTCGCCTGCAGGGATAAATAAAACATCACCCGCATGTGCTTCAAAGGTTTTATCCCCAGATATAACACGTGCAGATCCTGATAGGACATACTGCTCATGTTCAACCGTATTCGTGTGATGCGGCATAAATCCACCCGCATCAATGGTAAAACAACGCATTGCAAAATTGGGGGCATCTGCTAGGGAGAGAAGCATTTGCATACTGACCCCTTTTCCTGCATTTTGTTGTATTGACTCAATAGTATTTCGTTTTTTATGAATAGACATACATAATCCCTTAAGTAAAATTATGTGATTTTACATTATTTAGATTTAAGCACCCTGAACGAATCGGGTAAAAACCAATTCAATTCTAAAGTACGCTTCACTCTGAGTGGAAATATAATCAAATCCTAATTCATGACTCAGCCGTTTTAACATTTTTTCTCCTATTTTGGAGCTAAATAAATACTTCTCATCCCCGATACTATTTTCTATCCATATTTTTTGCGTTGTATGATCGCATCCAATTTCCACCATACTTTCCTCTTTTGCATAGGTAATTGCATTTTCAAGCAGTGCACTGAGGACTTTTGAAAGAAGTTTTTCGGATGCTACAATCGAAAAGGTTTCAGAAGGCAATGTCAAAGTCAACTGTTTACGCTGAATCAAAATAGCCATTTTTGTTTGAAGTTTTTTAAGCATATCGGCGATATTAATATTACTGGCTTCCTCAAAATCAGAACTTTCCAGAAATAACACATTTTTAAGTTCGCTTGTAAGCCTCTCGATATCATTGCCTAAATCCTCAATAAATTGACTCTTCTGATACTGTTCATTATTCTCATACACATCAAGTCGTGAGCGCATTAATGCCAGTGGTGTTTTTAATTCATGGGCTGCTTCTTGAAATAACTCAGCCTCTTTGGAGCGAAATATCTCCAAACGATGAATTAAGGTACTGAATGCATAGGATACCTCTTCAATCTCTTTGCCTGGATTGTCAAGTGAATAATCAAAGGATTTTTGGTTGTTCCATTCTCGTGTTTTTTTCGCTAAAACAGCTAAAGGCTTCATATAATAATCCAACAAAGCAATACTAATCAGTAAAATAATCAGTAATGAAACTAAATAGCGCGAGAGAAGCTTTTGGGCATACTTTTTAACGGATAAATCAACTTTTTCGTAATCACTAAGGATATTAAGATGGTATCCATTAGAAAGAGTATGCGCTACTGTAATTTCATTTTTTTTGCTGATATAAGGTTCTTGTGTGACTATAAATTGAAGATGAGATGCTTCTGAATCTTTCAATACCATCTCTGTGTGAGGGATAGAATATAAAAAAGCTAAGTCGCTTTTGGGAGTTAATGAAGTATGAATATATTCTTCTGCACTTTCAACCAAAACGTGCTTAAGCACTTTTTCCAAATCGGCCACTTTTTCGCTGCGAATCGTCTCGGATGCCACCATCCAATTTAGACCAAAAGCGATCGCGATGAGGATTGAAAAAATCAATGATATTTTGATTTTGAGTGATCCTGCCCATCTAAATTTCAATGAGATATCCTCGTGTTTTAATCGTTTTGATAATCAAAGGATTCAACTTACGACGAAGACGTGCAACCAGCTCATCGATAGCGTTGGGCGTGATATTCTGAGGGTTATCATACAAAGCATCCATAATTTCATCGCGTGAAGCAATCGCATTACGATTTAGCAGATAAAAAAGCAAAGTATGCTCATTTTTTGAAAGAACAATCTCTATTCCCTCTTTTTGGACATTTTGATGAACAAGATCAATGTCAAAACACTGAAGCTGTACTTTTTTTGGTGAAAATCGGCGTGACAGGGCAATAATTCGCGCTCGAAGTTCTTTAACATCAAACGGTTTCTCAAGATAGTCATCCGCTCCAAACTCCAACCCTTCAACTTTATCATCTACAGTCCCAAGGGCACTCAAAATCAAAACGGGCTGTGAAGGATTCTTCTGTTTGGCATAAAGGATCAATTCTTTGACCCTGTCTTTACCATGAAAGGTTCGATCTAGAATAATCACCGAATACGTGAATGCGTCCAGATGGATTTTCACTTCGTCAATTTCACTTGCGGCATCGACGATCCAGCCTTCATTTTGTAAAGAAAACGTCAACAATTGCAAAAGCTCTTCTTCATCGTCCGCTATTAAAATACGCATTTACAATTCACTGACTCCATAAGTATACATTTTGATATTTTTCCCATGAAGTTCCTGTTTGATTGATGAAGAGAGGGAAATGATATTCTCCTGATTTAAAAAGAGTTTAAAAACGCCAAAATCAGCTCTCGCACTTACTTGTTCATGGGCGCTTTTTAAAAAAGCTCCGGCACCATAGCGATTGCAGGAAAAAAAGTAAAAATCATTATACCCTTGCGTGAGTAAAAAATCCACCAAAGTATCTTTATAAATGATTTCAAAATATATGTCAATTGCGTTCATATTCATTTTTCTCCCCGTTTATAAATTATTTTAAAGGCGGGTGGCAAAATCAACAGTGTCAAGATGGTTGAAGTGACCAATCCGCCCAGAACAACGATCGCCAACGGTTTTTGGATTTCGCTTCCCACACCTGAAGCAAATAACAATGGTAACAGTCCAAGTGCCGCAATAAATGCCGTCATCAATACCGGACGAAGCCGTCGACGTGCTCCCTCATGAACTGCATCATCAATTGTCAATCCATTCCCCAAAAGTGTATTAAAATAACTCACCATCACCACGCCATTAAGCACCGCAATCCCAAAGAGAGCGATAAACCCGACCGATGCAGGAACAGAAAGATACTCACCGCTCAAGAACAGAGAGATAATCCCCCCCGTCACGGCAAAAGGGATATTCAGCAAGATAAGCAGTGTAGTACTAATCGATCGAAAAGTGAAGAATAGAATCAGAAATATCACTACGATACTCACCGGAACCACTGCCATTAATCGCGCTGAAGAGCGCTGCTGATTCTCAAACTCTCCTCCGTATACGATATGGTATCCTTTTGGAAGGTTTAGCGTACTGTTAATTTTTTGTTTTGCCTCCTCTACAAATCCGACGAGATCTCGGTTTTCAACATTGGAACGCACCACACTCAATCGCTCGTTATTTTCTCGTAATACTTGTACGGGCCCCTCTGTCTCTGCAATGGTAGCGATACTGGCCAAGGGAACACTTCCCCCTTCATTCAGAGGAACTTCCAGTGCTTTAAATTTTTCATAATTCTGCGCAATGTCACTATCCAAACGGATCATTACGGGAGTACGTGCATTACCTTGCGGTATCGTATCAACAATGATACCTTCCAGTGACGCTTTTAAAAATTGCTGAAGTTCACCGCTGCT
>NCIJ01000024.1 GCA_002282015.1 Sulfuricurvum sp. 17-40-25 | reverse complement strand
AAGTTTAGCTTTTCTCGTTTTCATATTGGAGAGACGATTTACTTGCGGTTTCAACGGTTGTTTTGTTTTTTCAGCAGTATCGGAAAAGTTCAGTGCGTTGAGATACTCATCGATATTTTCATCGATTTTGGCTAAATTGCTCACAACACTTTTTTTGGTAATCAACTGGTTCTTAGAAGCATTCGCTCTTAAAAAAGCTCCATCAACGGCTACTAGCTCACCTGTAACCAAATCTATATCCCTGCACAATAAAACAAACTCCCGAAACACCTTTTTAAGGGCTTTGCTGTTTTCTTTTCGAAAATTGGCAATTGTTTTATAACTGGGCTGCAAACCGGCACACAGCCACATCATTTCGATATTACGTTTTATTTCAACTTCTAACCGTCTTGAACTGCGTACTTTGTTGAGATAACCATAGATATAAATCTTTAGCAATAGTTTTGGATGGTAGGCCGGTTGTCCATCGGATGAGTTTAATGCAGCCTTGGTAAACCCTAATTCAATCATATCAAGCAGCTCAATATAATCCTCTATAGCTCTGATGGGATTATGCTCACTTACATACTCATCAATACTTGGCGGAAAAAACATTTGCTGCTTGCGATTTTCACCTTCTTTGTAAAGATTACCCATTTCTTTTTAACCCTTTAGAAAGCCCTAAATATAGGTGTTTTAGTGGGGAAATTGTAGCATTTCAAAGGTTTAAAACAGATGAATTTATGGGAATGTAGATGCAGATTTATACACGTATTTTAAGATGATTTTAGAAAGTTCTTTCACAGTCTCTGTAGTTTTTCGTCAATCTATGGTCATATTATCCAAATAAAACTTTTCTGTTTATCCAAAATAAGTAGAGTGTAGTTATTAACAGTATTACACTCATCGAACCAAACAATATAGCACTTGCAGTTTCAATCATATTAATCCTTTTTTAGATACTTAGTGGAAGTATTTTACATAAAATAGTAGTTTTCCATCAAGCATTAGGTATATATAAAAGTTTGTCTTAAAGTAGAAATGGATGCTCCATTATAGTTAACGCTACTTTTGAAACTTAACCGAGATTCATGCCCTAATTAATGAGCAAACACTTCGGGATGAGTTGCAGCGATCCCTAAAAGCACACGAGCTGGACCTTCCGGTTTACGGCGTGACTGTTCCCAATTTCTCAATGTGTTAACGCTGATATTTAAAAGTCCTGCAAATTCATCTTGAGTCATCTTCAATCGCGCTCGTATTGATTTAGCATCCGGCTCATCAATCATAAATGAGCGTGACGGCTGCTTTTTATGTTGCAATATTTCTTTGGCTTCACCAACACTTACCAATAAGTCATTAAACATTGTATCTTCCATCATAAGCCTCCTGTGAAAGTTTTTCTAAGCATTTCGATTTGTTTTGGGGTTAAATCGGATGTTTTAGTTTTTTCATACACATAAATCATAAGGATAAGACTGTTTTCCTCATGATAATAGTAGATGTTACGAATACCACCGCTTTTACCGCTATTTTTGATAGACCAGCGAATTTTTCGCAATCCTCCTGACCCTTTGATCACCGCTCCGCTTTTAGGGTGCTCCACCAAAAAAGTTTGAAGTTCCTTATATTCCTCATCACAGAGGATACGGGTGATTTCACGAGTAAAAATGGGGGTTTCGGCTATTTCCATATAATAATTGTATCAGAAGTATCCTTGGTAAGTCAATGGCGTAGTTCTCGACATATATAAAACTAAAAATGATTCTTATCCACTCTTGACTTTTCCTAAAAAAATCCTCTCACTTTTTGCTCTTTTTTAGTTTCTAAACATACCTTTTGGTCCGTATTTCAGGGTATTTATTTAAAATTAATACTCTTGCATATATTCAAAAAATATCCTACAATTACCTCAGTTGCAACCGAGAACGTTCTCAAATAGTTACCTGAAATCGAGATGAATTAGCTTCTTATCTCTTTTTCAAACCATTCTAAATCCTGATCAGATTTTTACTATTGTCACCTATTTCTAAAAAAAGGCCCAATCAGCGGAGGATATCTCCATGTCTGAATTTCTGTCATCAAACAGGAATTTTTTGAACAATGTACCGTCGCATTTATTATTGCGACGGTACTTCTTATGAAGGAGAAACTGTATTATGAAACAAGTACTCTACAGCGATATTGATCTAATGATCTCTGAGTCCTATCAAACAATCACCATTAACCCCAAAGGGATCCGTTTTTACCATGTGTCGTGTGAAGACCAATCCTCCATCTATCGTAATGCCACGCTCAATATCGATGATAATGGGCGTTATGTGATTGAAGGGACACAGATGTTCTACAGCGAACACAATGCTTCAGGCTTCAGTTATGAAAAGCTTTTATGCCTTCACCCCCAAGAGCTCATTACCAAACGAAGCTTTCTGGGACTTATAGGATGGTACCGTGTCAGAGGTGTTATGAAGCGAGAGGTACGTTCCCGTTACGTTTGTAAACATAAAGAGTATCAGATCCATGAACGTCTTGAGCTCTTATCCCATATCTGTCAATCGGAGGTGTGAGATGATGGAGTTTATGAGTACAGGAGAACTTATACTCTTGGGCACACTTACTTTAATGAGTATCATAATGATCACCTTCCCCGAAGAAGCAAAGTTCCCCTTGGTCGGAGCATTTGTCTTAAGCATGATTATGGTGATTGCCTACAGCACCCACAGTATTCATCTTGATAAAGAGTTCGTCCTCAAACGCTTTAACGAAGGTCAGGCAATCGAGTGCGGGTTATTCAGAGGTGAACGTACCCTAATCCACTCAAAATCCGGCTGGATATATCAATCTAACATAGGCTTTATAAAAGAGGATCGTATTCACAATGATTTAGGATGGTGCAATGTTATTGGTGAAGAGTCACCTGAGCCTTCTACTGTGCCTTACGCATTCGCATTGATAATTGAACTGATGGTGTGCTTCGCATTGCGAGGTGCTGTCCAGAGTGCTCTAAAAAAGGAGGACAACAATGAACCCGATCACGAATGAATTGATATTGCTAAGCCTGTTTTTTTACACACTTGGATTTGCTACTTTGGCAGTAGCAGGCTTTAAAAAATCAATGATCAAATGGATTGTTGCGTATGGATTGGTTGTTGGAGGTATTGTCTGGCTTACAGAGCTTAAGTGGGTTTTGATAGGAGGAATCGTCTTTATGCTGATGAATGGATTTTATGCGGTTTGGAGCATCGGCCGCAGCATGAAGCAATACTTTGCTGATATAAAAGAAGCAAAAGCTTCCCAAAAGAGAGGAGATAACAATGACAACAATTGAAATAGTTTATATCGTAATGGGAGTTTCATTGGCAGGATTTGCGTTTAGTCTTTTGTATTTGATAAAAGAGATAAAAGTGCTGATTGTTTGGTCCGTAGCCCTGGTAGCAGCACAGAGTGCAGTGTACCTTTTTGGTTATGAGATCAAATGGTACGTGTTGGCGGTACTACCTTTCTATTTCTTTTCCTTAGCGTATATACTTGTAAAGGCCAAAAAAATGGTCAATGCTGCCATTAAGCGTATTGAAGAGCGTGAAAAGGAAGAGAAACAAACACTCCAAGCGACAGAAGATAAGTCCATTAAGTGCAAGGAGGCTCCCTATGGAAAATAACGTCATCTATCTCAGTGATGCTTCATTTGACCCCCATACTAAAGAAGCAGGAATAGGGATTAAAAACCTATACACCGGACATACGGATGCGATTGCTATGACTGCTGTCTCAGCATTCGAAGCCGAAGAGTTCGCTTTATTAGAGGCGATCAACCATGCACTGAGACACGGACACAAGAACTGCGTTTTCGTGTTTGACAACCTAAACATAAATACCAAAAGCATCGGGGAGTTTTTTTCTCCGATGTTTGAGAAGATCCAGTTTCTTTGGATGAAACGGGAGTATCTTCATGAAGTCGATACCCTGGCGTACAACGTCCGTGCTCAACACCAACCAAAGGGGTGGATGCACACCATCCGTCAAAAAGCAGTCACGTTAAGCGATGAAGAACTCATCGCAACCTTTATGCCATTGACCAGCGGAGATACCTATGGATATCTCTGTGCTATCAGCGGTGCAGCTCCTATGCCCAAACCTCTCCCCTCAAATCTAAAAGGGGTGAACGCAAAAATCATAGGATTGCTGATGCACGTGGGATCTAAATCTCTGATCAAACAGCTGAGTGAGCGATTCAAGGGGGCACAGAGCTATAAGTACAAATGGTACGAGGCATTACTTGATGCATGCGGGTTTAGTATGCAATGGTTTGAAGAAGCCAAACATGAATGCCGCTATGGCATTGCGGCATAAGAGAAGGAGAAAAGAATGAATCACACAGATATGCAGTTTATGGCCATCACCATGCTAATGCTCTTTTTAGCACTTATGGGATCATTTGTGAATAAGAAGTTCGTCTATTCCCTTCTTGGGATAATAATGCTTTTTGGGCTGTTCTGGATCGATGATGCAGCCAGCCGCAGCGGCAAGCTTGCCTTTTACGGGGATAACTTTACCAAGGGCAGAGAGATCATTTGCAAAGACGATCATGGAGATCCGATTCTGCTCTCCAACATCAATGGCTGGAAAGTCAAAGGTACATACGCCTTCAAACAAGATCACGGTATAGATTTGTTGGACAATCAATGCGAAATACAAGGAAAAACTGCCCCTACCATTATTCCTCTGAGTGTCCTAATCACTGCGGGGCTTCTTGCACTGCTGGGAACAGGTTTGACATTTATAAGTGAGTTTCGAAAGCTGAAAGCGCAAGGAACGGCACGTAAAGTACACCCCACCCAAGAACGCAAAGAGGCAATTCGAAAGGGTGCTGAAGAGATGGCAGAACTCTACCGAACCGATCCCGAACTCAAATCGATGAATGAGTTTGTCGGGGATTACAAAGAGTTGGATACGGCAGTTGAGGAAACTTCAACACCAGACAAGAGCCATGAAACTCCTCCTAAAACGGACCGTTAACTCAAAAGAGCGCTACTACGCGCTCGAACTGATAGCCAACCTGTTTGACGAGTATCTGGTGATCCGCACCTACGGTTCGTGTACCAATACCAAACCGACAGGTGTCATCAGCAATACGTATAAAACACTTAACACAGCACAAGAGGCGATGGAGAAGGTTCTCCATGAAAAACAGAAGCGGGGCTACATGTCCCCGAATCAATGAAACACTAAAAGGACACATAATGTTTATTCTCACTCTTATAGGACTGGTTGCAGCAGGTTTACTGCTTTATGGATTTATAGAATGGTTTAACGGTTACACTCAAGAAAAAGCTCGATATAAGTTCTTCACCATGGAACACAGTGCCGCTATGGTTATTTCCTATGGGCTCATCTTCTTTGGTAATGGCAATATGCAAAGTGCACTGGAAAACCACGGTGATGCGCTTAACGGTGCATTGGTAATTGGGATCGGAGCAGTGATACTTATCGTGGTAATTGTTAACAACTTTAAAAATGCCCCTAAAAAGCTGGCCTTTATAGGAACGGTTCTTCAAATAATCCTTTACATTCCAATTGCAATTGGTGCAGTGATCATTGCAGCGGCGATGTTTGCCTATTTCTCTCAAACAAAACCGGTTTACAACATCAACAGCAGGGATTGATAATGAATCTAATGGGACTCTTTATCGCATGTGACTTTCTATGCACAATCGTACTGGCATTTCGTGCCAATACGGTGCATGATTGGTCAGAGTGCTTGTTTATAGCTGCCATTGGAATAGTCATGGGATTAGTAGTTCTTTATCCTGAAAACCAAACAGTAAAATGGTGCCTGAAGTGGTTTTAGCCACTAACATAAGCGCATCGATGGAAGTAATATTGGAGCCAAAAATGGCAAACGAAGTCCTTTATCCAAATGAGCGGATAGAACCCTAAAAAAACAAAAGGAAAAAATCATGACACAAACGTTAGAAATTATTAATATCGCCGTACTGGCCATCATCATAACATACGCATTCAAGCAACCGATACAAAGACATGCTGCACAAAAGAAGAAAAAACAAGACGATGAAGAGATACAGCTATGGGAAAACGGTGCTGACATTGCCAGTAGAGACAAAGAGTACAGGGCATTTGTTCATGACATAACGGGGTTAGGTAAAGATTATGATCCTGACCAATGGTATTACAAAATGCCCGAATCCGCCATCAAACATCTGAATGTGTGCTTTGACAATGATCAGCGCAAAGTGAATGCGATGAGAAGAGCTATTGAACTCTCAATCGAGCACTATACTCATGAGATGGAAGATGATGCCCAATGTGCACGGATTATCTATGAGCGTACCGTTCTTAATCCGCAGCAAAGTGTCCCGTTTGACATAGAGGAGTATAAAAAATACCGTGAAGAACGAATTGAAAAGGAGGGAACATTTGAGTCACTAGAAGAATGGAGAATACGAATGTCCCCTGAAAACGGCGAAGAGAAAAAAGAGGAGGACAGTGCATCATGATTAAACGACATTGGAAAAAAATAGCAGTGTATTTAATTGCCCTGGACATCATCGTATGGGGAGTTATTGTTCCCATAGCAGGGTTGCTTACATGGATGAGCAAAGGATGAAATCCGAGGCGTTTTACCTCTCATCGGACCTCAAATATACCATCCTGTTTGAGTTTTTATTCGATATTCCGAACTTCTATGAGCGTGAGGGGTTTGAGCAATTAATGAAGGATTTTACCAATCATATTGCATCATTTGGTAAAGAGAATCTATTCCCAGAAGAGATCATTAATATGCTTAATGATGAGGAGCTAGATAGGCTACTGCAAGATACTGAGCTGATTCCAAATATGACATTCTTTTTAAAATTGAACTCGGATGAAACCTTTTATTCGAGGGAAACTTGCGAGCCGTACAGGCTTCGCGGTGTGAATGGTCATATGAGCATGGTGGAGACGCTTAATGGGAAGGTGATTAATATTTTAGAGATGAAAAATTTAAAAAGGGTGTTTGAGAGGGTAGGGCGATGATATACAAGTTGGTTGCGGAAGCAGGAGACCAACAAGTCGATTCCGAAAAATAAAATTAACGCTTGGAAGGTAAAAAAAGTAATATATAAAATAGTAAGAACTAATTCTCTTGAAAAAAGTCAGTAATGTCACATTCAAGGATATGAGCAAGCTGATAGAGGTGTTTGATATTAAAGTGTTGTTTGTTAATATAAAGCTCTCCCTGTGAGATCAAACCAGGAGATTTGAGATTCATTGCTAATGAAAGTTGAAGTTGAGTCATACTGTTAAGCTCACGGTATTTTTTAACATTTACACCGATACGGCGATACAATGCATCAATGTCTGTATCGTTGATTTCATCAATGCTTTTCAATAGTTCTCCATAATAGTAATTACTATTCAGAGTGTACTTATGTTATACTCCTTCGCTCAAATAGTAATAACTATGCAAGCAACTAAAAATACCACTAAGGACAAGAAATGGCGACAGGTAAAATCATCTCGGCTGTATTAGCAGGAGTATTATTAATGAGTGGATGCGCTGCAACAGCAGGTAACCAAAAATTAGGGTCTATGGAAAAAAGTCAGTTAAACGCAGGGATCGTTAAAGGAAAGTCAACCAAACAAGATGTTGAAGCACTTTTAGGGCAAACGGATAAAGTAACTACGACTAAAGATGGCGGTGAGATATGGACCTACAGTTTTGCTAGATCATCATTAAAACCGGCTGCGTATATTCCACTTGTAAACTTATTTTATACAGGGACAAATGATACTACAAAAGTAGTAGTAGCTGAATTTGATGCCAATGGAGTCGTTAAAGATATTATCGCAAAAGAGTCTGAGAGCGAAACGAAACGAGGCTTGTTTCAATAAATCAGTAAGTAAAGGCACCGAACATGAAAAACAGTTATTTATCTGCTGCAATTGTCTTTATTAGCATATCAATCGTTCCTCTTATTGCAGAGGATACGGTTCCTAAAAAAACTTTAGCCATTATTTATGAAGAGGGTAAAACACCGGATGCGTTATTTCACAAAGCCTTTGAATATTTTAAAAAGCTGACCGATACCGGTGAACTAAAATCTGCAGAACTCGGAACCGCAAAGATGTTTGGAGAGGTAATTGACGTTCAAACGGCCACCGACAGTTCAACGGCCGCAAAGTATGAAAAAGATGTTGCTGCAATAGAGGTGAGGAATAGGATTGAAACCGCAAATGTCCCTTATTCGGCAAGGTTTACCATCCTCTCAACAAATCTTTTTTTTGGAGACAAGTCACTAGGGTATGTACTCAACCCCTATAGAGGGTGTTACCAACACGATTATTTAGCTAAAGGGATTGAGCAAAAAGGTTTTAAAATCGTAGATACGAGTGAAAATCCTGATATCACGATGACAATCGGTATTGATGCTTGTATGAGTGAAGATGAATTTAAAGAGTATGTACAAAAAAATACTGCCCTTAAAATCAAGAACGATAACACTGTAGCAAGTAGTCAACAAAGAGGTCCAAGCTTCGGTGATGATCTAATGCGTTCTGGCTCCAGTGCACAACTGGGTACTCCAACGGGTGGAAGTAATGTTGGAGTGGCAGTAGCAGGCGTGGGATTGGCACTGAATGTGGTGAGTTGGCTAACTACAAAGTCCCCACAAGAGCGTGATGTTATCCGTTATCATGCGAAATTTGAAGGTAAAGATAAAAAAACACTTGATTTTTACCCTATAGTTATTACCACTAAAACCCATAAAGCCGGCGACACAATCTATTTGGGTTCCTATCAAGAAGCGGAAAATCTTCTCTATACCTCTTTACTTGCATGGGATACAGAAGATAAAACATTAATCGAAAAAATTCCGCCAGTTCTTTTAGAAAAGGATGTGTTGAAAGCGACAGAGATGATGGTTGCGACAAAAAAATACTAAAAGGGAAAATTAATGATGAATACAAAATACATTACACTTTTACTGAGTGTAACACTTATAATTGGATGTTCAGGGAACCATGAAGGTAATAGCGCCGATACCATAGTAAAGAAAGATATCGAACAAGCTTCATTGAAAACCGAACCGACTCAATATAAGGTACTGGATCTGGAAATGGGGATGGATAAAGAATCATTAATAAAAAAAGGGTTTGATTGCAGTTCCTTGGAATACACAGGTTCTTGTGAAATCTATACCCATCCTGAAGCTCCAAAAAATAGTTACAAGCCAATCAATAATAATGGGACAATAAACGGCATTCAAAGCTATTTGGATAAAAATAGCCAAATTTATAAAATAGTTTTAACTTCTAGACATACACATAACGATAACGATATCGAGCAGTTTAAACAAACTCTTTTACAATTAGTGGATCATAATCCAAGTATCGATGAAACATTAGACGTGATGAATTCTGGATACTTTCAAGGAGCACATTTTGTGTCGCTCAGTTTTACCGATAAGGCAAGACTCTCAGCATATACTGCGCAAAAAGAAAACACTGCAACCAAAGCGGCATCGGATATCAAAAATTTCGGGAAGTAGCTCCCGAAATAAATCTAAAATTTAGCCAATTCTTTGCGCACAGACAGATCTAATACAGAATACTGTTTATGGCCAAATGCGAGCTGCTCGTATCTGTATTTACTGAGTTTTAGTAATGCTAAATATGTCTCACGAGAAAGCAGCGACTTTAGGGCTCTTTTTGAAAAAGGTACTGCAAAAAACTGCGCGAAGCAATTTTGCTTTTTTAGTACAAGCATGTTACAAAAGCGTGGCTTCAGCTTTACAATTTTCTCTGAATATTTTGAAGTATCAATACTGTCTCGAAGCCAAACCAGTCCATATACATACTCGAACAGACCTTTGATTAGAAACATTTGATAAGTATATTGATTCTTTTCATTATCAATATCATCTATCTTAAAATCTTTATAAATCTGCTCAATGCCTGACCAGGTAGCTATCGATTGAACTAAATAATTGTAATCTATATTAAAAACGAACGCATTTTTAATATAAACAATTGGTGAGATGAAAGTTTTCTGATCATTTGTATTCGATAACTTTTGTGTATTTAGAATGAAGTAGTTAAAAAAATCAGCTACTTTTTCTTCTGTACTGAAAAAAAAAACGATATCTAAAGGATTTATATATTCAGAATTTTCGCACATGTTATTTCCTTTATATTTAATAGACCGGCGTTTTAGCGCCGAGCCTGGTAACCGCCAGTGGTTGAAGGGCGGTGATGGTTGGATGCTTTGCTAGCTTTGAGCATCGATTGTTCATGTGGTTCACCTGCATCTCGGAGTGAGTCATATAAGTCGCAGATATGAGTTAATCGGAGGTCGTGAGGCCTGTTTTTGCCACATAATGCCTTTCGCTGATCCCGATAATACGTGGAGCGGCTGATAGGTACGGCTGATCGAATAAGATTGGCAATATCTTGATCGACTGTTTTTTCCGGATAAAACTGTCCTCCTTTGCCTTTGACGCCCGAAAGAGTTAATGCTAAGAGATATTTATTAGGATTATTGGCTATAAGCAGTGCTTCTGAAGCACGAAAGCAGAGTTTATATTGAATAATAGCCACTACGTGTGAGCGATGCGGCAATTGATCAAGTATCCCCTGAACAGCATCTTCGTCCATATATCTTCCGGTTTGAAACACGTTGGAATCGGGTCGACCAAGCTTGTCTTTTTCGCGTTGAAAAAACTCATAATCAGCATTTTCGTTTATTGTGATATTTTTTAAGCGCAATGCTTTTATCAATGCTGAGAAATTCGCAATATAATTTTCAATCGTTACCAGAGCCATCATTGCGGTTCGCTCTTGCAAGAATTTTGCAATTATTTCGGGCGTCATAGCACTATTAAGCTTCTCGATAAATCCTTCACCATTGAGAAATCGAGTAAAATCTTCCAGTATTTGCTTACGCTTTTCTAATACGGCATTGCTATGTGCCAACCCATCAAACCGTGCATCTCCAGTACGTTTTGTGCCCCTTGCATCAATCCTAATGAGGGCATCTTTGATCTGTTTTTCGAAAGTACTTCCCTTTAAATTAGCCATTTTTTCGCTCCAAAAATCGGCGGATTGTCGATGCTGATGGTATGTTTTTAGCAAAAGGGTAGCGCTTGAGTAATGTAGAATGTATCGCACGTTCTCCTAAACTGTCAGCATTTAAAATATCGATATCTTCTTCGTATCGTCTGAGAGCAGAAGCTGTTGTAGTCTTGAATCCTGAAAAACGTGATTTGTTTAAGATTATCTTGCTTTGATCCGCATCGATAATTTCAAGCCATTTTCGGATTTGATCCGGTGTGGCACCTGGGTTTGTTTTGAGAAATCCGTATACACGCCCGGCGGCTTTGAATAAGTCATGAATCATTTGAGGCTCCTTATTGTATGTGTGATTATTGAACTAATTAAGTGTTTAAACTCTCGAAAATTGACACTATTATGAGGCTTGACCTCACATGTATTGGGATATTTTAAACTCCACATTCACCCTCCCATGGAGGTGATTAGCAGACTAAAACAGTAGGTGTGGTCAGTGGCTGCATGCCATCTGCGATTTTAGAAATCGCGAAAAAAAGGTAAGGGGGACTGTTTTTTGTATCTATCGTGAGTGGTAGTTAGATAGCAAATATGGACTGCAAAAAGAAGTGTTGCTATATTATTTAGTTAATGTGAGGTGTCACAACGTGCAGAGCGCTGCGTGCTTCACCCTGGTGAAGCGGATTAGTGGGAGTTTTGAAGCAGTTTAAACACGTCAAAACTGCCTGTGGAATGGAATCTGATCTATTTAATCAACGGTTTTTGCCGTTGCCGTCTCTGTTCCTTTGGATATGTGTCAACTATTCTTAGAATTGGATTGAAACGATAAAAAAGGAGGAAACATGAGGGGATTTTCATAAAATATTTTCATTGAAGAATGTAAATAATTATTAAAGAGCAGTGAAGTTTGGAGGGGGAATTGAATGATGAGGAATAATATCCTTATAAAAAAATTCCATGCATAATGGTTCTGCATTTTTGGCAAATGCCATGCAATGCTGCCTATTGCATATAATTTAGTACCGTTCTTAGATGCACATCATCTTCGTGAGCGTTTAATCAGTATCGGTTTTTACTGCAGCCCGTCATTACATCGTCCAATCAGTTTCCAGCGTTGTGGCACTACATCACCCACTAAGGATGAGCTGACTGAAGTGTTTATCATTAAATGAACTATGATAGTATCAATCATTTTTCATTAAACTAATATTAATCTATACAAAGATTTAATGACTTCATGTTTACTATTTATAATAATTTGATATTTTTCAGAAAAAATGGTATATTTTCCTGAAATATTAAGAAACAGGTAAACAATGAAATCTATCGAAGAATCAGTACTTTATCGTATATATGGAAGGGGAAGAGGGTGTGTGTTTTCATCTTCTGATTTTATTGATGAATTTGAGGCGAATAATATTGATAAAGCATTATCAGATCTTACCAAAAAAGGGAAAATACGACGTGTGATACGCGGTGTGTATGATTATCCAAAGTACAGTGATCTTTTAAAACAAGAACTAAGCTCAGATCCCGAACAAGTTGCATATGCGTTAGCGCGAAAGTTTAAATGGCGCATTGAGCCATCTGGAGAAACAGCACTTAATCTCTTAGGACTTTCTACGCAAGTGCCGGGAAGATTCCTTTATCTAAGTGATGGACCTAATAGAAGTTATACAGTTGGGCAGACAACACTTGAATTCAAAAAAACGGTTTTAAAAGAGATTGGGTTCAAATACACCCAAAGTGGCTTAATTGTTTCTGCACTAAAATCTTTAGGCAAGGAGCGCATTACTGTAGAGGTCATTAGTACACTTAAAAAGCAAGTTCAACCAAAAATGCATGCTAAGATACTAAAAGATACTAAAACCGTCACAGGGTGGGTTTATGACGCAATTAAACAAATCTGCAGTGAGGATGCATAATGGATAAAGTAGTTCAACTTCCCCTTAAGCAACGTAGTGAACTTTTTTCTGAAACAGCAGCACGAAAAGGGGTAACCAACGCGATCGCTGAAAAAGACTTTTGGGTGACATGGGTGTTGTCGAAAATATTTTCAGATCCTCATTTATCAAGTATCATGATTTTTAAGGGAGGAACAAGTCTTTCAAAAGTATTCGGTTTGATCCAGCGCTTTTCTGAGGATATTGATCTGATTCTCGATTGGCGCACTTTAACTAATATGGATCCGCGCGAAGAACGATCAAAAAGTGCTCAAGACAAGTTCAACAAAGAGATAAACGAGAAAGCATTGATTTACATAAGCAATGAGCTGTTACCAATCGTTTCTGAAATGCTTAAACCTTATGCCAAGTGTACGATTGATGCTGAGAATCCGTTTTCAATCAACGTTCAGTATCCTTCAGCATTTAGTGATGTGTATTTACGCCCGGAGATATTGTTGGAAATTGGTCCGTTGGCATCATGGCTTCCGTTTGATCATTACGAGGTTAAATCCTTTGCAGCCGAAGAGTTTCCACAGCTATTTGGGGTCGTTTCAGGAAACGGAATATATAGCACGTTAAGAGAATTTTACCACTCATAAATCATTTTCTACAGAATTCGGAAAAAATAGCACGCTAAGAAG
>NCIJ01000023.1 GCA_002282015.1 Sulfuricurvum sp. 17-40-25 | reverse complement strand
AGAGGGACGCTGGATAAAGCCCATCGTGTACAGCAAAGTGCACTGGGAAAAACTAAGGCAAATGCCACACAGGTAAAAGTAGAACTGCAGGCGGATTGCTATGCTGGGATCTGGGCATATCATACGCAAAAAACACGTGCTATCTTAGAAGAGGGAGATATCCAAGAGGCACTTAATGCCGCCAGTCAGATCGGCGATGACACGCTCCAAAAACAAGCACAAGGGTATGTTGTCCCTGATGCCTTTACACATGGTACGTCAGCGCAGAGAATGGAATGGTTTAATCGAGGGTATGAAAAAGGGACGTTAGAAGCGTGTAATACGGGGGTATAATCCCCTTATTATTTGATAGTATCAGGATCCGTGATATAGCCTGTGATTGCAGATGCTGCTGCAACGGCTGAATTGGCAAGATATACTTTAGAGGAACGTGAACCCATACGGCCTACAAAGTTACGATTGGTGGTTGAAATGGCGACTTCGTTATCGCCCAATATCCCCATGTACCCCCCTAGACATGCACCACAGGTCGGATTAGAGACAACACCACCCGCATCGATAATAATATCCTCGTGCGATACGCTGTGTTGCTGGGGTTACGATAAGACGGACATCGGGATGGACACGTTTGCCTTTTAGAATCTCTGCTGCAATTTTTAGATCGCCTAAGCGGCCGTTCGTACAACTACCGATGAAGGCTTGATCGACTTTGATCTTATCGGATACGGCTTGGCTTAGACTATGACCGTTTGATGGCAAAAATGGATACGCTATGACAGGTTCTAGTTTTCCTACATCGATTTCAAGTACTTGAACGTATACGGCATCTTCATCAGAATAATGCAGTTTTGCTTCACGAGCCAATGGTTTATCGCTCAAGAATGCGGCTGTCACATCATCATAGGCTACGATACCACTTTTCGCACCTGCTTCGATGGCCATGTTACACATACTGAAGCGATCATCCATATTCAGGTGAGCAATGGTGCTACCTGTAAATTTACCCGGTTTCCCACTGAGGATGACTTTGATACTTTCAGGAACTTTGAACCAGTTTCCTCCGGTGATCATGGCGAAGGCCAAATCGGTTGATCCCATCCCTGTAGAAAAGGCACCCAATGCTCCATGAGTACACGTATGGGAATCAGCACCAATGATGACATCACCTGGGACGATCAGTCCTTTTTCCGGTAAAAGAGCATGCTCAATTCCCATGTCTTTTTCATCAAAAAAGTTTTTGAGTGAGTGTTTTTTTGCAAAATCCCGACTGATACGCGCTTGATTCGCAGAAGCGATGTCTTTTGCAGGGATGAAATGATCCAAAACAAGCGAAAAACCATCCGGATTGGCAAGCGCTTTTGCACCCGATTCTTCAAACGCTTTGATAGAAATAGGGGTAGTAATATCGTTACCGATAACCATATCTATAGGGCAGCGGATGATTTCACCTGCAAAAACAGGACGACCTATGTGTTGAGAGAAGATTTTTTCTGTAATGGTTTGTTTCATAAGAGTTGCCTTGTTTTGTGTCAAAGTAATTACGCGATTATAGCATAGCGCGTCTTAGTAGGTAACAAGAAGTTATAATGTCAGTAAAAAAGGATAGATATGATTACTATTTGGCACAATCCAAAATGCGCGAAATCACGTGAGGCATTGGCACTGTTAAGTGACAATAAGAGAGAAGCTGAGGTAGTGAAATATCTGGAAAATACTTTTTCCCGTACAGAGATTGAAACTTTATTAAAAAAGCTGGGTGTCAGCGCTCGGGAACTTATGCGGACAAAAGAAGACAGGGATGACATACTTATTGCATAGTGACATACAATGACATAAAAAATATAGACTTGATAGAATAGTTATATCTTTACCCAGGAGTAACTATGGCATTGAACGGCACGGTCCAATTTTACACACCTACCACTATCCCCACTGAATATTCTTTCGAGATACAAACCAAGAAACTAAAAGAAGATAACGACATTTGTGTCTACTATGGTCGAGAGGGGATTTCGCCTGATGATCTTGACTATGGACTTGGTATTTCCAAATTTTACAATTTCCCGTTTGTGGTGAATGAAGACGGCTCGTTGTGGAAAGACGCAACACTATATCTGATTTGGAAGATCAAGCAACGAGAAGAGATAACACCCAAAAGGTTACAGCAGATTGCTGAGTTTCTTCAAGACTTTCTTCGCTTCTGTGAGATGACTGAAAATAATGAGAGTGAGGAAGCCGAAAAAGACGGAAGGGAAATTCCGGAAGCGAGACGGTTTCACTACCTAAACGCACCCATCAAGTCACGCCGCCCTAATGTCATGTACGGACAGCATCTTTTAAAGATCAAGGCAAAGCAGTGGGGCCCGAAAATGAAGTCTGTTTCTGGTTTCTACAAATACCTAATTGAAGTGAGAAGGATTCACTTCCCCGTCGATATGCTTGAACGAAGCAAATCTAGCAAGATTATCAACACTGCCAATGGTGGTGCCTACATTATGGAATATGGCTACAACAAGGTTGATCAGGAAGTGAAAACACAGAATCAAGATGATGGATGCATTCGTGATGGTGATAAGATGCGGCCTATGAGCATTGCTGAACAGATCATCTTTGAAAAAGCTATGCTCAAGTTTACACATGAAGAACTGGTGCTTGGGTCAATGATCGCTATTACTTCGATGGCAAGAAAACAGACGATTTATACACTTCGGCTTAAACATTTTATTGACAATATACCTGCGAGTTATGACCTTGTTACGCTGCGGCATTGGCGGCAGAACAACCTCTCGAAAATCGATCCAAAAGGTACACACGATGTTCATGTGGGTGATGGTACAGGTGCAGACACAAAGAACGGTAAGCGGATGAAAATTACGATAGATAACTGGCTCAGAATTGCTGTTATCGAATACATCATATCGCCACGGGCAGTGAAATACCGGAACCATGCCCTCTCGCAAAACAGCGACCTTGACCAGTATGTATTTTTAACCTACGATAAGAAGACTATGGAGAGCACACCATACTACCACGCCAACGATGATATTAACCTTCCGAACTGGCTAGATCAGGGTAATTCGAAGAAAACTGGAAACGGTATAGATCAAGCCATGAAGCGTTTTCGTGATGGGCCACTGGCTCAAGAGTGTACTGACAGGCAACGGTTTCCTGTTCGCTTCCATGACCTCAGAGCAAGCGGTGCAATGCGTTTTATCGACCGTAACGAAGCGTTGGTTGATGGCGCTGAGATCACTTGGCCGGTAGTCCTTATCAAGCTCTCAAAGCTGATGGGGCACGATAGCACCTCTACCACCCAAATGTATCTCGATTTCAAACACCATTACGAACAAAAGCTACCTAAGTTGCAGTTTGAATTCGAGGAATACAGATACACAGAGATTCAAAAACGTACCCTTAGAAGTCGGGTTCCACAGGAGAAGGGTGAGTGAGTGTTACAGATGAGTCAACAGTGACAAAAACTGCTAGACTGGCAAACAAAAGAGGCTTCATCACCGTCTTATACGATCACGCCGAACTCCAAGCATCGTTCGAGGGGACACTTGAAGCATGGCGAAAGAGTGGCGAGGAGCCTATGAAAGGAAAACTTGAAAAAGTTGCTGGAGTCACCAATGGTTACCTGCACATAACCGCCAAAAAACACTTTTGGGCCGAAAAGATACTTACAGATTACAAATTACTCCGTCGCGAATGGGAAGATCATGGCGGCGCAGAGTACAAGGCAATGAAAAAGATCCTGAATGAGATGATAAAAAATGGGGAAGAACCTAGCGTAGGTGTAATCGGCGAGAAAGCTGGAAGAAGCTCAGTTTATCTTTTGCCTAGGAAAAACCGCCAATTGTACCCTTGGAAAATGAAATTATTTGAGGAGACCAAGGAAGCGCAAAAAGCGTTCGATAAACCAGTGCTGGAGATACCTAAAGGTTATGTGCGTTTGACGCACCAATGCCAACCGTTGGGCGCATTGGTTAAAGAAATGGAATTTGGGGATGGGGAGATCATCGCCTATAAAATAGCTGCCGTTGCATTTGCCAATGGCAAAGAAGCCTACTTTGGTTCGTGGCTGTACCAAAGATGGTTGCGATTGAGTGAAGGACAAAAAGGGGTCTCAACCTATGTAGATCCGAGCAGTTTTGATGTGCAACGTACTTCTTTGGTTAGAGGGGCAATATTGGCACTTAATGGAATACCCGAAAAATCACAAGGTATACGCGTAAAACATATGGAAAAGTACATTAACTGGCTGAACCGAACCGAAAACATAACACCAAAAAGTGCAAAAGAGGCCGAAAAAAGTTATAGGGAGTTCACTTTTTACTTGCACCAAGTGGTTAAAGGGAAGGATCCCAGAAGAAAGAATCAGACCATAGATATTGACAACTTTAGCCGCAAAAATGCGGGAAGGATTCAGGCTAGTGTACTTTTAATGCTTGCAGAAGCTTTCACCAACGGAAACGCAGAAAAAATTCAAGGAATGACTGGAATTGTCGAGAGCAGTTCGCAAAATGAAAATGAAGCCGTTATCGATATTGATGCGCTAGGCGATGCGCTGAGCTACTATTACCAGTTTTTCGAGCAGGTTACCGATTTCTTGCTTGAACACAAGCCTTATCCTTATGCTATTAAGCTGCTAGAACACGATGCGATATTGGTTCCACAAATACCTACATATCCCCAAATTATGACCCCTTTCAATGGCGCTAATAGATTCGACTGGCGCATATATTTCAATCCGGATGTACTTGATCTCAGGAATGAAACTGGGGTAAAAGCAGCAGTGATGAGGAGTGAAGTATATCAGCGTAAAAGTCCTTCAAAGCAAGCATTAATGTTGAACAGGGCTGCCGACACTCTCAATACTTTTCGTGCAGCCATTCTTAAAGCAAACAGCGACTATTATCATAATACTCGCTTATCTCTTGGGCTTCTGGCAATGCGGGCTTATTTCATGGTGATGATGGACATTACGGGATTGAATGATGTGACGCTCGCAACCATGCCGTGGAATGACGAGAACGACCTGTTAGAGGAAGAGAACGGAGACAGTATCAAGTTAAGAAACATCAAGCACCGGGCAGGTGGTAAAGTCGTCGAGTTCTCGATACAGAGGAAGTTCAAGCCGAGCTTTATTACTTTCTTGAAGCTTCGCCGCTTTGTCCTTGATGGGTATAGCTGTGACACCCTCTATTTCACAGGTACAAGCAAAAATGCCAAGCTTGAAGGATTGCAGCAGAATGGGGGATTCGGAGTTTATGCCTACAAAGACTTTCAAAGCTACTACCCTGGTTTGAAATATTTCGGTTCTCGAAAACTTCGTCGGTTCAAAAAACAGTGGATCATGAAAGAGACCAATGGGCGGACTTATCTTGCGGCCAAACTGCTGCAGCATACCGAATCTATCAGTCAGAGCAATTATCCTGCTCAGCCTAAAGACGAGAGTCAAAAGATGATGGCCAATTATTTCGATTATCAACATAGCCTCACCATGGAGATAGACGATAGAGAGATGATAGGTTCAGGAGCCTGTAAAAGCCATAATCAACCGGAAGTGCAGGTTGAAAATGCCCCAATCAAGCCTGATTGCAATAAAAAGATGACTTGTCTATTCTGTAAACACTACCGCTTAATGCCTATTAAACAGGAAATACACAAGGTGCTATCAATGAAGTATGTTATAAAAGAGTTCTCTAAACTTCATGCGTGGTCACAAACACATTTCGATACTGTGACTGAACCTATACTTGATCGCATCGAGTTGCTGCTTAAAGCGTTGAAAACAAAGTGCCCTGAGACTTCTGGCATTATTGAAGATCTTCGCAAAGAGGTCGATAAACAAAACCTAACGAGCTATTGGCAGGGAGTACATGAACGAAACTGGGAGGCAGTATGGTAGAGGTATTTACGATCACAGAGGATATACCATACCCACCGCAGGGTTGGAGATATGATGAGCATAGCACAAACGAAGCATGCATCGACCCAGAGACAGTGATTTCCTACAACCAGGAAACGGGGGAACCCCAATCGCGATACAAACATGATATTTGGAGACTTACATGGTCTCTCAGTCGTAAAAAGCACAAGCAAATCGCGTATGGCCACATCAAAAATCAGCAAGACAAAATACTAGTCAAGCGCCTCATGTTCATTATTATACAGCTTACTAAAGGCAAGAATGGCAGTATCAAGTCTCCCACCTCTTTGAAATCAATTTACCTAGACACGATACTTCCGATGCACCGATATGCAGCACAACTGGACACATCCATAGAAGCGTTATTGAGTAATCCACAAGTGATGAGGCGCTATATCACTACTGAAATCAAAGTAAAAAAATACCGTTCTGGGATGACCATCGGTCTTATCAATCTTCTAGCTAGACTACAGCAGCAAAAATGGTTTGGTATTGTCTATCAATACGACAGTGAGCACCTACGGGTGCTTGCCATGTACTATAAGGAGTACGTAGATTCACAAGAGCAGAGTGAGTGTATTCCGCCACGGATACTCCGAAATGCTCAGCGGATGCGTTGGGAACATGTCGATGCGGCATGGAAGGTGCGTACCAAGCTGGCTACGATGATTGATCGGCTAATGACAGAGCCGCTTCAATATGCGGCTAGTAGCACTACAGCTAGTAGTATTGTACGTAAACAAGGTGTATCAAGGCCCAACCCGTATATTTTGTTTGGTGAGCTGGCTAACGAACTTGGAGCGGATTCGTTCTGTAATCATTATGAGATCAACGGCAGAAAATCATTAGTAGGTTATTTAAGCGCTCTCTCCAAGACTTGCCGTCATTTGATCTATGGCTATACAGGGATGCGGAACGATGAAGGATGCTCCTTGTGGATCGGATGTTACCATGAAAAAGGAGCGGGATTGGCTCCAATAATAAATGGAATTGAAAGCAAGAATGGGGTTCCAATCATTCATCCCTTTGTGACGATCAAGCAGATCAAAAAGGTCATTGATTTGCAAACAGCCATTACCAAGGCCGTCGCCAAACACTCCCATCCAGGAACCAAAGAGCTTCCGTTGTTGTTTAATCCTGGATGGATTTCAGGAGGGCGTGCGATGCATATGGAAGCGAACACACAACTGGACAGAGGTCATGAATTGCCCCTAGATGAATCGCCACTCATCATCACGGAAGAGGATATCGAGAAAACTCTTAAAGCCACCGAGCCAAACCGTGACTGGGACAATGATCCACATTGCCAAGCGGGAATGGTCTGGAAATTCAACTGGCATCAGTACCGTCGTTCCATTGCGGTCTATTCCCTGCGGTCTGGACTGGTCAACATCTCAGCACTTGGCAATCAGTATCGACATTTATTCGAGGCGACTACTATACACTATGGTAACGGCCATTATGTTGCACAACCGCTGGAGGGAACAGATTCCAAGTACCATGTTAGTTTTGAAGCAGAACGTCTTCGTGACGAGCATCATGCCCGTGCATTATGGCGTGATATGCTGATAAACCTTGATCGCCCTGAAAGTGGGTTTGCACCTACTGATACAGGTGATACGCCAGTCGATCCATCAGAGCAAATCGAAGATATCGATGGTCTGCAGACAATAGCCGCGAAAATGAAAAGGGGAGAGATTGGCCATACTAACACGGCCATTGGTTCGTGTAAATCGCTTACGCCGTGTGATGGCCACATGATGCTAATATGGAAACCATGCCTTCAATGCCCCGAAAAGGTGCCTAATATCAATAAGATTGACCATCTTATCGATGTACAAGGGCGGTTCGTGGAAAAAGTTGCACTGGATATGCCAGGCAGTATAGAACTTCGTGATCAGCAAGAGGATTTGGAATCGCTGCAAGAATTTCGAAAAACATTAGGGGAAGAGAATGGATAGAATTGATAGATACATAGAAGGTATAAGAAAAGTGCCCAAAGGCAAGAAGATTAACAAGAGAACGGTCAGTGAGGCTATGGGTATAGACCCTAACCTACTAAACCCCTCAAGAGACGAAAAATACCCTACAAATCGAGCAATTCGGCAAGTGATTGAAGATGCGGAGGCAGAACGGCTGAAAAAAGACAAGAAAGCTGATAGGCTGGTTGAGGAGACACGCAAAAAAAATAAATTCAAAGATGAGCGTGACGACTATAAAAACAAACTTGAAAAAGCTTACGCACGAGAAGTGATGCTTATCAATCGTATACATGAACTGGAAAGTGAGCTGGCTCAATATAAGAACGAAAATGGGTTGAAGTTGGCAGCAATAAGAAGATAAATGAACAGTCGAAATAAATTGTCGGTAAAATTACATTATTATATTGGGGAGAAAAAAATGGCAATAAAAATATGGCATAACAATCGTTGTAGTAAATCGCGTGATGCTTTGAAACTTTTAAAAGATCAAGGCATGGAAATTGAAATCTACAACTATTTACAAGAATCCCCAAGTGTTGATGATATCAAAGACGTATTGAATAAACTTGGTATCAAAGCTAAAGATCTGATTCGTACTAAAGAGACATTATTTAATGAGCTTGGATTAAAAACTATTGAAGATGAGGAAACACTGATTAAAGCGATGGCTGAGAATCCGAAGCTGATAGAGAGACCAATTATTATTACGGATACTAAGGCGATTATCGGACGCCCGCCAGAGCTTGTATTGGCACTTTAAATAAATGCTTTAAAAGTGATTAACGATTTAATCTTTCAATGATTCCCAGCTCATTAGCAACCTGTTCACAAACATGGTTAAAGTGATTAGCAAAAGTCTCATATTCCATCAAAGCATCATGTGCCAGCTGATTGGCCTCGCTACCACCCACATGTCCTTTGGCTTTAGAACGCAAATTTTGAACAGTCCGCAAAGCATTAAGTTTATGAACGTCCCCCATCAAATTAGCCTTATCCAAAAGCTTTTCGAGTAACACTAACGTTTTATCCTCTTTATTATATAGAACTTGTGCTGCATCGAGCTGACTTCGGATCTTTTTTGTTTCGAAACCTTCGATTACAAGCTTTGCCAGATCCATAAATGCCTCTGCCCATTCATCGCGACTAGCACTTAAAGGTACATTTACATGTTCAAGTAGTTTTTCATCTCGAAGTATCCACCAAGAAACTTTACTATCGTGCCATCCTCGAACGATTGTCAAAATTTTCTGTAGGGGCGGTATTGAATTTACCCATTCACCTTGGAAATCGTTAATAATAGCTCGTTCTGAGATACTTGTCTTCGGCACTTCATTGTATGAAAGCCAATGTAGCTGTTCTTCATAAGGAAGGTTGCGCAGGTCACAAATATAAGCATGAAGCTGCCCAGCTTTGTTAACATCCAATCCTTTAAGATGCCATGCAGCACGGCAAGAGACATCACGTTCACCTACTGTATATTTATCACGATCTGCTTTGTATTTTAACAAGACTTCAGGTCTGAAAAATCCAGGGGATAATTCGAATGGTAAAGCATTGTTTTCTGCTTGAAAGTAGTTGGTAGTCACTATAGGGTCTGTAGAAATTTTTGTTACTAATTTATTTCGCCAGTCATAAGCAGTAAATTCTACATATTGCTTATTTTTTTCACCATACCATCCATCTGTGATGCCAGTGAAAATACTTTGAGAATCTCGACGTGGACGAATTATCTGAACACCTCGCGTATATGCTGCACAGTCAAGCATGACTTTTTGACGGTAGAAAAAATCAGGAGATTCAATGATTTCTTGTTCCAGATCATCGGACCAGCCACTAAATCCTGAACGGTTTAACAAAGTAAAGTCAAACATTCTTATAAGCGAAGAGTCTGATACTGTAAGATACTCTTCCAACGACTCCCACTTGAAAGAAACCAGCGACATAGCACTATCCTTATCCTCCCTATTAGTCATAGAAACAATTGATTCAATATGTTTAAACTTTTTATCAAAAGTCATATTAAGTATTTTATCCCCGTTTCTAGGGTTTTTAGAAGATTATGTGTTAATCAATAGGTATCATACTGTTTTGCGGTTAAAGTATGATTAAAAAAGAATATGTATTGCTTAATAGAAAATAGAAAAAGTCATATTAAAAATGTATGTTGGTTGTTTTGTTGTGTTATTAATAATAGTTTCCATTCTTATATCCCCTTTCGATTGTATTTCTCTTTATAAATCAACACATAACCATTATGAAGATATACAATCGTTCCATCGCATTCCGGCGTCGCTTCCTTGATACAGATATATGCCTTATTGATGACATAGCTTATCATTTCATTTTCATAGCGAATATGATTAACACGCTTATCCAGTTCATCAATATCGACAACGTAGTTTGGAAAAAGATTACGAAAAATGCGAATGAGAGTCTGGGATGAAATTTCTCTAACCGTATTTCTCATAATATACCAGTAAAATATTATATTGATAGTACATTTAAAATATTTGAACACCCCAATTAATAGCATGTAATTGTACTATAATATTTTGTATAACATTGAGATGTAAAACAAGAATCGAGAAGTCTCTATACAGATACTGATTAATAGGTCAAAAATTCACCTAATCTGGCCTTTGCAATTGAAAGTTCTTTTCTTGATTAAATAGACTCCCAACCACCTTTAAAATAATGATTTCCTGTTGATCCAGAAAAGATACACCGCCACTACTAATAAAATTAAACTCATCGATCCAAAAAGTATCGTTTCCCCAACCTCAATCACTTATTTCTCCTTCTTGTGTGGGTTGGGATTTTCGAGGACAAGCTCTTCATTCTGAAAACATATGCGGAGAGTCTGTGTTTTTTTTACCCCCCTTAAAGAAACATATTTATTTCTTATTTCAATACGAGATGCTTGAATGCGCCAAAATAAAACATTATCATTACTCACGACAACACACCTGTTTCCTTTTTCCTTTTCTGCAATTTCAACCAATTTGTCGTCCGCTGCTTGGGGGCGATTAATTACGCGATAAATCATGATATTTGAATTCCAATCCCTGAGACATGAAGGCTCATTACCTTCTGCTACGGCTCCAATCTTCTTGGCCTGTTCCCAGTCAGCCCGGCCGAACTTTTGAATGACCAACTGCTTTACCGCTTGATAATGAACATTCTGAATGTTTTCGAAATCAAAAAGGATCAACATTTTACTTACTACACAACGAAAGATAATTATCGACGGTCTTAATAAAATTTAATTCAAGTTCTTCTGTGCTATTGGCCTCAAAAGTGACCAGCGCATCAATCCCTTCAAGCTTTCCCCAAAATACTTTGTCTTCTTGTGAGTATTGAATACTCCCGATATGGCCCCTATAATTAAACGTTCCCAATACTTCTTTCTTGTTTAATTGTTGAAGATAATTGGCGGCCCATTTAAAAAAGATAGCAATAATTATTAATATAAGACCAATCTGGATGAGAGCCATAATTGTATTATGTAAGCTCTGCTCATTCACAGTTATTATCAATCAAGGCACCTTGTGTTTTTATAATCTTACACGCATAAAAAGGTATAAGAAAAAAGAATTATATTCAGATTGTATATTATAGTACAAATGTAAAACGCAGAGCTTTTATTGACTCAAAAAAATGTTGTATACTTTCCCTATTAGAGTAAAAAATTACATGCAAAGGGGATAGCGTGTCCTTGATAGTCAGATATGAAGATGTTAATATTTCGATTAATGAAGATCAAAAAATCATTTTGATAAATCCCTTGAGCGAACGATTTTACACCAATGATGATGTTTATGAAAACGCGACACTACTTAGACTTAAAGAAGAAAATGGCGAGGATTATTATGCTATCTCGGGAAGAATAAGATTCGTCAATGTATTCAACAATGAGACAGAACGCAATTATAATAAATTGTTGCTCAGAACACCGGCTGAACTCATAAAAAAGAAGATTGGCATATTTGGTGGCATCAAATATGTAGCCGATGGAGTAATGCACAGAGAGCTTGATGTAATTTACAATTGCAAGCACGGTACTAACTACCAAATCATTGAACGTACTCAAATATTGCCAACAACATTTCAATCCGTTGAGGCCTACGATGCTTGCTGACAGAAGAGCAAAGCAGCCAAATGCATTTATATTTGCCGGCGCGGGTGTTTCCGGAAAATCGACGCTTGTCGCAGCCCTTTACCAAGGTGGATTTTTAACCGCGGACTATGTAGAAGAATCAAATATTAGTGGCTATATTGATAAAGATTTGAATTTTGTTGCAGAGATGGTTTTCACGGAAGAAAATAGCAATGTGCAAATTTTGCACATACTGAAAGAAAAGGGGTACAGAATTACCCTGTTTTTTGTTGGGACCAATAAAGAAGAAATCAATGTAATTTATCTTTTAAATCGAGTGAGAAAGCATGGGGAGGATTCATCTGTCAAGAATCTAGTGCAGCAATACGACTATTTATTATATAGTGCAAGCTGTCTATTGGGGGACGTTGATGAATTCATAATTGTTGATAATTCTATCATTAACAAAGAGCCAATTGTCCTCTCTATGTACCTTGACGGTAAGCTTGCTTACAGAAAAGAAGACTATAAGCGCCACATCCAATGGCTATTTTGGGTTGAAGGAAATGGACAAAACAAAGCTCCAGAAGAAGTGAATCCGAGTGCTGCAACTACTGTCATGAAAATAGAAAAAGCAATCAGCTTGGCATTCTTACAGATAACTTCGGCTCCAGCCTGGGATGTAAGTGATCTGCTTTGTGTTCCTCGGCTTAAAGAAGGTGAATTAAAAGCCGTTTTACGTAATACAACAAACTCTGGGTTGCTACACTACAAAGACATCCTTGGATCGTTGTATATCAGCACTATATCACAATGGATTGGAGCAGAGCGGGATTGTACCTTCCATACAAGTGCATTAGTCGATGTGGTCCAAAACGACTATATGCTTATGATCAAAACTCTAAATAGCGTGTACCAGTTTGAGGTAATCATTGGTGTATATGATCCATTTTTTTTCACAAAAGCAGACGAAAATATCATCAAAGAGCAAGAAGAAAGAAACAGCACTCGCTATACTGTTTATTTCTGTCAAATAATTGCTCCTGGCATGCTGAACCAATCCATAAGCGTAGTGCATCTTCCAGTGCCAATGAATCGAGAAGAAGTAGTTGATTATGTTAGCAGTAATTCCATATTTGATGTTAATGGCTGTCTAGTCCAAAATATTTTATCTCCAAATGAAGAAAAAATATGATAGAACTTAAATGTGCCGGCGGGGAATATGGTGACAAGTGGGCAAAAAAACTCCCAAATCTGAAGCTCGGCGAATTTCGGTATTACCCCCAAGACAATAAGAATATCATTGATCTTCGATTAGTATCCAGTAAAGTAGCGTTGAGAATACTAAATTATCATTTTCCAAATTATCAGCTTGATACAGAAGAATACAAAAACTATTTTGGAAAGTCACTACTGTACATTTGGACCATTGGCGTTATCGAAAACAAACACTATCGTCCGATTATAATTAATAAAGGCTACGTGTGCATACGAGAGGCTACCTACAAAAAACGAGGTGTGGTAATCAATTTCCACGACGGCAGAGTCTACGTCTGCAAAGAGATTTTTAGAAGGATCAGGAACAAAAAAAAAGAGGATACTAAAGAATTATCTGGGGACCACCGATGAAACCATTGATTGTATCAATACTGTCCGATCTTCATCTGGATTTTTATTTCAAGTCATTTAAGCAGACCAAGGAAGAGGTCAAAAAGTTGTTAAATTTGATCGATGGGGTGCATTGTTTGAATGGAAACGTCGTTGAAATTGACGGTGTACGTATCGGCGGAGCCACCGGCTGGTATACTGGTTCGTTGCTACGTAAAAACAATCGATGAAATACAAGTGATTGAGGTGAAAAAATGAAGTATATTTTTACTAATCATGCAAAACAAAGACGGCCACATCATACACCTCGAACCGAAAATGAACTAATTGAAATCATGCAGCAGTTTAACACACAGCTCAACTTCTCAACACTTGAGGATGGAAAATATAAAATTGCTCGTAAAGGAGCAGCTGCTATCCTATTTAAAAAAAGTGATGTGATAACAGTCATCACCATCCGAGGCTTTAAAAATCAGGATGATACAAAGTTTGATGAAGCATGGCATTTTCGTAAGATTACAGAAGAAGAAGATAAGCAAAAAGCCATCCGTCGGAAGGCAAGAGAAGCGAAAAAGAAATGGATGCAGAAATATCCTGCGGTTTTTAAAGAAACATCCAATAATGAATACAGCGTATTTTTTCCGGATCTTTCCGGATGCATCTCTTCTGGAAAAGGTTTTGAAGAAGCGATCACTATGGCAAAAAAAGCACTAAGCCTCCATCTCTCAGAAATGCTAAATTCCGGCCATTCTAAGCCAGCCGTCAATCTGCAAAAATCAAAAGAAATAGCGAAAGGCAATATCCTTCTAATGATTGAACCAGAAAAAAACTCATTTGTGGTCAGATCGGAAATATTCAAACTAGGGCAAGGTGAGCCTGAACACAAGCAACAGCACTATGAGTACCCAGAAGATAGAATGTTCAATTTGCCGAGATTAACGAATTATCACGTTGCCTATACCCGACAAGAACTTAAAAGATCGCAATCATCCGCGATGATAAAATAGAAACAGTTATGCTATCGGAATCTGAATATAAACGCATGCAAATAAATCTAGACTTGATAAGGGAATTTAAATGATCAAGCTTAGCCAGGTTGGCTATACTAAGGGGGACGACCCCTCCTTAATGGTTTTGTTCAACAAAGGGGTGCTCTCAAAACAAAGCCTATAACTTGTGCTGCGACCGCCCTTTCCCTCCACTTCTTCAATGCAGCCAAATTCAAGCATTTTAGTAATATGTCTATTTGCTGTCATCGGGATCGCACTTGTGATATTTCTATAGTCGGCGTTTGAAAATTCATTTTTATTTCCCTGCGAAAGTCTATCAATAAAGACGGTAAGAAATTTCCTCTGCCCCTTGTTTAATTCTATCGTCCTGTATTTATCCCAGAACTTCGCCTTCTTAATAATAAAAATGACATCATCGTGGGATTTTTCTAAAGCGCTAATTAAAATATCAAGATTCCACTCTATCCAATTTGTAAAATCAAAATGTCTATTTTTGTGCAGATTGGTTGTCATATCAAGTTCGTCATAATAAGATGCACGTTTTGAATAGATGGTTGTTGACATGGAGTAGATTTTATACTCCTCTTTAACGTCCCTAGAGAGGATAAAGTCTGCTATAGCCCTCGAAATTCTTCCATTTCCATCATCATAAGGGTGAATGGAAACAAACCATAGATGCGCCAATGCACTTTTAATATAGGGGTCTTCGTCGTCCTCATTACAGTAGGTCAAGAAAGCTTTGATGTCGTTATCTATAGTGTGATGTGGCGGTGCAACATATTTTACTGTCGCCCCTCCTCGACCAAAAGCATTTTTAATCACCTTCATGTCGTCATAATCTCGAAATTGACCGGTATTGATTTTTCTGATCCCATCATGGCTAGAACTGTCTGCGAACAACGCATTATGCCAGCCATGCAATCTCTCGACTGTTAATGGATCATTGTTCCTATGGCAATCCAGCATCAACGCAACAAGATTATCAGTATGTCTCGTAGACATATCTTCTGGTGAAATATATGCCTGGTTTATCGCTTTTGCTACTGAATCCCTTACAGATTCCCTACGCAAATACTCACCCTCTATTTGGGATGTGCTGATGATCTCATTTGTAAGTGCGGCAATCTCAAGCTCTTCCATGTCCTTATTGCTTGCAAAAGCAAGAATGCCAGAGATCAACCCTCTAAGATATTCTGCTTGTTTTATTTTTTTTGAAAGTTTTTTCATGTTGTATTGAAAATTTGGGTAACCTTCGTGTTCCCATATCCACTTTTTGCTAATGTCTGTCATGATGTTTTTGTCCATGTTGCGAATAGATTGCATAATTATAACATTTTATGTTGTGAATAAAAAGAGGGACAGTGTCGACATCCTCTTTATCTTCATGACGGCGCGGTGCTCGCTTACAGGGAAATATTTTTGAACTCCAAAGAAAGTAAATAAACGTTAGTAGTTTGGCCAAAAATTGTTCCAAACACGCTTATTGAGCGCTTAATGGCTCTTAAATACCCTATAAAACTGCTATTCTATATTGTTTAAGTCAATTTATTCGCCAAATATGGACAAGTTACTAACGTTTCAGGTGAATTAATCTATAAGGAGTATGAATGTTTGTTTTTCCTCAAGAGGGGGATGAAATAAAAAAGGCTTATGAAATTTTATTTGAGCTGGTAATAAAAACTGGAGCAAATAGATCAAGCTCATTTGATGATATCAATTTTACAACAGTTGCTGATAAAAAAACTGGAAAAAAGCTTTTCGGCAAAAAAATGATCTCTGCGTTGAATATTGTTGGTCATAAGGAAATTGAGATAGATATTAAAGTGGGGTATTGGATGTTTGAAAAGAGGATGCGAATCTTAATCTCTGCATCCTGATGATGCAGTTCTTCGAGATGGCATTCTACCTTGCGGGAATTTCTACAAACAAATCATCCAGCAACATTGTCTTTGCCGGATACTTGCCACAAGGAAACGATTGAAATATACAGAAAAATCGCGCTACCGCGAATTTTCGACCAATTTATCCTTAAATTGGCTTAAGAAAACGCTAGAATACTTAGTTATTGCTTAAAATGCTTAAAAAATTCGCGGATGTAGTAATAGCAGAAGCAGTGGTATCCTCGACAAATATAAGCGACATTACCGCTTAAGCTTCTCGTGACAGTGGTTAAGACATATTTAATATAAGTAGCTATAAACTTAAAGTTATATTATCTAGTGTCACGAGAACATTAAGCCTATGGAGGCACCATGAGAGCCGAACTTACCGAAGTATTACGAGTAATACTTGCATTAAAAGCGTCTTCATCCTTAAAGGATATAGAATCAAAAACCGAGCTTTTATGGATTAAGGATAGAAAGCTGTTGCGAGCACTTAATGACCTGATCGCATCAAATCGAGTTCGCACAGTTGGGCAAGCAGCTTCAACTATGTATTGGCAAAGAGATGTCCGCGAGGCATATTCTAAAGATTACAGACTGGTCTTTGTCCACAAAGGAGATAAGGTGGCGGGATATCTTTTCCAAAGCCCTTCTGATTTCGTATTTTGCTACACAGACGAATATTTACTGGACGCCAAAAACGAAATACCTGGGTTGCCTTTGGATATTGCGCCTTATGTGTCTCCAGAACTGCATTCAGCGTTTGATGAAAACCTACCGGAAGGCGTCAATAGAGAGATGCTTGAACTTTCTTTGGGTTCGTCTGATGAGCTTGATATATTAGTGAGACTTACACACAATATTGGCGATATCTATTTTACCCTTACCGGTGAATCACAAGTCGAGACATACGCGACACGACCTTCTTTCCTGAGTAATACAGAAAACATCTTAGGTCCAGCCATCCCATTTCCTTCTATATTGGATGGGTATACATTGGAGATGATTGAAGAGGAGATATTCCCGGAAGGAGAAGACCTTTCCAAGTTTATCCACGATGAGCTTCCCGGTATCAGCGGATTTCAATATAAGCGACTCGTAGATTTAGATCGCGATGGCCGTCGAATCCATCAGGATACGTCTGCAGGAACGCGTGCTTATATTTTCAAGCCCTATAGCAGATTCAAGTCTGATCCAAAATCGCAATTCTATTTTCCGCATCTGGCTATAAATGAACATCTATTCATGAGTTTTGCCAAAAATGAGCTTGGATTTCGCGTGCCTCAATCGCATCTAATTAGGCGTGAAGGCGACCAAGAGTTCCACTATCTGGTCAAACGGTTTGACCGTCTTGGCACCTATCGGTTTGCAAAGGCAAACTTTTCGACATATCTTGGGTTGCGTGCTGATACCAAATACAATACCACGAGCGAAAAAATGTTTACGCGCATCAAGAAAGAACTTATTAGTGATACCGAACGTTTGGAGCTGTTAAAGCATTACTTGTATTCGATGATAATCTCCCATGAGGACATGCACACTAAGAACCTCTCTTTGATAATCAGCGAGAGTATCAAACTTATGGCGCCTTTGTATGACATTGCCACGACGCGAATATATTCAAACACTAAAGGATACGACTCTCATCTTCCAATTGATGGCCAGCGAAGCAATATCACGCCTAGACACTTTGATACACTAGTGGGGATATTGGGCGTCAATAAAAAAAGTTTTAAAGAAGAGTCCCAAAGAATGTGCGAGACGTTTAGAGATGTCTTGCCAAGTTATATCAACGCCATAAAACCACTTGGACCTTTGCCATTTTTTACACTTAAACAAAAGGTAAAAGCAGGGGAAGGTCCTTCCTGGGTCCCGAGTAAAGAATTTGAATTATCAACAGTATTGGAGAACTATCACGACAAACGAATACAAGAGCTTGAAAAATTGGGATGGTTGTAGTGAGCTTTGGTCGCGAATACCACGAATATTTGACATTAAAAAGGCGATGGATTGTTTTTACTCATTCGACATTTTCCAACTAACATTTCTCTTTAAATTCCAGCGATAACTGCTCGAAACTTCGCCTTCTGCTACACCGAATTCTGGGAGACCTAAATCATCGTAAACCAAGCGCTGTTGGTCATTTCCAACGGAACGAGGAGTCAATCCCAGTGTCATCCACACCTTTTCGGCAAGATTAAAGCTGTAAAACGAGCTATCTCCCCATGCAGCAACGATATAGTCGTAACCTGATATTGAAGGAGAAAACTCTGCAACGCATCCATATCTATCGGCGCTTGGAACTGAGAATTCAACAACACCATGACCTGCCTCGTCTAAAATCCTAATGGGATCATCATCTCGTCCTGGCACCACGGCCATTAGCAGATGGAGATATTCAGCATTCGCTCCATGATGATCCACTTCTAATCTACTGGCTACTTCTACAAATTGGGTTGGTGATAATCCTATAGGTTCTAACAGTGCACGTAGTTTTGGTGGTAAAACTTGATCGGGAATTGGGAATGACCCGAGATAATCATAAGGCATAAGTTTCAATGTCCATACTTAGTCTCTCTTTTATGATCCACCCCGTATAAATCGATCCCATACGCGGCACAATATTTAAAATTCTCTAAAAAAAGAACTGTATATCTTACCGTATATGACTTATATAATCACAAATACAACTATAGGTTTTACTTAATCAAAAATTGGCAACGTCGTAATAGCTAAATAAATTATTCTTGGCATTTTTCAAGAAGTTCTTCATAAACTTTAATTTCATCTTGAAGTCTATTGTTTTCAGTTTCAAAAGTATTCTTTTCTTCTAGCAATTTGTCATAAACAGTTAAAGGGGTAGGATGAAGTTGTATCCCACCATAGCCATCAGAGTCATACATATTGTGATGTGGATCTAACCAATAAATATAGTAAATATTTCCGACAAGAAATCCATGGATACGACCATTGGATTTATCCAGTCTCATTTGGAAAGCATCGAATTGTTTTAAAGATTCTTCATCGAAATCAAATTTAAAATTACACTTATCCCATTCATATGGGTGTGGATTATATCTTTTTTGTCTTGTATTTCGGACTTCCGTCCATGTAAGCATAGATAAATCTTGGAGGACATCCAATAAAGTTAAATACCAACTAGATTCCGTACCACCAAGATTAAATGCTTCGTGTTCTCTGTTAAATAGCTTGAAAGAGAATCGAAGCTTTTCATTACTTCGTTGTTTGATTACATCTTTATTAGCTATATTAATTTTTTTTAGAAGGGTGGTTTTTGAGGAGTTACTACTTTGTTTTTGTATAGTAGCTAATCTTGAAATATCACTCATATTTCGCAGTTTATTCTGCTAATTTCTCTTGACAAAATTCGATCATGTCTTGTTCACTAATTCTATTATTAGATGGAATATATGCAGGCAAATCATTTCTTGCTTTTAACCAAGGAGATTCATCGTGAGTCAATAATTCCAATTGATCACCGCTCATGTCTCCATAAATCCTAAATATTTCGTCTAGAAACTTTTTTACATCAGTATCTTCTGACATAGATACTGGAAAGCTATCAGTCTTTGGTATTGATTCCCACCCGTATACTTTATAAGTACTATAAAGTTCTGGAGCAACAGGTCCATGGATCCATGCTTCAAAATGTGAATGCATTAATGGAGTAGCAGTCACCCCATAGCTCCAAGTTTGTGCATAATAGCACAATTTCTGTAATTTTTTATGAGACATAGATTGATAAGACAATATTGCTTGCGCAATATCTAATGCTTCATAAGTCTTCATGGTGTATCCTTCAAATATTGGCGAAATACTAGCATACTTTAGCATACATTAGTAAGTATTAAGATATTATATTTGTAATTGTTAAGCAAATTTCATACCTTCGTTTCAGACTTCACTCGCCAATTATCCCCGCAATCTCTCTAAAGCTCTCTAGTCCTGCTTCAAGATCGTCAATTATATCATTCGCCAAAATATCTGGGTCTGGGAGATTGTCTAAGTCGGCTAAGCTTTTATCTTTGAGCCAGAAGATATCCAAGCTCGTTTTATCTCTTGCGACGATTTCTTCATAGTCGAATTTTCTCCAACGACCTTCTGGATTGGTTTCGCTATATGTCTCTTCACGTTTGTCTCGGTTAGTTGGGTTATAGCATTTAATGAAGTCTTTCAAATCTGTGAACTTCATCGGATTCTTTTTTGGTGTGAAGTGAATATTTGTTCTAAAGTCATAAATCCATATCTCTTTCGTCCAAGGGTTCTTTGATGCTGGTTTGTTGTCGAAGAAGAGGACATTTGCTTTTACGCCTGGTTTATAGAAAATTCCAGTAGGCAGTCTCATGATCGTATGAAGCTCTGTAACCTTCATAAGCTCTTTACGCACGGTTTCACCTGGCCCACCTTCAAATAGGTGTCAACGGCGGAGTTAAATTCGGCAGATTTTCGTAAAAAACATTACGAATAGTAACCTTAAGCGACGACAGTTGAATCTACTCCTTTTACTAATTT
>NCIJ01000022.1 GCA_002282015.1 Sulfuricurvum sp. 17-40-25 | reverse complement strand
TATTTTCGATGAGTATTTTGCCCGATATAAAATAGAATAATGCCGATTTAATTAATGTGAAATGCCATGCTTAAGTGTGTTATATGCCATTAGCTATGCGTAGGATGCCAGACAAAACCGGCGAATCACTCATTTGAGTATTTATAATCCTTTTCAATGAGTAAAATGCCCATAATTTCAGGCATTTTACTCATAGTTGGAGGTCAATGATTTTTCTGTGTCCTTTTTGCTTATTTTTGTGGGCAAAGTACTCATAGATACTACTTAGAAGCCCTTTCTGTGTGTAAAATGCCAGAAATAATGGGCAAAGTACTCACGCTAAATAAGTTATTTACTATTCAATGTGCTTTTTGCCTGTATTTGCGGGCAAAGTACTCATAGATACAGCTCATTAGCTCTTTCTATGTGTTAAATGCCCGAAAAAAAGAGAAAAATTCCATCAAAAGAAAATAAATAGTAGCTAAGTATGTAATTTACTTGATTGTGCTGGCAAAGTACTCATAGAAAGGACTAATTAATTACCTTAGAATGGGCAATAATTGCTCGAAAATAAATAAAGCACCCAATTTAATGGCATGTTTTTCTTTCCGATGAGTAAAATGCCAGAAATACCAGGCAAAGTACTCATCGATAGGAGCAAATAATTAACTTAGAATGATCAAGGATCATGTAGAACAATCAATCTACCCAAATAAATAGCTTACTTTTCTTTTCGATGAGTAAAATGCCAGAAATAGCAGGCAAAGTACTCATCGAAAAGTATTGTTTTTTACTAAAACTCCTATTTAGCCGAAAAAATTGAAATATTTTTTACAAAATAAACTAAATAACGGCTCTTCCTGGCAATGTACTCATCATTGGAGTTAAATATTTTTGTTTCACGCTAGAGATATGAAGTAAACAAAGCTCTTTTGTATATATTTATTGAGTTTTTATAAAGAAGTTAATTATTTAGGCAATTGTCAGTTAAGTGTGTGCTGCTGGTATCTAGCTATGGTTTTGCGATGAGTACTTTGCCAGATAATACTGTGATAAATGCCAAACATGTGTGATAGTATTGCCATTGAAATATGAGACTTAGGCCGTATAGTGTGAGAATAATGCCTTAAGATTAGGGCAAAATACTCATTAAAGCGCATTTGAATAACAATAAATGTGTTAAATGCCCGAAAAGTTCTGGCAAAAGACTCATTGTTACAAAGAGAAACACGGCAAAAGACACATTTAAATAAATTTATAAATGGCATAAAGCGCATAGTTGGCATATAATTTGCTTATCATGTTCAATATGCGAGGAATACCATGCCTGAAAAAAATGTTATCTTCTTTACAAGAAATGAGAAAGACCAATACTTTAGAAAAAGTACGGAGTTCGCATCAGCAGATGTGACTCTAAAAGAAGATAAAAAAAGTAGCGGTTCTGTTGAAAGATTAAGTGCCACAATTCTTAAAGGAGTGCAAGATGAATTATTTTCTATTGCACGCCAACGGGAGATTGGCATGGCGGCACAAGCACTTTATCTGGATTATTGTGAAATTTACAAAGAATCGTTTATAAAGAATTTCATTAAAAAAACATCCAAAGGGAATAAATCACGCTCGGCTGATTTAATTGAGGAAGATGCTCAGCGATTATACGCGATAAAGAAAAAAAATATTGATGCTTTGGCTGAAAAAAAAGCATGGAGAGAAACTATCACGCAAGTAGTTACAGATGATGAATTAATATTCAGATTTGACGCAAAAGCAATCCTGAACTACGCAAAGGTCATGGAAGTAAAAAGTGATCGTCTTTATGAAGATGTCAAAAAAGTACAAGAAAAGTTCAATAATTGGACGGAAAAAAAGTTTAATGTCGAAAAAGGAATTATTGAAGAAGTAGAAGAGAATGGTGTTTTGTTTCCACATTCACGCTATACGCCGGGAAGTGACGCTCAAATAGAGATTATTGTCTCACGCCAAATGATTCATATGATTTTGTTTCTATCAAAAAGCTATCTCAAATTTCACCTCGATTCGTATATTGCAATATCTACACCAAATGCGATCAGATTGTACGAAATAATTATTGACTATATTAGCGGAAACCTTTTTGTTTCAGGGAGAGACTTAACTCTAGATTACCTACAGAAAAAGTTCAACACAGGGTATAAGCAATTTGGGGGCTTCATACGAGATGTCGTTGTTCCTTCATTGAATAAAATTAATAGTGAACTCAATACAAATATCACATATGAGCACGATAAAAAGAAGGGGAAAACTCTTTACAGTATTAAATTTGTTATTAGTGAATATGATCGAAAAGTATTACAGGGAATACGCGACGAGGTGATAGAAGAAACCGAACTAGTTTCCTTTGAATATTATTTAACTCTCGTTTCTTTGGGTGGTCGAAAGGCACAAGGGGGATTGCGAACTATTTATGAAGGTATCCGAAGCTTAGTAAACAAAGGAGAGTTTGATTTCTTTAATAAGACACGCGAAGAAGCCTATGAAGACTTTTTGCAAAATATTTCTGATTCCGAAGAACTTGAATTTTTAATCCGTGACGAGCCTATTTTGTCTGATAGATATGTTTATGATAGAAACTATATGAATATTATTGACAAAAAGGACCTTGCTTTTGTCGGCTCTACTGCAACCGAGTCATTAGAATATATCAAAAGTAGCTACCTGGTTGCTATGGGGGTCTTAAGCCCTACCCTACCCTATTTTACAAGTCATGCAGATGAAAAAGAGAAAATTGCAAAAGTTCTTCCTTTATATTTTAAGTTAACGAAGACAAAAACAATCATAATCGATAATAGCAATTACGATTCGCTAAAGATGACGATAGAGCCTTGCTTGGGTGACGTAAATAGATTTGATTTCAAAACGCGCGAAGATAGAATGATATTTTGTGAAACTTTTAAAATCGAAGACGGAATGGAAGAATTGCCATCGATTGAAGCCGAAGTCGTTGAAGAAAACAATAATGTGGTAGAAGCAGAACCCCAGGGCCTTCATGAACTTCTTCAAAGAAATGGGATGGCTAAAACGAAAGCAGAGCTAAAAAAATGGGATACAGTTGTTGAGGAATTAGGCAATGTTCATGGTGCCGAAGATGTTACCATGGCAATCACTTTCCTTTTGTCAGGCACAAAAGATGCGGAGTTTTGGTTGAAGCAAATACCGACTCCAGCTAAATTCAAAAAACATTTTATTTCAGTCGTGCACATTTCTAAAGTTGACAAAGCAAGCATAATGCAAAAGATAAAGAGTGATCCACAAATTAAAACTCGTATCATGATGATGGAGAATGCTGGACAAACCAAAGAGGAGATTGAGGCCGAAGTTGCTCTAATGATCCAAAAAGGATTAGAGTCAGGCTCATATGGGGCTACGGTCAAAGAGGCACCGTGGATAATAAAGAATAGAGAGAAGAGAGCTGAAGGTGAAATGATGGCTGAAGCAATGAAGGAAGCTGGGTTTAGCAGCATATTCGATTGGATGAAAAGTCTTTCAAATTAATTAGCCATCCTGGATGGCTAGAATAGTTTAGTACTATTTTGACAATTAATTCCACTATGCTTATTTTTATGATATACTTTTTTACTTAGGTTCTGATTTCTAGTGAATTTCACTACAAGACTGAACAAAACTACTTTAGCCATCCAGGATGGCTAAATAAGAAAAGGAAGACAAATGGGCGAAGTTATATCGGTAGTAAATCAGAAAGGTGGGGTTGGTAAGAGCACTATGGCCTCTATCTTGGCAAGAAACTTAGCAAAGACCCACAGGGTTTTGTTAATTGATTTTGATGGTCAAGCAACACTGACTGAACTGGTTGATCTTCCAAGCCACTTTGACGCTGACTTTCTGGATGAGTATAGAAAAACCGACAGCATTTCCAAAATCTTTGAAAGAGAAACTATTGAGCCACTTGACATTACATCAATCCTTAAAGACGAAAATGGAAAATCAATAGTCCCTATCAATGAGTTGCACTTTATTCCATCTGCAGGAAATTCAATGTCTTTTATTGCGGAAAGTGTAAGTGCGGGAAAAGATCTTATGTTGAAAAAGTTTTTAGGGAAAATAAAAGGTGACTATGATTACATAGTAATAGACGCCCTGCCCTCCGTCACTACGCTATTTAAGAACGTTCTGCTTGCGTCGGACGCCCTTATAATACCGATACAAACAAAAACAAATGCTATCGCTGGAGCAAACAGTTTCCTAAAAATACTGGACGAAGTTCTGGGAGATTATGAAAATAGCTATAAGCATATTTTTGTTTTGCCGACCATGTACAATAAGCAGCGAAAGGACGATAATGATACGCTTGCGGAAATTATGACTGGCTATATGAAATATTTAAAAGCACTAACACATCTTGGAAAAATACCGTCATCTATGCTAGATGCAATACCCGAAAGAAGCGTGTTCTCAAATGCTCAATCAGTACGCTATTTCCTGCAGGATTATATCGAAGGCTTTGATACCGGAAAAAAAGACATTTTACTGCTAATAGAGAAAATGTCAAATACTATTATTTCAACGCTTAAAGGATAAATCATGGCTAAAGCGCCCGTACGAAAAAACGTTTCTGAAGAAAACGCAACAAAATTAATTGATGAATTGGGACATATTAAAGACAAAATAGACAATGAAATCAAAGACGGTGCAGGACAATTTGTAGAAGTAGAAATTGCGTCCATATTGTCTCCAAAATATCATGATCGTCGTTGGCATGATAAAATGGCAATTGTTGAACTCTCAAAATCGATTGAGGCTGTTGGGCTAATCTACCCTGTAGTATTGAGAAAATTGGAGTCAGGGTTAGAGCGTGTAATTGGTTTCCGTAGAATCGAAGCATTTAAACATTTAGATCGACAAACTATTCCTGCAATTATTCTTGATAATGTCAGTGATGAAATGGCTATATTACTGATGGCTACTGAAAATATGCAACGCGAAGACATAAGTGTCTATGATGAGACGTTAGCTGTAATAGATTACATAAAAGCGGCAACCGGCGATAGTCAAGAGCAAATAGAAAAGTTGCTTTATCGTTTCAAAAACAATAATGCGAATAAGATTGATTTGAAAGATGAAGAAAAAGAAAAATATTTTGTCATAAATGATATACTGAAAAAGACCGGAAAGCTCGATGTTAGCGGCCTGCTTAATCGTCTGGGAATGCTGGCAATGCACCCAATCATAAAAGAGGCATTGAGTCAAAATCGACTATCGTTCACCAACGCGCAACTTCTCCAAAAGCTTTCTGGAAATGACGAATATTTGGCGGCGGCACTAAAGCGAGTAGAAGAAGAGGGTAGCAGTAAGCGTGAAACAGCCAAAATCGTTGGGGAATATTTAGACAGCCCAAAAATTATAGAGAATGAAATTAATATGCTGAATGAGAAGATAAAGAAAATCAAAGCAAGAGGCGTTATGAAGCTTCCGAAGGCTTCACAGGAGAAAATTCAATCTCACCTTGATGCTATACTTGAATTGATCGCAACAAAGTAGGGTAGAGCGGTAATTATCAATTACGGAAGCTAGTGAAATCGTAATATTGGTTAAGACTTGGAGATAAGCGAACAAGGCAGAATACTTTTGGAAAGCTTATCATTTAATTGTTTTGTTTCGATATGCTTTATGATAACCGAAACTTGCACATTAATACAGACGAGCATTGGGAATTAATTGGAGAAAATGGTGAAATATTTATTTGTTATAGTGATTTTAACTTCATCATTGATGTCGGCACCCACTAAGTGCGGTGGTGGAAGTTATTTTGGAGGGGAAGCACCCGACATTCTAAATCCTAAGTTGACACCAAAAACAAAAGAACTTTGCTATTCGTCTTTTGCCATAATGCACTCTGGAGTGTCTAGAACGCCATTATGGGCAGGTGAGCACCTCACAAAAGCAGGCCTAAGCTCTCATTCTGAAAGAACCAATGATTTCCATGCTGAAGAAAAATTAGCTTCTGATGAACGTGCAGAGCTTAAAGACTACGCTCGTTCAGGATTCGATAGAGGGCACATGGCACCTTCGGCTGATATGCCCAATGAGAAGGCGCAACATGAAAGCTTCTCTCTTGCTAACATGATCCCCCAAAATCAAGAAAATAATCGAGGTATCTGGGCCAAAATTGAAGGTGCGACAAGAAATCTTGCCAAAGATAGTGGCGAAATATATATTGTATCGGGGCCGATCTTTATAGGTTCAAATTTACAGCGTATAGGCGGAAGAGTTCTGGTGCCTGCAAAGATATATAAGGCAATTTTTGATCCATCAACAGGGCAGGGTGCTGCATATCTTGTTGATAACTCGCAAGGTGCTGATTATGAAGTTGTGAGTATTGCTAAAATCGAAGAAATAACCGGAATCAGATTATTTCCAAAGATGAGTGCGACATCAAAACAAACAGCCATGAAATTACCCGCGACAAACGGAAGTAATTTTGGAGGGCGAAGTGACCGTAATGCGCTAGCGACAAAGCCCTATAAAGTACCTGCTGCAAGTGTAACAGTTAGCGCACAGTGTGGTAGCAAGCGAATATGTCGTGAGATGAACAGCTGTGAAGAGGCAATGTTTTATCTCAATACCTGCGGAATATCAAGCCTAGATGGAAATCATGATGGCATTCCGTGCTCAAAACTTTGCAAATAAGGAGATTCTGACATGATGAATAAAGCATTTTTGGCATATGAGAACGAAAGTGATTCTTTTATGATACAAGACTTGACGGTTGAAAACAGACTCGACAGGGTTTCTATATACGGAACACTGGACATAACAAGGGATCGAGTCGGCTTAAATGACGCATTGAAACTAAAGCGAATCATAGATGCATCTATCGATGCCCTCAAAAGAGATAAAAACCTTCCGGATAAAATTGAAACGATCGCCACAGATAGCGTGGAAAACCCATTTTAACGACCACAATCTGACAAAATTAAAATTAGGGTCGAATTAGGTTAAGGATGAACTCCACACAGCCTTAAATCCCCGCATTATTTCTTAAATAGTATGAATGAATCATACTATTTAATCGCTATAGTTGATTAGATAGAAAAGAAGCGCAATTTGTATGATTTTTTATTAATATTTACACTAATAGTGCCTTCCTTGGGCGCCTTTTGCTAAGCGACAACCGCTGTAACCCTTTTTCAAGATCAATCAAATAATGGCATGAATTGCACATGCCTGGTGAATATTTTAAAAAATATGATTCGAGTGTTAACATTATTGGTTTTACTCTTTAGAATAAGTACCAATAAGACGATATTTAATCCAATAGATGCTGGAGAGAATATGAAAGAAGATACATTAAATTCCGTAAATCCATACGCATCGAACACTTTAGGTGAACAAGAAATAGGATTAGCTGAGTTATGACAACACAGGTTATTATAAATTAAATTATTAAAAAATGTATATTATTGATAAAAATATGGTAAAATATCAGTATTTTAATAATTAGGATCTTAACAAATGACATCTCCTATTGATATTCTCTTATTTGACCAAGATGTTGCAAAGATGTATGAAGACGGTAATAACGTTTGGTTAAAGCAGTATGAGACCAAGGCACACAAAGCCAGCCCGATAAGCATTCCGAAAGATGAAATAATTGACACATCGAGCCTTGTCTTTCAAGATCGCGTAGCTGGGTTTATCAGCGATGCAATGCCAGGTGTTTTTGGAAAAAAGATTCAAGACGAATATTTTTTAAAATATCTTGGTCGCTCACGTGCAAGTGTGTCTGATCGACTTTTATTTATCGCAGATCGAGCGCTAGGAGCATTATCCTTTGCCCCTCCTACCCAAAGAAGCAAAGATATCGATGAAACAGTATCTCTTAAAGAGATGTATGAAATTAGTAAAAATTTAGAAAATGGAATTATTACAAATGCATCTGTTGATAATTTTACTGTTGCTGCTCATTCGGCCGCAGGCGGTGCACGGGCAAAAGCTGTAGTTGGTATCAATCTGGATACAAAAGATATTTTGATGGGGCATAATCATGGGAGCCTTCCCGAAGGGTTTATGCGGGCGATTGTGAAATATGACGATGATGAAAAGGCCAAAAAATCGGTTTACAGTAAATTGGAATATATTTATAGCGTTATAGCCAAAAAATCGGGGATTAATATGACACGCTGTGAGCTCGTTGACACGGAAGACGGACGAAGTCATTTTGTGACGGAACGGTTTGATAACATTCAAGGCGATCGTATGCATGTCCATTCGCTTGCAGGCTTACTCCATGTAGATTTTAGCTACCCGATGCAAACCGACTATGAAGATATGTTTCGTGTCGCTTTACAGCTTGGAGCAACTGCTAGTATCAATCAACTTTTCAAGCAAATGATTTTTAACTACATGCTCGTTAATCAAGACGATCATAGTCGAAATTTTTCTTTTATGATGAATCCTGCTGGACAATGGAGTGCAACTCCTGCCTATGATCTGACCTATTCCAACGGCGAAAAGCAGACATCGGAACATCAATTGTCCTTTCGAGGCAAAGCGTTATCTGCTGTACATATCAATGATATTTTCGAAAGTGCTTCGAATTTTAATATCAATAATGATGAATTAATCAAATTTATATCTCAATTGTCAGCATTACGAGAAAGTGAATTGCCAGCGATGATAAAGGAACATGATTTGCCTAAAAGTAAATATGACCAAGTAATGAACAGCGTATCCGTCAGAACATTTGGAGGAGTCTTATAATGGATAAAGAGCAAAGCGTGCTTGAGAAATTATCAAGACATCTTACTGCATTTGAGATGCTTGAAAAGAAAGCCGAAAAAAATAAGGTTCAAGAGTTGCGAGATAGTATCGGTGAGGCTCAAAATTTCAGTGTTCTCACTGATGATGAGATTTCTCTGGTGCTAGCTTATCGTGCACATCAAACACGAATTGATCAAAAGAAAAAGCAAGCAGATGTCGCCAATATTGGAGGACTGGGTAATCATGCCTCTTATGCCTCTTTTGAGCGAACGGGAAAAGCAACCCTCTCAAATTTTATAAAAGTCATGCGAGGACTCGGCCGTATAAATGAATTAGAGGGGCTGCTAAAGCGAGACATATCTGCAAAACTTTCCGAGCTAGAATCTGGGTCAGGCCGAAAAAATAAACGCCGCATAAAAGATAAATTTTTTGAAGATACTGTTAATCTCTTGTAGCTGAAATTATTCCCCTTGCTCACTACACTTACGTTGATATACTAAAAAGCATTAATCTAGTATAATGCATTAATCTAATTTAGTATAAGTAGGTAAAGTCCATGATAAATACCCTCCAAAATGCCAAACGACTTTCATTGTTGAAATTACATCAGGCTTTACCAGACTATAAACGTTTTTTGTATGAGGATTTATTGGAGTCATCTAGCAAGATTACAGGGGTATACGGGTCACGAGGTGTCGGAAAAACCACTTTACTGCTGCAGGTGTTAAAAGCACTTCCCCTGGAGGATGAGAAAAAACTCTACATTTCATGCGATCATCCCATATTTAAAAATACATCACTTTTTGATTTTATTGATGAGTTCAGTAAAAGGGGAGGAGAACTGATTGTTATTGATGAGATTCATGAAGCACACGATTTTCAAGCCCAGTTAAAATCTGTATATGATTTTTTAGACATCAAAGTCTTCTTTTCAGGATCAAGTGCCATAAAAATTACGAATGCTGATTTTGCCAGACGGTATTCGATGTACCATTTGCCTATACTCTCTTTTCGTGAGTATTTAGAAATTTCTCAAAATATTTCCCTTCCAAAATACGAGCTATCTGTGCTTTTAACGGATCACGAAACTATCGTTCACAGCATCATGAATATTCTCATAGAGAAAAAGATACTTAAGTTTTACGATCTGTTTATAGACAATGGTGTTTATCCCTTTTATTTTGAGGATAAAAATAAATACATTGATCGTATCCAAGAGACAATCAATACAATTTTGCATACGGATCTTGGGCAATTGTTTAGTATCCAGCCTGATAAGATTGATACACTCAAAAAGCTTTTATTGACGATTTGCGTTTCACAACCGCTTGAAATGACAGTGGACAAGTTGGCCTCTACGGTAGGTATAACAAAGGCAACGCTGTATAAATACATCGACTATCTTGGACGCGCTGAGCTTATTCACCACATTACCCACGAAGCAAAGAGGTTTAATGCTCTCCGTAAACCAGATAAACTGTATTTAGGCAACACAAATCTATTTAACGCTTTGTGTATGGATAATGAAAAAGGGACAGTAAGGGAAACATTTTTTGTGAGCCAGCTCTCGGCTATCCATACCTTACATTATCTTGATCGTGGAGATTTTTTAGTGGATGAGAAGTATGTCTTTGAAGTAGGCGGTAAAAATAAAGGGTTTGATCAAATCAAAAATATTCCTGATTCTTACATTGCAGCCGATGATATAGAAATAGGGATCGGGAATAAAATACCATTGTGGCTGTTTGGGTTTTTATATTAAGAACCCAAATAGTCTTACTCTCAATGCAATGAGAGTATCAAAGAGATGGGAAAATTACTTTCCCGCCACCTTGTCTTTAAGCGTTGCACCCGCAGCAAATTTAGCAACAGTAGTCGCTGGCTTGCTATAGGTTTTATCCGTACCTGGTACTTTACCTTCTTTAGCTGCTTGAGTTGCAGTTTTGAATGTTCCAAATCCAACTAATTGAACATCTTCTTTGTTTGACAATGCTTCAGTGATTGCATCTGTTACTGCGGTGATTGCAGCATCTGCTGCTGTTTTAGTAGAGTAGTCTCCACATTTTTGTACCAAGTCTACGAATTGTGCTTTGTTCATAGGTGTCCTTTGTTTGTAAATTGTATGAGATTATAGCACGAAGCCCTCAGCGTAGGGGGAATGTATGTCATTTTGAAATGCTTTTTATGTCAAATAGACAGTAATTTAATAGTATGGAATTAATTGATCTACAATACTGCACTTAGATTAGACCAAATACAGTGGGGGCGCTTATGATCATTCACTTAGATTTAGATTGTTATTTTGTGTCAGCTGAACGAACACGCAGCCCCTATTTAAAGGGAAAACCCGTCGTTGTTTGCAAAGGGACAGATAGAGCCATCTTCTCGACTAAAGATCATAAAAGTGTCATGACTGAAAGAACAGGTGGATTTAACTCTTTGTTTCAACATGAACGCCAATTCAAAGAGTTTGATGTCTCTTCATGGAAAGATGAGTTTACTGATGAACAGGGCAGGATAAGTGGTATTGTTATTGCCAAAAGTTACGAGTGTAAACCCTATGGCATAAAAACAGGAACAACACTGAGTGATGCATTAAAAATGTGTCCCGATCTTTTAGTAGTACATGGAGATCATCTCTTCTATCAACTCCTTTCAGGTGAATTACGTGACTTTCTTCAAACTAAAATACCAGTCCTCGAGCAGTACTCGATTGACGAGTTTTGGGGAGATCTTAGTGGATGGGTTGAAGATGAAGATTTGCACTCTTTTATTGCGACATTGCAAACAGAGATATTGGAGAAGTTTGATCTGCCTATGTCCATTGGGGCATCATCAGCTAAATGGATCGCTAAGCTTGCCACAGATTATAATAAACCCTATGGAATCACTATTGTCCCAAAAGAGGAAATAATCAATTTTGTATCCCCTATGAGTATAGATGTATTTCCAGGTATCGGAAAGGCATTATCAAAGCGTCTTGGTAGTTACAAGATAAAAACGTTAGGAGAGGTGCTAGAATCGGCCCATATGCTTCTTTCTTGGGGTAGGGTGGGTCAAGACTTGATCAGAAGGATTAATGGCACAGACAACGAGCAGGTGAACGCACACCATGATCGTAAATCGATCGGCATATCACGCAACTTTACAGCAACCATGGACAGAAATGAGATCAAGCGCCGTGTAATCATACTTTCGCGTCATTTATCACACACTATTCTCAAATTGGGAGTTAATCCAACCACCTATCATTTTACACTCAAATACAATGGTGGAGCCACTTCTAGTATATCTACAACGATCGACAGAGCATTTAGTGAAACACTGATGCGCAAGATTGCCGTTGAGACTATAGGTAATATTGACAATATGCTTCATATGGGTATACACAGCATCTCGATATCGGCCTCCAATTTTACTTCCATAGATCATAAACCAAAAACGTTTTCCCTATTTGACAGAGAGGATGATGAGAAGTCTCGAGTATTGGGGGAGCAGATCACGAAGCTGCGTGATAAATATGGAGTGGACATTTTACGTAGTGCAATAGAGAAGGGATGATGAGCTTATATGGCAGCATAAACCAATCGATTGCTCCTTCTGGGTAAAATAACGATTAAAATAAATTACATATGCATGGAGAACTGTTGATCATTCTGGATTTTGAAACGAATTCTGCCAATATCCATGATGTGATCGAAGTTGCAGCATTTAGGATTAAAAGAGAAGAGGGTATGTATGTTATTACCGATATCTTCCATCGCTACTACTTCTCTGAATATGAGGTAAATCCTTACGCGCTTGCAGTTCATAAACTCTCTCCTCAGCGAATAGAACGATTAAGAGCGAATGTTGATTATTCTGAGTATTTCGTAGAAGATCAAGCGTTTGTGAATTTTTGCAAAGGATCAAAAACATTGGTGGCCCATAATGTGACGTTTGAACTTCGTCATTTAGGTGATCTCGTTTCGTTTGATCATCACATCTGCACTATGAAAGAGAATAAGAAAATTGTCAAAGCTTTGAACATCAGAGGAAATCTCAAAAACCCGAAGCTATTGGAAACGTGCAAATTCTATAATATTGAGTTTGATGAAGAGCAATATCACAGTGCACTTTATGATGTTACGAAAACGCTAGAAGTTTTAAATATGATGAGCTTCATTGCACCAAAATAGGATCGTGTTAAAAAAGTGGGCGTGTGACTTAGAGGTGTGTTATTATTGCGCTAAAGAAATATCCATAGGAGTGTAAAAGTATGCGGCAACCTTTTATGGCGTATGAAAATGATACCGACACATTTACTATCGATAATCTCCATATTCAAAACGGTACAGACACGATCATAATTGAGGGATCATTGGCAATCACCAAAGACAGTGAGGGGCTCAAGGCAGCTTTGAAACTCAAACGTGCTGTAGATTCGGCTATCGATGCACTTAAAAGAAATCGTAACCTCCCAGACAGTATACGGCAGTAGGGTGAGAGTAATCTATGGAAGAGATAGAACTTCATTCGCATATTAAAATGGAAACGGCAAAAGGGCGCACCTACGGTGAATGTGTTATGGATGAGATAGCAAGCATTAAGATGATCAATGGAGAGTTTCGCACTACATTGCACATCAAAGAGAAACCCAAACGGCTTAAACGTGAAGATGCATTGATCTATTACACCCAAAAACTGAAAAACGTTTGGGGGCAACTCAAATAGCCATAGGGGTCAATGACTCTGAAAATCTCTTTGGGTAATTGCATCACCGGAAGCACACTCATAATAACCGACACTTTGACTTGATCGGTAAAATATAGCGTACTGATCAAACATTTTTCCCAAATCAATTGCCTCTTCAAAATCTATCCCATAAATGCAATAACTCTCTTCACTGTGTTGATCCAAATATCCAAGCGCTCCATCGAACGCATAGTCTCTTTCTAAGAGCAGG
>NCIJ01000021.1 GCA_002282015.1 Sulfuricurvum sp. 17-40-25 | reverse complement strand
TCTTCAAATCAATGGTTTTAAATATGATTTTTCGGATTTTAAAGCTAAATCAGTCTGAGATTTATAGGGTTCTTTCACAGTCTCAGTAGTTTTCCGTCAGGTATAATTTAAATAACTATTTTGTCAATTATAAATTTTATGAAAAATTAGTAGCATTTAGGAATTTATTTTTTCAATAATAATTTCTTTACGCTTCTGCTTTAGTATCAATTCTAAGTGCATATGAAGTTTTTCCAACGATCCTGATTTATCTTGCCACCAATCCGTTGACCAAATGCGGAATATATTCCAACCAAGCCCTTTGAGTATATTTTCACGCAATTTATCACGGTCTCGTGCAGTCGCTGCACGATTATAGGTAGTTCCATCACATTCAATACCTGCTATATAGTGACCTGGTGAATCAGGATCGACTATCCCAAGATCAATTCTGAAGGAAGATACTCCTATTTTAGGATGTACTTCCCAACCTTTCTCTTTCAGAGCATTAGCGATTGCCTCTTCAAATTTACTATCATGGTTATTGATAGCATCTGAATTATTGCCCATTATAGCTCTTGATCCGCGCTCAGCAAATTCTAGAAAATGTTTGAGATCACGAACTCCTACTGATTGTGTTCTTGAGAGATCGATTTGTTCTGCTTTTAAACTAGAGAAAACCCTTAACTCATGTCTTGCCCGTGTGATAGCTACATTCAAACGACGTTCACCGCCACTTTTATTCATTGGTCCGAAGTTCATAGAAATTTTTCCTGTTAAATCAGGACCATAGCCAATAGAAAAATACATAATATCGCGTTCATCACCTTGCACGCTTTCCAGATTTTTGACAAATACAGGTTCTAAAGCATCTTCTGCGAAATAAGTTTCAATATCAGGGCTGTTGCGGCGAGCTTCATCCAGTAAGTCTTCAATCAAACGTTGTTGCTCCGAATTAAAAGTCACGACACCAATAGTGAGTTTGGAATCTTGAAATTTTTTGTCTTTCAATTTTGAAACCAATTCATTGACCAGCGCAAGCGCTTCAGGTCTATTTGTGCGCGTTCCGCCCTTCTCATAAACACCGTCTTTGACGTGATGAAAGCTTACTGCTCTGTCATCTGTAATGGGTGATGGGAAAGTGACTAGTCCGCCACCATAATAATGGTGATTTGAAAATGCGATTAAACTTTCGTGACGACTTCGGTAATGCCAAGAGAGATTTAGCGTAGGTAGATTGGCTCCTAAACATTCATCTAAAATACTTTCCAAATCAACTTCGATATCTTCGTCAATATCATCTTCTCCGGCTGTTGATGCACGGTTAAAGAATGAAGTTGGAGGTAACTGTTTTGGGTCACCAACCATTATGACTTGTTTTCCTCTGGCTATTGCGCCGATGGCATCCCAAACAGGAATTTGTGAGGCTTCATCGAAAACCACTACATCAAATAGTGCAATGTCGGTAGATAAATATTGTGCTATGGAAAGAGGACTCATGAGTAAACAAGGTGTCAGTTTTGTAATCGTTGTAGGCATCAAACTAATGAGCTCTCTGAGAGGTTTATGTGCCCGTTTCTTTTGCATTTCGCGTTTAAGTATACCCCATTCAGAAGATTTTTTTACCCCTTCTTGCTCTGGTAAATCTGCACATAATATTGCATAAATATACTCACTTGTCAGCTTAGTAAATCGCTCATCTATGAGCTTGAAGTCTGCAATCCGTTTCTCATGCTCGGCTGCTATAAATGTGCGTAAGATATCATCATTGTCTACGATGGAATTCAGCCACCAACGACAATAATCGGTCTCAAACGTATCGCGTACTTCTCCTAGACTAACTTTGCTTTGCTCAATTCCCAAAACGAGTGGTTTTAAACCTGCATTGACTGCTTCTTTATGCGCTTTACGCCACCCGCACCATGTATGTAATTTTGGCTTCATTGCCGGAATTTCAGAGCAGATTTCAGAGAGTTTTGAAAGATTGTCTTCTACTTTTTCTAGCAATTCTGTTGAACTAATTCCTGCTGAGGAAATGAAATATTCAAAAGCATCGTTAAATTCATTTAATGCTTCATGGTAGTTATTACCCGCTGTTGCAACGGAACCGTTTGTTTCAAGAAGCGTATTGCCATCACCAAGAAGTTTTTCTAAAGATCCTTTGATGATTACAAGGGTTTCGGCATCATTTGCTAATAATACAATAGCCTCTGAAAGCGTTTTATGGAATGCTTGTACACTTTCAGCTTCATTCAATCGAGTATTGAGCCCTGTCCACAAAGCGGATGTTTTATGAGTCAAATCACTCAAGTCGTTGATATTTGATTCCAGAACTTGCAGTTCTTTTATTTTTAGTAAATCCGTCGGTATGTTCGGCTTATTCTTACCTTGGATGTATACTCCAAGTTTGTTATGAACGCTTCGTTTTTTAAACCAGCTTATTGGCCAAAACGCTTGTTCAGCGTTATTCCACTTTTCATTTAATTCTTCTACAACAATCTTGGTAATATCGCCATGATAAGGAACGGACAATTGCATAAAAATATTCTGATGTTGTTTGACGTATTGTATACCTCTATTTAAATCATCCATTAAACGACCGATATCCGGACGTAGAACAAATCGTCTATCATATCCGGCAGCTTGAGGCAATGCTTGTGCAAATAACGATAAACCGTTGCGGACTCGTAACTCAAAACTTTGGCTAGAAAACCTAAGCGCTTTAAAATAAGTATCTGCAGCTAATTCCAATTGATTGATCTTGGCGATCATAAGAGCACTTGTTTCAATTATTTTCTCTTGCCAACTAGGAGACCATTCATCATGCGCAATGATATTTAAAGGGTTGTCTTTGATATTGCCAACTTCACGTGCGTTAACATCAAGTCTTTCTGCTAAGGCTCGTAAATGTTCTATCGTTTCTATGTCATGCGTATCAGGCGATGACCATTGTAACCCAAGTTTTGGAAAATGTTCTCCGATTAGAATTTGTCCGATGGCTTGATGAGGAGTCAAATTATTGGGGTATGTTTTATGGAGATGTTTCACAAATTGATTGAGATCGTCTCGCAAAATTTTTAACTTTTGAGCCTCTTGTTTCCATTCTTCAGTATCACTATTCCCTTTTGCGTCCCATGCACGATTAAGTTGTTGTAATACATCTAGTTTTCGGGCTTTGTTGGAATGAAGTTCCAGACAAAAATCACCAAGCCCCACGTCACGAAGACGACGATAAACGACATCAAGAGCGGCAATTTTTTCCGATACAAATAAGACTGTTTTTTTCTCTGCTAAGCATTGTGCAATGATATTAGCAATAGTCTGACTTTTTCCGGTACCTGGAGGCCCGATCAAAACAAAATCTTTGCCTTTGGCTGAAGCCATTACAGCAGAGAGTTGAGAAGAATCCACCGGTAATGGGCAAAACGTTTGTTCAGGAGCATAATCATCATCCAGTTTTTTTGGATCAGTAAAAGTAACGTTACTAGGGTAGGGGTCTCTAGGCGTTTCAATCAAATGGCGAACAACCGGATTTTGTTTTAATTGTTCTGTATGATCAATCAAATCTTTCCACATAAGGTACTTAGCAAATGAGAAGGTAGAGAGGACAACTTCTTCTGAAACTTCCCACCCTTTTATATCTTTAATGGCGTGAGATACCTGCCGCCAAATACCGGTGATGTCTAATCCATGATCATCTTTAGGTAATTCTTGTTGATCAATTGGAAGTTCAAGCTCAAAGTCCTGTCGCAACATCTGCACTAGAGTAGGATTGAAACGGGCTTCGTCATCATGCAAAATTAGACTGAATCCTTCGCGCATACTTTTACGATTCAGTATTACCGGAATCAGTATGAGCGGAGCACGATAACGTTTGTCATCTTTGTCCCTTCGTGTCCAAGAGAGAAATCCAACTGCTAAAAATAGGGTATTGGAACCTCCCTCAGAAAGTGTTGCACGTGCAGTCCTGTATAGTTCAGTGAGGCATGATTCCAATTCTTCTGTATTAACTGAAACAAAGACTTCATTTTTTTGTAATGCATCTAAAGCGTGCACTTTATGAATATCTTCCAATTCTTTTGATTCGTAAATCGCCTTATCGCGAAGGTCGGAACCATTCATTAAATCCGGTCGCGGTTTTATTCGTATAGTGTTTCCATCCGCCAAACGGTCTTCAAGTTGTCCCGGATCTGGGGCATCAAGTTTAATCATTCGCTTATTAGCGCGGAAATTTAAAAGATTATTGCGCAGAGAAAGATCCAAAAGCTTACGTTGCCACATATCAAGTCGATCGGTAGGTTTAGATGAAATATCTTCGGTATGCAGAATCTCATCATCAGGCAAATCTGGAGCTTCATCAAAAATTGGGTCTAAATTTTCTGCTTCTTGGACTAAAGGTGTGGCGTTGGCTTTGCTGTCTAAACTAGATAGTGGTTTGATGCGTTGCATTCTCGCCCGTTTGATGTCAATGACCATCTCAAACGTATCATCTTCACCTTCTGCAAGTTGATTTTCTCCTTGTCCGATTGCTTTTGTAAATGAGGGGCAGGGTCGTTGTGTTAAAAAAGTTGTTTCAAATACCACCAGCTCTTTTAGTTTTATTCGCTTTCTAAGGGCTGTGATGTCATCGATAATGACAGTCGAGAATTCTTCATCTTTTAACCAGACCCCTGCGAATGAATGCCCTTTGGTAAAAATGATGATAGGGTTTAGTCCGCATTGTTCCAATGCTGCACAAATGAGCAATGTACTGTCCAAACACGTGACAAGACCTGTTTCACCAATCTGAGCGGGAGTTCGAATCTTTTGACCTGTTTGCTCAAAACTCGCTGGTGGCAAAGCGTAATCAAGCCCTAAAGAACCAATCGCAGTCCAAATTGCAGAAGATATCTCCCACGCTTTAGTAGAACCTCCGATATATCCATTTAAGGACGCTTCCTTGTTGTGTTCACGTAGAATTGAAGATGCTTTCTTCAGTAGATGTTCAACCTTTGTATCATTAGGCTGTACATAAGCAACGATCATTTCAGGCATATGCCCTATACCGCTCCATTGGTTGCGCGGCAATAACTCAAGCGTCTGTTCAAAAGTTGCGATAACATTTCCATTTGATGTGATTGATAGGGAAATATGTACACTTTCAGACTCATTTAAATCCAGCAACATGGCATTATTTAATTGTATGTTGCGATCGTTAATGTCAAATCTTTGTTGTGATGCGATGGTCTCAATATGCCATACTTTTGGCTTTATGAAAGCAGGCACTGATGATAGGGTCAAGGTTAAATTACTTAAAGGTTGATCACAATTATTGACCACATTTAATTCAAGTAACACCGGTACTGAGTTTTGCAAAAAAGCGAGATTAAACTTTGGTAAAAACTTAGCTTCGATTATGATTGATTCGCTGCTCATTGTATTTTCCTTTTGTATAATTTTTAGTACGTAAATTTATTCATTAATTCATATTCTCTCGTACTATTCCAGCTTGATCTAAAATTCCGTATAATGGAGCAATAGATTGACTGTTTTGACGGACATACACACCATTAATTTCTCGATTGATACTCGCTGTAAAAATAATTCTTTTCTTAGCTCTTGAAAATGCTACAAAAAAACCGTTTGTTTCTTCTGTTGCATTATTAGCATAACCCCATAAGGCACTATCTTCTAAACCGATAAATATGACTGTATGAAATTCCAATCCCTTACTTTTATGCATTGTCATAATTGGGATAGAATTTTTACCTTCGAATGCATCTAATGCATTCTTTAGGTTATGACCTGTATTTTGATAATAATAGTAAATGGAGTTTGAAGCTTTTTGTAAAATATCATTTAAATAATTGCCCTGACGATACTGTCTGAACTCAGTTGTCAGAACGTCATTACCGAAGAAATGCTTGATTTCAGTCAAAAAATTTACTACATCATTTTCGTTATTGAATCCATTTGTAGCATATCGTAATTTCATGGTCTTAATAAATTGGTTAGTCGTATTCGCTAAACTATTTGCTTGATCTTCCCCATAAATACTAACTAAAAATTCAATTATACTTGTCCATTCATGTGGCGATTTTGTTCTAGATATTAATTTGAGCATATCAAGTACAAGGAGGATAAATGACTCTGATAGCAAGTCTTGTAACTCAGATTCAATTCGAGCAGAAATACCTCTTTGAGAAAGTTCATGCATAATATTGGTTGTGTAACGATCTGGGGTTTGACGGGTCAATAAACAAATGTCTCTTGGGGCTAAATCATCGTTTAGTAGAAGATCGCTGATGATAGTAGCTATATGTTGGGTTTCAATAACTGAATTATCATAGATTAAAATTCGACATTCGCCTTCATCTCCAGATGTATCCATTGATTCTACTCTGACAGCATTAGTTCCTTCTAAAACTTGGGTAATTGTATGTTGAATTGCAACAAGTCTTGGTGCTGATCTATAGTTTCTGATTAAAGTAAATGATCGAGCTTGAAAATTTGTTTGAAAATGATTGAAGACGTCATCTAAAGCACCTGCCCAGCCCATTATTCTTTGCTTATTATCACCAACTGCAGTCAAGAGAGTTGTGCAATTCTGAAAACATGTCTTTGTTAGATCAAATTGAATATCGGTTGTATCCTGAAATTCATCCAAAAATACATACGCATAGCTGTTTCGTAGTGCTTGAAGTAATTTTGGATTGGTACGCATAATCAGCTCTGCGAGACGACCAATCATGGTAAAAGATAGACGAGATGGTTGTTGTTCGTGTAAAAGATAATGCCAGAGTTTTTTTGAAGCTTGTTTTTGTAAAGTCTCTTCTGTTAAGCCAGTTTCAGGTAAAACATTACCCGTTAAATGATGCCGCTCAAATGATTTGTAATGTAGCTGTTGTAATTCACTTTCTGAGAGATTTATCTGTCTCAACAGTTCCAACATAGGATTAGCGTTATTAATAGTAAAGTCAATTTCATAATTATCCGAAGGACGCCAAATCTCTGGCAATCCATTTCTAAAACGGTCTAAGATACTTTTAGAAAAGGCATCAAAAGTCATTGAATCAAAACGTGTTGCAAGCTCTTTCCCACATCTTAGCTCTACACGTTCTTTTAAATTTTTGGCAGCATCTTTTTTAAAGCTGATTGCCAATATTCTTTTTGGACTTGGACAAAGTCCTGTTTGCAGCAGATATGAAGCTTTTTGAGCAAGAAGCTCTGTTTTACCTGCACCTGGGCCAGCAGTTACTATAGCATTATGTTCAATTTCACGTATCACATCATTGGCAGTCGGTTCTAAGCTATTGACACCTATAGGTTGCCAATCTGATGAGTTTATTCTTGGCATAATTTTAGTTTAACCTATGGACAATTTTTGATGAATTTTTTCAACGACTTCTTCTAAAACAGAAGGACAGTTTGCTCTTAAATCAGGAAGTGGTATCCCAGCCAGTGCTTCAAGATGAGATGTAGGTTTCCCCCGTCCTAGAAAAAGATAACGATACCAGTAATATTTTTCATGATCAGGTTGTGTAAAATCTGCCAAATCTATCTCTCTAGCCTCTTTTTTTAAAACGGCAGCAATTGCCTGTTTGGTTTTTTCATCATAGACTTCATTGCCAACTTCCGGAATGTTAGGTCCCCCATTTCTCGGCGCTAATGCTTTATATTGTTCTGGAAAATGTTCAAACATCATAAAGTCAAGGTCGATAGGAAAAGAAAAGTAGACATCAAACTCTTTGAGATGCTCAATCCAACTATTTTCCGTAATTTCATTAAGCGGAGCATTATGTAAGCTATCTAGTTGTTCTGTCGTCATACCTGCTAAAATAGTTTCTGATTCATAATTACTATTTTCGAGAAGTTGTTTTAACGAATACTTGATCCTCCCCCATCCACCGCCTCCACGTTCTCGATCATAATCAAGCAGTGTAATATGTGGTATTTCCAATTGATTCAATAGTTTCCAAAAATGATTTACAAATCGTCCACCAAGTGGAACCATTGAGACAAATGATTCATCAAATGACATTTCAAATGATTCTGCAATTTTTGGAATAATAATTTCTTCACTGTCACCTTCTCCTAAGACAACAAGTTTTGAAAAATATAATTCTGGGTAAGCTTTAATAGCCTCTTTTACATATTTCAAGGCTTCACTTGTATCATCAGGTAACTCAATTTTAGAAACTTTTGTACTTCTATCAGGATAAAGTTTTAAATATCTAACTTCTTCAGGTTCTATACGTTTCATAATTGAAGGAGAGTGGCTAGTCACCAAGACTTGCGCTCTATTTGTTTCAATAATCTCTCTATAAAGCTTTAATATTCTTCCAATGTAGTGTGGAGCTAAATGGTTTTCTGGCTCTTCTATTGCAAAAATTGATAACAGTGGCGGATTCATGATTTCACGATCAATACCGAGAGAGTCATTTGATAGTATCTTATTTTCAAGATCAAATACACTACAAATTAACGTAAAATAGAATAGGGACTTCATCCCATCACTAAGCCGTTCTATCGATTCTTCATTTCCACCCGGTGTTGGAGTAAAAGAAACTTCAATCTTTGAGAGTATTTTTTCAAAAGTGCTATCCACTGGATTAATATTGACTGTTTGATACATCTCAGACGTGAAAAGACGTTGCCAATGATTTGTAAACGAAGATTGCATGGTCGCCACACCTGTTTCAGACTGGAATGTGTCTTTCATGCTTTGTGCAAAAGTGGCAAAATGTTCTTTTGTCTCTTCAGACCATTGTACTGATCGGAGCAATTGATACATAATACTTCCTGCTGTGTGCTTTAATTGTTTGTAAGGGTCTCGACTTGCAGGAATATAATGAACTTGAATTTTTGAACGTTCGAATGACTTTAATGCCTGTTTCTGATCTTCGGTAATTTCTTCATTTCCAGATAATATCCAAAACATTTTTTGTTCTATATCACCACCGGGTATACTTGTTTTGTACCATGTTGCTTCTAACATAATTCTACAATATGGTGTTTCAGCAGGTGCGTCTATAATCATATGTCGAAAAGTTTCTGCTATAGCATCAGTATCAGTATTATTTTCTAATTCTGGAAATTTCAATGTTACTTCAATACTTAGTTTTCGTTCCTGTTGGTCTTCTAAGTGTTCAGATATGGGAACATAAAAATCATTGCTACAGATGGTTCGCATTGAGTTATCAATGCCAAATAATCGAGTCAATGCAAGTAGAATAGCTGTTTTTCCTGTACCATTAGAGCCAACAAAAGCTGTCAATTTAGGCAAAGTAATAGTTGTTTTATCTTTAAATGATTGAAAATTTTCTAGAGTAATTGAATCAATATACATTTACTTTCCTATTAATGAAATTCATAGTTCTACAACCCGCTCAAACATTTCCTTAATCTCCGTCTCATGAGAGATCAGAAATATCTGCCGATACGATTCGCTGATGGTATGAAACGCTTCCATGATCTGGATGCGCCGTTCCTCGTCCTGTGAGCCGAATACCTCGTCGAATGCCAAAAACCCGATATTGCCACCGCCGCTGAGTTCTCCCAGTGTTTTGGAGATGGAGATACGCAGTACAAGATTTGCGAGGTCAATCTCGCCGCCGCTGAACCGCTCGATGGGATAACGTTCGCCGTTGTCGTAGATGTAGAAGTCGAATTCGGGAGAGACCTCGATGTGCTGATAGCGTCCACGGGTGATGCGGCTGTACATCTCGCTGGCGACTTCGCCGATGCGGGGGGCAACGCGGGCGTTGATGTGGGTTTTGAACTCACTCATGACCGCTTTGAGTTTCTCATAGTCGGCTTGGTCGTTTTCGCGGGTTTTGAGGGAGTCTCGCTGTGCTTCGTCGCGCTTGATCTCTTTGTCGATAGCTTCGATGTCGCGGCGGATGTTGGTCTGCTCCAACACTGCGGCGTTCAGCTCGACCCCTTTGGCATCTTTGGCGGTTTCTGAGAGTTTCGCGTGGGCAATCGCTTCGGTATGGCTCTGCTCTTTGTACGTATCGGCGGCGATAAGGGCTTGGGTAGCGGCGATAGAGGCTTTGTCCGCTTTGATCTGGGTTTGGAGTGCTTGGAGTGCTTCGGTTTTGGTCGGGATGGTGGCGATGAGCGCTTCGAGTTTGATGAGCTCTTCGACCTGCGGTTTGAGTGCCTGATACTGCTCTTTGAGGGTGTTGTGAGCGTTTTCATCGTATGTGATGCTTCCAAGTTCTGCAAGGGCGGCTTTGTTACTCATTCCCCGCGTTTCGACCTCATGGAACAGCTCTTGTGCTTTTAGGAGGTCTTTGGATTTACTCTGGAGGAGGGCGATCTGTGTTTGCAGGGCGTTGCATTTGAGCTGTGCCTCGTCGGTTGTCTTTTGGGAAGAGGCTTTTTGTTCAGTCAGACTGTTTAGTTTGTGCTGTAGGGTATCGATCTGCTTTTGGTAAACCTCACTGATCTCGGTGTGCAGGGATGCTAAAACAGTGTCGTACTGCTCCATCAACGGACGTGTGCAGGTGGGGCATGAGGATTCCCGTCCCAGATCGGTGATCATCTCTACCTGCTTGGTTACTTTGGCGATATTGGAGCGATTGGAACCGATCTCAGAGGTGAGGGCGGTTATCTCGGTATCGAGTTTCTGAAGGGCGGCTTTGAGCTGAGAGAGCGCGGTTTGCTCTGCTGTGAGCTGTTTTTGGAGATCCTCTAACGGAACGATCTCTTTGCTGAGCTGTGCCACTTCCTCTTTACGGGCTACGAATCCTTTGCGTAACTCCTCTTGCTCTTTCTCTAATCCGACCTTTTGGAGGAATTTGGTTTTTAACTCGTCTTGGGCTTTGAGCGATAGCTCCAATGTGGCGAGTTGAGATTTCAGAGGGATTTGCGCCGTGTAATGGCTCTGGTGGGCGTTGAGGGTTTTGAGCTCAGTTTCGAGTTCTGTCAGCTGTTTTTGATGGAGCAATAGAGTTTGTTGTACTTTTTCAAGACTATCGAGTTTCTTTTGCCGTTCTTCTTTGGCTTTTTGGTGCGTCTCTACGAGAGCTTTGGCGGCTTCGTGTGCGGTTTTTAGCTTTAGAGATTCCTCGGTGAGGGTTTTGAGGGTTGCGTCGAGGCTCTGTGAGAGGGCGGTTTTAGTGCTCAGATCGTCGCGGTGTTGTTTGAGAATGTCGTCAGTGAGAAGAAACCCTGATGCGTTTTTGATGTCGCGGTTGAGTCCTGTTAGCTCTTCGCGAATCATTGCTTCGATCTTGTCGATCTTCTCCAGCCCCAGCAATCGGCGCATCATCGCCTTGCGTTCGTCGTTTTTCATGGAACTGAGTGCCGTGAGTTCCTTTTGGGAGGCGAATACCGTATGTAAAAATGCCTCTTTCCCCATACCTAATAGTTTAGTGACCGATGCAGTGACCTCTTTGGCTCCCGTGGCGATAGACTCATCCCCCTCTTTGAGGGTTGCGAAGGCGGTGAGGGCTTTACCCCGAAACTCACGGATCGCGATATAGCTTTTCCCCTCGATCTCAAAATTTAACTCGACTTTGACTCCTCCTGTACTTCCTGCGGTAGGGATCAGCTCTTTGGAGCCTTTGTAGTCGCCATAGAGGGCGAAGAATACCCCGTCAAATATCGTCGATTTGCCCCGTCCATTACGTCCCAGTATTCCGCACAAACCACTCTCGAACGTGATCTCATACGAGGCGTAGCGTTTGAAGTTCTGGAGTTTCAACGATTCAAGCGTCATTATTGACCTCGTCGTAGCGTGCAAACAATGTTGCGACTTTGGAGCTTAGACGTGTGAACTCTTCTGTTGTAGAGGTTTGCTCTTCTAAAAACGCACCGAAATACTCCTGCAATGAGGCGGCATTCACGCTTTCCGTCGCGGCGGAGGATTCGGTACGTCGGAACTTGCGCTGAATTTGAACATTCAAGGCGGTAGGGAAACATGCTTCGATATCACGGTTGGCAATGTCTATGGATTGAGTAGCGCTCAGGTTTTCGATGGTGATCGTGAGAAGGGCGCCCTCTGTCTCTAAAGATGAGGCAATTAAGCGCAATTCGTCATATATATCCTCCGATGTTTGGGCATCAACATGAAGTCGGTGGCTAGGGCGTAGAGTAATAGGATGAAAAGCGATATCGAGAGTCTCACCCAAGGTGATAAGTGCGTATCCCTTGTCGTTACGTGCATCGCCACTGCTGGTTCGCTCTGTAGATCCAGCGTAGTAGACATTGCAATGTTTTCCAACGCTTCCAAATCCGTGCCAGTGACCGAGGGCAACGTAATCCATCTGTTCAAATAAAGGCTCTTTTTCTCTAGGATAGACCCGCTCACCATACTCTTCCATCATAAACTGCGCCCCGACGGAGCAGTGGAGCATCATGATGTTGTGTTTATCCTCATCTACCGAGGCTTCGCATTGCTCAATCGCCGCGAGATTGGATATTTCATCGTTGATATGAGGGATACAATGGAAGTTAATATTATCAAATATTACTTTCTCATAGCGCTCTTCGAATACGGGATAGATATGATCGAGTGTCCGTAATGCCGCGAGAATAGGAGAAGCGGAACGGGTACGTGGGGTTGAGTGGTTTCCTGCAATGATGATCAACGGGATTTGAGCAACGCTGAGACGTTTGAGCTGTGTGAGACAAAAACTGATGGCACGGTTGGAGGGATGAGGGCGGTGAAAGAGGTCGCCTGTGTGGATGACATAATCGGGTTTGGTCTCTAGTATCGCATCGATTACTTGGGTAAAAGCATTATAAAAATCAGCTTCACGTTGATTGATGCCGGATTCATTGACGATCTCAAGATCGTTAAACCCCAAATGGGTATCGGAGAAATGAATGATGGTCATACTGAGCTATATTCCCCGAATTATTTAAGCACTTCGTCTAATTATTTATGACTATATCATAAACGTGTGACATTGGTGTAACAATATACTAATTTATCTATCAATGGATTTAATTACGGGTACAATACTCATTACTTTAAGAACATTAGAATATGTGTTTTTACAATTACATCATCCCTCTGTATTTTTTGGAGTGCTGGGGGAAAAGATTAAGAACAAATAGATTTATGTGACATATTATGGTAATATACTCCCATATATTCAAGGAGTATGAACTTGTATAAACGTTATTTACACGATTCTATCCAAGAAGCGATGGAGTATTTTCCAGCAATTCTGATCACTGGGGCGCGTCAAAGTGGTAAAAGTACCCTTTCGATGAGCTTGTGCGAAAATTATATCACTCTTGATGATATTATGATGTTATCCCTTGCTAAAAATGATCCGGTGATGTTTGTATCACGTCTTAAAACACCGATTGTAATTGATGAAATTCAAAAAGCTCCAGAACTTCTTAGTGCAATTAAAATGGCAATTGACAGCGATCGCAGGGCAGGGCAGTTTATTCTAACTGGCTCAGCTAATGTACTCGATTTTAAAAATGTTGGGGATACTCTCGCAGGTAGGATTGCTTTATTTGAACTCTCACCGCTTTCTGCAGTCGAGGTAAAAGGATCAGCACAACTATTTGTTGAACAACTTTTTAAAGATGAGTTTCAAATGGACTCAACTGGGATAATCGATGATGACACCCTTTATAGTCGGATGTTAAGTGGTATGTATCCCGACATGCTTAGTGCTATTGAACCTAGGATAAAATATATCTGGCTTAGCTCATACATATCGACTTATATCGAAAGAGATATTCGAGACATTGAAAATATCCGCAACACGGATAAGTTTGCTAGGCTGATACATATCATAGCAACCCGCAGTGGTTCGATGCTCAATAAAGCTGATCTTTCCAATGCAAGTGCTGATCTTTCCAATGCAAGTGCACTTGATGTAAAAACACTTGATAATCACTTGACATTGCTTGAGATGGTGTATCAGATTAAACGAGTACGTCCTTATTACGCTAATATCGGAAAACGTTTCGTTAAAAGTGAAAAACTCTTTTTTACCGATACTGGAATACTTAACTTTTTGCTTGGTATTCAAACAGTTGATAATATGCTTTCATCACCGTACATTGGATCCATTTTTGAAACATTTGTTTACAATGAGCTATATAAACAAGTAAGTTATCTATTAGATGGAACGCAGATCTATTATTACCGCACGCTAGATAAAAAAGAGATTGATTTTATCATTGAACGACATGGTAAAGTGGTAGCGATAGAAGTAAAATTTGCCAAACAGGTTACAAAAGAGGATTGCCGCCATATCATTGATTTACAACGATCCAGTAGTAATTTTCATATTGGAATTGTGATGTATATGGGATCACATATTTTACCATTGGGAGAAAATATCTGGGCTGTACCTTTTGGACATATTGTATGAATATTTTTCAATAGAATATATCTTAGGTTAACCAACTTTTATTTCAACTTCTGTCGCATCATCAACTCCGGATTATTTTTCACATAGGCACTGAAAGTCGTATTAGTC
>NCIJ01000020.1 GCA_002282015.1 Sulfuricurvum sp. 17-40-25 | reverse complement strand
AAACAAAAACGCCGAAATAGCAAAAAATACCGATGCAATTGCCAATGAAGTATTTCATATGGCTGATCACGTTTTGAGCGATGTTAAAATGAAGAAATTTTAAGCATAATTCTTTATGCTTCATTCATAAGGTTTCTCAATTTGAAGATCAAAGACTGTTCAAAACTTCGTGTCAGCATCCGATTGTTGAATTTTGGTTTCTTCCATTAGGAGAATTCTCTTGACATCTTTTTGGAAAAGCGACAAGCATTATTCGATCTCCTTTTTGAGAGGTATCTTGATCATAAATGTTGTGTATTCATCTTGACTGGTTACTTCCAGTGTTCCGTGACAGTTATCTTCAATAATCATTTTTGACATATAAAGACCTAAGCCTGTCCCTTCATCATGTTTGGTTGTAAAATAAGGGATAAATACTTTGTCAATAATAGCGGGGCAAATCCCTCCGGCATTGTCTTGAATAGTGAGTATTGCGTATTGGGTGTCTTGGTCCAAAGTAATGATGATTTTAGCATTTTTTGTTTTATTCGCTTCAAAAGCGTCCAAAGAGTTTTTTAAAATAGTCATAAGAACATGGATGATTTCATTTCTATAGCTAAAAAATTCTGGATTATTTAAGGTAACTTCTTGAATCTCAATTTCGTTACTTTTAATAAGATGGTCCATCAAACTAAGTGTGCTGATGATAATCTGAGTGAAGTGAAGGGTTTCTTTGGCTTTATTGGGAATGAAAAAATCCTTGAAATCGCTAATAGTTTCAGAAAGATGAAGAGTTTGGTTTTCAATTTTTGTCATATTTTCAATCAGTACTTCATTAGAATCTGCTTTCAATAATTCTTGTATCTTGGTGTGTGCACTAATGGAATTGATAACCGTGAGTGGCTGGCGCCATTGATGGGCTATAATGGATATCATTTCATTCATCTGGGCTTGTCGTGAATGCATCTTTAAATTTTTTTCGTCTTCAACGTCTTTTGTAATGTCACGGATGACAACAATCATTTTAGGGTCATTGGGAGCGAAAGCTCTTATCGCGATGTTGAGGATTTTTGCGCTTTTCGTATTTCCGTATAAAACTAGAGATGCTTTTATTTCTACGGGTTTGGCATTAGCGGCAGTACTTAGATAGTGATCAAAATCATAGTTAGCACAAGCAATTTTTCGTATTGAATTTTCGATACTGGTCCCTACTAACATTATTTTAGTTGTTTTGAAGAGTTCAAGAGCCTTGGTATTACAGTCAATCACAATGTTGCCTTCCAAAACAAATATCGCCTCATTGACTGTTGAAAAAATCGTTTTATAAAAATGCTCGTTGGATTTAATTTGCTCTTGCGCACGGCGTATTTCCGTTATGTTTCGAACCATAGCAATGTTATAGTCAATACCATGATAATTGAAAATACGAACACTCGCCTCTACGGGAAATGTTGTCCCGTCTTTACAAATGACCGTAGCGTAGTCCACCATTTGATTTTGCTGTTTTAGATTTTGAAGATGTTCATCAAAAGATTCATCTCCAGCCAGCGGACGCCTAAACCTTTCCATTCCTACTTCGCGTATCTCTTCTAGGGTGTACCCTACCATGGCGGTTGTTGATTTATTGATGTACTCAATGTATCCATCACTGATACGGATGATAAACATCATATCATTGGAAGCATCGATCATGGTGTTTAGAAAAGCAAGCTGATTGTTCTTATTTTCAACAAAATGCTTGGTTTCGCTAATTTTTATGATTATAAATATGAGTATAAAATAGATAAGCAGTCCGATCGCAGTGGCTAAAAGGGGATAGGTATCGCTTACTTCTTTATCAAATTTGGCAGTACTAGTAAACTTGATATACCATATTGTTCCATTGATGTTCAGTTTTTCAACACAATGATATTTTGGAGAACTATCAGATGAATTTTGGGATCGATACAGTAAATGCTCTTGGCTCATTTCACTGTCATCATAGATTTCTAAGTTAACGTACAAATTGTCAGTGGGTATTTTGCTCATCATAGCATTCATTTGAATAGGGCTATAGGCAAAACCTATTAGGGCGCTTCGACGTTCTTGAACCGTATTGGTGGCTTTTCCTCTTTGGTAGACTGGATGGTACATGACTATTCCGGCTGAGTGGCTTTCTTGTGTAAAGAATACTTTTTTGGAGGTGCTCACATCGCCGGTATCTCTTGCTTTTTCCATGGCACTTCTGTAAACAGGATGGGAAAACATGTCATAACCGATGGTTTTTTGGTTATTGGCAGTCATAGGCTCCAAATAAAGAACACTTGAGTATTGTTCACGTACACCGGATGGAAAGATGGAAAAAGATGACAAATCATCAGAACGTATTTTTTTCTCTAAATCGCCAACTTCATGGGGTTTAAGCATGACACTAAAACCGATTCCTTGCAGTCCGGGATAACTTTTATTTAAATTGAGTTCTTGAACAAAATGGTACCATTCTTTTCGCGTAACTGTATCGCTTGCTACAATCATCCCTACGCTTGCATGCAAAGCCAGTTCGTATTTAGAAATGTATTTTGTAATATTATTTGCCGTTGAATGAACGGTTCTTGAGAAACGGAGTTGATTTTGATTTTCATAGTATTTCGTCGTGAATGACCAAATAATGGCAGAAAGAATGAGAGAGAGAATTAGAATAGCCCATTTCGTTATCAGGGGATAATGTTTTTGTGACCATATTTCATTGGATATCATTTTCCCCCCTTCTGAGAGAGAGAATTAGAATAGCCCATTTCGTTATCAGGGGATAATGTTTTTGTGACCATATTTCATTGGATATCATTTTCCCCCCTTCTCAACTAAAAAAACTAAATTAAAAAAATTCAATTTCGCCTTCTTCCATTTCCTCCGGAAGTATTAGACCTATGACTTGCTTAATGCTGATACTCGTAGGCTGATGAATGTGATGAATGTTTTTCATGGCCATACTCTCTACGGAAAATCGTTTCATGTAGCGGTCCATGTCGATACTGATCGAATCAAATAAGGCTAAAATGTTATCAGGATTGGATTGGTACAGAGCAACAAATGTGTCCATATTTTGAATGATGGTCAAAGAGAGCTCTTCCATACTATGTGCCAATGGATCTAAAAACGGGGTGTAGTGAAGCAAGATGTTGGCAACTTTACCAAATTGCAAACCTGCTGATTTGATGAGTTCAAGGTCTTGCTCATCATAAAAACGTCCGAGCAGTTCAGGGATTTCGTTGAGTATTTCTGCCATTTCCTCACAGTCGTCATGGTTGAATAAAACATTTTCAACCCCTTCATCTTCATCGCTTGCAAAATAATCGTTTAGGAGCGGTTCTGAAATTTGGGGTTGAGTTTGGGTCAAAAGGTTTTCGACCTGCTGGTGTTTGACCGAAACGGTGTTGACTTGTGCTTCCAATAAGCGAATTTGTTTTTTGAGTCTGCTGCGCTCAATGTTTAGCATTTCAAAAAGCTCAATATTGCTTTTTTGCGCATCAGCATCACGACATACAGGATAAAGAATGTTAAGCAAGTCTTGGTGCATGATCGGTTTTAGGATAAAACTGCTGATTCCGCTGCGAATCAAATTGATCAAAATCTCCGATTCGTTATGTGCGGAAATAGCGATTACTTTTTGATCCGGATTGATTTCACGCATATGACGTATCATCTCAATTCCATTCATCCGAGGCATATTGATGTCGGTAATTATAATGTCATAGAAGTGACGATTGTACTTGTCCAGTCCGTCTATGCCATCAACGGCAATATGCAATTTTTCGAAAAAGGGTTCTAAAAGCAAAACCGTTTCTTCTCTTAGCTTTACATCATCTTCTACGTAAAGTACGTGCAGTTTATTGGAAAATTTATAAACATTTTTTGTCGTAATCATGATACTATTTCCATTTTATTGATAGGTATTTTTATGCAAAAATCTGCTCCGCCAAAAGCCATATTATTGGTCACGCCAAGTGTCCCCTCTATGTGATGTTCTATAATCGTTTTGGCCATATGCAGTCCCAGTCCAGTTCCGTTTTTGTTGCTTTTTGTTGAAAAATAAGGGAGAAAAATCTGATCCATAATGGATGAGCTGATCCCTCCTGCATTGTCGGCAATATTAATATAAAGAAATTCTCCGCCTTTCTTGATGGATATGCGCAGTTTTGGATTTTCGATCTTTAGTTCGGCAAAGGCATCTTTTGCATTGTTGATGATGTTGATGAGTGCCTGTTTCAGTTCGTTTTCATAGGATGTTAAAATAATAGCATCGTCATGGTTTATTTTCAAATCGATATTAAGCAGCGTTTTGTCTAAGAGTGCCATTCTGCATACGCTGTCTATTAATTCAGATGCTTTAAACGTGCTGAGCCCTGTTTCTGGACGATAAAAATTGCGAAAATCATTGACGGTTTTAGAAAGGTAATCTGCTGATTCTTCTATGCGTTCAAATGCATTACAAAGATCTGCCTCTAATTGGCCATATGGATTTTGTGTTTTTGTATAAACATCTAAGTCTATTCGAGTTCGCAAGGTTGCCGTAATGGCAGTAATGACTGTCAGAGGCTGGCGCCATTGATGGGCAATCATGGAAATCATTTCGCCGGTTTGGGCTAATTTCGACTGCTGAATAAGAATATTTGTTTGTAGTTCATGTTGCTGAGAGAGTTTGTCGTTAAGCATTTGTGTTGATTGCAAGTTAATAGCCTCTTTTAAAACAGAGGCTGCTTGTTTGGCTATATTGATAAATTTTTGTGTATTGATCGGTTTAATCATAAATAATGTGACATCATGCTTTATGATTGAAAAGAGATGAGGGGCATCTTTTTCACTGATGATTACCGAAAAGAGTTGATTCTTATCATAGTTTTTGATATTTGATATCAGCTCTCCCGCGTTCATATTTTCTAGATTGAAGTCAATGTAAATAATATCAAAACGTCCTATTTCATGAATATTCAAAGCATCTTCGGCAGAATGAACAATGTTAATTTCATCAAAAACATCGTTTTGTACGAGATTGAGTTCGTGTACTGCATCTGGAAAATTCGTAACAATTAATGCATTTAATTTTTTAGTCATTTTTTTCAAGACTCCGTAGAATTTAATAAATTTTTTGTTTTGTCATATTTTTGTAAAAAAACTTCTATTTGGGATGCCGGCATTGGTTTGGCATTATAATAGCCTTGTATCGCTGAACACCCTTTTGATACCAGATAGTTTTGCTGTTCTTGTGTTTCGACACCCTCAGCTATGATATCAAATTGCATGCTTTTGGCTAAAAAGATGATCGATTGAACGATTGCCTCACTGTTTGGATTACCGGGGATATCACGGACGAAAGACTGATCGATTTTGAGTTTATGTATCGGAAGTTTTTGCAAATAAGAGAGGGAAGAATAGCCTGTTCCAAAATCATCGATGGAGAGATGAATCCCAACATCTTTGAGTCTTTGCAGCATTTTGATCGCTACATCGGCATGCTTCATCGTATATCCTTCCGTAATTTCAAGCTCTATCCAATCGCTTTTGCATTTCGCGTCTGAGAGCCTTTGGATGATGCTCTCTACAAAATTTTCCTTTTGCAGTTCTATAGCAGAGAGATTGATGGCTACTCTTCCGGGGTTGTAGCCTTGCTCATACCATTTTGCTATTTGAGAGGTTGCTTGGGAAAATACGAATTCTCCAATTTTATGAATCAGTCCTGCTTCTTCGGCTATAGGGATAAACACCGCCGGTGAAATAAATCCATTTGCTGTTTTCCATCGTATGAGCGCTTCCAATCCCAGCACTTTGTTCTCAACGGCATCGATTTGCGGCTGATAGTAGACTTCAAATTCTTTTAGCTCCAATGAGGTTCGAATGTTTTTTGCTATCATCATACTGTACAGTGTTTTATCGGTCATCTCTTTGCTGTAAAACGTATATGCATTGCGCCCTTCGTCTTTGGCACGGTACATCGCCGTATCCGCATTGCGTATAAGAATTTCAGCGGTATCTCCATCATCGGGATAGATACTGACTCCGGCGCTGAGGGTTAGATGGAGGTGATGGTCATCGATGTCGAACGGTTCATCCATTGCTTTTACCATTTTACTCGCAATCTCTGCCACTGCGGATATATCTGTTATGTCTTCGAGTAAAACGGTGAATTCATCTCCTCCGAAACGGGCGACGGTATCCTCGCTTCTTAGAATTGCAGAGAGTCTCTTGGCCAATAGCTGGACAATTATATCCCCTGTTTCATGACCTAAAGAGTCATTTATTTGTTTAAAACGATCCAAATCTATGAACATAACCGCAAGTTTTTTTTGGGAACGTTCTGCTTTTTTCATCGCATGATAAAGCCTGTCCATATACAGTACACGATTTGGCAAATCGGTGAGTGGATCATGTTGTGCTTGATACCCTAGCTCATCCCTGGCTGCTTGAATTGCATTCATCGCTTCTTTTTGCGCGGTGATGTCAGAATATGCCCCCAGTATGCCGACAATATTTCCATTTGAATCCATCAAAGGTACTTTGGATGTTGACAGCCACATCTGACTTCCATCTTCCTTTGTTTGTTTTTCCTCAATATGGAGTTTCTTTATTCCGGATGTCATCACTCCATGATCGTCTTTGATATAATCGGGTGCTTCACTTTTCCATGAAAAATCATAATCGGTTTTGCCGATAAAATCGGCTTCGCTCTCAAGCCCTGCATCTTGTGCAAAAAGACGATTACAACCTAAATAACGGGACTGTCTGTCTTTCCAAAAGATACGGATTGGGACGGTGTCGATAATTCTTTTTAGCAGCTCTTTATTTTCATCCAAATCTTTCTTGAGTGCTTTTGTAAGAAGAATTATTTTTTTATCATTGTTAATATTTATTGCAGTACTGATAAAACTGTTTAAAAGATGTTTAAACTCAGGCGGTTTAGGAATAAATTTACTAATGCCAATTTCGATAAATTCTCTAAAATACTCCATTTCTTCAAATGCAGATATGACGATAATCGCTTGCTTAGGATTCATCTCCCGAATTTTTCGAGAGAGAGAGCATCCGTCTAGTTTAGGCATCATTATATCGGTAAGAACGATATCAAATTGTCCATTTTTATAGGCTTTCAACCCATCTAATCCATCGTGTGCCAAGGTGATCGATTGAAAAAATGGGCTAAGCATTTCTTTGGTAGATTCAGCAATTTTCTGATCATCTTCAACATACAAAAGATCTAAAGTTTTGCACTGCTTGAGCATCTCCTGTATCAAATCAGACAGTTCCATTGGAATCCTTTGTTGGTATGGATAGGGTGAACTTTGCTCCATTGGCCATATTTTCAACACGCAAGGAGCCCAGGCAATGCTCTTCAATAATGGTTTTACTCATGTACAGACCCAAGCCGGTTCCATTGTGTTCATTTTTTGTCGATACGTAAGGCAAAAACAGAGTGTTTATGACGCTTGAATCTATCCCCCCGGCATTGTCTTCTATTGTGATGAAAGTCATATCGTTTTGATGATTGGACTCGATGATGAGTTTTGGATTGGCGATATTTCGTTCTTTGAAGGCATCTTGCGCATTTTTAATCAGATTTAAGAACACTTGTATCATCTCATGCTCATAGGTTGGGTATTCGATATCATCGACATAATCGGTGACAATCTTTACTTTATCATTTTTGAGAGTATGGCCGATCAAACTCAATGCCTTGTTGATGACTGTGGAGTTTTTTGTCAATATTTTTTCTTTATCAGGTCTGAAAAAATCTCTAAAATCACTGATGGTTCGAGAGAGGTATTGTACTTGGGCATCGACGTCAGCCAAGCTTTGCTCTATACCCTGCAGTGTATGCTGTTCGAGTGCAATGTTTACACGCTGTTTGTTCATTAGTGCGCTGATAACAGAGAGCGGCTGGCGCCACTGGTGCGCGATCATGGAGAGCATCTCCCCCATTTGCGCTTGACGAGTTTGCATCATGAAAAGCTTGTCTTTGATGTTTTGCTGGGTCACGTTTTCTTGGATGGTGACAAAATTTGTTATTTCGTGATTCGCATTTAAGAGAGGGAAAATAGTAGATGAACAGTCGAGATTTTCCCCATCTTTCATTTTATTGATAATCGTTCCGCGCCAAATTTTCTGTTTATGCGAAATCGTATCCCACAGATCTGCGTAAAACTCTTTTGGATGGATGCCTGAAGAAAAAATGTTCATTCTTGCACCGATAAGTTCCTGTTCAAAATAGCCGGTCATGATCATGGCTTGTTTGTTTACGTATTCAATCACCCCTTCATGGTTGGTGATGATAGTGCTAAAAGGGTTTTGATCCACCACTTGGGTTAGGCGTGAGATTTCGGCCTTAGCTTCTTCGGAATCTGTGACGTCTTGGATCGTCCCTGACATTTTTTGAACATCGTCCTCCCAGAAGGTTTTTCCTTTTTGATGGACTATTTTTTCATTTCCGTTGGCTGTGATGATACGATGTTGAATGTTGTAGCTGCGCTTGCCATTTAACGCTTTTTCAACCCCTGCTTGGACCAGCGTTACGTCATCGCGGTGCAAATGTGCAATAAACCATTCGTAATCGATGATTTGACTAAATGGCTCCATCTCATAAATGCGGTACACCTCCGCACTCCACTGGACTTCATTTGTATTCGCATTATACTGCCAACTTCCCAGATGAGCGAATTCTTGTGCTTTATTAAGCTCTTCGGAACTTTTTGCGAGGGACTCATACAGGAGTGTATTTTTGAGGACGATGGAGGCTTGTGTCAATAAAAGCTCCAGTGTCCGTATGGATTCTGAGCTTAGGGGTGTTGCAAGCGACTCGTTTTCCAAATACAGCACGGCATTTATGACTCCCTCAAGGGAGCTTACAATCGTACTGCATGAGGCGGGCTTGAACTGTTTTATGTACGGATCATTACTAAATACATCGGATTCTTGAGGATTATCCAATATAACGTTATGATTGGTGTTTAGAGCATACTGTATCACACTTTGAGGTATGAGAGGGCACTGGGCGAGCAAAAGACTGCACATTTCGATTTTCCCTTGTGCAAAATCAATGGTTGCTTTGGTGCAGTACTCGTTTTCGTATCTTAGGATCAAAATAGCCCTGCTTGCGGTTGCATTCTCCAAAATTGTCTGCATCAAAGTTTCTATGAGCTGGGTGGAATCCAATGTACGTGAAATCGCGTAAAAAGAGTTAAGGATGCTTTGGAAATTTGCAGGTTCTGCTCTCAATGATGAGTGGCGAGAAGAGGCATTGAGAACAATCTGCGAGGCCGATAAATATTCAGAAGGAGGTGTTGGTTCGCTGACGTAAGCGGCAATTTCATAAGCACCCCAGTTGTTTAATCCCACAATGGCTTCGTTAAGGTAAAATCGGCTCAAATCGCTGTAATACATAGATTTCCAAAACCGATAGGCACTCAATGCAGCCAATGCCAGAAAAAAGGAGTTCTTATTCTCCTGTGCCGCATGGATGGCATCATCGTAGATACGGGCTACTTCCCAGATGCTTGCCGTCTGTTTGATTTTCTCCGCTTTGAGCAGAAGTCTGCCGGGGTTAAAATTCTTTTTGGAGAGTTTCATAAACGATTCGCATTTCATCAAATCGGTATTTAAAAGTTCCTGCTCATCAGCACTTAAAGGTGTTTTTTTACCCATTAGCAAAAGTGCACGTACAAAGAGCAAACGCAATTTTGGAAACATGATCACTTCATTGGCGGTCGTATGAACGTATTTGTTACAATATTCCAACCCCTCATCAAACTCACCTCTGAGGAGGCATGTTTGCGCTTTGAGCAACGCATACCATGCTAGGGCTGGGTAAAATTGATCTTTTTCCCACTCTTTTATTGCCTTTTCCTCTTTTTTGGCATAATCTTGGGTTTTTCCTTGCAATGAGGCAGCCGTCTGGGTCAAAATGTTAAAAATAGCAATCATTTTGGTATCGCCGGACGCTAAAATGAAATGACTGTTTTGGGCGGCGTTTTGCCTAAATTTTTCGAGTGAAAATCCTGCTAGATATTCGGAAAAGAGCATTAAAAAGTTTGCCCAGGTACCAAAAGTAATATCGCCGTTTATTTTTGATTGATGGAGACTTTTTTGGTACAAAGTAACATTGTTCAGCAGTGGCTTCACATAAGGATTGATAAAATTCGCCATAAAATTGTGCACTTTTGGGAGCATGATTTCATCGTTGAACTGCCTATTGAGTTTTATCGCCGCATCTCCAAAAGCATACCCTTTTTTGTAATCTTTTTGGCTTGCTAGCTGACCGCCTAGCAAAACATAGCCAAAGGATGATTCTGTGGTGTTTCCATGAGCAAACGATTGTGCCACCAAGGACAGATAGGACCATTGCATCAAGCTGATATCCGCGAGGTAATACGCCGATTCCCAATAATCGATCAGCAATTCCGCAATGTGTTTGTATTTTGGATTGTGTGTTACGGGAAGGGATAAAACTTTTTTGGTGTCCAAAAACAGAGGGTGTGACCTGATTTGATCATTAAGCAACGCAAGGGTATTTTCGAGTTCACCCTTTTGGCTAGGGACCTCCACTCCGAGTTCTTTGAACAGAACATTCCCAAATTCGATGAGCGCTGTAAAATGCTTGCCCTGTGTAACACAAATATTTTTAAGGATTCGAAAACACTCAAGACGCTCAGAGGTGGTGTTTGCAATCTTAATTAAAAATTCTACTTCTTTTAATGCCTCATCGTGTTTGCCGTTGAGGTACAAAATACGACATTTCAGTTGAGAGTAGGCATAAGCATCGTTACGCTGACTCTTCCACAGTTTTTCATCAAACAAATGCTCATCAACCCAGCGCAAACTATTAATCGCCAAAACATACGATCCGTTCATCACCATTTTCTGTAATGCGGCCAGATTGAGTGAAAAAAGTTTTTTTGGATGTTTTCCTTTATCATAAGCGTGATTGAGATGATACACGACAGTGTTGTAGTCTTCATATTCGCCATTTTCTAAGGCTTTTTGCAAATAGTGTCCGATTTTAAAATGAATCCGTTTTTTTGCATCGTCCTCTATGCTGAAGTAGACATAGTTTTGGATTTGATCGTGGACAAAGGCATACTCTTTTTTGGTAATCTCTATAAAGCCTTTGGAAGCAAGCTCCTGCATAATATTATTGGTGAAACCAAATGCATTCATCATGTCAAGTGTGAATTTTTTGGAATATCGGCTTGAAAAAAGGGCTAAGTAATGCAGATACATTTGTTGCGGCAGGCTTAGCTTTTCGAATCTTGAGTTGATGATGGTGGAGATATTACTGCTGGCACTGTGCAGCTTGATCGTATCCAATGAGTAGTTCCAGTGACCTTGCTCAAACACAAGCAACTGTTTTTGAAGAAGCTCCTCGATCATGGTTTTAAAATAAAACGGGTTTCCGAGTGTTTTTGCGTGCAAGAGAGTTGCGAGTTTATGGATTTTTCCCCCATTTTCGCCTAATATGTCTTCCAATATCTCAGTAATATCTTTTTGGAGCAATGGTGTCACTTGGATTTTCAGAAGACGTTTTTTATCATAAAATGCATTGTTAATAGTTTGCGTATCTCCCTCATCATTGCGATAGCTTCCCACAAAATGCAAATGCGGATTGTTACTGTTAAAAAGCCCTTTTTTAATCAAATTCAGTGATTCGGTATCCGCCCACTGTAAATCATCCATAAATAAAATCATGGGTGATGAGAGGGTGGCAACGGTTTTAAATAACTCTTGAAGAGCAAAGGGGAGTTTTTGGCTTAAATTGTCAATAGGGCTGGTTACATTAGTATGCTCTGAGGGTAAAAGCGGTTTAAGTTCGGTAAAAAGATAGCTGAGAATTTGACTGCTGGATGGGGAGAGATTTAATTTTTGTTCATGTGTGCCGCGCGTCAGCGTCCATGTGTGCAACTGCCCCATTAGCTGTTTGAGTGTGCTGTATGGCATGGCAACTTTGTGCATTTCAAACTTTGCTTTTATAACATTGAAGGTACGAAAACCCGCATAAGCAAAAAACTCATCGAGTAATCGTGTTTTACCCACGCCCGAACTGCCCGATACGAGAATGGATACAGGGCCATCCGTGCGCATACGATTGAGTGCTTTGTCCAAAGCCTGGAGCTGTACTTCGCGTCCGTACAAACGCTCGCCGATACGATTGAGTGCACCATCGTGCATGGCGATGGTAAAATCAGGAATTTCCCCTTTTTCATTGAGCAATCGCAAACATTCTTCAAAATCATGGATCAGCGATTCATCGCTTGCGTAACGGGATTCAGGTTTTTTGGCTATGAGTTTGTTGATAATTTGTGATACGACATTGGGAATCGAAGGGTTGATATTTTTCAGCGGCTGTGGCAGGATGGCTACTTGTCTATGGATCAGCTCGTAGCGGTTTTTTACATCGTAGGGAGTTTTCCCTCCCATTACATGATACAGCGTCATTCCGAGACTGTATAAATCGCTGCGAAAATCAATCCGATTTTTGGTTCGTCCTGTTTGCTCAGGGGACATGTAAAGCAGATTTCCCGAAGTACCGACATTGATATCGGTATTAAAGCGAAAATTATTATCTATAATACTGTAGCCGTAATCAATGAGCATGACCTCTTGGGAGGAAGAGTTGTAAACAATATTTTTTGGATTGACGTCTGCATGAATGATGTGTTTTTGATGCAAATAGTGGAGAGTTTTGGCAATTTTTACAGCAATGGTAAGCGATTCACGCAGTTCAAACGTGTTGGTACTTAGGATATCATACAAAGAAATCCCGCCAATGTCTTCCATTACGATGCAATATTGGGATGGCAGGGTCACTATTTCCACAATGACAGGGATACAGCATCCCTTTAGATCAGATAATATTTGATACTCTTGATTGAGCTGGGCCGCAGCCAAACGACCGGATTCAGTGGATTTTAGCATCTTGATAATCACTAAAAAATCATCTGTTGAGCGCTTGGCCCGATAAACGATAGACTCCTCATTTTCATGAAGCAAATCCAAAATATGATATTTTTTAAATAAGGATAATGCCATTTTCGCCTCGTGTAAATTACATTTTGGTAAATTTATTTTGATTATTTAGTATAATAACCTTATTCGGACTGGTTCAATGTTGTATTGTTTAAAACATGCACAAAAGTGTTATTTAAAACGCTGATTAACAGATAAAAATTTAGTAACATATTGTACAGTAAAAAATCATAAAAACGGCGTACTGAAAAAACGGGAGGCTAAAAAGCTCAGAAAACTTCGCTACCGTGAGGTTCTGTAAATGGTTTTTTTTAAATGGATTGTAAAAAAGCACCAACAAGTGTAAAAATTTAGACGTCAAAAAGAACGGTAAACGCAGAGATATTCAACGGTATAAGTGCCAGACTTGCGGACACCAATTTTCATCCTCACGAAGACCAATTCGACTCTCCAAAAAACTCTTACATGAGTACCTTCAAGGGAAGCAGACCCTCATACAATTATCACACAAATACGACTGAAGCATTCCATGAATCAAAAAGCAGTTGGATGCGTTTGAACCAGAGGCCAGAGTTCTCAATCCATCCGATATCAGCATTGTGGCAGATGCTACGTTTTACGGTAAAAAATCAGATCGACTTGCAACACTTGTATTTAAAGATATAGTGAACGATAAAATCGTTGCCTGCAAGCATATAGATACTGAAATCTCTAATGATTACAAGCAGTTAGTCGAAGAGCTGACCCAGCATGTATTTGTGATTCAAGGCGTTACGATAGATTGCAAGCAAGGTGTAGCTAAGGCATTTGGAGAGATCCGTGTGCAAATGTGTCACTTTCACCAGATAGGATTCGTTAAACATTATCTGGGCAGCCGACCCAAACTCGAACCATAGATTGAACTGCAAAAAATATCAAAGCGGATTCCAACAAAAACCGACAGCAGATTCGCTGAATTATTGTCCCAATGACATACCAAACATAAAGCATTTTTAGATGAAAAAAGGTTCAACCTAAGCACCGGAAAATCGGTTTCGACTTATACCAAACTTGTTGCTGTATTATCTCTTCACCTACAAAAATATCAGAATGGCTAACACAACAAATGCTCTCGACGGAGGTGTATTCTCTCATCTGAAAAAATCGATAAAACTACATCAGGGATTGGCTAAAAAACGGAAAGTAAAACTGATTGATGAATATTTGGATAGCTATAATAAAAAACGATAATTCAGCCTCCCGTTTTTTTCATTACGCCGAAAATTTCAAGTAATTCTTATAAATAAGTATGATAGTGTTATATTTACACTGTACACACCGATAAAGGTTACAGAATGGAACTGTCTGATTTAATTCAAGAAATGTTTGCTCAATGTAAAGAATTAAAACTTTTATACGTTGAAGATGATCCAACAATTTCCGAAACAACCGGAGAAATGCTTAAGCCGTTTTTTAAATCTGTGACAATGGCATCCAATGGTGCCGATGGGCTCGAGGCGTTTAGTGAAGAAGCGTTCGATATTGTCTTGACGGACGTTATGATGCCCGTGCTCGATGGCAGTAAAATGAGTAAAACTATGCGTGAAATGAAGCCAACGCAAATGATTATGGTCATGTCCGCCTTGGAAGACATAGAGCATTTTAGAGAATTTATTGAAATCGGTATTAGTAAATTCATCCCTAAACCGTTCGTTATTAAACATCTTCTTGAGAGTTTTATCTCAACTGCAACCAGTATCAATAATGCTAAAAAAGTCCTTTTGATGGCTGAAGATACAAAAAATGGAATGAACGAAGCTCAGAGGATTGCAAAACTTGGCAGCTGGTGCTTGAATCTCAAAACCAATGAATTAAATTGGTCGGATCAAATTTATGCACTGTTTGAAATTGATTCTGCTGTGTATAAGCCCTCTTATAAGCAATTTTTAGAGGCCGTACATCCTGATGATCGAGATCTTGTAAACAGCACCTATCAAGATTCTGTAAAACAAAAAATAAAATACGATTTTATCCATCGACTGTTAATGCCCGATGGACGTATTAAATACGTACATGAACAAGGAGAAACACTTTATTCTCCCGATGGAGAGGCATTAAGCTCCCGAGGTACGGTACATGATGTTACCGATCAAAAAGAATTGCAAAACACTCTTATCCTTGCCAAAGAAGCAGCGCAAAACGCCAATCGGGTCAAAAGTGTTTTTTTAGCGAATATGTCTCATGAAATCCGCACTCCGCTCAATGGAGTGCTTGGGCTTACCGACTTGGTTTTGCAAACCCAGCTAGAACCCCTTCAGCGCGATTATCTGTTAAAATCCCAAACGGCGGCAGAAGCACTTTTGGGCGTACTGAACAATGTTTTGGATTATTCAAAAATCGAAGCTCAAAGACTAAAGCTGGAATCAAAAAGTTTCAATCTAAAAAACCTTGTAAATACACTTCACGATATGTTTGGCTATGCGGCAGAACAAAAAAAGCTTGTTTTCGAACACTGCATAGATGAAAGTGTTCCTTTAGAACTCATTGGAGATCCATTGCGGCTGCAGCAAATTTTGAGTAACCTTGTGGCCAATGCCCTCAAATTTACCGACTCAGGCTATGTGAAAATTTCGATTACTGCAACCAAACAAAACGAATACGACACCCTCGTTTTTTCTATCAGCGATAGCGGTATTGGGATGACAGATGAAAATCAAGCTGTTCTTTTTCAACCGTTTTCTCAAGTAGATTCCTCGTTTACCCGTCAATACGACGGCTCAGGATTAGGACTTATGATCACCAAAGAACTGGTTGAACTCATGGGGGGCAACATCAGTGTGCAAAGTTCAATAGGGCAGGGGAGTACTTTTACATTTTCGGCTGTATTTAACCATCCCGTTGTAAACCATGATAAATCGATTGAAAAAATAACCCCAAATAGTCAAAACGATCTGTTTCTCGGGGGCAATATTCATCTGTTATTGGTTGAAGACAATGATTTGAACCAATTGGTTGCCACCGAACGGCTTAAACTAATGGGGATAACCTGTGACATTGCCAACAACGGTCTCGAAGCCGTTGATATGGTTCAAAAAAAACATTATGATGCTATTTTGATGGACATACAAATGCCGGTTATGGATGGACTGGAAGCTACAAGACAAATCCGAAGGCTTGAGGGGAAAGAAAATATTCCCATCATCGCACTCAGCGCCGCCGCTTTGAAAAAAGATCGAGATATGGCGATTGAAGCCGGTGTGGATGATTTTGTTCCAAAACCAATAGATAATGGACTGCTGCGCAGTACGCTTTTAAAGCATTTGAGTGTTTAAAAAATTGGAGTATGCATGCACATCGACGGTCTAACTCAACTTTTTGATCTTCTGGATACCTTGCCCAATCCCGTTACGCTTAATGCACTGGCTTATGACGACAATGGTATTGCTTATGACAAGATTGTCTACGTTAATAAGAGCTTTATTAAAACAATAGGCTACACGTCAGAAGACATTCCCGACGATAGAACATGGTTTGCAACGGCTTATCCGGATACAGACTATCAGCACTGAAAACCGATCTTATTGGATTTCCAGCCAAGGTTCACTGCAAAGATGGAGAAGAGCGCTGGTTTAGTGTTACAACGCAGTTAACGCATACTATTGACGACCGATACCGAACCATTGTCTTTGTTCAGACACAGTCACCCAGCGAGATTAAACTTCAACTGGATGAAAAATCTTTGGATTTGCTGCACGAGAAGCGTTTGTTAAAAACGATTATCGATACTGCACCCATACGAATATTTTGGAAAGACCAAGAAGGAATTTACCTCGGATGCAATCAAGCATTTTTGCACGATGCCGGTTTAACCGATGAGAGTGAAATAATCGGTAAAAATGATTACGATATGGTCTGGAAAAAAGATGCCAAACGCTTTAGAGAGGATGACAGGCGGGTACGGGAGTCAGGTATTCCTGAACTCAGCTTTGTAGAGAGACAACCTCAAAGAGAGGGAAAGTATCTTATGCTTTCCACCTCTAACGTTCCTTTGATTGACGCTTCAGGATCAACGATAGGAATTTTGGGACTTTATCAAGATATCACCAAAGAGTTTGAGGCCAAAGAAAAACTCATAGAAAAAGACAAACTTTTACTGGCTCAGTCGCGTCAAGCTGCCATGGGAGAAATGCTCTCTATGATCGCGCATCAGTGGAGACAGCCTCTTAGCAGTATGACAGCCGTCGTGACGACGATCGAAGTTCAACAGACTTTGGGTACTGGCTCCATGGAAAAGTTAACTAAGCAGTTGAAAATTATCACTGATCAAATCGACTATCTTTCAAGAACGATTACAGATTTTACAAACTTCTTTAAAAAAGACAAAGAGAAAAAACTGCTGCAGCCCTCAGAGTTAGTAGATCATTCGCTGGCCTTGATCGGAAAGCTTTTGGAGAACAATGGGATCGAATTGGATCTTTCGATCTCTTGTAATAAACCATTTTATACCTACGTCAATGAACTGCAGCACGTTTTTATCAATTTGATTAAAAATGCAGCGGATGCTCTCATTGAAAAGGATCAAAAAGGAAAATGGATTCGTATCCTGTGTAAGGAAGAGGATGGGTTTATAACTTTCCAATTCAGTGACAATGGAGGCGGAATAGACGTAAGATGGAAAGATCAAGTTTTTGAGCCTTATTTTTCAACCAAACATGAAAGAAACGGTACGGGATTGGGACTTTACATGAGTAAAATAATCATAGAAAAACATCTGGAAGGTACGTTGAGTTATGTAAATAGCGATGTGGGTGCTGTCTTTACAACGCGAATTCAAGCAATAAGTGCAATTTAGTTTGAGAGGACATGAAGGCTAACTGGTATAAAGTTGGCTTTACTATCCTGCAAGATAAGAGAAGCACTAATGAGAGATTATACACAGTTAACCGAGATGCAAAGATATCAGATTTCCGCTTTAAAAAAAGAGGGGTTGAGTCAGCAAGAGATTGCAAGGAATATTGAGGTGCATCCCTCGACCATCAGTCGAGAGCTGAGACGCAACAAAGGGTTACGTGGGTATCGACCCAAACAAGCTCAATACAAAGCAGTTCAGCGTCATAAAGAGAAGCCCAAATCGATACGGTTAGGGAGTGAACAGATTGACTACATACGTCAGAAGATCCAAGAAGAGTGGAGTCCTGAACAAATAAGTTCGACGATGGTGGAAGCGAGGGTTGATCGCGTAAGTCATGAGACAATATACCGGTATCTTCAGATAGAACGTTCAGAAGGAGGAATGCTCTATACGCACTTAAGGCATAAAAATAAAAAGTACCGGAAGCGTTACGGAAGTATCGACCGGCGCGGTCAGATACGCAACCGTGTCTCCATTGACGAACGTCCGGCAATAGTCGATCAGCGATCGCGTATTGGTGACTTCGAGATCGATACTGTCATTGGAAAGAATCATAAGCAGGCATTGGTGACAATCGTTGACCGCTATTCAAAGCTTACGTTGATCAAAAAAGTGACGCACAAACGTGCCGATCTAGTCAGCTCTGCTACTATTGAACTGCTGACACCGCTCTCACATTGGATCCATACGATCACGGCTGACAATGGCAAAGAGTTCGCTTCACACGAGACTATCGCCGATGCAATCAAGGCTGATGTTTATTTCGCACATCCCTATTCATCCTGGGAACGAGGAACTAATGAAAATACTAACGGTCTTATCCGCCAATACTTTCCAAAAGGAAGCAGGTTCGAAGAGATTACAGATGAGCAGATACAGGTTGTTCAAGAAAAACTCAACCGTCGTCCGAGAAAAACATTGGGATTTAAAACACCTTATGAAGTTTTTTTCGAAACATTGGGATTTAAAACACCTTATGAAGTTTTTTTCGGTAAAATTATTGAAGGTTTAGTAGCATAATGAGTTGTTGCACTTATGACTTGAATTCAGGCAATAAAAATTCCGCTCTAATCTTATTTGTAGCGTATGGTGACGCCAATGACGAATAGGGATAGGGCTTTCACTGAGTAAAACCATTATAGAAGATCACTGTAATGGTTTTATTGATGCCCAAAGCGAGAATGACTGCACCACATTCACAATAAAACTATCACTTAAGGAAAATTAACTGTGACATTCAAAGAAAAACTAAATAAATTAATCCAGTATGGGGATGGAATGCGTGTCCTTTATGTTGAAGATGATAATTTGATTCGTGATAATAATAAAGAACTGCTGCAATCGTTTTTTCCATTTGTGCAAACAGCGGTAAACGGAAGAGAAGGGGTCGATTTATATGAAAATGACTCGTTTGATTTGGTTATTAGCGATATTTTAATGCCCGAAATGAATGGCATACAAATGATCGAAAAAATAAAATCGATAAATTCAAATCAATCCATTATCGTGACATCAGCATGTGAAGAAAGCAGCTATCTGCTGGAATTGATTAATCTTGGGATAGGGCAATTCGTTCTCAAGCCAATCAAAGCAGATCAGATGATTGATGTGCTGCTAAATGTCACAGAAAGTATTTTCAATACAAAAAAAGTAGAAGAGTTTAATTATAATATACAACGTGATCTGATGCATCAATCAGGCCTTTTAGAACAATACAAAGAAATAGTAGATGTCACCTCCATCGTTTCCAAAACGGATTTGAAGGGTAAAATCACGTATGTAAATGACGAATTCTGTAAAATAAGCGGCTACAGCAGAGAAGAACTTTTGCATACAAGTCATAACATAGTGCGTCATATGGATATGTCATCGGAAGTCTTTAGAGAGGTCTGGAGAACGATCAAAGGAAAACAAATTTGGCAAGGGACGATAAAAAATAAAAAAAAGAATGGTGATGCCTATATTACACAAACAACCATCAAGCCTATTTTGGATGTTCATGGTGAGATTATGGAATACATCAGCATACGGTATGATGTAACGGAACTTTATGAGTTAAATGAAGAGATTTGGAATACCCAAAGTGAACTGTTGGATTTAGTTGGAGAAATAGGGGAAACAAGATCCAATGAAACGGGTCAGCATGTTCATCGTGTCGCGAAATATTCAAAATTGCTGGGTGAACTGTATGGTCTGGAAGAAAAAGACATCATGCTGCTCTACAGTGCCTCACCTATGCACGATATCGGCAAGATCGGGATTCCTGATTCCATCTTGCTAAAGCCTGGAAAGCTCAATGATGAAGAGTTTGAAATTATGAAAAACCATGCCCGCATCGGGAATGAGATTTTCAAAAAATCCAAACGGCCATTGATGCAAACTGCCGCCATCATTGCGCATGAACATCATGAGAAATGGAACGGCCTTGGATATCCGCAAGGTCTATCAGGGGAGAATATTCATATTTATGGACGGATAACCGCTCTTGCAGATGTGTTTGATGCGTTAAACTGTAAGCGAGTTTACAAACAAGCATGGCCTATGGAAAAAATAATAGACTTGATTTGCGAAGAACGCGGCAAACATTTTGATCCAAAATTGGTTGACTTGTTTATTGACAACGTTGATCAATTTATAGAAATTTCCAATCAATTTAGCGATTTGGTTTCAAATAACTAAAATTTACTCTATTTAACTAATAAGAAAATACTTTATAACTATTAAAGGAATTGTGCTGCCTAAAAGTCTCAAAGATAAATCAATTCTTTTTATTGAAGACGACAACGATGTAGCAAAACACAGTATTTTATTTTTTCAAGAATTTGTCAAAAACGTATACCATGTCACAACGACCATAGAAGCCGATGTTTTGCTGCGTTCGCATAAAATTGATAAAGTCAACTATACGAAAAACAGTAGAGACTGTGAAAGAACTTTCTAAAAGTAACTTGAAATACTTGCATAAAGTAGCATCTGAATTACCATAAATTCACCTGTTTTAAACCTCTATAATGTTATAATTTTCTTACTAAAACACCTATATTTAGGGCTTTCTAA
>NCIJ01000045.1 GCA_002282015.1 Sulfuricurvum sp. 17-40-25 | reverse complement strand
TAAGTGACGAAGAAACAGCTTCTATTGAAACCTTCTTAAAAGCATTGGATGGACGTATGCCGAACATCACTTACCCGATGTTCCCAGCTTCTAACGCAAACACTCCTAAAGTAGACGTGGTTAACAACTAATCCACTTTACGTTCATGGTGAGCTTGTCGAACCATGAACGGGAAAGTTTACTTACACTCAATTCCCACAAACTCTTTTTCATACCGCTCACATTCACTTCTAGGTATTTGTAATAGCTTCGGTTTTTTATTCGGATCAAACCAGCGTATGAGTTCCAATAACGGCTGTTCATCCATAGCTGTACATCCTGCTGTCGGACGATTATTGGGATGGTTAAGATGAAAAAAGATACACGAACCGCGTCCGCTGACTCGTTCACCATTATAATCAATCACAGCACCGTTGCGATACACTGCATCATTGCGGCGCATTAGCTCAAAGTTTTTGGGCGGATTTGCAGGGTCCAAACGTCCCATTGTGTTGTATTGGGTATCATTGACATCATCGATACAAATGAGAGTATCATCTGCATACCAATAGGGAAGTGTAGAATTAGCTTTTGGATCTTCACCAAACGTAGCCGTAATATCAAAAACTCCCGCAGGACTTCGACCATCCCCTTCTCTTTTCAGAGGTTCACGACCGTGATCCCATCCTAAACCGTTTCGTCCTAAAATAACCGGAATCGATTTAGACACCGCTTTATAGCAGCTTATGTCTGACTCATAGCGTGTCATTATCCCCGATGTGGCATTCATATCCGAAGAGATAACGACCACAAGCTGCTGTGATCCGAACAAAACAGGGGAAAGAATCATAAAAAAAGTCAATAATCTAAAGTATGACATAAAGAGATGGCCTTAGTTCCTTTTAAAGTTAGGTAGTATAGCATAATGAAAAATTCGCCAAAGGGATAGAGCATGAAGGTCACTGTTCGAAAAGCATCCGAAGCCGATACCGTGATTATCTGTAAAGCTTTACTTCAAAGTTCCCGTTCCGGAAAGCGGGCCGGTCTTTTTGATTTTGTTTTTCAAGCTTCCAGCGACGCTCAACTCTTGGATTATCTAAAATTGTTGACTACTGCATCTACAAAATCTTATTGCCATTATTCTAACTTTTTTATCGCTGTTTCTGGGTCTGTAAACGTTGGTGCTATCTGCGCCTATGAACCTCGTATTGCTACCCATGAAGCTTTTGCCAAAGCACTTGATGAAATTGGGATCGATGAGAGCTATCACGAACGGATTGCTGGCTATTTACTCTGCGAACCTGAAGTGGACAATCAAACTTGGGTACTGGATTTTTTAATGCTCGAAGAAGAGTTCAAGAGTATCGAAAACTATAGAGAACTTGTCAGTAAGAGTATGCTTCCTGCACGTCTCAAAGGATACCGAAAAGTACAAACCATGGTAGAAATAGGGTCTGTAGAAACAGAACTGATCTATAAAAAATTAGGCTTTACCCTCGTGAACGAAAAACGAAGTGATTATTACGAAGAGCAGTTTAACCGTGCGGGACTTATGCGTCTGCAAATAATATTGTAAGGATTTCAAATCGAATTTGGTCTCTTAGGGCTTGTGCCTCCCTTTATCGCGATTCTTCTCGCACTTTTCAGCCGTTCTGTTTTTGTGGCCTTACTCACCGCTATTTTAGTCGGTGAATTTATTATTGCTAGCTACCATCCCGTCGATACTTTACTGCTCATGGGTGAGCGCTTCTGGAGCTTGCTCAACGAACTATGGGTTCTTAAGACACTGGCCTTTGCGATGATGGTAGGATCGGTCATGACTCTCATCGAGCGTAGTGGCGGGGTCAATGGACTCGTTCATGAGCTGAGCGTTCAACGCTCTCTTGTTAGCTCAAAACGCGGTGCATTGATACCTACTTTTATTGCAGGTACGCTGATCTTCATCGAATCTTCCATTACCGCTCTCGTTGCCGGTGCTATCGGACGACCGTTTTGCGATCGTTTTGGTGTCAGTCGCGCCAAACTCGCTTTTGTTTGTGATTCTACCTCTGCACCTATTTGCTCCATTATCGCCATCAATGGCTGGGGAGCATTGCTATTGGGGCTGATTGCTGGTGAAATCACTGCTGGCCTCATCGCTGGCGAAGAAGCCCGTTGGCTTATCAGTGCCATCGGCTACAATTTTTACGCCTATATCGCACTTATCGTAACATTCGTCGCTATTTGGTATAACATTGATATTGGCCCTATGAAACACGCTTCCATCACTCAACCCTCACTGGAATGTGATGATGAAAAAGCACCTGTGGGTCTTTTTATTTTATCTGGCCAATGGTCTGGATGATCGGCGGGGTATTACTCTTTATGCTCATAACGGGGAATGGAAATCTACTCAAAGGTTCTGGTTCAAGCTCGATCTTTTACACCCTTATCATGACGTTGCTCTTGATGTATGGCTATTACCGCTTTAAAGGTGCTATGGACTCCAAAACATTTGTAAGCTCCACTCTTTCTGGAGCAAAATCTATGGCACCCATCGCCTCTATTTTGTTGCTCGCCTTTGCCATTGGAGGGGTGAGTTCAGACATGCATGTGGGACAATATCTGGCTTCCTTCATCGGAAATTATCTCCCTAGCCCCTATCTCGCAGCGGCTATTTTTATTCTCAGTGCCATTATCGCATTTGCAACGGGTACGAGCTGGGGGACGTTTAGTATTATGCTTCCTATCGCTGTTCCTCTGGCCGTTGGATTGGATGCTCCGGTAGCTCTTGCTATGGGTGCCGTTATCTCAGGAGGGGTATTTGGCGACCACTGTTCCCCTATATCAGACACTACCATCATTTCATCCATGGCAAGCGGTTGCAGTGTCCAAGAACATATTACCACTCAGCTCCCGTATGCGCTGATCTCAGCTACTATTGCTTTGCTATTG
>NCIJ01000003.1 GCA_002282015.1 Sulfuricurvum sp. 17-40-25 | reverse complement strand
AGATTCACGTAAAGCGTTGCAGGCGGATATTACCCGTTTGATCGAGTCTCTTAACACGATTGCTACAACAACATCGTACAATGGGCAAAGTCTACTGGCGGGTTCTTTTACGAATAAAGAGTTTCAAATCGGCGCGTATTCCAACCAGACGATCAAAGCAAGTATCGGAAATACGCAAAGTGCGGTTATCGGAAGTTCTCGTTTTGAGACATCAGCTACGATTACGGCAACGGGATCAGTAGCATCTACTGCCTCTTTTCAAATCAGCGCAAACGGTTTTAATATTAAACTGGCTGACGTTATTATGGACATCTCAGCAGGGACCGGTTTGGGCGCATTGGCGACGATGATCAATAAAAACAGTTCGGTCGTGGGTGTAACGGCAAAAGCAACGGTTGTATCTACTTCAACAGCTGCAATTGCAGTGACCAACTTAAGCGGGTTCAAAATCAACGGTGTTACGTTGGGTGATTACAGCGTTAAGGCAAACGATTCTGACGGTACATTGGTCAATGCGATCAACTCTAAAACAACCGAAACGGGTGTACGTGCGTCTATTGACTCAACCGGAAAACTGGAGCTTACGTCACTTGACGGCCGTGGAATGGTTATCTCTGCGACTGCGGGTGGTATTGGCGGTATTGAGGGGACGAACTATGGCCGTTTGACGTTGACCAACCAGACAGGTAGAGATATTTCGTTTTCAGCAGGTGCTGATAGCGTCATTTCGGCACAGTATGCTACGACATTAAATCTTGACAGTGTCGGAAATAATGTTCTTTCGGCAGATGCTTTGGCACTGGGTGCGGCAGCAAATGCTGCGCAGGAGACAATGCTTTCCGGCGGTATCGGTGCAGGGGTTACGAGTCTTAGAGGGGCAATGGCTACTATGGATATTGCGCAGTCTGCACAGAAATTGCTTGACAGCATCAGAGCAGATATGGGTTCGGTACAAAATCAAATGATTTCAACGGTGAATAGCGGCTGAATCTAATATTCGTGATGTTGATTTTGCGGCAGAGAGTGCAAACTTCTCTAAATACAATATTCTTGCACAAGCGGGTTCATATGCTATGAGTCAGGCGAATGCAGTACAGCAAAATGTGTTAAAACTGCTGCAATAAGTTAGTCTTAGACTGTGCGCTATTTGATAGTGCACGGATTGTGAAAGAATTTAAGTTGTTTCATTTATTTTCATGGAATTAATCAGCTCAAATAAGGCTTCTTCTTCTTTCAGTGCTTTTGCTTTTAAATACTCATATTTTTCATGATCAACACTGAGACTTCGTTTTTGAGGTATGGTAATATGTTCTAACAGTTCAGGAGACCATTGCTCAATTGCTTTAACGATAGTGCCAAACTGAGCATCAATTCCCCCGGCAATGACGAAAAGCCAATAGCGATGGCGCATAATCCAATCAATCAGTTTTGCTTTTTTTTCTATATCAGATTGTGGATTGCTGGTGTAGACCTCTGCTAAATCAATTTCAAGATGAATCATGAAAGATTGAATGGTATCAAAAAACATTTGATTGAATTGTTTATTGTCAATAATATCTTTAATCTCATCCAATTTATCACTTAGCTCTTGCAGATGGTCAAAATCTATATCTTCTAGCCTGTTGGTTTCATTGAGTTCTACGAGCTTCTCAGAGGCATCTTGAATCTGGATAAATAAATCTTCAATCATCTCTTGTTTATCAACGGCTTCTTTGAGGATAAAATTTGTTTTATCAATCATTTGTTGGGTATTATGTTTGACTTCTTCGGTATCTGGATACTCAATTGACAACGGTTGTTTGGTTAGTGAGAAATCAATGTATTTTTCGATAGCTTGAGCAAAGGGCATTTCGGTCGCACCTAAGATATGGGCCCCTCCTTCGGTAGCATTGATGGTGGTAATAAATGAAGCTGTTTTTTTGATAATGTCTTGAATGGTATTTCTAAAAATATTCCAGTAGAACGTTGTTCGGATAGTACCTTCTCCTCCATATTTTAGAGTGAAGATATCATGCCCTTCAGGTTTTTCTTCGTTAATGGTAAAGGTATGATCTTGGGCATGCGAGGTATTGTCTTCGCCAAATGCGAGATCTTGCCCAATAAAAATAATATTCTTAAAATTTAACATGACGGCGAGTTCATGCGCTAAATTTGCTGCACTCATACCGCTGCCCAAATAGCCATAATCATCAAGTCCAAAATACTTGGTATAGCCGTGAGGGCGCATTTGTAAAAATAAGTTTCCGTTTCTTATCGCATCTTTGACCGCTTTATGGATAATGGAAACACAAACAAAATTAACATCTTTTTGAAATTCCAACGAGTTGTTTTCAAAAAACTTTCCTGTTTCCGGTACCCGTTCCAGTACGGTTACAAAATCAGGCTTAATCCCATTTTTTTCCAAAATTGGGAAACTTGCATCGACACTGATGATGGTTACGTGGTCTTGAATTTTTTTCAATAAAGGAATTTGTTTCGTCAAGCTGGGCCCTGTTGAAACAATAATGACAGTGTCTCCCTGCCCTTTCCCAAAAATTTTCGTAAATTTTGGCCCTTTGATCATATCGGGCAGATTGGTAAAATGATGTTCTATCCCCATAAGAGAATCGATAGGGCAGTTCCCATGACCCATGACCACTTGCAAAAGAGTTTCTGTTAACACATTCGTTATTTTTGCAATATTGTCATAAGCGGTTTTTATATAGTAGTCCGCAGAAACTTCAAGTTCGAAGAGTCTGGCAAAAAGCTGACTTTCATGTTCATTGAAATATTGATAGGCATCTGTGAAATCAAACTCCTTTGTCGATTCGATGACGAGTTTTTCTTCAGTAATTTCTTTTGAAAAATCAATCAAATTGAACACAATGTACAATAGTTCATAATTGGATTCAAATAAGACAATTCTTTTGATTGCTGAAGAGTCTAAAGCCATTTTTAAATAGATGCCGTTGGCAATACCGTATATGTAACGATAGTGATAAGATGAGTGGCTTTGTTTGCTTTCACTGAGCGTTAAAACATCGGATACAGGGTTGTCATACATAAAAATATGATTGTTTAAATCAAGAAGGTTTATAGCAACGGGATCTTCTCCTTGAAAAAGCTCAAATTGTTTATTTTCTTGAATAGAGAAGATCTCAAGAGCCAACGCTGAGTTGACTGAGAAAAGAGCTTGAATATTTTTGCCATAAACGGTATCAAGGGAAATAGATGTTTCATTCATACGGGTTCCTTAGTATTAGCGGGAGATATTGGTAGAACTGTCGTTAAGATATTTATTGTCGTTAGGTATTTAAGAAAATCAAGTAATAGTGTATCACGATATTTTCCTGCAACAACACTGACCCCTATGGGTAAACCGTTTTCCCCTTTTAGCACGGGGATAGTTGCACAAGGAAGTCCTAAGTAGGTCCAAATAAGATTGGCATCAGGAGTATCAGGGGTTGTCAATCCGACAGGAGCTTCATCGGCAGTAGCTAGAGTGAGTAAAATATCGTAAGACTCTAACCAATCATTAAAAGCCACTGTTTCACGAGATTGTTTTTCCAATGCTTCTTGATATTGTTCTTTGGTGATTTTATTTCCGTCTTGGATAATGTCATAAAAGATAGGACTCATCAGGGTGTGTTGGGCGTATTCGTCTTTAAAATAATAGGCGAGCGATTTATCGTAAATGCATTGATGCGTTGCGTGGATGGTTTCACAAAATGCAGGTAACGTTACCTCCTCAATCTCCAAGCGGGGAGATTGCAAAGTGCAACACCATTGTTCAAAGGCTGTTTTTGCTGTATCAGAGGCAAGATCCCATTTTGGGTGTTTGACGATTCCGATACGAAATTTTTTTTCAGGAGCAGTGCGATAGTTGTCAATGTAGCGATGAACGTACTCATAGTTTTCTCCACGAACACGGGATGCCTCAAAAATGAGGGCTAAATCCTCCACGCTGCGGGCAAAAAATCCAAGGGTATCGAGAGAATCAGTGGTTTTTAAAACCCCTATACGCGGAAGCACACCAAAAGTCGGTTTAAAACCGTAAATTCCGCAATAGCTTGCAGGACGGCTGATGGAACCTGCCGTTTGGCTTCCAAGTGCTACGGGAACCATTCCTGTTGCTACGGCAACGCATGAACCGCTGGACGAGGTTCCGGGGCTGCGTAATAGATCGTGCGGATTGCGCGTTTTGTTTTGATAATGGACGGCGAATTCGGCGGTGACTGTTTTGCCAAGTATGAGTGCGCCTGAGCGTCTGAGATAGTGAACCATGCGTGCGTCGTTGCCGGGGGTAAAGTCTTTCCAGATGGGGGAACCCATTTGAGTTGGCATATCATAGGTGTTGTAGATATCTTTGACGCCGATAGGAATAGCGTAAAGAGGATAGTCGGTTTGTGCATAGGTGTTGATTTTGGTAAGCTGAGCTTGTATCACCTCTTCATCAATAAATTCCCATGCATGTACGGTAGGATCAATCTCTCGTATTTGTTGCAAAGATGCTTGTGCAATCTCTTGGGGTGTAATGGCTTTTGCTTCCAATTGCTCTAGCAATTGGGTTACAGTGAGATGGGTTAGGTTCATAGGCTCTCTTTGAATTTGCCTTGGCGCATTGCTTTGAGGACATTGGTGTATTCTTCTTCCGTGATGTTTGCCATATCTAGAAATTCATCAAGGTAGACCGGTCGTTGCTGATCGTATTTTTTAGCGACTTCAAATCCCTCTTCGCGTGTGAGGAGACCTGCACGAACATCGGCGCTTGCCTGATCCGTTCCGCGTCCGAAACCGCGTTTAACAAATTTCATATGGTCATGGAGTGTCTCAAATTTACACTCATTGCCTTTAAATCCTTTGTAATGTCCTGGACGGTGTTCTTCTTTCCAATCGTACTCTTTTTTGATGAATTCCATTTGGCGCTCATCATCCCAAAAAAGGTAATCTCCAAGATGCAGACCCACCACGCCAACACGTTCAATATCTTCGTAACTTGGAAGTGCAAAAGGGGCTAGATCTTTGCGTGTGATCTCTTCGTCGATCATCTGCTCAGGAAAAAGTTTCGCGGAAACTTTGGTGAAGTAGTCACGATCAAATTTTTGGACGTTGTCTTTGAAATCGGCACGACCGCTGCTTTCACAAACGGATTCTCCCCAAATGAGAAGCGGGATATTGTATTTGACGGCAATTTGCAAAGGAAAAGCCCCGACGCCGGCGTGACAATGCCAACAGGAATCGCCAATTTTGTAAAAGGATTTTACAAACAGTTTTTTAACAAGTGCTTTGTTGGGGGTGAACATAATATGGTCGATTTCGAGTTTTTCGAGAGCATTGTCAAGGTTGTATTTACCCGTTTCAGAATACCAATTATGATTAAAGGTTACTGCCAGGGGTTTCATCCCGTATACTTTTTTAAGGACGTGAAGCTGAAATACGCTGTCTTTTCCTCCGCTTATGGGGATGATGCAGTCATAATTGTCTCCCGCTTTTTTCTTGTAACTTTCGAGAGTTTCGCGTAAAACAGCTTCGCTTTTTTTCCAGTTAATACGCATTTTTTGCTCTTGCGCACGGCAGGCTAAACAGATGCCCAGTTCATCAAACTGCATACCTTCGTTTGAGCTTGGCATGCAGCAGCGCATACAATATTGTAAATACTCTTTGTAAAGAGGTTTCCCGTAATCGCCTGTCATTTTTGACCTTTTAAAAAATCGTTATAAAGTAATCCGTATTCCACTATATCGGCAAATTCACCATTTTTGAAAATGGCATCCCGTCGTTTTCCTTCTTGTGTGAATCCCAGCTTAAGTGCAAGTTTTTGCATTCCGACATTGTCAGTATGCGTTCCGCAATGGATTCGATGTAGCTTCAAGGTATGAAAAGCGTAATCAAGTAAAAGTTTCCCTGCTTCATATCCGATCCCTTTTCCGTAAGCGGAAGGGTCTCCAATCAAAATTGCAAACTCAGCACTGCGGTTTTTGAGTGAAATTTGTTGTAAAGAGAGGTTTCCAATGTGCTGATTGTTTTCTTTTAAACAGATGGCAAAAACAGTGTAGGCTGGATTATCGCTCACGCTGGCAATATAGCTTTGTGCCATTTCAGTGGTGTAGAGGTGTTCTCCATGGGAGTTATAGCGGCATACTTCGGGATTGTTTAGCCAAGAAGGATAGTCTCCATGGGCATCTCTCTTTTCCAGTGGGCGTAAATACAGACGTTCACCCTGAATTTTCACAACAATTCCTCACGATTTTTCCACACTTTCTCAAATGCATGCACGACATCGTTCATATCGTTTTGAGTCATACCGGGACGCATAAATTCATGCGTTATCAAACGGTTATAATGCATATTCTCTGTTACTGGGCAAAGCCCTTTTGGATAGGTGACGTCACTGAGGCTAAACGGATAGCCATCGCGTCCAAAGGCAATGCGCTCTTGATACAGCGGTTGGAGATACAGCGGCTTGACATAGCCGTAACTCAATAGCACTGCAGATTCCTCACGTAATAGAGTCGGGGGAAGTTCGGCTTTGACAGCATCGATAAAACGGTTACGGTGCATGCCAGCTGTTTTTTCATCAAACTGGAGAGGATGGACGTAAAACGCGTGTTTGGAATATGGGCGAATTTTGGTTGGAATGATGCAGGGAATTTGGGCTAATTTCTCGTTGAAGTAGTGGGTATTGGCTAACCGCTGTGTTAGTAAATCGGGAAGCTTTTTAAGCTGTTCTCTGGCAATAGCCGCTTCGATCTCTGTCATGCGGTAGTTAAATCCCACCATGTTGATGAGTTCGCTTTTGTCTTCGATCCCTTTGGCAGAGAGGACAGCTTCGGCATGGTTACGGATGAGACGCAGTTTGTGAGCGAGAGCATCATTATCGGTGACGATAATTCCCCCCTCACCGCTGTGAATGTGTTTGTGGTAGTTGAGTGAATAAATCCCAATGTCTCCCAGTGTTCCCGCAAATTTACCGTCTAACATTGCTCCGGGAGCTTGTGCGGCATCCTCGATCACAAAGAGGTTGTGCTTTTTCGCGAGGGCATTGATGGCATCACGATCATAAGGCTGTCCGAAGATATCGACGACAATAATCGCTTTGGTGCAAGGGGTGATTTTAGACTCGATGCTGTTGACATCGAGGCAGTAATACTCTTCTTCGATATCGGCAAAGACAGGGATAGCACCATACACGAGAGCCGCGGTTGCAGAAGCACTCATTGTGTAGGCTGAGACAATCACTTCATCCCCAGGGCTGATACCGCATGCACCTACCGCAGCATAAAGGCCTGATGTAGCCGAATTGACGCTTATGGCGTGTTTGACACCGAAATATTCACCCCATTCACGCTCAAGTGCGCGTACTTCAGGCCCACCGTAAAAATCGTCATGCCATGTCCCCAGATAGGTGGAAAGTTTACCGCTGCGTAAAACGCGTAAAACGGCCTCTTCTTCTTCTGCCCCAATGGTATTATACGCAGGAAAAGGAGCGGTACGAAGTTTGTCACCGCCGTTGATTGCAAGTATCATGATGGGTACACCTTTGCAAAAGTTTGAAAAATGTATTCGTGAATTTGGAGATGTTCTTTGAAAATTTGACTGCACGTTTCAGGGCTTTCACGAAGCAAAAATTCAAGAGAGTCAAGTGCGTAATGTGAGAGGTTAGTCATAATCGTTTCCCGTAGGGTAAGGGTGAAATACCCTTCATAAGTGGGTGAGGGGATTTTAGAATAAATTTCGATTTTATCGCCTCCCTCGAGAATCTTGATGACGCCTGTTTCGAACCATAGGGTAAGTTCAAACAAGGAATAAGCAGAAGTCCCAAGAACCGATATGGTTCCATCACCACGTTCAAGTGAAATACCGAACTCTCCGCATAAATCACTATGGCAATGGGACGCTCGACAGGGTTTAATGGCGGTTAGATTTCCTAAAAAATGGCTCAGGACACCCATGAGGTGAGAACCGTTGTGGAGCAATCCTTTCGTGCATACCCCTTGAAATCCAAGGGATTTTCCAAACTCTTGATCATGAATTCGTGAGGAAAGGGCAATAAACGACGGATTGTATCGGCGCATGAGGTGGATAAGTATTTTTTTATTCGTACGCTGAAGTTGTGAGGAGAGAGAATGAAACTCTTCTTTGGTGGCAACGAGTGGTTTTTCACAAAGGATATAGGAACAGTCAGGGCGTTGCAACAGTGCGGTTAAATCATGAAAATGGGCCGCCGTTGATGAGGAAATAGAAGCAATATCAAAGTGTTCATCATGGCTTATCTCATCAACATTGGTATAGCGACACACTTCTCCCCATCGCTCCATAAAAGCGAAGACATTAAGCTCGGAGGGCTCGCAAATAGCACTTAGCTGTGTACGTGGATGTTTGGAGTAGGCATGTGCGTGACTGGCAATGGAGGCAGAACTCTGAGAGTCAATGAGACCGCCAATGCTTCCTGCGCCGATAATAAGTGCTTTGAGCGGTTCGCCCATTTAGGTGCCTTTGGTCAGTGTTTCCAAAAATAAAGCAAAATTCATGCCGAAATTTTCCAGTGAAAGAGCAATAGGGGATAAGTGAGAAGCTTTGAGAGACTTAAGCGTTCGAAGCTGTTGGGAAGAGGGGAGCGGGAGTAAAAAACTTCTGTTAGAACTTGGGAGATAGGAAATGACACTTTTACCCATGAGCGCTGCTGTGTAGAGCGCCATCGTATCAAATCCGAGGATGATTTTGGCACTTAGCAGCTGATGGGTGAGTTCAAACGTGTGAGCATCGTTGATCTGTACCCGTACGTGTGGATATTTTTGGAGAATTTTTTTAAATCCTGATGACTTTTCGCTGGGATGCAGTCGGATGGTGAGACCAGTGCATCCAAACCGCTCAAAGTTTTTCAAAATATCTTCAAGTGCTGTGTATTGGGTAAATCCCCAATAATTTTCATCTCCATAGGTAGATTTGGCAACGGCATCGGTGGGTTCGCTCAAAAAGAGGAGGTTTTGCGTTTGAGGTATGTTTTTAGATTTCGCTTCATGGAGCAGTTTTTGGAGATAAAGATTGGGGAGTGCTATGGGGTTAGGAAGGTGAAAATCTAAAGCAAGCTGTAACGCTTTCTCATCATGCACAGCAGTAAAATCTCCGCAATTTGTTTCCCATGTTTCATCAGGATAACCAAATCGTTCACGATAACTGCTCCAGTGATCCAGAAATGCGACGGTTGGGATGCCGTGCTCTTTAGCATAGGTGACATAGGGACGCTCCACTTTTTCTTGCCATCCCGTTCCAAAAAATAAAGCGTCAGGATTGAGCACCTCGAGCTGTTGTACCGCATCATCGATGGGAGTAAAGGGGAGGGCATTATGTTCACATATAAGTGCCATTGGACTTTTGGGATGGGAAAATATATGCCATCTTACATCATTACGATGTTGGGAAATCATAGCACATAGTAATTCCGAACACCCTGCATCGTGTGAAACGACAGCAATGGTCATTGGATCAATTCCCAGGCAAGCGGGGTCCCTTTGGAGGCACTTTTTTTAAACGTTTTCCCCAAAACTTCTTTGAGATATTTAGGAGCCATTCCAAATCCTGGACGAACCGAACGGACATTTTGTACGGTTAGGATTTCACCCGCTTTGACATCTTGGGCGATGAAAAGACTGCGGGAAAATTCGCGTGATTTTAGGCTTTTTGGACTCAGATCATAAGTTACTTTTCCCATTAATTTTTCGGTGTCGCGTACGGCGTCGACCATTGCTTTAAACTCTTGCGGCTCAAGGCTAAATTCACTGTCGGCTCCCCCCATAGAACGGCTGAGGATGAAATGTTTTTCAATGACACGCGCACCCAATGCGACAGCGGCAATGGGAGCACTGAGACTCATGGTATGATCAGAGAGTCCTATCGTGACGTCGAAACGCTCAATCATATCAGGAATCGTCAGGAGATTCATCTCTTCGGGTGCGGCGGGGTAAGCAGAGGTACATTTAAGGAGAGTGATTTGATTGTTACCCATACGTCGGCAGGCGTTTAATGCCTCTTGAATATCTTCGAGTGTTGCTATTCCCGTAGAGATAATGATGGGTTTGCCTTTGGTTGCGGTGTATTCGATGAGGGGAATATCGGTGATCTCAAAACTGGCGATTTTGTAGGCGGGAACATCAAGATTTTCTAAAAAATCTACGGCAGTTGGATCAAAAGGTGATGAAAATGCTTCCATTCCTAGACTCTTTGCATGATCAAAAAGAGCTTCATGCCATTCCCATGGGGTCATCGCTTGGGCATACAGATCATAAAACTTTTGTTTGTCCCAAAGGGTCCCTTGCGAGATGGTAAACATATTGGTATCGCAATCCAGCGTGATAGTATCGGGAGTGTAGGTTTGAAGCTTGATAGCATCCGCACCAGCGTGGCTCATTGCGGTAATGGTATCCAGTGCTGTTTGGAGTGAGCCGTTGTGATTGGCGGAAAGTTCAGCAATAATAAAAACGTTTGCATTGATATCATGTTTGCCAATAGTCATAGTTTTCTCTCCAGTGTCATCATTTTTTTCTTGTTTGATTCGATTCTTCTTATTTCAGTAAATTCAAATTTTTGGTATAACTTTTGGGCTCTAACATTGGTTATAAAAACATTAGCAACAAGATGTGAGATACCCAGCGTTGATGCATAGTCAATTAATGCGGTCATCAAGACACTTCCAACTCCTCGCATATCTGGATTGGCATAAATCCCGAGTTCTGCGGAATTGTTGTGTATATGGGTTAAATTGATGACTCCAATATATTGAGATTCATTTTGTACCAAGCAATAACAACTGTTTGTTTTTGTACCAAGGAGATCGATAAAATGCAAATGTTCTTCTAAAGAAATCTCATTGTCGTTTATCATCCACTTTCGGACAGTTGGATGATTACGCCAAGAGAGAATAAGTTCTTTTTGGCTTACATCAAGAGTGGTAAAATTGTGCAATTGAATCATTAGTCCACTCCTTTAATACGTTGTAGTTATGCTGTTTTAAATACCGAACCATATCGTCTTGATTGCTTGCAGTTTGGATGGCGACAAATGGAGTTTCCATAAACAGCACTTCATGCACTATGACACTTGGAGTTACAATTGAAAAATGGCTTTGGTGAAGGAGTTTGGCTATTTCATGAGAATTGACATGCAGTGAAATGTTCTTTTGTCCTTTTACATAGCGTTTTAGGTCCTCTAAGTGGGCATTGGCTGTCGTCGTTACCACACATATTCGTAAAGAGGTATCCAACGTTTTCAAGATGTCCATAGTTAGATTAGCGGTATCTGCTCCCCCCATTGCAATAAAAATATCATAAATTTTTTCTCTTGAGAATGTCTTTTCGTTTTTAAACTCATCACGTATCAGTGTATAGGCACTGCCGCAGCGTAATTCACAACTAGTGGGAACGAGCCCTCGATAGCGATTGCTATTAGCACAAATGTTGTGATTGAGTAAAATGTCACAATGATGATGTTCATACGTATCATCGAGACTAAAAACACTCACCCCTGTTTGTTCTTTGACCTGCTGTTCAAAGTCGGCGTTGATACCGTAGTGGTCAAAAACAATCATATCAATCTTTAGCATTTGAATAAGGGTTATAAGTTCTTTTGGATCGTTTGATTGTAATACATGGATGCCATAAGGGATTTGATCCATGATATTTCCGGGTAACTCTTGGCATGCAAAGGTAATGAGATCGTTGGGATATTGTTGCACGAGAACGAGATCGCGCATGATATGCCCTAATCCGATGTGACTTGAAGAATCAGCGCGGACGAGGATGTTCATGAGAGGGATAGGACCTTGTACATCAACTCTGCTCTGGTCCAGTCTTCAAGGGTATCGATGTCTTGTACGAGGTGACGGGGCAATACAATAGTAGTAGCTGCATCTGAAAAAATAGGTTTTCCACTCAGCCACGCTTCAGGCGTTCCCCAGTAAAACTGTCCGACGTCGTGATACGCTTCTTTCAGGTCTTGGCTACGAGTTACAAAATGCTGGGGCCAAAACATCTCTATATCTCCATCATCATTGCGCTTAACCCCTCTCCATATCGGAAACGGAAACGTGGTAACAGGAAACGCATACTGTTTGTTGTGTGTTATAAGTGCGTTATAGGCACTTATGATGTCTTGGGCACGGATAAATGGGGCGGTAGCATAGATACAGCATGCCGCGTCAATAACCTCGCCGTTTGCTTGCAGTGTTTGAATGGCGTGTGCGATTACAGGGATCGTAGCGGTGTGATCATCGCTCAGTTCTTTTGGACGCATAAAAGGAATCTCAGCTCCAAAACTATGTGCAATAGCAGCAATCTCATCATCATCCGTTGTCACTACGATTCGATCAAAAAGCTTTGATTCTTGCGCTGCTTTGATGCTGTAGGCGATAATGGGAAGTCCTGCGAAGGGTTTGATGTTCTTACGGGGGATCCGTTTGCTACCGCCACGTGCCGGTATGATAGCAACACGCATTAGAAACTGCATCCTCTGTAGGCGTATTTTTCTATCACTGCAAGTAGGGTATCTGCTACGTGCTTGGCATCTTCTATGGACATCTTTTGATGGCAAGGGATAGAGAGCTCACTTTTGTAAAACAGTTCAGCAGTTTGCAAACGTTGTTGCCCAAAACGTTTTTGGTAAAAGCTGTTTTGATAAATAGGTTTATAGTGGACCTGGACCCCAATGCTTTTTTGCTGCAATTCGCTAAAAATTTCCTCTTTAACACAATGAAGTTCTGGATTCAGTAAAATGGGGTAAAGGTGCCGTGCGCTTTGTTCACGCGCATCGATGTGAATGGTCGAAAAAAGTTTATGGTTTTCAAATAGCTCATCGTAATAACGGGCAATGGTTTCACGCACATTGATAAAACGGTCAATTTTATGCAGTTGTGAAAGCCCCAGTGCTGCGGCGAACTCTGTCATACGAAAGTTGTGTCCCAAACTCACCATATCCGAATTCCATAGCTGTTTCTTTATTATACCGTGAGAGCGAAAAAGACGTAAGTTTTTGGCGTATTCTTCATTATCGGTGACTACGGCTCCCCCCTCTCCCGTTGTGATAGGCTTGATGGCGTGGAAACTAAAGATGGTCATATCTGCAAAAGAACCGATTTTCTGTTGGTTAATATCACTCCCTAGGGCATGAGAAGCATCGTCAATCGTGATTAAGTTATGCTTCTTTGCAATGGCTTTAATCGCGTTGATTGTAACAGGTTTACCAGCAAAGTCAACAGAAACTATGGCTTTGGTACGAGGAGTAATGAGTGCCTCAATAAGGCTTTCATCGATGTTCCCATCCATTTTGATATCACAAAAAACAGGCTTAGCCCCCAGTGCAATGGCCATATTGGAGGTAGCAACAAAGCTGATGGGAGTGGTGATGATCTCATCGTCTTCACCGATTGGACAAACGGAATACGCACCAAGCAGTGCAGAGGTTGCGGAGTTAAAAGTGATGCAATACTTAGCCCCGACATAATGGGCAATGGCTTCTTCAAACTCCTGAACTTTTAACCCTTGTGTCAGATGAGAGCTACGCAAAATGTCGACAACAGCGGCGATGTCATCTTCTTCGATAAATTGCGTTGAATAGGGGAGCATCGCTTATTTTTCCTCATGTTGTGTAAGTGCGATTTTTTGGAGTAACTCTTCAGCGTTAAGCCACTGCGTGTTGGTTTCCGAACTGTATTTAAAACCGTAGTCGACAGGCACTCCGATTTCCCCGCAATTGTTCTTGGTAAAATCGGCAGATTCGGTAAACTGAATTGAGGGTTTAATCACATAATGATCATGAAATTCGAGGGTAAGATGGGAGTCATCACGCGGGCACATCACTTCATGCATCTTTTCACCGGGACGGATACCGACATTTTTATGCGGCATATCGGGCGCGATAGCAGTAGCGACATCGACCACTTTCATTGAAGGAATTTTTGGTATAAAAATTTCCCCCCCATGCATACGTAGAAAATTCTTGAGAACAAAATCAACCCCTTCTTGCAAAGTGATCCAAAAGCGTGTCATTCGTTCATCGGTAATAGGAAGCTGGGTTGCACCCTCGGCGATGAGTTTTTGGAAGAAAGGGACAACGGAACCTCGTGACCCTAATACATTTCCGTAACGAACCACGGAAAATCGTATATCTTTACCGCCGCGAATGTTATTTGCCGCAACAAAAAGCTTATCGGAGGCTAACTTAGTGGCACCATAAAGATTGATAGGACTTGCGGCTTTATCCGTAGAGAGGGCAATGACATGGCTTACTTCACAATGCAGGGACGCTTCAATGACGTTTTGAGCACCGTTAATATTGGTTTTGATACATTCCATAGGATTGTATTCAGCGATGGGAACATGCTTGAGTGCGGCAGCATGGACGACGTAATCAACGCTGTTCATAGCGCTTTTGAGACGCGAAAGATCACGAACATCTCCAATAAAATAGCGCATACAGGGATCGTTAAACCGCTGAGCCATTTCATACTGTTTGAGTTCATCACGGGAATAGATAATAATCTTATTGGGTTTATAGTGCTTGAGAATAGTAGTTACAAATTGCTTACCAAAACTGCCGGTTCCACCCGTTATAAGTATATTTTTTCCATTGAGCATTCCACATCCCTCAGTCTAACTTACCCTTGAGTAAGCAAAAAGAGTGCCATTTATAGGTAGTTATGAATTGGCGTTGGCTTGCGCATCAATTTGCTGTTTGAGAGAGGAAAATTGTGAATTTATTTTACTGATCATAGAGTCATATGCGGCAAACCGTGCGGCCATGGATGCGTAACGAGCTTCCAAGAGTGCCAAAGAACGTGTTCTATTGGCAGTCAAAGCTTTTAATTCTGTTTCAGAACCTTTTGTAAGTGTCGTTAGAGTACCATTACTCCCAGTATAGCGAGTCATTAAGGTACTTAATTGAGTAAAGACGCCATTTTCGGTAGCTCCATCTGAAGCAACATTGCTAAAAAATTTGGAGGATGCAATAGCATCGGAATTAAATTTATTCGTAAAAGTAGAAGTTTTAAAGCTCATGGCTCCTGTTTCGTCTAAATCAATTCCATAGAGTGCCAGTGAATTTCCTTGACCATTAATAGAGGTCATAAGACGAGTTACTTCACGCCCAATAGCATTAATAGAATTGTCTCCGTTAAAAATTCCAGCTTTTCCGGCTTCAACGTCGGTTGTTGTCATGTCTTTAAGTTGACTTAAGAGAGTATTATAGCTTTTTACCAGAGTAGAGACTTCTGCTGCGATTGTATCGACATCCTGAGTAATGGAGATATGGGAAGTAATACTTGTACTGTCCTGGAGAAGATTGATCGTAACTCCGGGGGTGATATCGGTTATTACATTAGAACTGCGTGTTAGGGTAATGCCATTGTATTTAAAACTAGCATCCTCTGCAGCTTGAACTTCTTCCATAGTCCCTGTAGGATTTGTTACTGCATCATAAGTGATTAACTTTTGATCTAAAAAACCTCCGGTGTCTGTCGTAACAATTTTTTGATCTAAACCTGTTTCTTTTGAACGTAAAACAAGTCGATAGTCGGTTGCTCCTACCTGAAGAACAGAGGCTTGAATTTTATTACCGGCTTGGAGATTAATGGCATCTTTTAATTCTTCTAAAGTCATGGTGTTTGTATAGTTTATTCCAAACGAAAGACCCCCTGAAGTGAGTGTCATGGTTCCAGACCCTCCGCTGGCAATAGGGGCGGTGGTGGATGAAAAGGTACCGGATTGGTGAATATCATTCAAGGCTAATTTTGTATTGGAGATTGAAAAAGATTGTACATTGACGCCTGCAGCAGCAGAAACGCTGACTGCACTGGTATTTCCAGCTGTGGTACGTCCTTGATACAAAGCATCATTACTTAAAGAACTTACACTGCTTTTAAATGAAGAGAGAAGGCTATTAAGTAAGCTAAGTGCCTGCCCTTTTTGTTTTTGAAGTACGATTTTATTATCAATCGGTGTAATAATAAGAGAAGTGTCTCTGTTTTTCAACTTATCGATAATATCAGCAGTAAGAACTCCAGAACCGATTCCCAGAGAGTTAATAGTCCCAGCCATCATAAATCCTTTTGAACTAAATCTTTAATAGTATATCGACCAATTTACTAAAATTTTTAATATCAGTGATTTTTAGTAAGCAAAAAAGATACCATTGAGTGTTCTTGCATTTACCAGCGGTGTTGGGTATAATTCCACCTCTCTTCGTTAGACCTGTGCAAGGGTATGTACTGACAACGTGTCAGGGTAGGAATACAGCAGCACATCGGTGCGTATTTTGTGCCGCAGGTATCTGGCGGGGAGTCTTCTCCTTTACCTATTTCCTTACGTTTATATTTACTTAATCTTCACGATATTGTCCGGCTTTACATCCTGTTGTGCTCGTAGGCGGATTATCACGTAAATAGCACAGATCTTCATAGGCTTGTTTGAGTACTTTGCTCTCACGTAAAAGAGGAAGCATTTTTTCATCTTTTTCATTTAATGACATTGATTGATTGTACAAAAGTGCTTTTACTTCTGCATCGACGGCTTCCAGTGCCGCTTCCAGATGAGTCAGAGAAATCATGAAATACCTTTTTGAAAAATTATAGCAATGATGTACTAAAAGAGGGCGGGCTGTAATACTTTTAATTTAAAACTTTTACGATGAATTTCGCAAAGCCCGTGTTGTTGAATCGCTTCAACATGAGCGGCCGTACCATATCCTTTATGTTTTGCAAATTCATAATGGGGATAAAGAGCACTAAGCTCATTCATCTCACGGTCACGTGTAACTTTAGCAAGGATAGAAGCAGCACTCACTTCAGGAATGAGCGCATCGGCTTTTACCAATGTACGCAAGCCGCTTACTCCAAATTTAGAATTCCCATCGAACAAATAATCATCTGCAGGGAGTTGTTCTAGAATCTTTTCCAATCCCATTCTTAAGCACGCAGAAAGTCCTATTGTGTCAATTTGTTCCGGAGAAAACCGCACGACTACAGAGTCAGAATTTTCGAGAATAAGCTTAAAAAGAGCTTCACGTTTTTTTTCACTAAGTTTTTTCGAGTCGTTGAGGCCAGCGATAGAGTTGTTTAAAATTACACCCGCCATGACAAGCGGACCGGCTAATGGACCACGTCCTGCTTCATCAATTCCGCACAGTTTCATTTCACCCCTTTTTTTATCGTATTGTATCGTAAGGCTTGAAGCGCTAGAATAACCGCATATTTATAAAAGGATCTTTTAGATGAAAAAATCAGTTTTAACGGCTTTGTGTTTAGCCTCTGTCAATGTTTCTGCAGCAATGATTTTAGGTTTTGGCGCTGAGGTAGATTATTACAATCCGACGGCCAGCGGCGATTTTAATTACAAAACAACCACTACACATTTTAATAACCAAAGTCAATCAGGCTATCAGATTGGATTGTATTTGGAACATCCTGTTCCAGTACTTCCCAATATTCGTTTGGATTTCACACCTGAATCTTCTTTTTCGGGCTCTAACGGTGCAGGTGGAACGAATATAGTGTCATTTGATCAAGCGGATATCACCCCATATTATGAGATTCTCGATAATGTCGTTGATTTGGATATCGGAGTAACGTTTAAAGTCTTGGAAGGGAAAGTAGAGGGTGTTGTGAATCGAAATTTTAGCGAAGTGATTCCGATGGTTTATTTAGGTGCAGGCATTAATCTTGAGGGAACGGGGCTTAGAATAGCAGGTGATGTGAAGTACGTTGAGTATAACGGCGATTCATTAAGTGATTCTCGCATTAAAGCGGTTTGGGAAATAAATAAAATGCTGCAGGTACAAGCGGGATATCGGTATGAAACGCTTAAGATAAATGATCGTTTTGATATGAATTCGAACGTTGTCATTGAAGGTCCATTTATTGGTATGGGGGCTACTTTTTAACGTTTTTATTCTTCCCCCAATGCCCACTGAGCAAATGGGATCATCTCAATCCTCGCGATTGGATGAGAGAGACTGCTTTCCAAATTCATGGTTACGACAATTACTTCCTGAACTTCATGTGTGATAATAAAGGCCTCAAGCGCTTCGATCTTTTTAAAGAGGGAATGCTCATTCTCAAATGGTATTGCTAGAATAATTTGGGCACGTGATGGTAAATAAAAATCGATTCCTTCTTCATAGTAGCACTCTATTGCGTGTTTTACCAATTCCAGATAAATAAGATTCTCAAACACCCGACCAAAATGTTTTTGAAGCGTCAGTGCATGTTTGATGGCGATATCGCATAAATAAAGTTTTTTAACGGCATTGGGGTGATTGAATTTTTCCAATCCATACAAATAGCGGCGATCATAGAGTGATTGCAAATAAATATAGAGTTTATCTTTGGATATTTTTCGTTCCAGCTTGAGTCGTTCATAAAGATTGTGGGCAGAAACTTTTTGAGTAGTCATCTTCGTGGCTTGAATCAATATAGCAAGTTCAGTTTCATCCAGTGCATTTGCAAAGACTTTTTGAAGGTAGAGTGAACGTTCTTCACTTGGGACACGGTGCATCGCCGGAAATCCTCCTAACTGAAAAAAATGGCTTAGCGCCGTAGAGTCGTACTTTTGCTCAAACGCCAAAAACTCTTCATAATCCAATAAGTTGAGCTCAATAGTCGTATAAGGAGATTTTAGTGGATATTCACTGGTTAGGATTATCTGCTCCAGTTCAAATAAGGTTATATCTTCTCGATAGTTATCCAAAGCCAGAATAGAAATATGGTGTTCTTTACAAAAAGGTTCCAAAACCGTATTTAAATCAGAAATGTGCAAGCGAATATCACGGCAATCGAGATAAAGGTAAGTCGATTTCTTATGACCCAGTAAATAATGTTTGATAAGTGAAGTTTTTCCAGACTGTGCAATTCCATAAATGGAGACGCTTTCCTGCTCAATGGAAATTTTGCGCTCTAAATATCCCGTATTGTGTAAATCATAACGATAATACTCATCCAATAAGCTTTTCATGTGCAACTCCTGATGAAAAATGATAGCGTAAAAAGTATGCTTCCTTTATAAAAGGAAACGAATTTATGGCTTTATGTGTTTTTCGCCCCTAAAAACCTTGACCGCTGAGGGGTTTGTCGATATAATTTCGGTTGCCTTACATTAGTCAGCATCGACTGACGAGTTCTTTATAGAGGAAAACATTATGGAAAAGATTCGTTTGAAACTTAGAGCATACGATCATCGTGTGCTTGATCGTTCAGTAGCTTCTATTGTAGAAGCCGTAAAGCGTACAGGTGCGGAAATCCGTGGCCCGATACCTTTGCCAACAAAGATTCGTAAATATACGGTTCTTAAATCACCTCACATTAACAAGAAGTCCCGTGAGCAGTTTGAGATTCGTATGCACGCACGTTTGATAGACATCGTGTCAGCTACGCCTGATACTGTTGATTCATTGATGAAACTTGACTTGGCTCCAGAGGTAGACGTAGAAGTACGTTCTATGGACAAGTAAGGAGTGGGTATGGAATATATTGTAGAAAAAATCGGTATGAGCCGAACAGTCGGCGTTCCTAGTAAAGTAGTAACTCTTTTAAAAGTAAAAGAAGTAAAAGTTTGCGACGTGAACAATGGTACAGCTCTTGTAGCGTACAGTCAAGGTAAGGCAAAAAACAAGCCTATCGAAGGTCAGCAAAAGAAATATAATCTTTCTGCTGAATTTAATAAGTTTGCTACTTTAACGGTTGCTAACACAGAAGCAGGCGACTTGGATATGGCACCTTTGAGCGATGCAAAAAAGCTCAAAAGTACCTTTAACACCAAGGGACGCGGTTTCACAGGTGTTATGAAGCGTTGGAACTTTAGTGGAGGCCCAGGCGCACACGGTCACCGTTTTCACCGTACAGGTGGATCTATCGGTAACCGCGAGTGGCCAGGTAAAGTCCAAAAAGGACGCAAAATGTCTGGTCAATACGGTAACGAGCAAGTTACAGTAAAGAATGACGTTTTGTCATTTGACGCACAAAACGGTGTATTGGTTGTCGTGGGTTCAATCCCAGGTGCAAACGGTGCTCTAGGTCGAGTAAAGGTTGTTAAATAATGAGTGCAATTGTACTGAATGAAAAATTCGAAAAAGCCTCTGAACTGGCATTGCCTGAGAGCTTTAGCGGCATCAACACACATAACTTGTACTTGTACGTTAAATCGTATCAAGCAGGTTTGCGTGCAGATACTGCAAGTGCTAAAACACGTTCAGAAATGCGTGGTGGTGGTAAAAAACCATGGGCACAAAAAGGTAAAGGTGGCGCTCGTGCTGGTTCACGTCGTTCACCTATCTGGGTTGGTGGTGCGGTAGCTCACGGTCCAAACACGGGTCGTAACTACACACAAAAGATCAACAAAAAGCAAAAGAAATTAGCACTTAGATGTGCATTGGATGCTTTGGCAACTGCTGGGAAACTTTTCATCGTTGATTCGATCGAAGTACCAAGTGGAAAAACAAAAGATGCAAAAGTATTGTTCGACACGTTGAACATGCGTGATGTATTGCTTGTTAAACAAATTCTTGATGAGAACACTTATCTTGCATTCCGTAACATTGCTGCTACTTACGTAGTAGAAGCTAATGAACTCAACGCCTTTTTGGCTGCGACATATCGCTCGGTAGTAATCGAAAAAGCGGTATGGGAAAATCTGATTAAAGAGAGCTGAGATGGCAGATATTACTGATATCAAATCAATTTTGCATACAGAGAAGACCCTTGGTCTTCAAGAAGCGGGCGTAATCGTAGTTCAAACGTCTACACGTATGACTAAAAATGCTCTAAAAGAGGTGTTCAGAGAGTACTTCGGAATTGTTCCGGCTCGTGTGAACTCTTTGAACCAAAGCGGAAAAGTTAAACGTTTCCGTGGTCTTGCTGGTAAACAAAACGACTTTAAAAAGTTTTATGTTAAGTTGCCAGAAGGCGCACAAATTGATAGTTTGGCGGTGTAATTATGGCAATCAAAACCTATAAACCAACTACTCCTAGCCGACGTTTCATGACAAACGTTGACAACTCGGACATTACAGCAAAAGCTTCTGTTCGTTCATTGTTGACAAAATTGACTGCTCACGCAGGACGTAATAATAATGGCCGTATCACTTCTCGTCACAAAGAAGCCGGCGCTAAAAAACTTTACCGTATCATTGATTTCAAACGTAATAAGTTTGGTGTTTCCGGTACAGTGGCTGCGATCGAGTACGATCCATACCGTAACTGTCGTATTGCACTTGTTAACTATGCAGATGGTGACAAGCGTTATATTCTTCAGCCTAAAGGTATGGTTGTCGGTGATTCTGTTGCTGCAGCTGAAAGCGGTTTGGACATCAAATCTGGTAATGCAATGAAATTGATGAACATCCCTGTGGGTACCACGATTCATAACCTCGAGCTTAAACCTGGTAAAGGCGGACAAATCGTTCGTTCAGCTGGAACTTCTGCTCAGATTATGGGACGTGAAGGAAAGTACGTATCTGTACGTCTTCCATCAAGCGAAATGCGTTACGTTCTTGGTGAATGTATGGCAACGATCGGTACTGTCGGTAACGAAGAGTACATTAATATCGTTATCGGGAAAGCTGGACGTACTCGTCATATGGGTATCCGTCCTCAAACACGTGGTTCTGCGATGAATCCTATCGATCACCCGCACGGTGGTGGTGAAGGTAAGACAAACTCAGGACGTCACCCGGTTACTCCATGGGGTAAACCGACTAAAGGTGCTAAAACACGTAAGAAGAAAGCAAGTGATAGACTTATTATTACTCGCCGTAAATCAAATCCGAAGAGGTAGGGTATGGCTAGATCAGTAAAAAAAGGGCCGTTCGTTGACGGACACCTTATGAAAAAAGTGATTGCTGCCAAAGAGACGAAGAGCAACAAACCAATCAAGACATGGTCACGCCGTAGCGTTATCTTGCCTGATATGATCGGTTTGACGTTTACCGTCCATAATGGCCGTCAGTTTGTACCGGTTTTCGTTTCTGAAAACCATGTTGGTTACAAACTTGGTGAATTTTCACCAACACGTACGTTTAAGGGCCACAAAGGTTCTGTACAGAAGAAAATCGGGAAATAAGGAAGAGATATGGCAAGAGCACTATTAAAATTCGTTCGCGTATCTCCGACTAAATCTCGTTTGATCGCTCGCGAAGTTCAAGGTATGAATGCAGAACAAGCATTAGCAGCATTGGAATTTACTCCAAATAAAGCGGCAAAAATCATTGCGAAAGTAATTGCATCTGCAGTTGCTAACAGCGGTATCGAAGCGGACGGTTGTGTTGTTAAATCATGCCGTGTAGATAATGGACCCGTGTTGAAGCGTATTATGCAACGTGCACGTGGAACAGCATCTGGAATTCGTAAGCCGACTGCGCACATTTTGGTAGAAGTAGAGGGTAAATAATTATGGGTCATAAAGTTAATCCTATCGGACTTCGTCTTGGTATTAACCGCAACTGGGAATCTCGTTGGTTTCCTAACTTTAAAACAGCTGCGGTATATCTTGGTGAAGACCACAAAATCCGTACTTTTTTGAAAAAAGAACTTTACTATGCAGGTGTTAGTAACATCGTAATCGAGCGTACCGCTAAGCGTCTACGTGTAACGATTATCGCTGCTCGTCCTGGTATCATCATTGGTAAAAAAGGTTCAGATATTGAGAAAATCAAAGATTCTCTTAATAAATTGATCGGCAAGCCGGTTGCAATCAACATTAAAGAAGAGAAAAAAGCACAAGCTTCAGCACAATTGGTTGCTGAAAATGTTGCTACTCAACTTGAAAAACGTGTTGCATTCCGTCGCGCAATGAAAAAAGTGATGCAAAATGCTCAGCGTGCTGGTGCAAAAGGTATCAAAATTTCGGTTGCCGGACGTTTGAACGGTGCTGAGATCGCTCGTACTGAATGGTATTTGGAGGGACGTGTTCCTCTTCATACTCTTCGTGCAAAAATCGATTACGGTTTTGCAGAAGCACACACCACTTACGGTGTAATCGGAATTAAGGTTCATATTTTCAAAGGTGAGGTACTCACTAAGGGAATTCAACCAGAATCTCTAGAACAAAAAGAAGAGGGTCGTGATGATAAAGCACGTCGTCCTCGTCGAAAGGCTGACTAATCATGTTGATGCCAAAGCGTACAAAATATCGTAAAATGATGAAGGGGCGTAACCGTGGTTACGCAACTTCTGGGAACAAGTTAGAATTCGGTTCAATCGGATTCAAAGCAACGGAAGCGGGACGTATTAACTCTCGTCAAATTGAAGCGGCTCGTATTTCAGCTACTCGTCACATTAAACGTACGGGTAAAATCTGGATTCGTGTTTTCCCTGCTAAACCGTTAACTGCCAAGCCACTTGAAGTGCGTATGGGTAAAGGTAAAGGTGCTGTGGATCAATGGGTTATGAACATTAAGCCAGGCCGTATTATTTTTGAAATGGGTGGTGTCGAAGAGACTCTTGCTCGCGGTGCATTAGCACTTGCTATGGCAAAACTTCCATTCAAAACAAAAATCGTTACTTTGGAGATGAGCAATGAATTATTCTGATTTGAACGGAAAAACAGCTGCTGAACTACAAGGTATGCTCAAAGAGAAAAAAATTGAGATTTTTACTTTGAAAATTAAGCAAAAAATGATGCAATTGACTAACACAGGCGAACTTCGCACTGCGAAAAAAGACATTGCACGTATCAGCACCGCACTTAGTGCAGTGAAGTAAGGGCCAGCTATGACACATAAACGTGAAATTCAAGGTATCGTAGTATCTATCGCAGGAAGCAAAACAGCTACAATGGTTGTTGAGCGTCGTGTAATGCACCCACGTTACCACAAAACGGTAAAACGTTTTAAAAAGTACATGATTCATGACGAAACTAGCCAGCTTAAAGTTGGTGATGAAGTCATCGCTATTGAGTGCCGTCCGATTTCTAAAAGCAAATCGTTCCGCCTTAAAACTCTTGTAAAAGGGGCAATAGCATGATACAAAGTTTTACTCGTCTTTCTGTAGCAGATAACACTGGCGCAAAAGAGATCATGTGTATTAAAGTTCTTGGCGGTTCAAAGCGTCGTTATGCAACAGTCGGTGATGTTATCATTGCTTCTGTTAAGAAAGCGACTCCAACCGGTAAAGTTAAAAAAGGTCAAGTTGTGACTGCAGTTGTTGTTCGTACGAAAAAAGAAGTTCAACGTGAAAACGGTTCTTTGATTCGTTTTGATGAGAATGCAGCAGTTATCCTTGATAAAAAACGTGAGCCTATTGGAACACGTATTTTCGGACCAATCGGACGTGAAGTTCGTTATTCTGGTTTCATGAAAATCGTATCCCTTGCTCCAGAGGTTGTATGATGGCAAAATTTAATTTCAAAAAGGGCGACATTGTTGAAGTGATCGCTGGTGACGATAAAGGTACTAAAGCAGAATTGCTTCAAGTTATGCCTAAGAAGAATAAAGTAATCGTTAAGGGTGTTCGTGTTGCGAAAAAAGCGATCAAACCTAGCGAGCAAAATCCACAGGGCGGATTCTTGAATAAAGAAATGCCAGTAGATGCATCAAATGTACGTAAAGTGGAGGCATAATCATGGCACGTTTAAAAGATAAATATCTTGCAATCAAACCAGAACTTCAAACAGCTCTTGGTATTGCAAATGTTATGCAACTTCCAAAACTTGAAAAAGTGATTATCTCAGTGGGTTGTGGTTTCGCAATGAAAGACAACAAATTGATCCAAAATATCCAAGACACAATCAGTAATATCGCTGGTCAACGTGCTGCAGTTGTTGTTGCACGTAAGTCAGTTGCTGGATTTAAAGTACGTGAAGGTATGCCAGTTGGTGTTAAAGTTACACTACGTGGCGCTCAAATGTACGATTTCATGGATAAATTGATTTCTGTATCACTTCCTCGTATGAAAGACTTTCGTGGTATTCCACGTAACGGTTTTGATGGTCGCGGAAACTATAACTTCGGTCTTACCGAGCAGTTGATTTTCCCTGAAGTTGATTATGATTCAATTATGCAAATTCACGGGATGAACATTACTGTGGTAACATCTGCAACAGCTGACAAAGATGCTTTCAAGATGCTTGAAATGCTTGGCATGCCGTTTGCAAAAGGAAGAGAATAATGGCTAAGAAGTCAATGATCGCAAAAGCGGCTCGCACACCTAAATTTGCAGTTCGCGCGTATACACGATGTCAGATCTGTGGTCGTCCACACTCTGTTATCAGTGATTTTGGTATTTGTCGCATATGCTTTCGTAAGATGGCAAATGAAGGGTTACTCCCAGGCGTTAGAAAGTCAAGCTGGTAAGTCCAGCTCGATACTACTAATAGTTAGATAAGGAAAATAAATGATTAATGATCTAATCTCGGATTCGTTGACTCGTATCCGAAACGCGGCTATGCGCCGTTTGGATTCAACAACTTTGATGCATTCAAAAGTTGTTGAAGCAGTTGTTGGCATTTTGGCTGACAAAGGTTACATTGAGAGCTATAACGTTGTTGAAAACGGCGTTAAAAAAAGCATCAATGTTGTATTAAAATACGACAATGGTCGTACAGTTATTAACGAAGTTAAGCGTGTTTCAAAGCCTGGACGTCGTGTTTACAAATGTAAAGATGAACTAAAGCGTTTTAAAAACGGTTACGGTACTATTATTGTTAGTAGCTCAAGAGGGGTTCTTCCTAACGACAAAGCTTTCGAGCTTGGCGTTGGTGGTGAAGTCCTTTGTACGATTTGGTAAGGGGATAAGATGTCACGTATTGGAAAACTTCCTATTTCTATCCCGGCTGATGTTAAAGTATCTATTGATGGCGCTGTTATTAGCTTTGCAAAAGGCGCAGTAACACAAACACTTGATACAAAAGAGAACTGTAGTTTTACGTTTGAAGATAATGTATTGACGTTTGCTACTAAATCAGATGCTCGTGCTGACCGTGCGTTCTGGGGTACTTACCGTGCTTTGGCTGCAAATATCGTTACGGGTTTAACTGCTGGTTATGAGAAAAAACTTGAGATCAACGGTGTTGGTTATCGTGCTGCTGTTGAAGGCGCTATTTTGAAACTGCAATTGGGTTTCAGCCATGATATTCTTTTTGATATCCCAGCTGGTCTTACTATCGCAGTAGAGAAAAACGTTATCAGCATCAAAGGTGCTGATAAGCAACAAGTTGGACAAATCGCAGCAGTTATTCGTTCATTCCGTCCACCAGAGCCGTATAAAGGCAAAGGTGTTAAATATTCTGATGAGACTATCCTGCGTAAAGCCGGTAAGACATCTAAGAAATAAGGGGCGATGAAATGACAGCTAAAACACTCAAAAATAAATCGGCTAAACGTCTCCAGCGTAAACGTCGTATTCGCTCTAAAATCTCAGGATGCGCGACTTTGCCACGTATCTCAGTATTTCGCTCAAACCGCTATATCAGCGCTCAAGCGATTAATGACGAAGCAGGGGTAACTCTTGCAGCGGTACACTCAAAAACTTTGGGTCTTAAGTCTAATATTGAAGATGCTGCAAAAGCAGGCGCTGTATTTGCTAAAACCCTAAAAGATGCTGGAATCAATAAAGTTACGTTTGACCGTAACGGATTTTTGTTTCACGGTGTTGTAAAATCATTCGCCGATGCACTTCGCGCCAATGAAATCAAGTTTTAGGGGCTGGTGAATGAATCCGATTAACAGAGAAGAATTTTCAGAAGCGATCGTAAATATTGGTCGTGTAACAAAAGTTGTAAAAGGTGGACGCCGTTTCCGTTTTACTGCTCTTGTCGTCGTTGGTAACAAAAAAGGTACCGTCGGTTATGGAGTAGGTAAAGCGAAAGAGGTTCCAGACGCTATTCGTAAAGCAGTAGATGAAGCGTTCAAAAATCTTACAGAAGTTAAGATTAAAGGCACTACTATCGCTCACGATATCGAAGTAAAATACAACGCAAGTCGTATCTTACTTAAACCAGCATCTGAAGGTACAGGAGTTATCGCCGGTGGCGCTACACGTCCAGTACTTGAGCTTGCTGGAATCCAAGATATTCTTACGAAGTCTTTGGGTTCAAACAATCCAAACACCGTGGTACGCGCAACAATCGATGCGCTTTCACGCATCAAAGGATAAGCAATGTCACTCGAAAATCTTACACCTGCTGAGGGTTCTACCCACAGCAAAAAACGTCTTGGTCGTGGCGCTGGTAGCGGTACGGGTAAAACTTCTGGTAAAGGGCACAAGGGTCAAAAAGCTCGTGGAGGTTACAATGAAAAGCGTAACTTTGAGGGTGGACAACAACCTCTTGCTCGTCGTTTGCCAAAAATTGGGTTTACATCACGTGTGATTAAACCGTACGTTATCAATGTTGAAAAAGCGAAAGAAGTAGCAACGCTTACTGAAATCACTATTGAAACAATCCGTAGCGTACACCGTTTGAAAAAATCGGTCGTAAAAGTTAAACTTGTTGGCGCTAGCGCTAAAGCTTTAGCTAGCAAAATCAAAGACGAAAACGTTACAACAACTGGTAACTAAGTGAACCAACAGCTTGTAAACAAGATCTTAATAACGATCGGTTTTCTCTTTGTATTCCGTCTATTGGCATACGTGCCAGTACCGGGTGTTGACACTGCCGTAATCGCTGCTTTTTTTGATACACACAAAGCAGATGCGTTAGGTCTCTTTAATATGTTTAGCGGTAACGCCGTAGAACGTCTCTCCATTATTTCCCTTGGCATCATGCCTTACATCACCGCATCAATTATCATGGAACTATTAGCAGCTACTTTTCCGACTTTAGGTCAAATGAAAAAAGAGCGTGACGGTATGGTTAAATACATGCAGATCATTCGCTATGCAACCATTGTTATTACTGTTATCCAAGCAATCGGTGTGAGTGTTGGTTTGCAAAATATGACAGGTAAAGATGGCAGCAGTGCAATATTGGTAGATCATACTACCTTTATGATACTTGCTACATTCTCTATGCTAGCAGGTACGATGTTGATTATGTGGATTGGTGAACAAATTACTCAAAGTGGAATCGGTAACGGTGTTTCTTTGATTATTTTTGCGGGTATTGTTTCGGCAATTCCAAGTGCTATCTCGCAAGCCATCACAATGGTCAATACGGGTGCAATGAGCTTTATATCCATTATTGCGATTCTTGCTCTTGTTGCGGTTACGATTTTGGTTATTATTTACGTAGAATTGGGTGAACGTCGTATCCCGGTTACCTATGCTAAAAAAACCATGTTGCAAAATCAAAATAAACGTGTGATGAACTATATTCCAGTAAAAGTGAATCTTTCTGGTGTTATCCCGGTTATTTTTGCATCGGCTATTTTGATGTTCCCGGTTACGGTTTTATCAAGCAGCAGTAATCCAACGGTTCAGTCTATTGCAGACTTTTTGAATCCGAGTCACTATTTCTTTAACTTTTTACAATTTTTGTTTGTGGTCTTTTTCGCTTATTTTTACGCATCAATTGTTTTTAATGCAAAAGATATTGCGGATAACCTAAAGCGACAAGGAGGATTCATTCCAGGTGTCCGTCCAGGTGAATCCACGAAAGAGTTTTTGAATGAAACGGCTAGCCGCTTAACGTTCAGTGGTGCTATTTATTTAGGGCTCGTAGCTACATTGCCATGGGTTATCGTCAAAGCGATGGGTATTCCTTTCTTCTTCGGTGGAACGGCAGTACTGATCGTGGTACAAGTGGCACTCGATACTATGCGACGTATTGAAGCACAAGTCTACATGAGCAAATACCAAACACTTAGTGCGGTCGGTCTCTAAAATGGCAATCGCGCTTCGCAAAAGTGATGAAATAGTAAAACTACGTGCCGCTAACAAAATCGTCGGCGGCACGTTAGAGCTACTAGCATCACATGCAAAAGCTGGAATGTCGCTCACAGAATTGGATGCTATAGGTGAGGATTATATCCGATCTCAAGGCGCCAGACCTTCTTTTAAAGGCCTTTACGGATTTCCAAATTCTGTTTGCACCTCTTTGAATGAAGTAATCATACATGGTATACCCTCTGATTACAGATTGCAAGAGGGCGATGTAATAGGCTTTGACGTAGGGACTGAAAAAGAGGGCTATTTTGGTGATGCGGCAATATCGGTTGGAATCGGGCAAATTTCTCCTTTAGACGAAGCACTCATAGCATGTGCCAAAGACACCCTTTATCATGCGATTGATATCATCCGTGATGGAATGCATTTTAAAGAACTTTCACATGCAATGGAAAAATTTATCCTTTCTCGCGGTTTTGTACCGTTGAGAAATTTTTGTGGTCATGGAATTGGCAAAAAGCCACACGAAGAACCTGAAATACCTAATTATTTAGATGCGCCTAATCCAAAAGCGGGTCCGAAAATTAAGAATGGAATGGTTTTTTGTTTAGAGCCGATGATTTGTCAAAAAGAAGGCGCTTCAAAGATCCTAGCCAATGGCTGGGATGTAGTAAGTACAGATGGGCTTAGAGGCTCTCATTACGAGCATACGGTTGCAATAATCAACGGTAGAGCTGAAATTTTATCCATTTCATAAAGGAAATTTTTATGGCAAAAGATGATGTCATCGAAGTAGACGGAAAGATTGTTGAGGCTCTACCAAATGCAACTTTTCGTGTTGAGTTGCCAAATGGACACGTTATTTTGTGTCACATAGCTGGAAAAATGCGTATGCATTACATCAAGATTTTACCGGGGGATACAGTGAAAATTGAATTAACCCCATACAGTCTTGATAAAGGGCGAATTACGTATCGCTATAAATAATCCTTTTGGATTATTTACACTTCATAAACTTTTTTTGATAACTTACGGAGATAATGGATGAAAAAAAGCTTATTCTATATAGCTATGTTAATTTTACCCCTAATGGGTGCCAATGATAAGACACTGTTTTGGAATACGTATACGGAAGCGCTACGCGGGAATGCAATAGCACAGTTTGAAGCAGGAGTCATGCTTGAGCGTGGTATCGGCGTTGATGAGAATCAGACACAATCTGCTAAATGGTACGAAAAAGCAGCTATACAGGGTCATAAAGACGCTCAATATAATATCGGCATAATGTATGCAGCGGGACGTGGAGTCGAGCAAAACGATCAATTCTCAATGATGTGGCTTGCCTGCGCAGCCAAGCAAGGGGATAAAGAGGCTAGAACTCTTTTATTGGCTTTAATAGATGGAAAATCAAAGAGTAAAAATGGATCAAATAGCGTTGCAAGCAATGCTGAGAGTATAATAAAACCAGTTCGTTTTAAATCCCTTGAGAATGCACTATTATGTTCCTCATTGGGTGATGAAAACAAGTGCGGCAAATTAAAAGAAAAACAGACATTTACAAGTAAATCAAAGCAGGGAAGCTATTATAAAATCAGTGGTATAGTAACTGGTAATGGCTGGGAAGCATATGAGGGTGATGGCTGGATAGAAGAGTCGATGATAGAATTACAATAATAGGGGAAAATCCCCCAAAGAACTACTTCAGATAACTGCAGCAATAATCAATTATTGTTTTTGCTTTAACGTTGAATGAACTGTTAGCCGGTACATCAAAACTTTGAGGTCCGGTAATTTTTGTCCATGCATCTGAACCTGGAAGTTGTACTTCTAATTCACCGCTCATGATTTCCATGATTTCTTTATCTCCGGTACCAAAGGTATAATCGCCTGGCAACATGATACCAAGTGTTTTGTGACTGCCATCTTCAAATCTGACGGTTCGGCTCGTGACGTTTCCATCAAAATACACACTGGCTTTTTTATCTACGGTAACATTATTAAATTGTGACATAGTCAATATCTCCTAGTTTGTGGTGTGTTATTGTAACGGATTAAGCTGTTGCTTGACTTTTTTTGGCAAATGAGCAAATGGAAAATCAGTTACCGTTTTGACAACCCCATCTTCTGTTATAGTGACTTCAAGTGCATTGGTATCGCGATTAAAACTGACAAGATTAATAAGTTTATCACCCTCCATGTAACTAATACGTCGTGCAACGAGATGTGTGAATGCTGAATGTTTAGGTCTAAATCCCATAAATTCCGTTCTCCTTGATGGTTATTTTATTACTCTCAACTAACTGTGTAAGCGCACTTTTAAAATTCTTTTTACTGAGACCAAAACTCTTTTGGATAAGCTCGGCATCACTTTTATAGTTATACGGAAGCATGCCTCCATTTTCTTGAAGCATCTCATAGATTTTTGTTGCTGCATTACCAGATTTTGCTTTACCGATCATTTGCAATGAGAGGTCAAGCTTTCCATCTTCACGACGCTGTTTAACAAAGCCGTTTTTGACATCACCGACACGAAGGGTCTCAAAGATTTCATTGCTGTAAAGCATTCCCTCATAGGAATTATCGACAATAGCTTTATAACCAAGGGGTGTTTTAGCAATAATCATAAAAGATACTGGGGTGTTAGGAAAAAATGTTTTAGGGGCAGCTATGAGTGCTCTGCTGACTTTTTCAGTCCCTACTAGTCGATTTGTTCTCTCATCCAATATAATACGTATGATACGCTTTTCACCAACTTTAAAGGGAGTTTTTTGAAGGGTTTTTGGAATAAAAAGGTCTTTAGGCAATCCCCAATTGACAAAGGCACCAATAGAACTGGTATCAACGACTTCTAGAAAAGCAATCTCGTCTAGCATCGCTTTGGGTGTTGCAGTGGTAGCAACGGGACGATCTTCGCTGTCTGTGTAAACAAATACTTCCAGAGTATCGCCGATGTACATAGAGTCTGTAACGTATTGATTAGGTAAAAGGATGTCGCTGTCGTCCATGGTTTTTAAAAAAAGACCTGGAGTTGTATCGCGATCGATAATGAGGAGATTGATCTCTCCGATTTTTAATGTTTCATTCATGGTTATAATTATAGCTTAGATTCACTAACTGGAGAGATAATGCGCATAGTAATTACGGGAGCCAGCAGCGGTTTGGGAAAGCATTTAGCGCTCGGATATGCATCCAATGGCAATGAGTTAGTCCTTTTAGCGCGCCGCGAGCAGAAGCTAGAAGAAGTCGCAGCATTGTGTAGAGGACAAGGGGCTACGGTAGAGACAATTGTATCCGATGTGAATGATTTTGAAATGATGAGGACAATTGGGGCACAATTAGCCCAAAAACATATTGATCGAATTATTTTAAATGCAGGTATTTCAGTAGGACATTCAGCCGGTATTACCCCATTTGAAGATTTTCATCGTCTTTTTCAGACCAATTTTTTAAGTGTGCATGCTTTATTGGAACCGATTATTCCAAAAATGGTAGAACAAAAATCAGGAGAGATTGTATTTATCTCGTCACTTGCTTCATTGATCTCCATGCCTACTTCCGTAGCCTATAGCAGTTCCAAACGTGCGCTTAATGCGTATGCAGAAGGGTTACGATATCAGTTGATACCTTATGGGATAGAGGTGATGAACATACTGCCGGGATTTATTGATTCAGAGATGACACAAAAAAATAAATTTAAAATGCCCTTTTTACTCACAACCGATGCTGGGGTAAAGCAAATTATGGGTGCAATAGCGAAAAAAAAGCGTTTTTACCCATTTCCATTGAGGTTTTATGCAATGATCCAAATGAGTTTAGTACTTCCGCAGTTTTTAAGAGATAGGATTGTAAACTTCACTAATTTTAAAAAGGGCGAATAGCCTGAACTTCAGGGAAATATCAGATGGTAATCGACAGCGTTTGTACCTATTGCGGGGTAGGGTGTGACATTTCTGCGGAAGTTGAAGATAATAAGATATTAAAAGTCTTTGCAAAAGAGGAAGGGCTCGTTTCACAAGGGCGCCTTTGTGTCAAGGGAAAACAGGGTTGGGATTTTGTCACCAATGCTAAACGTCTTCGTAACGCGCGAGTACGTAAATCATTTTTAAATGCCAATACCGAACTTTTTGCAGACTTGGATATGGACTATCTTGAGCCTGTTGATCCTGATTTTTACGAGATCAGTTATGAGAGCGCGTATGAGTTGGCAGCTCGTAAGCTTAAAGAGATTACCGATAAGCACGGTGCCCATTCTTTTGCTTCGATAGGGGGAGCGCGTACCAGCTGTGAGAGTTCATTTTTATTTCAGGATTTTACCCGTAATGTAGTGGGTTCTCCACACGTTGATAATTGCGCACGTGTTTGTCATTCTCCATCGCTCAAAGGGATGCGTATGACCATAGGTGAGGGTGCTGCAACCAATCCGTTTGATGATATTTATGAAACTGAGTTTATGGTAGTCATGGGTTCCAATACGACTGAAGGGCATCCAATTGTGGCTAATCGTATGTTGGATGTGATCAAAGACAAGGGCGTAGAACTGGCCGTATTGGACGTACGCCGTATTCAGCTTTCTAAAGCTGCAACACACCATTTGAGTATCCCTTATGAAGCTAATCTCATGATGCTTAATATGATGGCATATGTGATTATTTCCGAAGATTTAGTGAATGCAGAGTTTATTGAAAGTCGTACTAAAGGATATGAAGGTTACAAAGAGTCAATATTAAATGATCCATATGCTAACCCTGATTACCTTCTTCAAATTCCTGGTTATGAATCATTGGCCCAAGAGATTCGCACGGTCGCGCGTAAATATGCGACACGTAAAAGCCTCTTTTTCTGGGGGCTTGGGATTACCGAGCACTTAGACGGATCGTATGCGGTTATGGCGATTACCCATCTTTCATTGATTACGGGAAATATTGGAAAACGGGGTGCTGGGCTTATGCCTCTTCGTGGACAAAATAATGTCCAAGGAACATGTGATGTCGGGATGTTACCGTATTATGGTCCTGACTACCAACCTCCAAAAGAGATTGGAATGATGACGCCTGATTTGATTAATGCGATGATCGAGGGGGGGGTAAAGGCTGTGTTTAATATCGGTGAAGATATCGCTCACATCCATCCAAACCAAAATAAGATCCACGCAGCTCTTAAAAATCTCGATTTATTGATCGTCAATGAGCTATTTGATAATGAGATTACTAAATTTGCCGACATCATCTTCGGTGTCAAAAGCGCGTATGAAAAAACAGGTGTTTATGTCAATGCGGAGCGCCGATTGCATCTTTCTCAGCCATTAATTAATGTAACGATGCCGGATGATTGGGAAGTAATCGCGGAAATTTCAAAACGTTATGGAAAAGATTTCGGGTATAAGAGCTCAGAAGATGTCTGGAACGATGTTCGCATAGCAGCGCCGAACCGTTTTGCAGGGGCAAGCTATGAGAAGCTTGAAGTCAATCGCTTACGTGGAATGCAATGGCCGATCCAAGAAGAAGACACGCCCGTATTGCACTTACATGATTTCCGTACCAAAGACGGTATTGGAGCGTTTCGTTATAAACAGTATGAGCCTCGCGGACAAGTCGCTGAGCTGTTAGTTGCTTCTACACATGAGGGATATTATCTCACTACAGGGCGCGTGCTGGTTCATTATAACAATGCGGCACAAACCAATGCATGTGAAAAACTCAGCCGCAGTCACAGTGAGGATACGCTGCATGTGAGTGTCGATGATGAAGATTTTTTTCAATATAAAGATTTTGTGGTCCTTAAAAGCCAATACGGGCAAAGCGCTCCTTTGCGGGTGAAAGTAAGCTCGACGGTTAAAAAAGGGACTCTTTTTACAACATTTCATCATGCAAAAAGTAAAATAAACTTTTTGTTTGGGGATGAGTATGATGAGTTGATTAAAACAGCGCGTTTTAAATCGATCAAAGTGGATATCGTAAAACCTGATTATTTGGATTGAAAATGCATACGAAGGCAAGAGGAAATATTGCCGAAGAGCGGGCCTGTGAATATTTGAGATCACAGGGATGTCGAATTATCGACCGAAATGTCTATAACCGTTTCGGTGAAATAGATATTATCGCATTCAAGGAAAACGTCCTACATTTTGTCGAAGTAAAAAGTGGCATGACTTATGAGTCCGCCGTCAATAATATCACAAAATCAAAACTTCAAAAGTTGACGCGTACAATCCACACCTATCAACAGCAAAAAAAACTGGATACGGATTATTGTATCGATGCCTTGATTGTTTCAGATGCTGGTATCGAGTGGATTGAAAACATCACTTTATAGCTAAGCTAGCGAAAATGATGAGGTTTTCATAATAAGTAGTTTTAAAGAAACAGGCGTTATAATAGCCAGATATAAACCTAAATCAAGGAAGTAAAAATGGGCAAATACGTTGAATTAACGGCATCAAATTTTGAAGAGACTATAAAAGAAGGCGTTGCGCTTGTTGACTTTTGGGCACCATGGTGTGGGCCTTGTCGTATGATCGCTCCGGTTATCGAAGAATTGGCAAACGATTTTGAAGGTAAAGCAAATATCTGTAAAGTAAACACAGATGAAGAGCAAGAAATTGCTGTTAAATTTGGTATCCGTTCAATCCCTACGATTCTTTTCTTCAAAAATGGTGAGATGGTAGATCAAATGGTAGGTGCTGCTTCTAAGCAAGCATTTACGGATAAAATCAACGCTCTTCTTTAAGAGTTAAACCACTAGGGAAATGACCCCCTAGTATACGCATATTCTTATGCATTAAATCTTGATCGGTTCAGATCATATTCTCTTTCTTATTACTTCTCTTTTTCTTCTCAGTCTAAAAGTTTTCTAAAATGATTTTTTGCTAAATTCGCTTTTGCTATCGTTTATCCGTAAGGGTGTACTATAATATAGTATTAGATAAATAATAGAAGGCATAGTATGTTGGATTGTGCAATTATAGGTGGTGGACCAGCAGGTCTTACCGCAGGATTATATACAACACGTGGTGGATTGGATGATGTCATCATGTTTGAAAAAGGGATGCCGGGTGGTCAAATCACCTCGAGTTCTGAGATAGAGAATTACCCAGGGGCTACAGCGCGTAATCTTAGTGGGATGGATTTTATGATTCCATGGCTTGAGCAGTGTCAGCGTTTTGGATTGAAGCATGAGATGTCGGAAGTGACTCGTGTCTCTCGCAATGAAGATGGTACTTTTGTTATCCATAAATCAGACGGAACGACCAACACGGCGAAAAGTGTGATCGTAGCTACAGGTTCAACTCCTAAGCGAGCCGGATTTATCGGTGAAGATAAATATTTTGGTCGTGGTGTCAGTACGTGTGCGACGTGTGATGGATTTTTTTATAAAGGTAAAGAAGTAGCGATAGTCGGTGGTGGTGATACCGCGATGGAAGAGGCTCTTTATTTGGCTAAGATCTGTACCAAAGTGTACATTATTCACCGTCGAGACACGTTCCGCTCTGCTCCAAATACCATTGAGCGTGTTAAAACGACACCCAACATTGAGATTTTATTCAATGCTTCTCCCCAAGAAGTACTGGGTGACGCGATGGGTGTGACAGGAATTCGTGTTGTTTTTAATGATGGTTCAACGCGTCAAATCGATGCCCCGGGACTATTTGTCTTTGTTGGTCGTGATGTTAATAATGAGGTGCTTATCCAAGAAGACGGCAGCTTTTTATGTGAGACAAATAATGCTGGGGAAGTGATTGTGGATATTAATATGAATACCTCCATCCCAGGACTGTATGCAACAGGCGATCTGAGAATTAGCGCGCCAAAACAAGTTGTCAGTGCGGCTGGAGATGGTTCGATAGCAGCGCTTCAAGCAATTGCCTACGTCGATAAGATAAGCCACCGCTAAACGCTAAGGCGATACAATACGATTTTAGCACTGAGAACGGGAGATGACTATGATTAGAGTAGGTGTATTTGGAGCGGGTGGACGCGTCGGAAAACTAATTATTGATGACTTGCATCATGAGACTGAGATCTCTTTGGGTGCGGTTTATGTGCGTGATGAGTTAAATTTTTCGATTGATCCGGCCGTTCTGGTCACAAACGATATGGCTACCTTGCTCAAGGGGTGTGATATTGTCATCGATTTTTCCCTGCCTGATGCAACACAGCTCTTGCTGGAGTGCGCGATTAAACATCCTATTCCTATTGTTATTGGTACAACAGGTTTAGATGCACACCAGATGAACTTATTAAAAATGGCGAGTGAAGCAATGCCAATTTTATACGCTACTAATATGTCTTTGGGTGTGGCACTTCTCAATAAGCTTGTCCATACAGCTGCCAAAACACTCGAAGGGTTTGACATTGAAATCGTTGAACAGCATCACCGTCATAAAAAAGATGCTCCAAGCGGAACCGCATTGACATTGGCACATTCTGCAGCAGCAGGACGCAATTTGGACTTGGATGCGGTTCGTGTGAGTGGACGTGAGGGAAATATCGGTGAACGAACCCGTGATGAGATCGCGGTGATGGCACTGCGCGGTGGTGATATCGTTGGACGTCATACGGTTGGATTTTACAATGACGGTGAATTTGTGGAACTGCATCATACTGCAACGAGTCGCAATACCTTTTCTAAGGGAGCTATTCGTGCAGCGAAATGGCTGGTTGGAAAAGGCAATGGATTGTATAATATCGCAGATTGTTTGGAATTGGCCTAAGGAGCACGGATGCGTAGTTTAAATGAAAAATGTGCGGTTATCGGAATATTTGATCACGTAGAAGCGTCTAAATTAGCGTATTTCTCGTTACATGCAATGCAGCATCGTGGACAAGAAGCAGCAGGTATTAGTACAAGTGACGGTGAAAAACTGTATACGATCAAAGATCGTGGATTGGTGACGCAAGTATTTGATACTCAAAAACTCAATACCCTAAAGGGTAATATGGCCATAGGCCACACCCGTTATTCGACGGCAGGTGATGACTCTATATTGGACGCGCAACCGGTATTTGCCCGTTATGACCTTGGTGAGATGGCCATTGTTCATAATGGAAACTTGACCAATGCAAAAGAAGTACGTGATGCCTTGATAAAAAAAGGGGCTATTTTTCAGACCTTTATGGATACGGAAAATTTAATCCATTTGATTGCCAAAAGTGACCAACTGCACTTAACGGACCGTATTATTGATGCGGTACAAAAAATAGAGGGTGCGTATTCACTGGTCTTTTTAAGCCGATCTAAAATGTTCGCGATGCGTGACCGTTTTGGTTTCCGTCCATTGAGTCTTGGACGTGTGGGCGATGGTTATGTCGTTGCATCTGAGACGTGTGCATTTGATCTTATCGGGGCTGAGTTTATTCGTGATGTTGAGCCAGGTGAATTGTTGATATTTGAAAAAGGTAAAGCGCCTCAGTCGATTAAAGTCTTTGAGCCAACCCCAAAACACTGTATTTTTGAATACGTTTATTTTGCACGTCCTGATTCTAATGTATACAATCAAAATGTGTATACCATGCGTAAAGAGATGGGTAAAGAACTAGCGCTTACTAAGCCGGTCGTTGCTGATATGGTTGTCCCGGTTCCTGATGGCGGTGTCCCCGCGGCTATCGGATATGCGCAAGCAAGCGGAATCCCTTTTGAGATGGCAATTATGCGTAATCACTACATTGGACGTACGTTTATCGAGCCTACTCAAGAGATGCGTGATTTGAAAGTCAAGATGAAACTTTCTCCTATTAATGATCTTATACGCGGTAAACGTTTGATCGTTGTGGATGATTCGATTGTCCGTGGTACGACCAGTCGACGTATTGTACGTATGCTCAAAGAAGCAGGAGCGGCAGAAGTCCACATGCGTATTTCAAGCCCTCCGACAACGGATCCCTGTTTTTATGGCGTTGATACGCCCGATAAAGACAAGCTGATCGCTTCGAATATGACGAATGAAGAAATCTGTGCTTTTATAGAAGCCGATTCTTTAGCCTATTTGAGCGAAGATGCTTTGCTGCGTAGTGTGAATGCAGATGATGATAAGTATTGTACGGCGTGTTTTACCGGCAAATACATTGTTTAAGAGGTAATATGCGAGAACAGATTTTTACTTTTGGGCAATACTTGAATAAAAAGTTTGGATGTAAAGTTTCCAAAGTTCCGGTTTCGATTTCTGGCTTTACGTGTCCGAATATTGATGGAACCGTTGCAAAGGGTGGATGTACTTTTTGTGAGAACGATTCTTTTAGCCCAAGTTTAGACAAAGTAAAGCCATTAAAAGGTTTTTTTCTGAATCTTGATTCCCCAGAAAATCCCCATTTGGAACAACAGCTTCAACAACTTGAATGGCAGTTTAATGCCCTTTCAAAGAAACTGACAGTGGAAAACAAGACGCAAAAGTATTTAGTCTATTTTCAAAGTTTTACAAATACCTATGCCCCCTTAAGTACCCTAAAAGCGCTGTATGAAAAAGCATTGACCTTTGAGAATGTAGTGGGGCTTAGTATTGGTACACGCTCTGATAGCATCAGTGATGAGACATTTGAATATCTAGGCGAACTCTCAAAACGAACGGAAGTATGGATTGAGTTTGGCATCCAATCCATCTACGATGAAACGCTTTTAAAAATCAATCGTGGACATGACAGTCAAAATGTTAAAGCAGCTATTGTAAAAGCAAAAAAACATGGACTCAATGTCTGTGGCCATCTGATCTTTGGTCTACCGGGCGAGGATAAAAAGATGATGCTGGAAACAGCGTATGCAGCGTATGATTTAGGAATCGATTCGGTTAAGTATCATTCGTTGTACGTTGTGAAACGAACTGCTTTAGCCAACGAGTATGCCAGAGGTGAGTTTACCCCTATTGGTGAAGAGCTTTATTTAGAGGTGCTTAGTGAAGCGCTCAAAGCAAAGCCACCACATGTAAGTGTTCAGCGTATCAGTGCAGGTATTGATGATGAGTCTTTAATCGCCCCTGAGTGGTGTAGAGACAAGAATAAGCAAGTCAGAGTTATCAATCAAGCACTTAAACCTCTAGGGCTCAAATATTAGTGTACGACAATCCGCTCTTTACTGCTGTAGCCACTAAAGTAAGTGGGATAGTTGATCGATACTGCAAACTGTTTTCCTTCTCTAGCTTTTAATTTTTTTGCCACTGTTTTACGAATAACAAAAGAGGTCGGTTTTATATTAGAGCGGTCAAAACCGAGAAGTTTACGTATATCAACATCATTAAAATAATCATTAAATGCGGTTGATTCATACGAAGACCTCCCTTGTTTTTTTAATCCTTTATCAAAAATCTCAATTTCAATTTCGACATGTCCTACATCATAATTACCAGAGTTACGTACAGTTCCTGTATAGATAATAGATTCTGTTGAGAGAAAACGGTGATTTTTAACATTCACTAAAACGACTTGTTTGGTATATCCATTAATAGCAACTAGAGAAAAACCAAGAAGCATTAGGGCAAATACACAGTAGGTTGCAATATAAGACCCTTTTTGTGGGATCTCTTTTTGTTTGAGCGTATATACGATAGCGACGGTTAACAGTGTAGCTATGAGCATAAAGTCTAAATAGTGCCAAATGGTAAATGAGGTACTCATCTGCATTGTCCGATAACGGTTACGCTGTGGCGCTTGTTGTAATGAAAGGGTTGCATGAGGAATTTAAAGCTTTGAGAGCTTTTAGGGGCAATCGGTCCAGCAAGAGTGATGATTTGATGACGAAAAGGGACATAAGGGTAAAGTTTATTAAGCGGTTTTATGGGAGATATCTTGGAGACACCGACGTACAGAGTACACTCTTTGAATGTTTGCTTCGAGGTATTGTTAACATCTCCTTGGATTAACAGTGCTTCGGTAAAAGTGAGATCTTTAACCGTTGTGAGTGTAATAGTGTGTTTATACAGTAGAGCGTGTAGGGCAATATAGCCGCCAATCGGTGCAATCAATAAAGTAATAAGGGCTAAGATAATAAGAACAAGGGCAAGCGTTTGTTTGTGTCGAAAGAGTATTGCTAATATCATCAAGAATAAGAATAAGAAGATAATCCCTCCAAATAGGAGGTAATCATACAGGTTTAATGCATGTAAAAAGTCGATAATGTGTGTTCTCATTTTGTCCTAGCGTTCTTCTCCGCAATACCACTCATCCCAAAACGGCGGGCGAGTTCTTGTTTAACACGATCGGGAGAAATATTTTTGTGTCCTAATGCGACAAGGACATGATAGACTAAATCGGCACATTCATAAATAATTTCATCTTCATCATTGTCTTTGATCGCAAATGAAAACTCACCTGCTTCTTCGACTACTTTTTTGAGGATTGCATTATCTCCTTTACTTAGTAGTTTTGCAGTCCATGACGTTTGGGGATCTGCATTTTTTCGAGAAAGAATGGTATGGTACAGCTCATCTATGATTCCATAAGCAGCGGTAGTGTCTATTTGAGGTTCGCTAATCGCATCACCTGATTCGATATCGGTAAAAAAGCAGGACTTACGGCCTGTATGGCAGGCTACACCCTCTTGTTGAACCATGATGAGCAAGGTATCATTATCGCAATCGAGTAAAAAACGCTGGATATGCTGTAGGTGACCGCTTGTCTCACCTTTTTTCCATAGACGCTGTTTTGAACGTGAAAAGTAGTGGGCAATGCGGGTAGAAAGGGAAAGTTCAAGCGCTTCACGATTCATGTACGCCATCATTAGGACTTCTGATGTCGTAGAGTCTTGAACAATAACCGGCAGAAGCTCGGATTTTGCCCAATCGATTTGATTAAGATTCATCGTTTATTTGCCTATTGAGCTTATTTTTTGACTGTCACCGCTTTTGGTATCAAGCCAGATATTCGGAGTTGATCCGCCAGGGGTTAAAAAGATCTTCGCATCTTTATTTTCTTTGAGTGCTTCGTTAAATTTACCCTGCACTTTTATTTGCTCAAGTTTGAGTAATCCAGGACTCAGGGATGCGCCTACAAGGTGATTTGCTTTTGCTTGTGCTTGTGCCTCAATGGTGAGTGCATTTGCAGTTCCTTGAGCTTCTGTCTCTTTCTTGAATGCTTCTTGTTTAGCACGCTCAACATCTTGCTGCGCTTTTTCTACTTCTTGTTTGGCTACTTGTACACGTTCGATTTGATCTTTTACTTTTTGAGGAAGACCGATTTCACGTAATTGAATGGATTGTAGATCTGCAGGACCATTTTTTTGACGATCCATATTATTACGAATACCCGCTTCGATTTTTTGAGCAATCGTGTTGCGCATAATCGGTAATGTTTCTGCATCGTATTGACCTACGACATTACGAACCACATCACGTGCGACAGGGTCAATGATCTTATCTTCCCAGCTAAATCCCCAATTAGAGATGGTTTGAGCGGCAAGTTCAGCATTAAGGCGATATTGAACGGTCATATCGATTGAGACAGGTAATCCACGTTTATCAAGCACGGTAATCGCCGGTTTTAGGAGAATTCCATCGCCAGCTGTTGATGCACGATCCACCTTGTCCGCATAATTGATAATTCGGACTTTGGTATCCACCAGATACACTTTTTGAATCACAGGGATTAAAAAATGCAGACCAGGCATAAGAGCCCGTTCTTCATATTTCCCATTCGTTGAAAGAATACCGCGTTCACCCTCGGTGATAATGACAAACGGCTTTGCTAAGATGAGCAACAAGATGACTCCTCCGATAAGCCATAATGTTCCCGCTTTTTGACTGTTCATATTGAAGTCAAATTTTGGCATTTTAGGCCCTTGTGAGTCATTCTTTTTTTGATTTTCAGTTTTCTTTTTTTGAAAATAATCGTTCATATCGCTTGCCATAATGTCCCTTTAGTTGATGTAGGTTAAATAATGATCGTAATCAGGATTACGTCCGTATACGATGTCAAAATAGCCGCTTTGCAGTTTTTCAGTGATTGGACCACGTCCACCTGCACCTAAAACACGAGCATCTACTTCGCGAACAGGGGTAAGCTCTGCTGCTGTTCCTGTTAGGAATGCTTCATCCGCAATATAGATTTCTTCACGGCTTATGCGTCTGCGAGTCACTTTTAGCCCCATTTTTTCGGCCATTTCGATAACCGTTTTTTGAGTGATCGATGCCAAAGAGTTATCGTTTGGAGGGGTGATGATCTCACCGTCTTTGATCATGAAAAAAGAGGCACCGCTTGCTTCCGCAACATATCCCTCATCATCCAAAAGCAGTGCTTCATCGTATCCCGCTTCAACTGCTTCGTATTTTGCCATTTGAGAGTTTAGGTAATTGGCGACTGCTTTGGCTTTACCCATATTGGACTTGTTATTCGGTCGGCTAAAAGAAGAGATCTTGAGACGAATTCCGCGTTTCATCCCTTCTTCACCCAAATATGCACCCCACTCCCATGCAGCTATTGAGACTTCAACCGGTGCTTCTTTGTGATAAATACCCATAACGCCGTATCCAAGATAGACGATAGGGCGTAAGTAGACATTTTCACCTGTAAAATCATTCGATTTAATAAGATCGATTTGCGCCTTATTGAGTTCCTCAAGTGTATAGGGAACCGTAATAAGTGTCATCTTTGCCGATTCAATCAAACGCTTGGTATGGTCATTGAGACGAAAAATAGCATACCCTTTAGGGGTTTTATATACTTTTGTCCCCTCGATAGCACCGTTGCCATAGTGGAGGGTGTGAGAAAGGACGTGTATCTTTGCGTCATTCCAAGGTATTAGTTTACCGTTCATCCAAATAAGTTTGGCTTCATTCATGGGGGTTTCTCCAGTGAAAATAATAATAAAGTAGGTGATTTTAGCGCAGTTGGGATTTAACATTGATTAAGTAGTTTATAACTCCCCTAGATCAGGGGGTTGGAAGTTCTTTATTGTGTGGGTGTATTGACCATCCAAATAGAAAAAATATCAAGATAATTCCAATAAGACTGTAGATACTCAGGATTAATACCCTCAGCTTCAAGTTCGGTAATCAAGAGGGCGTAAAACCCCAACCAACGACGTCGTGCTGCGGCATCAATGCGAAAGGGTGCGTGACGACCGACCATACGTGGTTCACCGCGAGATTGATTAAAATACGCAGGCCCGCCGCATATTTGGATCATAAAATCGGCTGCATGTTTTTTGGCGGCTTTAAACTCATCTTCATCGTTAATGGGAAACAAATGTGAAATATCGCTGGTACGTAAAAGTTCGTAGTGGTCACTTACTAATTTTCGAAAACGTTCTTCCCCAAGTGCGGGTAAAAAGCTTGGAAGGGGTTTTGTAACAGGAGGTCTAACACCGAAAGGGGCTTCGCTAATGGTTAAATTCATCGTAAATATCCTTGTTTGATTTGGGGTATTCTATCTACTTTTAGGTGATGATTTGTATAATTGAAACATAATTTACTCTAGGAGATGGCTATGGACGCACATATATGGATGGGATCGCTTGAAATTAAGGCAGACCAATATTCTGAGCGTTTGAGCCCGTACGACGGAAGAGTAGCGTCAAAAGGAGCTGTTTGTAGTGCTGCTGATGCGTATAAAGCACTCAAAATTGCCCAAATAGCAGCTAAAGATGCCAAAAAAACCCCTTTGCATCAACGATGTGCATGGCTACTAGATGTAGCTGCAAAGCTAAAAGAGCAGCGTGAAGATTTTGCGCAAGCATTGTGTGATGAGGTGGGAAAACCGCTAACGTATGCACGTATTGAAGTTGATCGGTGTGTAGAGACAATTACTCTAAGCGCAGAGACAATGCGAACCATGCACGGTGAAACGATCAATACGGATGCTATGCCAAGCGGACGTAAAGCCCTCTCTTTTTGGCGTCGTGAACCGTGTGGTGTTGTGGTTGCAATTACCCCGTTTAACTTTCCGCTGAATCTTGTTGCTCATAAATTGGCTCCTGCATTGGTGGCAGGAAATGCGGTTGTATTAAAACCAACACCTGAAGCACCGCTTTGTGCGTATAAATTGGCAAAGTTATTTATTCAAAGCCCGTATGCCATTAAGGATGCTTTGAGCGTTGTTTATGGTGATGCTGAGGTGGGAAGTGCTCTTGTAGGCAGTGATATCCCTAGAGTGATCAGTTTTACAGGGTCAGTTCCCGTGGGTGCTATCATCACCAAAAGTGCCGGGATTAAAAAAGTGAGTTTGGAACTGGGTGGCAATGCCGCAACCTATATCGATGAGAGTGCTGATTTGGACTATGCGGCATCACGTTGTGCGATAGGAGCTTTTGCCAATTCGGGTCAGGTATGTATCTCTTTACAGCGTATTTATGTGAACAGTAGAATTTATGATGAGTTTGCACAAAAAATGGCGCAGGCTACAGCCAACCTAGTCGTTGGTTCACCTTATGATGAGAAAACATTTTTAGGGCCGCTTATTGATGATGATGCAGTTACTCGAGCGATGAGTTGGGTGGAAAGCGCGATTGCCGAGGGTGCGCGTGCATTAACCCCTCCTCGTAGTGATGGACGATTGTTTTATCCGTGCGTTATGGCAGATGTAACCGAGTCGATGAAGATCGTGTGTGAAGAAGTATTTGCTCCTATTGTGAGTCTGGTCAAAGTGGAGACTTTGGACGAGGCGATTGAGAAGATGAACAACTCACCGTACGGGTTGCAGTTTTCGATTTTTACGAATAATCTATCGCATGCGAATAAAGCGATTGATGAGTTGGACGCAGGCGGTATCGTCATCAACGATATGCCGACACTTCGTTTTGATATTCAGCCGTATGGCGGAGTGAAGCTAAGCGGTGTTGGTCGTGAGGGTCCTCGTTTTGCTATAGAAGAAATGACCGAAATTAAATCAATCGTTATACTTTAAAAAGATACTAAAGGAAAATATATGTTAGAACTAGAAAGCACTGCCCCCGATTTTTGTTTGAGTAATCAAGATGATGTAGAGATCTGTGCGCGTGATCTACGCGGTAAATGGATCGTATTGTATTTTTACCCAAAAGACTCAACCCCAGGATGTACGACAGAAGCATGTGAGTTTACAGCAGCTCAGGATGAGTACGACGATATGGGTGCGATTATTTTGGGTGTGAGCGCCGACAGTACCAAAGCACATCGTAACTTTATAGAAAAACAAAACTTAGGTATTACCTTACTGAGTGATCCAACGACGTCGATGATGCAAACGTATGGTGTTTGGGCGATGAAAAAGAACTATGGTAAAGAGTACATGGGGATAGTACGATCAACGTACATCATCGATCCAAAAGGGATTGTAAAAGCGGTATGGAATAATGTGAGAGTAAAAGATCACGTGGCTAAAGTAAAAGAAGAACTAGCGAAGCTTCAAGCGTAGTATAAAACCGTTCGCCCTGAGTTTATCGAAGGGTAAACGGTTTTCGCACATGGTTCGACAGGCTCACCACGAACGAAAAAAGAGTTAAAATCTATAACGAATATAAGCGCGAATATCTTGGGCTTTATCAACAATTTGTGCATTAGGTGTTGACGCAATATTCATTGGTGTCCCAGAGTTACTTCCAAAGAACCCATTACTACCACTGTAATCATAGTCGATGTACGTATAGCGTAGTTGGAACGTTAAAATATCATCAACTAATGGCTCTGTGAAATAAAGCTCATACGCATTACCACGTGCTGCGAGTTTTGAACCGGCCATAGTGTCTTCAGCATAGGTGATAGGACGCCAGAAGTTTGAACCGTGGTTAAACTCAGCCCCCCATCGACCCTCTTCGCTGATCAAAGATGGAAACTGTGTACCGATCCAATAGCTGTATCCTGTTTTACTCTCGGATGAGCCAAGCATTCCTTGTTTACCAGTTCCAGTATAAGGATCCGTTTTAGACATAGCCCCACTCACAAAAATCAATGTATCGTCCAAAAAGTAACTCCAACCATTACCGATACCATTGATCATTGCAAATGCTGTTGCGGTATGAAGGCCACCAACTGTTTCTAAAACAGCACCAGAAGTTGTTTGATTATTATCAATCAAATTATTAGCATAGGTATACTGCATTCCAACGCTGTATTGTTTATCATCATATGGAACGAGGATGATACCGGCCATATCGATGTCATTGGCTTTAGCATCTTGCCCACTATAAGGAGCAGCACTGAAGCGTGGTTCTGCATTCGTCATTCCACGACCGGCACAAAGTTTGAAATAAGACCCGGTTAGCCCAGTTACTTCTTCCATTCCAAATTTTGCACTGGCACCGTCAAACTCTACATTGATGGTATGCGCCAATGGCGATGATGCCTGATCATTTTCGCGTAAATTAATGAGATGTCCATTGGTAGAGGGACGACGACCGAGACTAACGGTCCACGGGATATCCAATCCTAAAAACTCATCGTCTTGGTAATAGAAATACGCCGAGCGAACACGTAAGGTATCGTTATAAGCGGCTTCACTGCTTACCCAGTCAAATCCTTCCATTCCAGAAGGATTATTCCCAGTCATACTTCGTTGTCCAAATAATTTGTTATACGCGAGTTGACCTGTAAAACTAAGATGCTTAGTAGCAGCATAGTTCATATTCAGCCACAAACGATTGGTGAAAAGCGCGTCATTTTTTTGTTTTGATCCATCTGCCATTGTATAGCTGAGGTTATCAATACTGGTACGGAAATCAACATCCCACTTGATAGCGTTACCATTCGTTCTTTTGTTGAGCGTGGATAGTTGATCGTGAATATCTTCAAATTCTTCAGCAACCGTTTTTTTCTCATTACTTTTTACCATAACCAGTTTGGATTTTCCAGCAGTTGCTTTTGGCGGCTTGTCATCTTCATCGTCATCATCTTTTACAGATACTTTTTTAGCAGCGACAGGTGCCGTGCTTTGTGATTTCATTGCAGCCAGTTCTGCTTTGAGTGCATTCATCTCTTTTTCCATAGCTTCAAACCGTTGTAACATCGTACCTTCGGCCATTAATGTGGTTGACATAAGAGCCGCTGCGACAGCGGAACCTAAAAATCGGTGCTTCATTCTAACTCCTCATAATTTTCAATACATATGTAATAAGCTTACTATTGTCGCACTGATATTAGCAAAGTTAATATAAAAAGAATTTAAAAATAACAAAAAATGATGAATTTAGCATAATTGCATGGTGATAAAGATACAAAAGAGAAATTAAAGACTTCGTTTAGTATAATTCGCTCGATTTTCTCTCCACTTATTTAAAGTCGCGTGAAAAAATTCGCAAGCGAATCTAAACTTGTTTTCGTGCATCCGATGCATCATCGGCTCTGTTACCAGAATCGCCCAAGTAAACGAAGAACAAATATTTTATTTTAAAAGGAGTCTTTTCATGGTAACTATGAAAGATTTATTGGAGTGCGGTGTTCACTTCGGTCACCAAACACGTCGTTGGAATCCAAAAATGAAGAAATACATTTTTGGCGTTCGTAAGAATATCTATATTATCGATCTACAAAAAACATTGCGTTTTTTCCGTGCTGCGTATCAGCAAGTTCTTGATGCAGCTGCAGAAGGTCAAACGGTTCTTTTTGTAGGAACTAAAAAACAAGCACGTGTTGCTGTTCGTGATGCTGCAATCTCTTGTGGTATGCCATATGTTGATAATCGCTGGTTGGGTGGAATGTTGACAAACTTCCCAACAATCCAAAAATCAATCCGTAAACTTGACATCATCGAAGAGATGCAAGCAAATGGTCAAATGGGTCTTTTGACAAAAAAAGAAGCATTGATGATGAATCGTCAAAAAGAGAAGCTAATCGCTTATCTTGGTGGTATCCGTCAAATGAAAACTTTACCTGACATGATGTTCGTTGTTGATGCAGTTAAAGAGCACATCGCCGTTCAAGAAGCTCGTAACCTTGGTATTCGTATTGTTGCACCTCTTGATACTAACTGTGATCCGGACGTTATTGACATTCCAATCCCTGGAAATGATGATGCGATCCGTTCAATCCAACTTTTCTGTAAAGAAATGGCTGAAGCTATCAACGAAGGTAAAGCCCTTCGTAACAGCGGAAGCGACGATGCGATAGCCGAAGAAACAACTGCTGAAGAAGTTTTTGAAGCAGCAGCATCTGAAGAAGCAGCAGAGGAAGCGTAATCATGGCAGATGTAACAGCAGCTATGGTAAAAGACCTCAGAGCGGCAACTGATGCCCCTATGATGGATTGTAAAAAAGCACTTACTGAGTGTGATGGCGACATGGAGAAAGCAAAAGAGTTTTTACGTGATCGCGGTATGTCACAAACTGCTAAAAAAGCAGACCGTGTTGCAGCTGAAGGACTTTTGGGTCTTAAAGTTTCTGAAACATTTGCGTCTGCTTCATTGGTAGAGATCAATTCTGAAACCGATTTCGTTGCAAAAAATGATGGCTTTATGGCTCTTGTTGGCAATACAGCGGCGCATGTATTTACAACGGGTGTTAGTACGGTTGAAGAGTTGAATGAAACTTCATATGAGACAGGTACATTCTCTGAATACTTTACAGCCCAAGTTGCTCGTATCGGTGAAAAGATTGTTACTCGTCGTTTTGTGACTCTTAATGCTGGCGAACATGGCTGTGTAAACGGTTACGTTCACTCAAACGGCCGTGTTGGTGTTTTGGTAGCAATCACATGTGATTCACAAAAAACAGCTGATGCTATGGCACCGTTTGTTAAAAACATCGCAATGCACGCAGCGGCTATGAAACCAACTACGATGAGCTACCAAGACTTTGATGCTAAGTTTGTAGCTGAAGAGACAATTGGACGTATTGAAGCGATCAAAACTGAGAATGAAGAACTTTCACGTTTGAAAAAACCTCTTAAGAACGTTCCTCAGTACATCTCTATGATGCAATTGACTCCTGAAGTTATGGCGACTGCTGAAGAAGCAATCAAAGCTAAATTATTAGCGGATGGAAAACCTGAAAAAATTTGGGCAAACATTATCCCTGGTCAATTAGCTCGTTTCGTAGCAGACAATACTACTTTAGATAAAGAGTTGGCATTGTTGGATCAAAACTTCGTTATGGAGGATACATTATCGGTTGCTCAAGCTCTTGCGAAAGAAGCTGCAACTCATGGTGGAACTGCCCAAATCGTTGAATTTGTGAAATACGAAGTCGGTGAAGGTATTGAAAAACAAGTCAATGACTTTGCTGCTGAAGTAGCTGCACAAATGGCGTAACTCTAAAAAAGCGAATATTTCGCTTTTTTAGCCCTTCTTTTTAACCTCTTTTTCTCTATAATCTCTGTATGAATCTTTTAACAGCAACTTCTTTATCGCACGCATTTGAATACCCACTCTTTGAAGAGATCTCTTTGGAGCTTAAGGCTAAGGAATCGATGGCCATTATCGGCGTCAGTGGAAGCGGAAAATCGACCTTAATGCATATTCTTTCTTCGATGTTGGTACCCAACAAAGGCAGGGTTGAGCTTTTTGGAGAGGATATTTATCGCTTACATGAGAAAGAATTGGTTGAATTACGTCGTTATCGATTAGGACTCATCTATCAAAGTCACTATTTGCTCAAAGGCTTTAGCGGATATGAGAATCTCGAAGTAGCAGCCCTAATGGCGAATCAGACCATTGATAACAGCCTACTGGAGTCTTTGGGAATCGATAAGGTTTGTCATCAAAAAGTGACTGAACTCTCGGGTGGGCAACAACAACGAGTATCGATAGCACGAGTATTATCGAAAAAACCACAACTTATTTTTGCAGATGAACCAACAGGGAATTTGGATCATGCAACGGCACAAGAAGTCATGACTATTTTCTTTAATTATCTTCAAGAACATGATGCGGGTATGGTTTTAGTGACACATGATGAGTCATTGGCGTCTCAATGCAATCATATTTATCGTATGCACGATGGTATATTAACTAAGGTCAAATAAGATGGAGTGGGCAGAACTGTTTAGTGAAGGAAGAACGGCTGCTTTTATTTTACTGTTCGTCCGTTTTAGTTCCTTGTTTATGGCAGTTCCTATTTTCTCTCATGCGAATATCCCCATGTCGCTTAAAGCCGCGATGGCATTTTTTTTTACGGTCATTTTTTATGACTCTTTACCCACGTTACAAATCCCAACCGATACGATGACGATGACGGTTGCTATTTTGGGAGAGATGCTGTTTGGATTGACTGTGGGGATTATTTTGCAATTAGCCTATCATGTTATTACCTTTGCAGGCGGGCAGATATCCTTTATGATGGGTTTTTCTTTGGCTTCGGCTATCGATCCACAATCAGGGGTCTCTATGCCGATTATTAATCAGTTTTTGTCTCTTGTAGCGTTGATGATATTACTTGCGTTAGATTTGCATCACTGGATCATACTGTTGGCTTCTGCATCCATAGCAACGGTTCCATTAGGGGGGTTTATGGTTACTCCTGAATTGTTTCGCTATATCATGCATGGGATGTTAAACATGTTTGTGGTCGGGTTCATGATTGCTTTTCCCATAACAGCTTTGTCGATGCTTGCAGATGTCATTTTTGGAATGTTGATGAAAACAATGCCGCAATTTAACTTATTGGTTATCGGTATGCCTATCAAGATCGGGGTCGCATTTTTAGTGCTCATGGCAACGCTTTCTGCAATGATGATGATTGTGGGATCGCAGATGCAAAGTGCTTATAATTTTTTGGAGAAATTATTGTAAATAAGGGGAAGAACGTTGGAATAATCGATGGATATTTTGTTGTGTTTTTGTGATGAGCGTAAGTTCATCAGTACACCATGAAGTAGATACGCTGTTGCCCATGTTTTTTTCATTTAATGCTCCAGATGTATGACAAACATAGGTGTTATCGATCAGTATGAGGGTGTCATCGATAGCTCGGGGGGTATAATTGGACAAATCAACTCCCTGATACGCGATATAACGAAGAGGATCGTTAGAGACTTTAGTAACAATGAGTTTTAGATGTACTCCATGAGAGAGTGCATACGTAATACTCTTGGTTAATGATGGATAATTCATACTAGAAGTGACAATAATGATCTCACTATGACTATTTTTGATCAATGTTTGAAGATAATGATTAAAAGAACTCCCCTCATCCGGGAGTAAAAATGGAAAAATGTTAGCATTTGCAACGCTAATTGTAAAAAGTAGGGCTATTAGTTTTATCATTTTATTTATTTTTAGTTACAATCATACCATGTAGTGCACAGTGATGCAATAGTAAAGCAAGAGAGGTTTGGCGTATTATGAAAATTTTGTTGTTGAATGATAATCCGGTTGTACGCAAACTAGTAGCGTTGAGTGCGCAAAAAACCAAAGATGATTTGAGCGTTATTTGGTCTGTTGATGAAGTTGAAGATGGCGGTTATGACTTGCTTATAGTGGATGATGCCCACTACAGCGATGAATCTATGGCCGCGTTAAAAGAAAAAATTCAATACAAAACCTCTTTATTGATGGCCACGCGTGGAAATGCTACCCCAAGTGGATTTGATAAAGTCATTAATAAACCTTTTTTACCGACAGACTTGGTCGATTTATTTGCGCAAATTTCCCAGAGCCTGAGTGTTGTGTCTGAAGAGAAGAGTAGTGATACGAGAAAAGATATAGTGCTTGACGATGCTGCTGAAGATGATGAAAATATCAATTTAGATGATTTTGATATCGAAGACGATCATGAGATGGCAGCTAAAACAAATGTGTTAGACCATGAAGAGGTCCAAGAACTGCAAGATCTACTTGATGATACGGATAGTTTTGAGCTTGACGACGAATTATCATTGGACGATCTTATGGAAGATACGGAGATGACAGATTCAGGTGATGTTACGAATAATGATGATCTTTTAGAATCATTAGACGACGATATATTACAAGCGCTTGAAGGTCAAAATACCGTTGAAAGTGCAGAGAATGAATTAGAAGCAATGGAAGAATTTGATTTTGATGAAGATCTGTTGGCCTCTGAATCCAAATTAGATCAGCCAATCGATGAGAGCTTTGATGACGAAGATTTATTGGGATCTTTAGATGACTTACTGGCACTTGATGACGAAGAGATCTCCTCTGAAGGCCAGCTGGAAAATGACAATGAGTTAGACGATTTAGTTGGACTGGTAGACGAGGAAGAAACAGGTGAAGAAACACCTGTAATGGATGAAGAAGTAGAAGATTTTGATGCGCTTTCATTGGATGACATAGCCGATATGGATGAGGATGAAGCATTGTCATCTTTGGAATCAGTCGATGATGCATTAAGTGATGATGAATTTGGTGAACTTGAGCAGCAAATACAAGAAGCGGTAGAAGAGTTGGGGATTGAAGATCTGGAACAAGGGCTTGATGGCCTTGAGCTAGGGGATATGGATGAGTTTGAAGGACTTGGTGATTTAGACAGCTTGAGTGAAAGAGACATAAAGCTCGCTATTGGTGAAGAAGTCGAAGAAGAAGAGCTTGAAGTACGTACAGGAGAGGGTGAACATGCATCATTGAATGCAGAAGCACTGGGTGAAGCCATGGCAATGGTTGAGCTAGATGATGAAGATGAAAACAGTGAGATGGATTTAGAGACGATGAGTGTACCGGTACAAGGACATCATGGAACACCAGCTGAGGGAATGGATGCACTTCAAGCACTTCTTAAAGCGCTTTCAAATGAAGAAGTTGCCAAGACACTCAAGGGTCTTAGTATTAATATTAATATCAATTTTGGGAACGAAAAGTGAATCTAAAAAGTGGTGCTGTTTTAGTATTATCCGGCCCTAGCGGTGCTGGGAAAAGTTCTTTGATCAATAAAATCATCAAAGACATAGGACCGACGTATTTTTCAATTTCAACGACTACTCGTCCTATACGTGAGGGTGAGAAAGATGGTGTTCATTACCATTTTGTAAGCGAAGAAGTGTTTAAGCAAGAGATTGAAGAAGAGATGTTTTTAGAATATGCAGTGGTTCATGGGAATCATTACGGGACCTCATTGGGGCCTGTTAAAAAAGCGCTCAAAGAGGGTAAACTGGTTATTTTTGATATTGACGTACAAGGAAATGATGCAGTACAAAGCAGATTAGGAGACATTACCACCTCCGTTTTTATTACCACTCCCACGCTAAAGGAACTCAAAGAGCGGCTTTTAAACCGCTCAACAGACAGTGCCGAAGTGATCGTAAATCGTTTGGAGATGGCTAAGCGAGAGGTTCAGCGTATTAGCGAGTATGATTATTTGATTGTTAATGATGACTTGGATCATGCGGCTGAGATTTTAGTCTCCATTGCAAAAGCAGCACGGATGAAAATTCCAACCATGCATATTAATGAATTTATTCAAATGTGGGAAGCACAAGCCTAGTCAAATATAAGGACGATTACAGCAATGTGCAGTTATACTATCCCATTAAATTTTTTAGAGAAGGATGTCTGAAGATGGCAATGCCTAGTGGATCAGAATTACTGTTAATTTTCGGAATAGTTGTGTTGCTTTTCGGTGCGAAGAAAATCCCCGATCTTGCTAAAAGTATCGGACAAGGGATCCGCGGATTCAAAAAAGAGATGAAGGATGAGGATACAGCACCGCCTCCTACGGCTGACGTAACTCCTGAACCTCCAAAACAAGTAGAAAATGTAACTACCGTTAACGCAGAGCCTGTTCAAGAAACTACCAAGCAAGCGTAAGTCTTGAAGCAAAAAGTAGCTGCGTTTTTACGCGATAAATTAAATTACGACGTTATCCTCGAGAAGCCAAAAGATCGTTCTTTTGGCCATTTTGCCACTCCTATCGCTTTTTCCCTCGCAAAAGAACTTCGAAAATCTCCAATGGTTATTGCTCAAGAAATAGCATCTTCATTTGGGCAGGACGCTATTTTTACAGCAGTTGAATCGGTTCAGGGGTACATTAACTTTAGGCTCTCTGAAACATTCTTAGATGAATATGCTTCGTGGGCCTTGTCTCATGGTGAGCAGTTTGGAAGCAGTGATAAGCAAGGTTCTATTCTCTTGGAATTTGTGAGTGCCAATCCAACAGGTCCATTGCATATAGGACATGCTCGTGGTGCTGTCTATGGTGATACGATGCTGCGTCTCGGCCGTCACTTAGGATACGATATCACAGCAGAATATTATGTCAATGATGCTGGAAATCAGATTGATCTCCTCGGAGTCTCATTACAGCTTGAAGGGCGTAGCTCACTATTGGGCGAGAACATCGAATGGCCTGAAAAATATTACCGTGGTGATTATCTCACTGATTTAGCAAAAGAAGTCGTAACGGTATTTGGTGAAGATGCATTGCGTGATGAAAGTCGTCAAAAAGAGTTGGCGCTTTGGGCAAAAGATAAGATATTAGCACTCATCGTAGATGATTTAGCCAGTGTACAAGTTCATTTTGATACTTTTGTCGGAGAAGCCTCATTGTACAATGAATGGGATCGTGTCATGGTCAAAATGGGAGACAGTGTTTATCTCAATGAGGGAAAAACATTTATTAAGTCTTCGCAGTTTGGCGATGACCATGACCGTGTTGTGGTACGTGAAGACGGTCGTCCGACCTATCTCGCAGGGGATATCATCTATCACAACCAGAAGTTTGAACGCTCTTACGATCACTATATCAATATTTGGGGTGCTGACCATCATGGTTATATTGCCCGTGTAAATGCAGCGGTCACTTTCTTAGGATATGATTCAAAGAAACTCGAAGTATTACTTTCTCAGATGGTTAGTCTGCTCAAAGACGGTGAGCCGTTTAAGATGTCAAAGCGTGCTGGAACAGTGATACTTATGAGTGATGTGGTTGAAGAGATCGGTTCAGATGCGCTTCGATTTATGTTTGCATCTAAAAAATGCGATACTGCACTGGAATTTGATATCGAAGAGCTAAAGCGTCAAGACAGTTCAAATCCTGTGTACTACGTTCAATATGCTCATGCCCGTATTCAAACGCTCATTGCAAAAAGTGAGATGGATATGGATACTATCATGGCCGCTAAGCTGCATGGTTTAAGTGCGGATGCTGATGGGTTACTATTTGAAGCGTTGTTGTTGCCGGAAATCATCGATGACGCATTTGAATCACGTCAGGCACAGAAGCTCCCTGACTATCTCAAAGCACTGGCGGCTAAACTGCATAAATTCTACTACGATACCAAAATCATAGGCAACGAAGACGAAGCGAAGCTTTTAAAGCTGATTCTTGTTGTTGCTCTTTCTCTTAAAACAGGGCTCTCTCTATTAGGCATCGAGGCTAAAGATCGAATGTAATTCGATCTTTACTCACACTTAAATCACCCCAATAAACGATCGATCGATTCACGTAAGAACTGTGTTTGATGTGCAGATGCAAGAACAGAAGCGTCCAATAATCTATTACTACTTTGGAAATCACTGATTACTTTTGCCATATCGGTATCCGCTATTTGACTTTTGGCCGAAGATGTTTGTGTGATCTGGTTTAGCAACGTATTAGCATGACTGACATAGTTATTAGCAGAAGCACCTATATCACTTTGTGCAGAGGATAGTGTATCCATATAAGTAGAAATACCCTCCTGATTACCAAGGGTGAGATTCTGAGGGGATACACTGCTGTCTAGCAATGGTTTTTCATTGTACGATGTGGTATTCACAATGTTTTGCATTGATATTTGTGTACGTTGAAACTCAGCTTGCAGGGCTTGTTGATCTGAACTGTTTAGAACAGCGCTGTTGCTGCGAATGCTTAAATTGCTAAGCGTCTGCGCTTGCTGTGAGAGGTTTGAAAGTGCTCCATCGGCAATTTGCGTCATTGCAATACTGTCATTAGTGTTCATCAACTCTTGGGAATAGGTACCAATTTGATTTTGCATCTGAGAGGCGATACTACGTGATGCGCTATCCTCCATATTCAACTGGATGGCGGCTGCAATTTTTTCCAATGCCTTGTTTTGTTTAATATTTTGCTCGTTTATCTGAGGAAGAGCTTGATATTGTGTGTTGAGCTTCATGATAACTCCTTTTGGATGTATCTATATGGTATAGCATATCACGTTCCCTTTTAAGATTTTATAAGTCATTAGCTATAATTTTAGGAAGAAGCAATAGGAGTTGGTATGGTAAAAGTAGCCGCGATACAAATGCAGATGAGTGTGAATAAGGACGCCAATATCCATAAAGCGCAGTTGATGGTTCGTAAAGCCGCAAAAAATGGTGCTAATATTATCTTGATTCCAGAATTGTTTGAGGGATTCTACTTTTGTAAAGACATGGATCATGACTATTTTTCATGGGCAAATGAGCGTGAGGGACACCCAATGATCGCGCGTTTTAGTGGATTGGCAAAAGAGCTTGGGGTGGTAATCCCTCTGAGTTATTTTGAGAAAGCGGGTGAGCGCTATTTTAACTCCTTAGTAATGATCGATGCGGATGGAACGGTTATGGATAACTACCGAAAAACGCATATCCCTGATGGTCCTGGATACGAAGAAAAGTTTTATTTTGAACCTGGGGATACGGGATTCAAAGTATGGAAAACAGCTTTTGGAAATGTAGGGGTGGGTATATGCTGGGATCAGTGGTTTCCTGAGACGGCACGCTGTTTGACACTTATGGGAGCGGACATGATTTTTTATCCTACCGCCATAGGCAGTGAGCCGGAAATCGGTGTCGATTCGGCATCGCACTGGCAACGTGTGCAAATGGGACACAGTGCCGCCAATATTATCCCTGTTATAGCCGCCAATCGTATTGGTGAGGAAGTAGGAGAGAGCTGCACCCTGACATTTTACGGCAGCTCATTTATTACAGATCATACGGGACAAAAGGTAGCCGAAGCTTCAAGAGATAAAGAAGAAATTGTGTACAGCGAATTTGATGTGCTGGCCAATCGTGAACATCGTCATTATTGGGGATTGATACGTGACCGTCGTCCTGAGTGCTATGGGGAAATTACCCAAAAATAGATAAACGGAATAGTATTTGCTTTTGTTACGTAAATAATCTATGAGCGGGGGTTTCCGTGAGAGTCGTTTTACGCAATAATGCTATTTTCGTTCAAGGTGGGTCTAAAACCCTCGAAGAGCCTTGGATGGAAGACTTTTTTGATCACCATATTCACAATACCCTCTTTTTAGATAATGGGGTATTGGTATTGAATAATGAAGGTTCTTCAGAGCAAAAAAAAGATTTTTTAGACACACTTAGTGATTGCTACACCACAGCTAATGAACTTTCAAGTCCGTTTTATCGCCGTTCATTACGTAAATGTAAAAGTGCTGCCGTGCGTATTGAAATCCCTTTTCGAAAATCAGAGAAAGTGGATGTCGAGCTTTTTGCTTTTGGTCCTAATCGTGTTAAGCTAACCTTTTTAACAGAAAACCGATGGATTATGCGCTATCTTAAACAGCAGTTATCGTCTCTGGTAACCAGTCACACTTCGAATCAAATTTACATCGATGTTAGTTCAATCGCAGCCAAAGCACGTTTGGAAAAAGCGCTAAACCGTCGTGAAGTACTCCATTATGTGATTAACTACAATTATGACGATGAGTTTATGAGCAAGTTATATGGAAGCTACAAAGGATGGGGACACAGTAACGATGAAATCGATAAGATGATTCGTTATCATGCGATATTTGATCTTCCTGTTGGCAGTAAACTCGAAGATCTAAAGAAACGGTATCGCCAGTTGGCAAAGCGGTATCATCCTGACCGTGTGAACAGCAAAAGCCCTGAAATTATTAATAAATATACGGAAAAATTTAAACTGCTGCAAGAAGCGTACGGCGCATTGCAAGCGGCTGGCTGATTCTTCAATCAGCCTTACAGTTCACTTCCCCATTTTAATGCGTCACATCCGTATTTATCACGGATGGCACGACTCTTTTTATCAAAATCTTGTGCCTTTACATCCTCTTCATAATCAATTAGTGATAACGTCCTACGTGAATGGACGCTAAATGCCGATGCACTGATCCCTAGATGGGTGATTGCTCCATTGGTATAACAATCGGATTTTGCTAAAAGCTCACGGCACAGTTGGCGAAAACGCTGTTCGTTGAAGAGTCGAGATTCACTTAGGGCGCTATGTGATTTTGGATGATGCTGATAATACAGGGACAAGCTAAAAGTAGTAGGATTTACTTCGAGTTTGGTAATGGCGTAGGCGAGATGACGAGAGAGGATCGAGACACGGCGTCTGATCTCATCGCGATCGGTGATAGGGTCAAATGTACGTGAGATGCCGATCGATTTGCGAGGAGCATTGACCGTAAGCTCTCCTAAATCATTGCCACAGACACGTTCATACAGAGACTGTGCATAGGGTCCCCATGAGCGTACCAAATTTTTAGCGCGCAATAAATCGCCTAATGTCTTAAGATGGTATTGGGCGCATCGTCGCTGCATGCTCGAACCGATTCCCGGAAACTTTTGAACCGCGATAGTAGACACGAAGTCAGTGACTTCATGGTCGAAGATTGTTTTACAGCCAAAAGGTTTGGCACTTTCGGTTGCGAGTTTGGCTATATGTTTGGAATTGGCGGCACCGATGGAGACGGGGAGGTTGAGTTGACGTTTGATCTCATGGCGAAGGTGATCGATAAACGCAGGGATTTCTGCTTCACTTATCCACCCCTCTAAATCCCCGTAAAACTCATCGATGCTTGCTTGTTCTATGAGGGGAATACGTTCTTGTAAAAACTGGTGCAGTTCATGGGAGAGTCGATGATACAGCTGCATATCAGGGCCTTTGATAATAAGGTCTGGACAGCGTAGGAGTGCTTCACGAATGCTCATCCCCGTATTGATACCATACGCTCTGGCTTCATAGCTAGCTGTGGTTAAGATTCCGCGTATACGCCCATCGGCATCGATAAATTGGCTCAGGTCATCACCCGTATAACGATGAACAAAACTGCCCACAAAAGAGCCGCTGTTGTCCAGTAGCAATTCCTGATTGGATTTTTCATGTGAAAAAATGTATTGGTCACCTCTGCCGCCAATCCCAACAGATTTACCAAGCAAATTGGGATCGATGGTACGTTGCGCGGATACAAAGAAGCAATCGAGATCGATGTGTATTTTCATAATGGGAGTATAAAGCGATTTACAACCTAAGAGACAAAATATGGCAATTCGCTACAATATGGCAAAAATTTGGGGGAAAATCGGATGGAATACCGTTATATCGGTCGCACAGGATTACGGGTCTCTCCGATTTGCATGGGGACGATGACTTTTGGCGCGCAATGCGATGAAAAAGCCGCCTTTGCTATCATGGATAAAGCCTATGATAATGGGGTGAATTTTTTTGACACGGCAGAGTTGTATCCTGTTCCTCCAAGCGCTAAACTCGCGGGACTTACCGAAGAAATGGTAGGTCGATGGTTGAAGACTAAGCCGCGCGAGAGTTTGATTTTGGCGACGAAGGTAGCAGGAGCCGCATCAGGATGGTTCGTACCGCCGGTTCGTCACGGATTTACGGCGTGTGATCGGTTTCATATAGAGCGCGCGATCGAGGGATCACTTAAACGGTTGGGGACGGATTACATCGATTTGTATCAGATGCACTGGCCTGACACGATTGTCCCTATCGAAGAGACGATGAAGGCAATGGATGCACTGGTGCAAAGTGGAAAAGTGCGTTATATCGGTACATCCAACGATACCGCTCGCGGGACGATGAAGTCACTCATGGTGAGTAAATATGAAAAATTAGCCCGTTTTGAGTCAATTCAGAATAATTTCTCACTGCTTAATCGTCGTGATTTGACGGAAATCGGTGCACTGTGTCGTGAGGAAAAAATATCGCTTCTTCCGTATTCACCATTGGGCGGAGGCGTTTTGAGCGGAAAATACAATCAAGCCACAAGTGCTCAAGGACGCTTTAGCGATTACATCAATTCAACCAATAAACGTCAACGCCTTATGGCAGCACGCTTTTTAAACGATAAAACCTTAGCATCGACACAGGAGTATTTGCGAATAGCGTCTACTCACGGACTGAATCCAGTTACGATGGCGATCGCGTGGAGTAAGCAGTTTGATTTTGTGGCTTCTACCATCATTGGAGCGACAACACCTGAGCAGCTGGATGCTTCGTTGGCGGCGATGGATGTGACATTAAATGCAGAAATACTCAAAGATTTGGACGCGGTACATGCAAAAATTCTCTATCCTATGGGCTAGTACCCTCATCCTTTTTATGGGAGGATGTTCGGTTAAACATTATTCGATCAGCAGTCCAAAAGTCATCACGATCAAAAGTCCCAAACTCAAATTTTCGGATACCGGTTACATACGGTATGAGGGAGATGCCGTACAAGTCGAACTTTTCACAGCGGGCGTAGCGGTAGAGAAAATCTCTATTGATGAAAAAGTGTGCGTGAGTGCAGGGTGCATGAGCGAAGAAGCATTTGTAAAAGAATATCTGTCTGAATATTACCCGCGTGATACGATGCGGCGTGTTTTGCAAGGTACGCCGATCTTTGGCGGAATAGGCAGAGATGAAACATGCTCAGGTGCGGTGTGTCAGTTTATTCGCAATGACGACATGGACATCATGTACCAGCGCAAAGACAATGAAATACTATTTAAAGACAGGCTAAATGGCCTTATGATCAAGATCAACGATATAGAGGATACCAATGAAACTAAGTGATCGAAGCGGTACTATCGCTCAATCAGAAATACGTTCTATGACCAGAGCGTGTAATGCGTTAAAGGGAATCAATATGGCACAAGGTGTCTGCGATCTTGAAGTCCCAAGCGTGGTCATTGATGCAGCGAAGAGAGCTATGGATGAGGGCATCAATATTTACACACCAACCGAAGGGTTGTCCGTGTTACGTGAAGCGATCGCTACGAAGATGAAACGCTTTTATGATCTACCCATCGATGCGAGCCAAGTATTGGTCAGTGATGGGGCAACGGGGGCTTTTTATACGGCGTGTATGGCTTTGCTCAATCCAGGTGATGAGGTCATATTGTTTGAACCCTATTACGGTTACCATCGCTCAACGCTTCTTTCTCTTGGGACAGTTCCTAAATTTGTTCGTCTTGAAGCACCACAATGGACGCTTGATATGGATGCCCTGAAGTCGGTATGTACTTCCAAAACGCGTGCAATGGTAATTTGTAATCCTGCAAATCCTAGCGGAAAAGTATTTACCAAAGAGGAACTGGAACAAATCGGTGCGTTTGCCCAAGAGCATGATCTGATTGTATTTTCTGATGAGATGTACGAACATTTTTTATACGATGGGGTGAAGCATATTCCTGCCCTTTCTATTGAAAGCCTCAAAAATCGTTGCGTGACCTTGTCCGGTTTTTCAAAAGTATTCAGTATCACGGGGTGGCGCTTGGGCTATGCCATAGCACCACTAGAGATTATCGAGGCCATGGCACAGTTCAATGACCTGATCTATGTGTGTGCCGCTGCACCGTTGCAAATGGGTGCCGCAGAGGGTCTTGAAAAACTGGGGGATGAGTATTATCGCGAACTCTCAAGTGTGCATCAGATGAAGCGTGATCTGTTTTGCGATGCATTACGTGATGCCGGGTTCAATCCCAGTGTCCCTAGCGGAGCGTATTATGTGATGACCGATATTGGTTCGATAGCGGGGGATGATGATTTTGAAAAAGTGATGGCTATATTGAAAAAAACAGGCGTGGCATCCGTACCTGGACGTGCCTTTTATCACGATGACGCAGGAAAAAATATGGCGCGCTTTTGTTATTCTAAACCGTTGGATGTACTTCAAGATGCGGCAATGCGTATACGTAAGCTGTGTTAAAATAACGCAATTAAAACTAGGAAACCATTATGTCTAATAAATTTGTCGGTGCACACGTATCTGCTAGCGGCGGAGTTTTTAACGCTCCGCTCAATGCGATGAAAATAGGGGCGAAAGCATTTGCTCTTTTTACTAAAAACCAAAAACAGTGGGTTGCAAAACCACTCGATGATGAGACAATCGGATTGTTCAAAGACAATCTTGCCAAAAGCGGTATACAACCGTGTCATATTCTTCCGCACGATTCGTATCTCATTAACCTCGGACATCCCGAAGAGGAGAAGCGCGAAAAATCACTCGAAGCTTTTATCGATGAGTTGCAGCGATGTGAGCAGTTGGGATTGGATCGTCTGAACTTCCATCCGGGTAGCCATCTCAAACAGATCAGTGAAGAAGAGTGTATCGACCGTATCGCTATGAGCATGAACCATGCGATCAAAGTGACGGAGGGTGTAAATCTGACGATTGAGAACACAGCAGGGCAGGGGAGCAATCTGGGTTGGAAGTTTGAGCACATTGGTGCTATTATTGAACGTATCGAAGATAAATCACGGGTTGGGGTCTGCATCGATACCTGTCATATGTTCACAGCAGGATACGATATACGCACACGAGAGACCTATGATGCGACGTGGGCAGAATTTGATCGTGTTATCGGATTCCACTACTTGCGAGGGATGCATATTAACGATTCAAAGCCTGATCTAGGGAGTCATGTGGATCGGCATGACTCATTGGGTCAAGGGAAGATAGGGCTTGATAGCTTTCGATTTTTGATGAATGATCCACGAATGGATAATATTCCTCTCGTATTGGAAACCATTGACGAAACGATTTGGGCACAAGAGATTGAACTGTTATACAGTTTTGAAACCAAGTAATTAAGGATTTTATTGAAATATTTGATCGATTTTTTAGAAAACCCCTCAATTGAGGAGTCAGAGATTTTTTCACAGCTCAAATGTACTGTTGATGAGGGGAAGGTCTTACAACTGTTGACACGCAAATTTTTGCAGTCTCAAGAGGATGTGGTCGTAGCAGAACTGCTTCAAGAACTGTACGGTCCCGACGATTATTCCTATCTCAGCCATTTTGGAGAGGTAAAAACACTCTTAGAGCTTGGATGGATCACACACCACTCTTTTACTCCGATCAAGATGAGTGAACTCTCACAGTTGGAATTGTTCAATACTCCTATTGCGTTGACGACCATCTTTATGAAGCTTCTTGAAGAAGGATCTTTAGAGATGACATTGCCTGAGATCAAACCGTACGCGGATCATTTGGAATATTTGCAAGATCAGTTTTTTCGTATAGAACTGTACCAAAAGATGTCGGTTATTCGTAATAATGGAAATGGGCATTCGTTAGGGATCAACCGTATTCAAAGCAAGCTTGATTTGTTAGAAAAACGTATTGAAGAGCGGATTACCCAAACTTCTCATGAGGTAGTACTGGATCGTTTTTTCAAACAAAAAAAGTTGGAGCCAAAAGAGCAGGTCATATTTTTGGCCCTGCTCAAAGAAGAATACAGTTCGACCGAGGGTAGTTTACGAGAGATGAATACCCTTATTGATCTTGTCAGTTTTGATGATTATGAGCGAATCAAAAACCGTGCCTTACTTGAAGACGGATCGCGTCTTATTAATGATGATGTTATTGATTATGAAGAGATGCTCAATCCTTTTGGGGGAATCAGTAGAGCTTTTTACATTGTTGATGAGGTACTGCAGTCTATTATGCATCCGCAAAAAAAGAAAAAAACGCGTAAAATAAAGCTGGATATGCTTATTAAAGAGCAGGAGATTTTTGAGCTTATTGAACCCCTTACTTCTTTGGAAAATGTGGTCCTTAATCCTGCGACGGAAAAGACGCTTGATAACTTGATGCATCAGCTTGATCGTGAAGTCATTGCAAAACTTCATGAATGGGGAATCAAAGATAAAAAAGCGGGAATCGATGCACGCATTATTTTTTACGGTCCTCCTGGAACGGGTAAAACGCTTACAGCACACTCACTTTCACGTTCACTAAAACGGCAGGTATTGAGTTTTGACTGTTCTAAGATCCTTTCAATGTATGTGGGAGAGTCAGAAAAAAATGTCCGTAAAATATTTGACACCTATGCAGATCTGACCAAACAGACCAAGACCGAACCGATTCTTTTGCTCAACGAAGCGGATCAGTTCCTTTCATCACGTTCTCAAGGTGCAGGCACATCAGCAGATCAGATGCACAATCAGATGCAAAATATTTTTTTAGAACAGATTGAAAAGTTTCAAGGAATATTGATTGCTACCACCAATCTCTTAGAAAACATTGATCAAGCTTTTTCACGTCGTTTTAACTACAAAATTGAGTTTAAAAAACCGGACAAGGCGCAGCGTCTAAAATTATGGAACATGATGCTTCCAAAGAATGCACCCTATGAAGAGGGATTTGACGTCGAAAAATTATTATCGTATCCTTTAACCGGAGGACAGATCAATTTGATCGTTAAAAATACAGCGTATACAGTGGCAACACGAAAAGAGCCAAACTTTTGTTTGGAAGATTTTATCAATGAAATCAACAAAGAGCGTCAAGGAAATTTTGATACCGAAAAATCAATGGGCTTTTTAAACAATTAGGGGTGACTGTGTCACTCTTTTTCTAGTATCCGTATCTTCTAAAAAAAATCATTACTTTCAGTTTCCAAGACATAATCGTGAGTTGTTTCTATAAAGAACACTTATGATGAAATGCGTACGTATGGGTGTTTATAAAAGTAACACCACCTTGTAAATACAGATGCTTTTGAGGATTATTTAACACACTTTTTGCTATAGTTCAGCAACTATTTCTATAAAAAAGCGGTGTGTGACTACAAGTACATTTTACAGTCAGACACTACATCAACCATGAAAAGGTAAAACTATGGAACATTACAACGTCACAAATCCTTATTTTGGGGTATTTGTACTGTTTGTTATTACGTTTGGAGCATTTTATGCGACGACAGTATTAGCACGTTTAGCCAGCCGTGCATTGGCGGCTAAAGATACAGAAAAATTGAAGCTTTCACCTTACGAGTGTGGTCCAGAGGTTACTCGCCAGCCAAATCGTATTTCAACGCAGTTTTACCTGTTTGCACTTTTATTTTTACTTTTTGATGTAGAAATCGTTTTTATGTTTCCATGGGCAATTGATTTTAAATTGCTGGGTTGGTTTGGTTTTGTTGAGATGCTAACGTTTATTTTATTGTTAGCAATCGGTTTTGTTTATGCATGGAAAAAAGGAGCACTTGAATGGCACAACATCAAGTAAATTATCTAAAAGACGGCGGGCTTCCCGTAGCTTTAACGACAATTGATAAAGTCGTAAATTGGGGTCGTTCAAATTCTATTTGGGCGTTAACTTATGGTTTGGCATGTTGCGGTATTGAAATGATGGCTTCAGGGGCATCACGTTATGACTTTGACCGTTTTGGTACGATCTTTCGTGCATCTCCTCGTCAAGCTGAGCTGATGGTTGTAGCAGGAACATTGACCAAAAAACACGCAGAGTTTATTCGACGTTTATACGATCAAATGACAGAGCCAAAATGGGTTATCTCTATGGGCTCATGTGCCAATACCGGCGGTATGTTTAATACCTATGCAACCGTTCAAGGGGTTGACCGTGTTATTCCTGTGGATTTGTATCTTCCGGGATGTGCACCTCGTCCGGAAACCTTACAGTATGCGGTGATGATGCTTCAGCAAAAAATTCGTAAAGAGCCAGCATCTCGTTCACAAAAACCAAAAAGGTTGATGTAATGAGAGCCTATACTCCTAAAGACAACGTCCAAGCAAAATCGTATTACACAGACCGTTTTTGGGTAGCACCACAAGTTGCAAAATCTCAAGTGAGTGACGATGCCGTATTCACAGCAGATTTAGCAGCTATCAAAGCAAAATTTGATGTTTTGGATGCGTACGTTCAAGTAGAACAAATGGTTGTTGTGATCAATGCAGCAGATAACTATGCCGTTCTTGAATTGCTGAAAAATGAATGCGAATACACACAACTTTCAGAGATGAGCGCTATTGACTGGTTGGCAACTGAGGGGAAATTTGAAATTTTCTATCAAATGTTGAGTATGACAAAACGTAAGCGTGTCCGTATCAAATGTAAGATTGATGAAAATGAAGCGATCCAAAGTGTTGAAAAACTTTTCCGTAGTGCGGATTGGTCTGAGCGTGAGATGTACGACATGTTTGGGGTTGTGGTCAACAATCATCCATTCATGAAACGTATTTTGATGCCAGATGACTGGGAAGGTTTCCCATTGCGTAAAACGTATCCATTACAAGGGGATGAGTTCGCAGCATGGTACGAAGTCGATAAAATCTTTGGTAAAGAAGCCAGAGAGATCATCGGGCCTGAAAATCGTGATCCTGCCCGTATTGACAGATACGACACACAGCGTTTTTCACGTTTAGGTCATGAAGTACCATTTGGTACGGATATCAGTCAAGGCGAACCGGACACTCCTCTTGTGTATCAAGAGCAAGAGGGTGTATTCATGGTAGAAAAATTTGATGCAGAGAAATCCGTTGTGATCTCTGATCGCCAGCGTTAAGGAGACATGAATGCAACAATCCAATCGTCTTAGACCGTTTTTTGAAAACATCTCATTTGATCGTGAAGACAATGAGTTAGTCCTAAACTTCGGGCCTCAGCATCCATCAGCACACGGGCAATTACGCCTTATGCTGCATTTGCAACAAGAACAAATCACGAAAGCTCATCCGGATATCGGTTATCTTCACCGCGGTATGGAGAAGATGGCAGAAAACATGATCTACAATGAGTTCATGCCAACGACTGACCGTATGGACTATATCGCTTCAAGCTCAAACAACTATGGTTTTGCCCTTGCGGTTGAAAAATTGATCGGTCTTGATGTTCCTCGTCGTGCAAAAGTTATCCGTATGCTTCTTTTGGAAGTGAATCGTTTGATGTCACACCTTTTTTGGTTAGCGACAACCGCTCTTGATATCGGTGCTATGACTGTATTTTTATACGCGTTTCGTGAGCGTGAGTATTTGATGGACTTGGTTGAAGATTACTGTGGTGCACGTTTGACACACGCAGCAATCCGTATCGGTGGTGTTCCATTAGACTTACCGGATAACTTCATGACTGATTTACGCAAATTTTTGGACAAGGTACCAGAGAATATCAAAGATTACGAAGATCTTTTGGATAAAAACCGTGTTTGGTTGATGCGTATGGAAAATGTCGGTGTGATCTCTAAAGAGATGGCTTTGAGCTGGGGTTGTTCAGGTGTTATGTTACGTGCATCAGGTGTCCAGTGGGATATCCGTAAAGAAGAGCCGTATGAACTGTACGATGAAGTAGAGTTTAATGTCCCTGTTTCAGATAAGGGTGATAACTATGCGCGTTATAAACTCTACATGGCAGAGATGCGCGAATCGGCAAAAATCTTGTATCAAGTTGCAGATATGTACGAGGGAACGTCGACTGAACTTATGGCGCATGCTCCACAATACATCTCAGCACCAAAATTAGAGATTATGACGCAAAACTATGCCTTGATGCAGCACTTTGTACTGGTTACGCAAGGTATGCGTCCACCGGTAGGTGAAGTCTATATCCCGACAGAATCTCCTAAAGGAGAGCTTGGGTATTACATCAATAGCCAAGGCGGACCGTACCCGTACCGTCTAAAATTACGTGCTCCATCGTTTTGGCACACGGGAATTTTGACTGACTTGTTGCCTGGGCACTATATCCCAGACGTAGTATCCATCATCGGGACGACTAATATCGTCTTCGGTGAAGTAGACCGTTAGAAGGAGACTTATGAAACGTTATGATTTACGTCACCTTAAAGGTGCTTTTTACGACCGTATGGGTGAGATTATGAAAGAAGAGACATCAACGAAAGAAGTGTTGATTTTTTTATTCGAAATTGGTGATTTTACACCGATTCAAAAAAGTGCCGACTTGGTAAAAGAACAAGGCTTCGAGCTAATGAATTCGTTAAAATTTAACGAAGCGGACTGGACCATAGTGGTCAAAAGTAAGGATTGATGGTGAATCAAGAGACGCTGGCTTATCAATCTTTTATAGCTTCCTATAGTAGTATGGGTGGTAAAAGTGGCTTTAGTGGCTCTTGTGATGCTATTGCGCAAAGCGATATGATTATTGTTTTGGGCGGAAGAGTAAGTTGCGATAATGAGGCAGTTTACGATGCTGTTGTAAGTGCTAGTAATAATGGTGCAAAAGTTATCTATATGCACCCTCTTGAGGATGTGTTGATGGATGGCATTATTACGCAGATGGTTAAGTATGAAGCAGGTTCAGAAGAGGGTGTTGTGGCGATGTTGGCTAAAACACTGTTGGATGGGTGTGAGACAAGTGATGTTGTGCAACAATTTTTGGACGACTTGGATGAGGGATATTTGTGCGCTGAGTCCAATGTTGGTGATGAAGAATTTAGATCAATTTTTGAGACAGCTGCTGTGAGCCATCAAAAAACCTTAGTAGTTGGCTTGGATCTCTTCAATCATAAAAATAGTTCTAATATCGCAAAAATATGCGGAGTTATAGATAGCGTCACTACTTTTTCGGTGGTTATCGCTCCAAAGTACAGTGATGGTAATAGTGTTGAGATGTTGGATGTCAGGAAAAAGGGTGTTCTTGATCCTGTTTCACCGTTACCGCAATACAACGGAACTATTGTTTATCAATGTTATCCCAATAAACAATCCGATAACGATACGCTTCGCGGTTCAGCGCAATTTGCGATTGCAGCACGTTTGAATAGCGGTGAGCTTGTTACTATTGATGGGTATGAGGGTACTAAAACGTTTGTGGTTGATGAGACACTTAAGGGGACAATTGCCCTGAATGTACTTAATGAAGAGTCCAATTGTGGGTATCGCTTTGAAAAAATTAAACTTATGAGGGTGGGTAGTTGAATTATGAATGAAATAACAATAACGATAGACGGAAAAGCGGTTCAAACGCAAGAGGGTGAGTTTATCCTAAATGCGGCGCGTGCCAATGGAGTTTTTATTCCTGCTATTTGTTACCTGTCACGCTGTTCGCCAACGTTGGCATGTCGTATATGTTTAGTAGAAGCGGATGGAAAACAAGTCTATGCCTGTAATGCAAAAGCAAAAGAGGGGATGAATGTTGTCACGACTACATCCACTATCGAAGACGAAAAACGTGCGATTATGGAAGTTTATGATGTAAATCATCCATTAGAGTGCGGTGTGTGCGATCAGTCAGGTGAATGTGAGCTACAAAACTATACGTTAGAACTAGGGGTTGATTCACAATCCTATTCCATTCCTGATACCTTCAAACCAGTACAAGATTGGGGCTTGATTAAATACGATCCGGCACTGTGTATTATGTGTGAGCGCTGTATTACGGTCTGTAAAGACATGATCGGAGATGGCGCACTTTCAACAGTTGCACGTGGTGGTGATGCTATTGATCCAGCGCTCAAAGAGTCAATGCCAAAAGATGCCTACGCAATGTGGAATAAACTCAATAAATCTTTGATTGCACCAAATGCAGGCACTACACTTGATTGTACAAACTGTGGGGAGTGTACTTCTGTTTGTCCGGTAGGCGCTTTGGTCAGTACTGATTTTCAATACACATCAAATGCGTGGGAGCTTCACCAAGTTCCTGCCACATGTACTCACTGTAGTGCAGGGTGTCAAATCAGTTACGATATCAAGCATACGAGCGTTGAAGATCCTGAGGATAAAATCTATCGTGTTAAGAACGAATGGAACTATGTTTCATTATGCGGATCTGGACGTTACGGGTACGATTTCCAAAACAGCGATGTAACTAAAGATGCAGGACAATTTAACGCGGCAATCGCAGCGTTTAAAAAAGCAGATACGATTAGCTTCACATCAACCATCACGAATGAAGAGGCAATGATCCTACAGCGCCTCAAAGAAAAATTCGGTTACCGTTTGATCAATGAAGAAGCAAGAATCTTTAAATCATTTTTAAATTCTTACAGCGCAATTAGTGGTCAATCACTTTACAGCGGGAACTTAAAAGAAGTCCATGACAGTGATTTTGTAGTTTCAATCGGGAGTGCATTGAAAACTGATAATCCAAATGCCCGCTTTGCGATGAACAATGCGATTTCGATGAACAAAGGGGCTGGGCTTTATTTCCACCCAATCAATGATCCTGTTATCAATGATATGTCTAAAAATGTGACGCAGTTTAATCATGCCGCAATGATGGAAGAAGCAGCATTGTATTTGATGCTAGATTTGTTTGGTGACAAAACGGCAATGCCATCTCAAATCGTTGACTACCTGGCAACTTTTCATTCGACTAAAACAGTCACTATAGAAGAAACAATCGATGAGAAAGTAACTGAAACGGTTGTGAAAAAAGTTCTAAACGAAGAAACCGGCATTGAAGAAGAAGTGAGTGAAGAAGTCACAAAAACAGTTAAGAAAAAAGTATCCAAAGAAGTAGAAGTAGACGATAACCGTCTTTATGATCTTTTGAATGCACCGGCTGGTTTTGCAGATACATTGACGAAGTATTTGGCTAAAAAAGAGAAATTTGCATTGATGGTAGGCCCTGATTTGTACAGCCATCCAAATGCTGACAATTGTGCTCGTCTTGTTGCTTTGATTGAAAAATACACAGCTTTTAATGTAACGATGATTCCTAATCTCTCTAATACCTTAGGAGCAGCATTGATCTGTGATCTAGATACAACTGCAGGAAGCTACACGATTGGATATAACACAACCGGGAACTTCACATTAAGCGCACTGGGTGATGGTGACTTGGATATGCCTGCTCTTAATCAGCAAGAGGGGACGTTAACCAGTATTGATAAGCGTGTTAATCCAACCAATGCAGCAGTAGGATTTGGCGGTTACATACTTAACGATATTGCGAATGCACTTGGGTTTAATGAATCATTGACCATTAACTACACAAAACAGCTTCCAGTTAACGCTGGGTTTGAAAGTGTAGAATTTGACAGCTTGCCAAACCACTACACGAATGCAGGGGTAGAAGTACGTGGTTACGTCCTTAAAACTCAATCTGTATCGATTAATGGAGATGAAAGCGTCATAGCGTTTGATGAAAAGAACGCAATGAGCAATGCACTGGTGTATCTTGCAAATCCAGTATTACAGTTTACGCCATTTACGGCAAAAGCACATCAGCTCAAAGAGTCAGGCGGACTGTACGCTTCGACTGCTTTCATGAGTGCTAATGGGGTGATTGAGGGAGATCGTGTACGTGTCAAAACGGCACAAGGTGAAATCGTTGTTAACGTGATCGCTGATGGAAAAATCGAGGGTGAGATTCCATATCTTCCAACATTTGACACGCAAATCAATTCTGGTGCATTGTTTGACGGTTACCGTTTTGCAAATGTATCAATTCAAAAGGTGTAAGTATGGATCTAGCATTTATCATCGAAACAGTTGTAAAAATTGTTGTGATCTTATTGGTTTTTTCAGCCCTTGCGGGTTTTGGAACCTACTTCGAGCGTAAGATTCTTGCGTTTATGCAGCGTCGTTTGGGGCCAATGCACGTTGGCCCTTATGGATTGCTCCAAGTAGCAGCAGATGGGATCAAGTTATTTACAAAAGAGGATATTATTCCACAAAACGTGGTTAAACCGATTTTTAAATTAGCACCGGTCATAACAGCAGCTACAGCGTTTATGGCAGCGGCAGCCATTCCATTTTGGCCTGAATTTACCGTTTTAGGTTACACGGTTCATCCTATCGTATCGGACATCAATGTAGGTATCTTATACGTCATGGCAGTTATGGCAATTGGTCTTTATGGACCACTGCTTGGCGGTATGGCATCCGCTAATAAGTTTTCATTGATCTCTGCTGCGCGTAGTGCTGCGGTATTTATCTCGTATGAGGTTATTACAGGACTTGCGTTATTGGCACCATTGATGATGGTTGGTTCATTGTCTTTGATAGATATCAATAACTATCAATCTGCTGGAATTACCCATTGGATTGCATGGTCTCAACCGGTTGCTTTCATCTTGTTTTGGATTGCAGCGTTTGCAGAAACAGGACGTACGCCGTTTCACCTTGTAGCGAATGATCATGAGATTATCGATGGATTTGGTACAGAGTATTCAGGAATGAGATGGGGCTTATTTTTCATTGGTGAATATGCCAATATGTTCTTTATATCTTTTGTAATGGCTCTTATCTTTTTGGGTGGATACGGTGATGGTTCAATCGCAGGAGCATTGCAATTACTTTTAAAAGTTGCTTTCTTTTTCTTTTTCTTTTTATGGACACGAGCGGCATGGCCTGATGTTCGTCCCGATCAGTTGATGTGGTTGTGCTGGAAGGTATTGATGCCAATCGCGGTGCTCAATGTTATTGTAACTGGTGTAGTTATTTTGATTCAAACTCAAGGAGGCATGTAATGCACGTAGATCCGTTTACAGATCGTAACGTAAGTGAGCAAAGTGCTTATTACTATGTTGATATGGGAGAATATCCACAAACAGGATGGGGTAAGTTTAAACAAGTTGTAAAGCGTTCTCTAAAGGGAGAGCTTTTTGTAGGTCTTTGGGTCGTTATGCGTGAGATGATCAAATTTGATATTCACACGGTACAGTATCCGAAAGAAAAGCTGCCAATCGGGCCACGTTACCGTGCCGTTCACAAACTATTACGATTATGGGAATCAGGTTTTGAGCGTTGTATCGGATGTGGTTTGTGTGAAAAGATCTGTATTTCTGACTGTATTCGTATGGACACACGTATAGATGAAGAAAGCCGCAAAGAAGTAACCGAATACAGCATCAATTTGGGACGTTGTATTTTCTGTGGATACTGTGCTGAAGTATGTCCGGAACTAGCTATCGTACATGGTGACCGTTATGAAAATGCATCTGAGCAGCGTGCGCACTTCGTCATCAAAGACGATATGCTCACCCCTCTTGATTTCTTAACTGCAGGACAGCAAAAAGAGTACCCAGGTTTTGGTGCAATTACCCCACATGAGGACGAGCGTGTTACTAAAACACCGCTTGCCTATTAAGGAGACATGAATGTTTGAAGTAGTTGCTTTTTATCTATTTGCGGCATTAACGATTGCTATGTTCACAATTACTGTGATGACATCACAGGCGTTATACGCACTAACAGCGATGGCTGCTGGTATGATTTTTATCTCAGCATTTTTCTTTATGCTAGGGGCAGACTTTTTAGGTGTAGTCCAAATTATTGTTTATACAGGTGCCGTAATGGCATTATATGCTTTTGGTATGATGTTTTTTGATACAACACGTACGATGGTCGAAAAACGTGAAAATCCAAGAACCATTTTTATCTTGGGTGTCTTAGCCGCTACATTAGTGGTCTTTATATTCATTTCACCTATCATTTCAACTCATTTGGAAACGCAATATCCACTCGAAGCGGCATCAGGTAACTCGCAAGCTATCGGGATGATTTTATTTACCAAGTTTTTGGTTCCGTTTGAAGTCGCGGCGGTTATGCTATTGGTTGCTATGATTGCAGGTATTGTATTAGCAGGTAAAAAGATGGATAAATCACTGACGTTGATGGCAGAAGAAGAGATTGCACTAATGGGTGCAAATGAAGCTAAGCCAGACAGTCAAGAAGGAGCACACTGATGGAAATAACATTAGCGCACTACTTAGTACTTTCAAGTGTACTATTTGCTATTGGTTTGATTGGGGTAATGCGTCGTAAGAACTTGCTTATGCTCTTTTTTGCTACGGAAATATTATTAAATGCAACGAATATCGGTTTTGCAGCCATTGCCCATTTTCACAATGATTTAACAGGACAAATGTTTGCCTTTTTTATTATTGCGATCGCTGCATCTGAAGTTGCAGTTGGACTGGGTTTATTGATTGTTATGTACAAGCGTACAGGCAAGATCGATCTAGATATTATGACATCGATGCGAGGGTAAGCAATGGAAATATATTTATACATCGCACTTTTTGCGCCGTTAACAGGTTCACTGTTTGCTGCACTTTTTGCGGCTTCTCCTAAAACAAGCGTAACGGGAATCGTCGCTTCAGGATTGTTGTTCACATCATTTGTGAGCAGTGTAATATTACTTAATTATGTAATGGCAGGACATACCGTTCACGTTGAGATGATGACATGGATTGCTTCTGGAGATCTTTACATACCGTTTGGATTTGTGGTTGATCAAGTCAGTGTTGTTATGATGATGGTTGTGAGTATTGTCTCAACCATAGTCCACATATATTCAATCGGATACATGGATCATGACAAAGGGTTCAACCGATTTTTCTCGTACCTTTCGGCCTTTGTGTTTTCAATGATGGTCTTGGTTATGAGTGATAACTTTCTGGGCCTGTTTATCGGATGGGAAGGGGTTGGATTGTGTTCATGGCTCCTAATTGGATTTTGGTATCATAAAGAATCAGCTACATGGGCTGCTAATGAAGCCTTTATTATGAACCGTATTGCTGACTTGGCAATGTTGATCGGTATCTTTATTATCTATTGGAATATTGGTTCATTACAGTATGACGTGGTATTTTCTCAAATTGCTAATTTACCGATGCCGATTATCACATGGATCGGGATTTTCCTCTTTATCGGGGCAATGGGTAAATCAGCGCAATTTCCATTGCATACGTGGCTTGCAGATGCGATGGAAGGTCCTACACCTGTATCCGCATTGATCCATGCAGCAACGATGGTAACAGCTGGGGTCTATTTAGTCGTTCGTGCAAATCCGATTTATGATCTGATTCCAGAGGTTGGTACTGTTATTGCCTCATTGGGTGCATTTGTAGCAATGTTTGCAGCGACTATGGCATTGGTCAACCGCGACATGAAGCGTATTATTGCGTATTCAACATTGTCACAGTTGGGCTATATGTTTGTTGCCGCAGGTTTGGGAGCATACTGGGTAGCATTGTTCCACCTTATGGCACACGCTTTCTTTAAAGCCTTGTTGTTCCTAGGTGCAGGTAATGTAATGCATGCTATGCACGATGAGTTGGATCCGTTTAAAATGGGTGGTTTGAAAAAACCGATGAAGTGGACATGGATCCTTATGACGTTAGCATCGGTCGCATTGGCGGGTATCTATCCACTAGCCGGTTTTTTCTCAAAAGATCTTATTTTAGAGGTTGCATTTGTAGAGCAGCATTACATTCTATATAGTGTATTGCTAGCGACTGCCGGTTTGACCGCCTTTTATTCATTCCGTCTTGTCGCATTGATCTTCCATGGAGATGAAAGACATCTAGAACACGGAATTCACCCTCATGAAGCGTACAACTTTATGTTGTATGCAATGGCGCCATTGGGAGTATTGGCAGTGATTGCCGGTATGGTTTTCAAAACACCGTATTATGAAATGGTTACTCATCTATTACCGGCTATCGAATACCATATCCATAACCATACGACGTTTTGGATCATGACGATTGGGACACAGTTATTTGTTATCGCGGCTATTGCGTATGCGTATAAAAAATACGCTAAAGCGGTAAAAGTGGATGCAAAAGTCGAGTCAGGCTTTTTGTATCAATTGCTGTACAACCAATACTATATTCCTAAACTGTATGATGAGTTATTTTCCAAGCCGTATCGTGAGCTCTCAAAGCTTGCATGGAAACAAATTGATCTTAAAATCGTTGATGCAACGGTGGACGGAATTGCGAATGTCATCTATCGTACAGGTGAAAAAACACATACCATGCAAAATGGTAACCTTTCAAGTATGTTACGCTGGATGGTTATTGGTTTAGTGGTTTTATTGGTACTAGCTATCGCATTTACTGTTGGATACAACGCAGTAACAATGCGGGCGATGTAAGGAGATGCTGATGCAAGAACACATTTTATCGATCTTAATTTTCTTTCCGGCATTGGCAGCAATGCTTGGATTTATCGTTCATAAAGACAGCGCACGTGCCTATGGTATTACCGTTGCTGCTATTGAATTTTTACTCTCTTTGTGGTTGTGGAATATTTATGATCCAATGACATCTGGGATGCAGTTTATGGAAAAGGCACCGCTTGTCGCTGCTTTTGGTATTAATTACTTAGTGGGTATTGATGGAATTTCATTATTCATCATCGTATTATCCACTTTTTTCACAATGATAGGTATTGCATCATTGACTGAAACACGTCGTGTAAAAGACCTTATCATCACATTACTCTTTTTAGAAATGACGATGGTTGGTGTTTTTGCGGCGTTGGATGCGATTGTCTTCTACGTATTTTGGGAACTTTCATTGATTCCGATGTTGTACATCATTGGTGCATGGGGCGGACCACTTCGTATTTACGCATCCGTCAAGTTTTTCTTGTACACATTCACCGGTTCACTCGTCATGTTGGTGGGTATGCTGTTTATGGCGTATTTTTACTATCAAGCAACAGGGCAGTGGAGTTTTTCACTTCTCGAATGGTATCGTTTGATCCTTCCTCTTAATTTCCAACTGTGGTTGTTTGCGGCCTTCTTCATCGGATTTGCGATTAAGGTACCGATGTTTCCATTTCACACATGGTTACCGTATGCACATGGACAAGCACCAACAATCGGTTCGGTTATCCTTGCGGCTATTTTGCTTAAAATGGGTACGTATGCATTTGTACGTTTTTCACTTCCATTGTTTCCAGATGCGTCTGTGTTCTTTATGTTTCCAATTGCGACACTCGCGATTATAATGATTGTCTATACGGCAATGGTGGCCTATGCGCAAGAAGACATTAAACAAGTCGTAGCGTACAGTTCGGTATCGCATATGGGTGTCATTGTTCTTGGTACGTTTGCTCTTAACGTTGAGGGTATCAGCGGATCAATTTTCTTGATGATCGCACACGGTGTCGTATCGGGTGCATTGTTCTTGCTTGTAGGGGTGATCTACGATCGCCGTCATACAAAACTAATGTCTGAATTTGGTGGACTGGCATCCGTAATGCCACGTTATGCAACGATTTTTGGAATCATGATGATGGCCTCTGTTGGATTACCATTGACCATTAACTTTGTCGGAGAATTTTTGAGTCTTCTTGGGTTTTACAAACAATCACATTCATTTACCCTCGTTGCTGGAACAGCTATTATCGTAGGTGCTATTTATATGCTTAGTGCGTATAAAAAAATGTTTTTTGGAAATGTGACCAAAGAAGAAAATAAAAATTTAAAAGATGTAAATCGAACTGAACTAATAGCATTGGTTCCATTGGTCATTATTACGATTTGGTTAGGTGTTTACCCAAAACCAATTCTAGAGCCTATAAGCAACAGTGTTGAATCCATAGTGCAGCTCATGCACGATAAGGCACAAACACCGGAAGCACAAGCTCGTATCCCGAATCTTAGTAATCCAGTAGCTAAGAATTCACAACAGGAGACATACTAATGTTAGAACCAATAAATGTTTCTCTAGCGTCACTGAACGTCACAACATTAGCACCAATGCTAATTGCCATCATCGGTGCTCTTACCATTCTTTGTATTGATTTGATCAAAGGAGGGTTGCACAAGTCCCTCTATGTCATGATAAGCTTGCTCTTCTTATTGGTTGATCTAGGAGTCGTTGTCGATTTTGGTAATGTATTTATAGAAAATGGGCCTGTTACGGGTATGTTTGATATGATGCTCATTGATGGTCTTGCTATTATGGGTCAAGTCATCATAGTAGGCGGGTCGATGTTGTTTATTCCATTGGCATTAACGTCTAAGCGTTTTCATGAATACAATTATCCCGAGTATTTCGCTCTCTTTTTGTTTATGATTGCAGGATTCCAGTTTATGGTTGCAACCGACAATTTGATCTTGATCTTTGTCGGACTTGAAACAGCATCTTTGGCATTGTATGCATTGATCGCATTGCATAATCGATCCAAGTCATTTGAGGCTGCGGTTAAGTACTTCACAATGGGTGCATTAGCGGCAGGCTTTTTTGCCTTTGGTTCAATGATCTTGTATGCTATCACGGGATCGATTGAGATCAATCAAATTGGATCCGTATTAGCGGCTGATCATTATGCGAATATCGGATATGTCCTTGTTGCAGTATCATTTATGCTAGCAGCGTTTGGTTTTAAACTCTCAATGGTACCTTTTCATACATGGACTCCAGATGTATATGAGGGATCCAGTGCTGCACTGGCTGGGTATATGTCCATTGTCCCTAAGATTGCAGGGTTTATTGTTGCCATGCGTTTGTTTGAATTTTTGGTTCACAGCGGTGTTGTATGGCTTCAAGTCATTCTTTATATTACGGTAGTAGTTACCATGACGGCATCCAATATTTGGGCTATGGTTCAAACCGATGTTAAGCGTATGTTAGCGTACAGTTCTATATCCCATGCCGGTTTTGTCATGGCTGCTATTTTGATCGGAACAACACAAGCCAACACAGCGCTTTTCTTGTATTGGGCGCTCTTTAGTTTTACCAATCTTGGAGCATTTGCAATGCTGTGGGTCAGTCGACAAAAAAATCTGCTTGCTGGACAAAGTTCAGATCATCCGTTTGAAAAGTTCTCAGGTTTGATTAAAACCATGCCTATGGCTGCGATTATGATGGGATTGTTTATGCTCTCCCTTGCAGGTATTCCACCATTTGGACTGTTTTGGGGTAAGATATACATCATTGCCTCTGCGGTAACAGGTGGATATACGGTTCTTGCCCTTATCATGGCACTTAATTCAGCTCTTGCGGCGTATTATTATCTTAAATTGATTGTATTTATGTTTATGAAAGAACCTGTAGTCGGATATGAAAAATTTTATTTAGTCAATGCGTCACTTTCTTTAAAAACAATTATCGGGATTGCAGCTATTGGGACAATCTTCGCTGTAGTGGCGGTTAACCCTCTTCTAAAAATCATTACATTATTCGTGTATAATAGCGGTTACTAAGTTACATATTAGGGGGAAGCTTGAAGCATTGGTTACTACTTTCCCTGTGGCTGCCTTTATGTGCTTTGGATCTATCAATCCAAAGCGGTAAAGAAGATAAAAAGCCGTACAGTATTTTACATCTAAGCGATGCGAATGATTTTACCTGTTTGCCAATTCGCAACGATTATAATGAAATTATACGCATTGAATGTGATATTCCCAAGACGTCAACCTCTAAATTTTCACCCATTCATAATGCCCATTTCACAGTAGAGCATAAAGCATCTGCTTCATCGTATAAAATCTTCATTACTCCAAAAACAAAAATAGCATTGTATGCCGATAGCTTTGATTTACGCAAAGTACCGCAAATATACGTTTCTTCTCTCAAACCTACAAAGCGTTGGAGTGTGATTGGGTACAGCGATACCATACCATTGATCGGTTCAGGAGAAGCAAATCCTAATGCCCTTAATCTACCTATACCTAGTGCAAAAGAGACCTATCCCTATGTTGGAGGTTTGGATTTAAAAGGAAATCCGATTAAGATGAATCGGATTCAAGACGTTAATGACTATATGGAACTTAAAAAAGCATATATGAATGAGGATTATGCCAAAACATTGTCATTGGCCAAACAAACACTTGATAAATATCCAAACACAATATTCAAAAATGAGCTTTTGCTGTATCAAATCCGTGCATTGCATTTCATGGATAAAAATGAGCAACTTATACCGCTAGCAAAACAGTTCATACGTCAGTATTCAGGAGATCAGGCCATCGCAGAAGTATTAGCCTATACAGGTGATGCTTACAGTAAAATAGGTCAAATAGGGGAATCTGATTATTTTTATAAGCGTCTATTTTCTGAATACTCAGACACGGACTTTGCCATGAAAGGTATGTTCTTAAAAGCGCAGCAATTAGAAGTTACAGGAAATCCAAAACCGGCATCTAAACTTTATCGCCAAGTGTTGGAGACAACCAAGGATGTAGATCTGGCATCTTCCTCAGCATTTAGATTGGCAAATATTGAGATTGGATTAGGCCGTTTAGAGAACGCAAAAACATATATAGATCAAATTGCCCGTGCTAATCCTGGTTATTTCACTAAGGTTCGAGAAAAATCGTTAAGTATGATAGATACATACACTGAAAATAAAGATCCCAAAACAGCAGCAAAAATAACACTCTGTTTATTGGATAAGAGTCTTCCAAAATCGGATGAACATCAATCATTACTTAAAAACTTGGGATTACTTTACGCTTCTGCAGGAGAGAAAGAAAAAGCATTGACTCGATTTGATGAGTATCTTAAACTCTATCCTAATGCTGCTGGAGCCCCTGAGGTAAAGCATGCCAAAGATGGGTTATTTTTTGAAACAAGTGAACCAAAAGGGTCTGAGGGTCTAAAGAAGTACAATGATTTGATTGATCAATATGGAAATGACAGTGTTGGTCAACAAGCACTGTATAAAAAAGCGCAGCTCCTACTAAAAGAAGAAAAGTATCAAGAAGTTCTTGATATTGAGAGTGATTTATATCGATTAAATACGAAAGATTTCCCGGATGTTAATACGATTATTTCTAAAAGTGCTATTGAATTGACTAAACAAAAACTCAAAGTACTAAAATGTGCAGAAGCGATGACATTGCATAAAATGTATCGAATAAAACTACTACCGCAATGGGATGGATTGACGTTTAATTGCGCACTGCGTATGGGTAATTTTCCAGTGGCAAAAAAGATTGCCACACCGCATTTAAAAGCTTCAACAATTGCTGAGCGTCAACTTTGGTTATCACGATTGGCAAAAATGCACTTGCATCTTGGTGAGTACAAAGAAACGATACGTGCAGGTGATGAAGCCGTTACTTTATTGGAAGCACAAAAAAATCCATCCCTTAATGAAGTCTATCGAACACTTTTTGATGCGGCAGAGCGTCTGGGTGATGATCTGAAGATGATTGACTATATAAAAGGGTGTGAGAGTTCCTTTGGTACAAATTTCGCAGACATTGAACGTTACACTAAAATGGTCAGTGTTGGGTTAAAACGAAAAGATGAAGTCATTGTACAAAACTATGCCAACCGTGTGGTTACCTTGCAAAACCGTACGAAAACGTATACCCAATCACCATTTATTGAGTTTACCTTGGCACAATCATTTATTAATCAAGAGAAAAACAATGATGCACTGCAAGTCCTTAAAACGTTAAACGCACGTAATCTGACTGCTGAAAAACGAGCACGTCAACAATATTTGATAGGATCATTGGCTATGAAACTTGGTAAAAAAGCGGAAGCTAAAGTAGCATTTACGACAAGCATAAAAGCAGATGCAAAATCTGCATGGGGTAAACTTGCCAAAGATGCATTGGGATTACTGTAAAAGATTTTTTCCAATAGCGTGTAGCTCTTTAACGTTTTGATTTGCTGTTAGGGTAAATTGGTGCGTGTTAAAGGTCTGCTGACGTTTGGCTAATTGCGCCGTATGCGTTGTAATGAGTTGATGCAACTCTTCTCTCGAGCATTTCCCATCCAGGTAGTCCAGTGTTTCGATCATACCGATCGCTTTCATACTGTTAGGTTGGCGTCCATACAATTGTTCACACTGTGCTACTTCATCAATCAATCCCTCTTGTATCATCAGTTGCGTGCGTAAAGCAATCCTTTCTCGTAAAAGGATACGTTCGATATCAATATTTAAAATAGGGCATTGCGTAATGACACTAAGGGGTGGATGCATGGCAAACCATTGTGATGGGGGAGTTTTGGTTTGCAAATACAGATGCAGCATTTTCTCAATGCGATAGCTGTCGTTAGTGGTAATAGAGGACATGGTATGCGGATCGACATTGGTTAAAAACGCGTGTGCCTTTTGAACATCTTCCAGTAAAAGTGAGGCTTCTGCTCGAACTGAATCGGTAATGATGGGAATATGGGAAAGTCCATCAATCATGCTTTTGAGATAAAAACTGCTTCCGCCAACAATGATAAGGTTTTTGTGATGTTTATGGGCATAGGCACATGCGCGATGGTATTCATCTATAAAGGTAAAAACGCTGGCAGTTTGGTCCGGACGAAGAACATCAATGCCAAAATGCTTAACAAGAGCAAGTTCTTTTTTTGTTGGTTTGGCGGATGCGATATTAATATCGGTATAGATGGATAAAGAATCAATAGAAAGTATGATAGCGTTGCGTGTAAGCGCCAACTCTAATGCAAGATTGCTTTTTCCAGAAGCGGTAGAACCGATAATTGCTAACTGTTTCATAAACAGTATTATACCCTGAAGCCCTAAAGGAGGCTTTGCAGGGTACAAGAACCTCTAATGAGGTACCCTGAAGCTTTAGGATGGTACCTTGTAGAGGTATCACAAAGAGAAATTACGCTAAAATAGAATTAAATGATACTAAAATGAATAAGGAAGCCTGTGCAACGCCTTGCAAAACGACTCCGAGATTTTAATGAACTGGTTATGTTTGAACATTCGGTATTTTCACTCCCTTTTATTTTTATAGCAATGATTGTAGCGGCGCAAGGATGGTTTGGATTTAAACTGTTATTGCTGGGTGGTTTGGCTGCCATCAGTGCCCGTAATGCTGCCATGGGGTTTAATCGCTATGTGGATCGTTCGTTTGATGGAATGAATCCAAGAACCGCAGGACGCCCAAGTGTAGATGGCAGGCTTAGTGGCATTTCCATTGCTATATTTACAGCCGTGAATGCACTGGTCTTTATAGGGGTATCGTATCTCATTAATGATTTAGCATTTTATGTGAGCATACCTGTGTTGTTTGTATTGTTAAGTTATTCGTATTTTAAACGCTTTAGTTCGATGGCGCATATCGTATTGGGAATCTCATTGGGACTTGCACCGATTGCTGGAGCCATTGCAGTCAATGCAACGATACCGCTATGGTCACTATGGCTCTCAGCGGGAGTGGTCTTTTGGGTTGCAGGATTTGATCTGCTGTATTCACTTCAGGACATGGAGTTTGATCGTACCCGTGGACTTCACTCGATTCCATCACGATACGGAAGCACGATAACGCTTCGCATCTCATTGGTATTTCATGCGTTGACCATCATTTTTTGGTCTTTATTTGTGTACGAGGCTGCATTAGGAATGGTTGCGTATTTTGCTATCGTATTTTCGACGCTTATGTTAGGCTACGAACATTATTTGGTTCGTTTGGATTTTACAAAAATAAACAGAGCTTTTTTTACCGTTAACGGGTATTTGGGATTTGTTTTTTTTGGCTGTATTATTGTAGATAAGGTAATGGGATGAGTGAAGTACATTTGATTGAAGTTCCTCTAGATGTTGAATTTGACAGTGCAGAAGTTGACCCTCAAAACTTTGAGAGAGAATACGACACCATTGGTGAAAGCGATGATGATGCGATAGGACAATGGCTGAGAGTTGCAAAAGCCAAGGGGGAAACGAGCGATAGCGATCCCGTGGTATTACATCTTATCGTTGAACTTTACCGAAAAATAGATCGATTGGAACAAATCATAACCAACAATGTACCACAGTACTTTCCTTTGGCGCAAAAAGTAGCCATCAGCCGAATCGGATTTGAGCACTTTGAAATCAGTGAGCCATTATTTCAAGAATCAAAACAGTATTATGGGCGTATTGTATTACCTTTACAAAATAAAAAAGTGGTTCCAGTGTATTTTGAAGCGCAAAGTACTACCCTGGCAAAGATAGTTAAAGTGCACTCAAGAGATGAAAAAGAATGGGGTGCCTACATGAGAGCCAAAGAGCGCATGCAGATACGTCAGCTAAAAGGAAATGTCTAATATGGGAATTGAACTGGTCATTATTGCACTTGCTGTGTTAATCTTGGGGTTGACCTATTATTCGGTGAATAAAGAGAACGAAGTAAATACTAAGATACGTGCTATTGCTCACGTAGTAGAAGAACTACACCGAGAGATTTATAAATTGGATAAGCGCGTGACTCAAGAGTTGGAAATCGTAACGTCACTTCAAGAAACAGTTCCTGAAGCAGCACGTATGACAAATGCTAAAGTGGATCAAGACATGAGTGAGATGTCTGTACCGATTATGGACGCCCTGGTCCATATTGAAGGGACGTTTACCGCATACAAAGAAAAGACTGAAAATCGTTTACGCTATCTAGAAGAGCGAATACGAAATCTATCGCTTCCAACCTCGATCAGTGGTATGGATGATGAAAAAGTAATTAGTCGATACAATCAGGGGATGGAAGTGGATCTCATAGCCAAAGAGCTGCGCCTCTCAAAACCAGAAGTAGAGTTCGTTCTTAAAATCAATCAACTCAGATAGTTATAAGCTTGAAAAGGTATAATTTCGTTCTCTTTAAATGTGCGTCCGTAGCTCAGCTGGATAGAGCACCGGTTTGCGGTACCGGCGGTCAGGGATTCGAATTCCTTCGGGCGCACCATCTATTAACTCCCTTTATAATGAACTTTTTTAAAATAAACACTATGCCACTATCACATAAAAAACAGTACTTTACAATTAAGGTTATGACATGAAACAAGTGTTAGTTATACTCTTCTTATGTCTTGGGCTAAATGCCGAACAAGACTCAATAGATATGAAAGTGAAACGTAATTTAAATGGTACGGTTTACGCAGATATAATGATAAAAAGTCTGAGGTTAAGTACTAAAGAAGCGGGCCGAAGAGGCTTTAAGGACGAGTTTCTGACTAGAATCGTTGCCAAAGAAGATAATAAGACCGTATTTGATCTTATTGGCAGTGAGTACCTTTCCAAAAATCCTAGTCTAACGTTCGCTTATAAAAGTACAGGCGCATCAGCTTTGAACATAAAAGTCATTGACAATAATAACCACAAAAATCATTTGACCCAAAGGATTGCAGTAGACTCTGGCCCTATTCCCCTAACCAAAAATAAAAATGCAGGAAAAGAAGAGGAGCCTTATCGTGTGAATATTCCTGCTGTTAAAGAGACCTTGGGGGATATTGAGCTTATCAATACCGATAAAATTCAGCTAAGGACATCTGCTAATGCACTTTATGGTAGAGCTTTTCCTGTTGATGTATATTCAGATATCAAAGCCAAATCTGTGACACTTTTTGCAATAGAAGAAAATGCACAGATGAAATTAATTTGTCAATGGCAGATCAGTGACCACAGTATTATTGATTATTCTGTCGAGATAAATTTAAATACTCTTGTCGTTGATGGTTCATCTGCAAGTATTCTCATGATTGTTGTTCAAGGGGAAGATGGGAAGTTTTACACAACAAAAAAACAAGTCTATCTTTCTGTTGGCGGGGGTTGCTCTGGTTAAGGGTATCTTAGTAATAGTTTATAGCTCAGCAACTTTCTTTAACATACTTTTTACTCTTTCCCATGCCAGACCTAGGTATTCATGAAAAGCGGCTTCGGAGCGTACTAATCCATCTGCTGAGGGAAATTGCCATAAGTTACTGTCGGCTTTTACTTGAAAATCGGTAGGTGCCTGTATGATGTTGATACCTTCTTTACGAAATAAAGCAGAAGCTCGAACCATATGGGATGCTGAGGTGACAAGGATAATCGGCTCATCCCCGACAATCTTTTTAGAGGCTATTGCTTCTTCGTGAGTGTCTTTGGGAGTTTCAAGAAGAATTATGTCGGCTGGATTAACACCAAGTGCAATCGCCATTTGGCTGTTTTTTCGGGCATTAGAGACAGGATCATAGCCACCATAGCCGCTAAAGATAAGTTTCATATTGGGATGTGCTTTGTAGAGTGAAACCCCCTCAGTGATACGAGCAAGAGAGACAAGTGCTATTTCAGAAGACAGCGGAAGACGTGGGTTACTGGTATGCCCATTTCCAAGTACATGGATGTATTTGGGCGGTGTACTGGTAAGTTCGACTTTTGAGTAAGTACTTTCTAATGGCAGAAGCAACAATGCTGCAAAAGGAGAGTAGGAGAGCATGCTGATCCAAATGATGGAACCGAGAATCCATACTTTAGAACGTTTGATATTTCCGCGATATAAAAAGTAGAGTCCTATTCCAAGAAGGAAAAGAAAAATGGGAAAAGGCATCAAAAAAGACGAAATGTATTTTTTGATCAAAAACATTTAGTCTTTGTTCTTCCGTGCAGCGATTTCGCGTAAGAAACTTTCTAAATCGTAGATGCTACGATAATTAGGAGTTAAAACATGGATAAGAATATCGCCTAAATCAATAGCGATCCAGTCTCCGCTCTCATCGATTGCTAAAAACTCTTCTTCCGGTTTTAGATTTCGTTTCAGGTGATCAAGTAGAGCAAACGTGTGACGCTCACCCAAAGAGGTTGCGATAACAACGTAATCTGCGAAATAATCCGATCCGATAAGATCAAATACTTCGATATTTTCGGCTTTGTTCATGTCTAATACATGACTGATTTTTTCAATTCTTGGGTTCATTGTGTTCCTTGTAGTAAGTAATAATATCGTTTTCGAGTGTTTCCTCAAGTCCCAATGGGGAGTATCGGTCTCGAAAATACGTTGATCGGCTCTCTTCATGTACCTCTAACGTTATCATCCCTGAGGGAATGGCAATGTTGTCGCGAGTGGCAACTACAAAAATGACCTTTTGGGCAAGTTGTTCGTAGTTATGCCATTGTTCTAAAGAGGGCAAATTGTCGGCTCCGATGATCACATAGAGCTTTTCATTTTTGGATGCGTAATGTTCTACGGTTTCAATCGTAGGGACACTTCGATGCATATTGACTTCAAAATCACTGATTTCGATTTTTTCATACGACTTAAATATCTGCTGTAACCATTTGATGCGTTGAGTACCATCGGCACACTGCAACGACTTAAATGGATTTCGAAAATTAGGGACAATAATGAGTTTGTCAATATCCAAAATTTCAAGTGCTTTTAGGGCAACACGTACATGACCTGCGTGGGGTGGATCGAAACTTCCGCCATAAAGTGCTAGCAACGTTTACCTTCACTTGATTTTAATCGAAATTATAACCGAATTTTGGTAAAATCCCCTTATTACTGTAGAAGAGGAAAATAGTTTAATGGCGCTAAAAATCGCTATCAATGGATTTGGTAGAATCGGCCGTTGTGTTACACGATTGATTACCTCACGCAGTGACGTTGAGCTCGTGGCAATAAATGACATGGCATCGATTGAAATGATGCAGTATTTGTTGCAAAATGATTCTGTGCATGGCCCTTTTAACGAGGAAGTTTCCATTATTGATAATGATCATCTCAAAATTGGGTCAGCAACCGTTGCGGTCTTTTCGCATAAAGATCCACAGAAACTTGATTTTGGAGCTTGCGGGGCAGATGTGGTCTTCGAATGCAGCGGTTTATTTTTAACGACCCAGTCCACGCGTCATCATCTTGCAAAAGGGGTTAAGAAAGTAATTATTTCTGCCCCAAAGCAAGATGAAGAGACAGCCACCTTTGTATTGGGTGTTAATCACCATCTGTATGCGGGGCAAGATATTATCTCAAATGCGTCTTGCACGACCAACTGTTTGGGACCCATTGCTAAAATCATCGATGAAGCGTATGGAATCGAGAAGGGGTTGATGACCACGATTCATGCCTATACTAACGGACAAGCGATTATTGATTCAGCTCACGGTACGGATATGCGCCGTTCGCGTGCAGCTGCAGAGAACATGATCCCTACAACTACGGGTGCCGCCAAAGCAATATCATTAGTCTTACCTACACTGGAAGGAAAGCTTCATGGACAAAGCGTACGGGTTCCGACGCCGGATGTTTCGATGGTAGATCTGAATGTGCTAGTACGTAAAGATGTGACGAAAGAAGAGATTGTAGCGCGGTTCAAAGAACATGCACGAAGTGACTTAAAGGGAATACTGGAAGTAGACGAGCGTTATCGTGTGTCGCAGGATTTTGTTGGATCCAGTCACAGTGCTATCGTCGCGGCTGATTTGGTGCAGGTTGTTGATGGTAACTTGGTTAAAATAATGGCATGGTATGACAACGAGTGGGGTTATTCTAATCGCCTGATCGAAATGGCACTTTTTATTACACATTATGAGGGACAAAAATGAAACTATTAAGCATTAAAGAGTGTGATCTGCACGACAAAAAAGTATTTATTCGATGTGATTTTAATGTTCCTATGGATGAATTTGGCAATATCACAGATGATCGTCGTATCCGTTCAGCACTTGCGAGTATCAAATATTGTCTTGATCAAGAGTGTGCGATTATACTAGCATCCCATTTTGGTCGTCCTATGGCAGGTGTTTTTAGTGAAGAGGATTCCTTATCACCAGTTGTACTTCGTTTACAGCAGCTGTTAAAAATGGATGTTAAGCTAGCTAAAGATGTTGTGGGTGAAGATGCTCAAAAGTTAGCACGAGAGCTAAAATCAGGTGAAGTACTGGTACTTGAAAACTTGCGTTTTGAGAAGGGTGAAACCAAAAATGATCCTGAATTGAGTGCTGCATTGGCAACCTTAGCCGATTTCTATATCAATGATGCCTTTGGGGTTAGTCACCGTGCACACGCATCGGTCGAGGGGATTACAAAGCATTTTGATCGCGAGCACAAGGGAGCAGGCTTTTTACTACTCAAAGAGATCGAGTTTTTTGATACCTTGTTGGAAAGCCCTGCGCGACCGTTTGCAGCAATTGTTGGAGGAAGTAAAGTATCAGGGAAGCTTGAAGCTTTGGTAAATCTATTACCTCGTGTGGATAAGATCCTCATTGGCGGTGGGATGGCATTTACGTTTCTCAAAGCCATGGGATACGATGTCGGAAATTCTCTCGTTGAAGATGATCTGATCGAGGAAGCCGATAAGATCATGAATGAGGCAAAGCGTCTTAGAGTAAAGTTTTACCTACCTGTGGATGTCGTAGCTGCTGAAGAGTTCAGTGCCGATGCGAACAGCACAACGGTCAGTACTCAAGAGATCCCAACTGGATGGATGGGATTGGATATCGGACCTGCGAGTATTGAACTGTATGGAGAAGTTTTGCAAGATGTCAAAACCATTTTGTGGAATGGTCCGATGGGTGTTTATGAGATGGAGCGCTTTGCAAAGGGTTCCAATAAGCTGGCCCATTTTCTCGCGGACTCAGATGCTATAACAGTTGTAGGTGGTGGGGACACTGCTGATTTAGTCCAGCGTATCGGTTTGGATGAAGAGATGACGTTTATCTCTACTGGCGGCGGAGCGTCTCTTGAGCTGTTAGAGGGAAAAGTACTTCCTGGCGTTAAACCTTTGATGAAATAAGGAGTATGCATGATATTGTGTGCCAATTTTAAAGCCAATAAAACGCGTCAAGAGACTCGTGCCTATCTGGCAGTGGTGGAGTCATTTGTGTCTGCAAATACAATAGACGACACCGTTATTGTTTTTCCTCCTTTTACGGCGTTAGAACGTATGTCTCGTAATGTTTTGATTGGCGTTCAAAATGCATACCCTGCACAAAATGGTGCCTATACGGGAGAGATCACGTTAGAACAGCTAGAAGAGTTTGGGGTGAAAACGATTTTGATCGGACACAGTGAACGTCGTCATGTATTGGGTGAGACACAAGAACAAATTGCCGCTAAATTTCGCTTTTTTGCACAACAGGGATTTGTAATTATTTATTGCGTCGGTGAACCTTTGGCAGTTAGAGAGCAGGGGGACGAAGCATTGATGTCCTATATTGATGCTCAGTTTGAGGGTATTGATTGCAATTACGCTGATTTGATCATTGCGTATGAACCGGTATGGGCGATTGGAACAGGTTTGACTCCGATATCGCAACAGATCGTTGAGATGCACGCAGCTCTTCGTGCTAAAACGCAGGCTCCTCTTTTGTATGGAGGCAGTGTGAAAGTGGACAATGCACGCAGTATTATGGAATTGGACAATGTAGATGGTGTTTTAGTAGGGTCAGCATCATTGAGTGCTAATGATTTTTGCGAGATGATCGCGCAAGCGGCAGAATTAAAAAACGTATGAAGGAAATAGGAATGTTAATGAAGGGTAAAAAAGGGTTGATCGTTGGATTAGCCAATGATAAATCAATCGCTTACGGTATTGCGCAGGCATTACATGCACAAGGGGCGCAAATGGCGTTCACGTATCTCAACGATGCGTTGCAAAAGCGTGTAGAACCTATTGCAAAAGCATTTGACAACTCTCCTGTGTATAAACTCGATGTTTCCGATGAGTCTGATATGGAAGGAATCGCTGCTAAAGTAGCTGCTGATTTTGGTCAAATTGATTTTTTAGTCCATTCAGTCGCTTTTGCACCCAAAGAGGCATTGACCGAAGGGTTCATGAAAACGTCTAAAAGTGCTTTTCAAATCGCGATGGACGTATCGGTGTATTCTTTTATCGATTTGACTAATCGTCTTGAGAGTGTTTTGGCTCCTGGTGCATCTATTATTACTCTTAGCTACCTAGGCGGGCCAAAGTACATTCCTAACTACAATGTTATGGGTGTGGCAAAAGCGGCTCTAGAGTCAAGCGTGCGTTACATGGCAGTAGAACTAGGTGCTACAAAAGGTCAGCGCGTTAATGCCATCAGTGCAGGGCCAATCAAAACGCTTGCTGCCAGTGGAATCGGTGATTTCAAACAAATCTTGAACTGGAACGAAGCGAACGCTCCATTGCGTAAAAACGTAACAATCGAAGAGGTTGGAAATTCGGCTATGTATTTGCTCAGTGATCTTTCTAGCGGTGTTTCGGGTGAAGTTCATTATGTGGATGCGGGTTACAGTATTATGGCAATGCCTGCAGTAGAAAAAAATGATGAGGGCAAAACAGTCTTCGTATGGGAGAATAGAGAGTAGTCTCTATTTTCCAATAACCGGCAGTGCATTTACTGCATCAATATGCGAAGCCTCTTTTGGCTTCCCTTCATTCATCTTCTCTTTATTCTCATGATACGCTTTCCATTTATCGGCATAGCTTTGTAATGTAAACGGCTTTTCATCGCTTACTACGGTTGGTTCTATCGAGGCAGAAGTAGCTGCTGAAGTACCCTTAGAGGTGGAAGACGAGGCAGTAGATGCTCCAGATGCACTATTGGGAACCCAATCCTCTTTTAGCCATGAATCCAATGAACTTTGCATTGCACCACCTTGGGATACTGCAGCAGTGTTTGGTGAAACAGCATTTAATGAGCTATTTTGTGATGGAGGTGTAGTGGCATTTGTGGCGCATCCTGCCAGGGTAAAAGCGGAAATAATGATTGATAATGATAAACGCATAAAAATAGATCCTTTTCTGAAGAGTTAAGACTAATTTGAACTATAACATAATTGAGTCTAAATTTTACAAAGCACATGGCTAAAAATTAAATCACAAAAATATCAAAGAGCATGATGCAGGGACTTGTGAGAAAATATTGATAAGTAAAGTAGAATAATATTATTACAGCTTTCTTTAAGAATTGCAGAGTTACAATGATTTCGACGAAACAATCTATGGGGTAAAATCCAATAAAGTCAAGCTTAGCTTAAGGAGAATAAATGAAATTAGTTAAAATGAGCCTCGTGGCTGCAATGGTAATGGGTGCTAGCGCATTCGCAATTGACAATGTAAAAGTTAATGGTGATGCAAAAGTATATTATAGTACAAGTGATGATAATGGAGCTAATCTATTTGATAAAGCTGAATCTGAGGCTGATACAGCATTACGTCTCGGTGTTACAGGGGATCTTTTAAAAGGTGTTTCTTTTGGTGTAACAGGTTATGCCGTTAGTTCATTGGGTCTTGAAAATAATCTTGTCAATAATGTATGGTCAGGAGCTCACGGTACTACTAACAATTCATCAGGCCTCGGTCTTCAAGTAAATGATGAGGCATGGATCGGTGAAGCATGGTTGGCAACAACTGTGGGAAAAACAACGGCTAAAGTTGGTCGTATGGAGCTTGATACACCATTGGTATTCTCTGAAAAATGGAATATTGCTCCAAATACTTTTGAAGGTGCAGTGCTAATTAACCAAGATATCCAGGACACAACATTAGTAGGTGCATGGATTGGAAAAGGTAATGGTGGTAGTAGTGCTGTTGGTTTTGGTGGTGTAGTTAATTCTGGCGCTACATTTAATTCATTTGTAAATGAAGGTGCTTATGCAGCAGCTATCATCAATAACTCATTCAAACCATTGGTAGCACAGGCATGGTATTACAATGTATCTAATGTTGCCGATGCTTTCTGGTTACAAGCGGATTGGGATTGCCAATTGCTAAAAGATGTAAAAATTGGTGTTCAATATGCCAATTTGGATCCAAAAGGTATTTTGGGGACAGCTGCGAAGGATTCTAGTGCATACGCAGTTCAGGTTGCTTATGAAGGGATTCAAAATTTGAAACTTTCTACAGCATATTCTGATGTAGATAATGATGGGATTCTTAATGTAGCAAATGTTGCAACAGGTACTGCATCACAGTCTAAGCTTTATACTGAAGCCGCATGGGGTGGAAGCAACTACGGTTACGTAAGTGCTCCTGGTGCTGAATCATGGAATTTAAAAGCATCGTATGATGTCAAAGATTTGGTAAAAGTCTGTGCATCGTATACAAATGTTGAAAATGATAAAATGGCAAGCAATAAGAACCTTGATGAGATCGCATTATCAGTTTCTAAGTCATTCGGACCATTGGATACAAAATTAGCATATATTTCGACGACTGCTGATGATCAAAATGTAGGATCACAGTTTAATACTCTCAATGCATATTTAACTCTTAACTTCTAAGAGTTTATTTCTTCTTTCACCCCCTAGTGGGGTGAACCTTTTCCACTTTATAGTAGTTTTTCTGTTAATTCTCCGTAAATCGCTTTTTCAAGATTTTTAATATCTTCATTTAAAAGTTCTCGATCGCTATCCGTTTTCAATGATTGTTCACTTTTATCTGCAAGATTGATCTTAAAAAACTTTGGGTTTATCTCTACATTGGCATAGATATCATTATTTACAGTAACTCTTTTCCAGCGTTCTATTGGAGATAAATAGGTTTGTGTTTGGTATCTTTTTTTTAGGCTCATTGATGTGGGTGTTTGATTAACAATATCCCAATTCTTTTCTTTTGCGGCATTTGCTATGGCTTGATTTAATACTTTGACATCAAAAACGTTCTTAAAATCTTTCTGAACTTTTGATATGGGCGTTAAGGCTAGCGAATTGGCACAACCAGATATTGCTATTGTTGATGAAATGAATGTGGCGATAAATAGTGTGTTACGCATATTTTTGATTAACATAGTTTTCCTTATTGGTTATATTTGTGTTTAATATTTAATATAGGTGAGGAAACTATGCGAGAGAAGGTGGACGAAAAAGATCCTTGGATATATCAAATAAAATAGAGTCACTTTTATAGTCATGCAAATTTTTAGGCTCTACAGATAGTAACGGTATTTTTTTAGTGAGGAATGCTACAGCACAGTCAAATTCATTTTCAGAATTTTCTAATACAATTACAGATTCACTAACCAATTCTTGTTGTGTAGATAATGACCAATTAAGTTCACTTACAGCTAGAAAAGTAATGAGAAGTATTATAAGCCCTGCAAGTGTTACTGTCTTCATAATCGTAGTATAAATATATAATGGTGAATGTAAAGTAAATGCGCATTTAATTGTGCAGCAATTCAAGGAAGGAAACATATTTTACTATACTGATTAAAAATTAAGCAGTTATGCTGATGCTTATATCTCCAAAAATGTTAAAGTTTTATAGACACAGAAATGGTCAATAGGAGGAAACAATGAAATTAGTAAAAATGAGTCTTGCGTGTGCGATGTTAATGAGTGCGAGCGCATTTGCGATTGATAATCTAAAAGTAACCGGTAATCTTGAATTGTATTATAATACAGATAATCTTGATGGTCAAGGAAAAGATGGTTTATTTGATCGAGAGACTAGCATAGGTGATACTGCACTTCGTTTGAACGTAACGGGTGATATCATGGAGAATCTCTCTTTTGGGATCGGCGGAGATATTGTATCCACTCTTGGGTTAGAAAGAGAGATTGTTACAGGCTCATGGGCTAACAGAGATAAAACTGGAAATAAAATAGATGATGCTGTATGGATCGGAGACTTGTGGATGGAAGGAAAAGTGGCTAAAACGACTGCAAAAGTAGGTCGTATGGAGTTCGATTCCCCATTCATCTTCTCTGAAAAATGGTCAGTTGTTCCAAACACATTTACCGCTGCAGTTTTGACAAATACCGATATCGCGGATACTACATTGATCGGTGCATATGTTGGCCAGGGAAATGGGCTTAACGTTGGTGGAAGTGCAAACAGTTCTACAGCGGGTTGGGATTATATGGCCAGTGGCGGTAGTTTTGGAACTTTTGCTGCAGATGGAGCCTATACAGTAGGAGCTATTAATAATTCATTCAAACCATTGGTTGCTCAAGCATGGTATTTCGATGTAAAAGATATGATGAATGCGTATTGGTTGCAAGCAGATTGGGATTGCCAGTTGGTTAAAAATGTAAAGCTTGGTGCTCAATATGCGAGTATGAATACAAAAGGTGCTTCGAGTGCTCAAGCAGATTCAAGTGCGTATGCGTTTAAAGTGGCATATGAGGGTATTGAAAACTTAAAGCTCACTGCTGCTTATTCTAGCGTAGATGATGATGGATATTATAAAATTGCAAACGTAGCAACGGATAACACAGGAAGATATTCAGGTGATGGTAAATTTGGTGCGCAAAGTAAATTATACACAGAAGAATGGTGGAATTATGGGTATGTAGGGGCTGCAGGTGCAGACACTGTTACATTGAGTACGGAGTATGATGCTGGTTTTGTGAAGCTTTATGCACAATACACAGATGTCAAGAATACAGCTAAAGATGTAAAAATGAATGAAGCCACATTGACTGCATTTAAATCATTTGGTCCATTAGACGTCTTATTGGAGTTAATCTCAGCAGATGCTACAGATCAAAATGCTGGTAAACGTTACGAGACATTCCAAACACTTTTTACTCTTCACTTCTAGGAGGGTAGACATTTAAATTTTAATCCTTAAGCAAGGAATTAACCGGTTTTTGTTTCGTCGCACTTACATGGTTAAGCTTCACCCCCTTTTGTAAATGACAAAAGGGGTTAATCTCTCTTTCTTGACTCCCATAAACCCTTTTGTTATAATGATTTTATGAAATATTTACTCCGATCTTTATCTTATACATTGTTAATGCTTTTGTTAATTTCACTTCTCTCATTTGGAGCAATTCATATGGCCCCCAACAGTTTTATGAGCGGTGAACTTAATCCCAACATGACCCCCGAAGCGATTGCTCAGCTCAAAGCCATTTATGGCTTGGATAAACCGTTGTGGACACAGTACTTTGATTGGGTTCTCAATCTTTCACAGCTAAATTTTGGAATATCCTTTGTCAGTGGTCAGCAAGTTAGCGCTGCAGTAGCAGATCGTCTTCCTGTAACACTGTGGATGAACATCATCGCTCTTTTTGTCACTTTTGTAGTATCTCTGTGGATGGGTATAAAAGCGGCTATGGCGTATGAGAAAAAAATGGATCATCTGATCACACAGATCTCATTGCTGAGTTTCGCAATGCCATCCTACTATTTGGCATTGGTGCTAATGATGGTGCTGAGCGTCATGCTGGGATGGTTTCCTATTGCGGGATTGCATTCGCTTGAACCACCGCTAGGGTTTGGCTATTATATAGATATGGCGTGGCATCTTGTATTGCCTATTGGGGTGATGGTATTTGTAGGTGTTGGGAGTTTGGTATTGTACATACGTTCACTGACGCTGGAAATCCTCAAAAGTGATTATGTTTATTTTGCGAGAGCACGTGGGATTAAGGAACGACAACTGATTCGTTATTTTATCCTTCCCAATCTTTTACCGCCAATCGTAACGATGCTAGGGCTATCTTTGCCGGGATTGATCGGAGGATCGGTGATACTCGAATCTATTTTTGGGATTGAGGGGATGGGGCAGTTATTTTACATGAGTGCTATGAGCCGGGATTATCCGGTGATTATGGGGATTTTGATGATGAGTGCGTTTTTGACGCTGATCGGCAACCAGATTGCCGATGCGGTATTATTGAAGCTTAATCCGTTTGTTAAGCGGTAAGAATTTTTAATTTCCGAACAGTGCTTCTAGAGAGTTGATACCCTCTTTTTTCTCTTCAGCTCCTATTGCAGACTCACCTTGCTCTTTGAGCTCGATGATGTAGCCTGTTAGCATCGATGCTAGACGGATATTGATTCCGCTTTTTCCGATTGCTTTTGATTTTTGATCACTTGGCAAAGTAATAATGGCTTTTTTCTCTTCACCCTCTTCATCAATGATCACTACTGAGCTGATAATCGCCGGGCTCATTGCTCGTGAGACAAAGAGTTCAGGAGAAGCACTATACTCGATACAGTCGATGTTCTCACCGCATAGTTCTTCACTCACAGCATTGATACGTACACCACGTACGCCAACCGTTGCACCGATAGGATCGATTTGAGGTCGGATAGTGTAAAGGGCGATTTTGGCACGCTCTCCTGGGATACGGGCACATTTTTCAATGATAACGATACCGTCTTTGATCTCAGGGACTTCGAGGGCAAGAAGTTCTTCTAAAAATTTAGGAGAAGTACGTGAAAGCTCCATGGAAATACCGGTACTTTTTTCGACTTGTACACGGCGAACGATGGCGCTTACGACATCACCGACTTTGAATTTTTCACCTTTGATACGGTTTTTCATTGGTAGCACGGCACGAATCTCATCGATTTCAATGGTGGTGTTTTGGTCATTGTCTACACGTGTAACACGCCCTGATACGATTTGGTTGATCTTGCTTTTGTATTTGTCATAGAGGTCATTTTCAACGAGACGCTGGATGTGAAATTCGATCTCACGGTGCAAAGTTGCGAATGCGCTTCGCCCATAGGTCTCGATATCGTGTTCCATTTGGAGCTGATCACCGATTTCGGCTTCATCATCGATCTCTTTTGCAGCACTGATACTCATGTAAGCACCGGCGGATTCACCCTCTAATTCTGGAGAGTCATCAGCGATAACGGTGATGACTTGGCGTAATTTAACACCTTTTATGTCGTCATCAATATCTGCTTCAAATGCAAAAGTTGGGTTGATGATACGTTTTGCTGTTTGGATAAAAGAGGTCTTGATGGCCTCTTTTACATTCTCTTGGCTTAGCCCTTTTTCATTGGCTATTGAATCAATAATGTCTAAAATATTTTCCATGGGAATGTCCTTGTTTAGGGTATATCATAAAAAATAAAGAGTAATAAAGGGAGCTTTTTTATGAAGAAGTGTGATTATACACCAAATTCACTTAATGGGATATTTATTGTAACACCGATATAATCCCCTATTAATCAAGAACTCAAATAATACAAGGGGTAGACACATGGAACTTAAAGTAGCACGCAACGACACCGATGCTAAACCGAAAAAAATCGACCTCAAAAAAATGACAGAGATGGTTGAGAAGAGCAACTCTTTGATCTTTTATTTTGACCGCGAAAACTCTCACAAAGATCTTTTGGCATTGCAAGACCATTTTGAAGGTATTGGAAAAAGCTTTTACATGCGTGAAGTTCGTTTTGGACTTTCTGCGAATGAATACATGTATGAGGTCCACATTTTATAATGTCTAAAAAGCTTTTTATTGAGACTCTGGGATGCGCGATGAACGTTCGCGATTCAGAGCACATGATCGCCGAGCTCAATGCGCATGAGGGGTATGAGCTTACAAGCGATGCAAGTGAAGCGGATCTTATCATGATCAATACCTGTTCGGTTCGTGAGAAACCGGTACACAAACTTTTTTCAGAATTGGGTGTTTTTAACCGACTTAAAAAAGAGGGTGCAAAAATCGGCGTTACTGGATGTACGGCATCGCATTTGGGTAAAGAGATCATCAAAAAAGCTCCCTATGTCAACTTTGTACTGGGAGCACGTAATGTCTCAAAAATCACAGATGTTATCCATAGAGACAAAGCAGTAGAAATTGACATCGACTACGATGAATCCCAGTTTGCATTCAAAGATTTTCGCACCAGCGGGCATAAAGCGTATATCAACATCTCTATTGGGTGCGATAAACAGTGCACGTTTTGTATCGTCCCAAAAACACGCGGAGAAGAGATATCGATTCCCTCAGATTTGATCGTGGCGGAAGCTGCAAAAGCAGCTCAAAACGGTGTTAAAGAGATCTTTTTACTGGGTCAAAACGTCAACAACTACGGACGCCGTTTTTCAGGTGAGCACGATAAGGTCAATTTTACGGAACTGCTCCGTCGTGTAAGTGCCGTTGAGGGAGTAGAACGGATTCGATTTACCTCTCCTCATCCGCTTCATATGGACGATGAGTTTATCGAAGAGTTTGCCAAAAATCCTAAGATCTGTAAGTCGATGCACATGCCTCTGCAAAGCGGATCAACAGAGATCCTCAAAGCAATGAAGCGTGGGTACAGCAAAGAATGGTTTTTGAACCGTGTTGAAAAGCTGCGCGCGATGGTTCCGGATGTCAGTATCAGTACCGATATTATTGTCGCTTTCCCAGGTGAGAGCGATGAAGATTTTGAACACACGATGGATGTGGTACGAAAGGTGCGTTTTGAACAGGTATTTAGTTTTAAATACTCTCCAAGGCCTCTGACCGAAGCGGAGTCCTTTACTAATATTATTGACTCGGAAATTGGATCTGAACGTTTAAATACCCTTCAAGCGTATCACGATTCTATTTTGGATGACCTCAAGGTGACCAATCTTGGAAAAGTCGTAGAGGTCTATTTTGAAGAGCTTCGAAATGATGGTTATGTAGCAGGACGCAGTGATAACAACATCATGATCAAAGTCAAGGGAAGCGAAGAGTTACTTGGACAAATCGTTAAAGTAAAGATCACAGAGGTTTCCCGTATGGTTCAATACGGAGAAATCCTTGCGTAAACGTTTTTTACGCACCCTTGCTCTTACATTAGTCCCTTTTATCGGGGCATTTCTTATTCGCTTTATTTATTTTACCTCACGAAAACAGTTTCATATGCCTCAAGTTATTCCGCAAGAGCCCGTTGTTTTTGCTTTTTGGCACGGTGATTTGCTGCTTCAGCCGTATCTTTATTATCAATTTCGAAAGACACCCAAAGCAAAAGTATTGATCAGTGATCATTTCGACGGACAGATCATTGCACGTATCATGACGTTTTTTCGTTTAGGGACGATTCACGGTTCCACTACTCGTGGCGGTGCAAAAGTATTGATCCAAGGGTTGAAGTCCTTAGCAGAGGGGTACGATATAGGCATTACTCCTGATGGTCCAAAAGGACCTCGTTATACGGTGAGTGACGGGGTTGTGATTATGGCTCAAAAACGTCAAGCCAAGGTGATTGTCTACAGTTGTGTTCCAAGCTCCTATTGGCAGCTTGGGAGTTGGGATCGTTTTGTGATTCCAAAGCCATTTGGAGTGCTGAATTTTTATGCTTCTGAGCCGATCGATCTGATGGGATTAGAGATAAATGAAGCAAAAGAACTATTGCATAAAGCATTGATGCTTCATGCCCTGACATGATTGCTTTACATCACAAAAAAGAAGCATTTCTTAAACATTGTGAGGGATTTAAAGGCTACTCTTCTTTGACCATTAGCAGCTATGATGAGTCTATAACGCAGATGATTCAATACGCTGATATCGAGTCTATAGGAGAAGAGATTCACATTAATCTGATCCCTTTACGGCTAAAAATTTCGGTGCTTAAAGCCAAAACAATTGCGCGTAAGTTAAGTGCGGTTCGCAGTTTTGTTAAATATCTTCGCGATCAGGGGATGACGGTTTTTTTAAAAGCTGATGAGAGTATAAAAGTTCCTAAAACACTTCCAAAGCCAGTCTCCCATGACCATATTTTAAGCGCACTTTCCCAGGCCCCAATGATGGAGCGCTTAGCCATCTTAATGCTGTATACCATGGGACTGCGAATCAGTGAATTGGCAATGTTACGCACAGCAGCTGTGGGAGAACAGTGGTGCCGGGTAATGGGTAAAGGGTCTAAAGAGCGTGATGTTCCGGTTTTGGCATACGTGTATGAAGCAATCAACCAGTATAAAGCTCAAATGGGCGAAGGGGAATTTCTCTTTGAGTCAAACGGAGTAAAATTAAGCGAAAATAGTCTAAGATACTCCATTATGAAGGTTTTTAAAGAGGTTGGATTGCATGTTACCCCTCACCAGCTTCGACATGCATACGCAACGGAATTATTAAACAATAACGCCAGGATTGCCGATGTTAGCGAATTGCTAGGTCATTCGAGTATGGCAACCACACAGATTTATACCAAGTTGGGAAATGCGTTGAAAATGGATCATTACCTCAAGTCGCACCCTTTATGTCACAAAACAGAGGATAAAGAGTGCTAGAGCGACTATTTCAAAAAATATTTGTTTCCATTGTCCCTGTTGAAGAGGGTCATGAAATATTAACGGTTGCTCTTAAAAACAAAAAAGTTTTGTATAAAGAACACCGCCATTTTGAGGGAAGTGAACCTTCAACTGCGATGAATCGTTACATTCAAGAAGCTATCGATGCTTCTCCTATCTACTACATCAGTACCCTAAATACTCAAGCCCACCAAGGTGCACATAGAGGCTGCGGCAATAACGCAAAGACTCAGCACAGTGACGATACACGCGTAAGTGAAGTGTGTCGAAATAAAACATGGACCCTTTATGCTTCTTTGGATGATTTGCATTCGATAATGTATGACTATAACGTAGTAGGTCTTGATTTTATTTTTTCTCCATTTTCCATTCTCGAGCACTCTTTTGCAGATAAGATCAAGGATACCTTTGGACTGTATGCATTTTCGATGCCTGGTATCTTTGCGGTTGCCATTTTTGATAGTGGTACACTTGAGTATGCCCATTATTATGCGCAGCAAAAAAGTCCTGTCATGGAAGATTCATCAGAAACATTGCCCATGGATTTTACCTCACATGTGGATGAAGAAGAGGACAAAGACGGGCTGATTAACCTGGATGATATTGAGGGACTTGAAGATCTTGATATCATTGATGATTTAGATTCTTTGAGTGATATTGATGACCTTAATGAACTTGAAGAAGTTCATGAGTTTAGTGAAGACATGCCTACGAATGAAGAGAAGCGTTTGTCTAAAGAACACTCGATGATTAAAGGGACTATGGATGATTCTGCAGAGGATTATGGGCACTTTAATTACATTCAAAAGGCATTGCAACAGTTTTACAGCACGGAAGATTGCCGTGACCGTTTTGTTGAAACAGTGTGTATAGCGGATTCTCAAGGTAACAGTGAAGAACTAAAACGTTATTTAGAAGAAGAACTGTTTTTGAATGTTTTAGTACGTAAAATTGATATTCTTGAAACGATGAATGCACTTGCAATTCAAGAGGAGGAGGGACGTTGAAACACAGTCTAATTACCCCTCGCGCTAAAAAAGTTATCAGTGGTGAGCTTAAGCTTGCTGTATTTTTCTTTATGGTGAGTATTGCAATGGTTGTAGGGACGTATGTATTTTTGAGCTATAAGACCTATGAGTTCAAATCCCAACATGCGACTATAGGAACAAGAATAGAAAAGTTAAATGAGAATACTCGTAGTGTAGAAATAAATATTAAAAATGTCGAAATAGCAGTTGGGACACACGAGAATATCGCCACCAATAACATCGTGATGAGAGATAGTATTCGTAATCTTTTTGATCTGGTTCCCGATAAAATAACATTGACACGGGCAGAACTAGGGGAAAAGTCGTTAGTCCTCTCGGGAATTACTCCCAGTAAAGAGACGTATGAATTTTTATTACAAGCCCCTTTACGCTCTATTTTTCATCGAACCTATACGAGCTATTACCCAGATAAAAATGGCTGGTATCGTTTTACATCGACGAATTATTTGGATGATGATTCGACTGAAGTAGAGGTGATTGAATGAGTAAACGCAAAAATCACCGGACCTTGTATCTGGTACTTATATCGTTATTTCTCTTTACAGGTATTGTGATTTTCTCCGTTTTTTTCTTGATTCCTAAGGGTAAAGAGTATCGTACATTACGCTTGGAAAGTAAAAAAGAGCAGCAGTTAATTGCAAGAGAACAAGCAAAATACGATAAAGCACAAGAAAAATTGCAAACGTTAAAGAGCAAAAATGCGCATACGATGACAGCATTTAGTACGGCGTTTGATCCAAAGAAATTCACAAAAAACAATCATAAAGACTTTGAAGACCTTTATTTAACAGAAATAGAGATGGGAGATCATAACGGCTCATTTAAAGTCTATGAAGTAAATGCTACTACGAAGATTACATCACCGCAGATCTTTTATCAGTTCCTTGAGAAGATCAACACAAGTGACTGGATTATTGCGGTTAATTTTCCTATTTATTTTGAGCGTGAAGGGGATAGAATCAAATCATCTTTCACGATGAAAGTTCATCGTAACGCTATTTAAAACTTTTAGCCTTTTCGTATGCCAAACGGATAGCTTCCATGCATCCGTGACGTACGCCAAACTTTTCGAGTGCTCCATAGCCTGCAGCAGTTGTCCCTCCTGGACTCATCACATTGTCTTTGAGTAACGCAGGATGAGAGGTTTGAATGAGTGTTCCAAATCCCTGGAAAAGTCCTCGCATGAGGCTCATAGCATCGTCTCTTTTGAGCCCTTCACGTACGGCACCATCACATAGGGCTTCTGCTATGAGAGTCAGATAAGCAGGGCCGCTGCCCGCAAGAGCAGTTGCAATATCAAGCTCTTTTTCACTTCCAAGCCATAAGGTTTTACCGATTGAAGTAAACAATGCAACCGCTTCCTCTTTCAAAGAAGCATCCCCCACAAGTGATGTCATAGACAGACTCACTTCAGCAGCAAGGTTTGGCATTGCGCGTACATAGCTTACAGCACTGATAGAGTGCAGTGAGGACAACGGTGTTCCTGCTAGTACGGAGTAAAGAGCTTTTGCTTTACCACGTAAACGGGTTGAGATTTCGGGAAGATTATACGGTTTGACACATAGAATAATCGTTTTTCTCTCGCAGTTTGATTCTTCATAAAGTGTTTTTTGAATACTGCACCCTAGAGCAGTTTCAAACTGATCCAGTTTCTCTTTAGTGCGTCCTATAACTTCAATCGAATAAGTCTCTTCTAGCCCTTTAGCAATGGAAAGAGCCATTTTTCCATTGCCGATAAACGTAATGAGTGGTTTATTCATTGGCGTCACCTTTGAGATAGTTGCGGATAGGTTCAGCAATTGCAAAATCAGTACGGTTATCGATGATGACTTGCGCCATACTTTGATTGTCAGTGTTAAAAATCAAGGGAGCGACAAAATTGATAGTTGAGTCTTCAATGGTACTGCTTAAAATAACAATATTAAAGATGAGTAGATTGGTAGTCTCAGTGATCTGCATTGCAGCTTGCAACGATGTCGGGATATCAAAAGAATATTCACGTAAAGCATAAGGATTGATAAGGGTAAATGAAGGGCCGTCATCCACGCTTTCAAGACGCATAAAAATGTCATCAATTTTTTTAAGTTCCATATGAGTCACCGACTCGAAACCAAGCATTGGAAGTTGTAGAGTAAACTGCATAATAGCCTCACAAAGTTAAGGATTGTTCACGATTTTAACACATGAACTATAAAAAAAGTCATATAGAGTGAATATTCACCCGAGATCTTGGGTAAATAGCTACTTTATATTAATTTCTTTTTGGTAAAATGGTTCTAACTTAACAGAAAATGGACACGATAAATGATGATTCGAATCGTAATTATGGCAGTAGTGAGTATACTTTTTTTAAGCGGATGCTCAAAAGAGGTCGAGGAATACAACAAGCCTGCTGATTATTGGTACGGAAAAATGGTTACTGCTGTTGCGGATGGAAATTTAGAAAAAGCAGATGGCTATTTTAGTTCATTGCAAAGTGAGCATGTGGCTTCTCCATTATTGAATGAGGGAACCTTGATTATGGCACAAGCACACATGGCGTACGAAGAGTATTTGCTTGCGGAACATTTTTTAGACGAGTACAATCGCCGCTACGCAACGGGTGCAGGTAAAGAGTACTCGGAGTTTTTGAAAATAAAAGCTAAGTTTTTAGCACTTCCTCATCCTGGACGAGATCAGGGGTTGATTGACGAAACACTAAAAGGAGCACTGGCTTTTAAGCAAAACTACCCTTATTCAATCTATATGCCCTTAGTCAATACTATGGAGACGCAGTTGGAGTTGGCAAAGGCGACATTGAATGATCAAATTGCAGCCTTATATGATCGATTGGGAAAACCAAAAGGGGCGGTTTTTTATCGTGATATTGCTCCTGTTACATGGATTAATTCTTCTGAAATAGAAGCGGCGCAAGTACCATGGTACCGTGGAATGTTTGAAGGAGATGGAACTAGCAGTTGGTATGAATTTATGATTCCACAAACTCGTAGTGTCGTTTCAATGGACGATGATATTAATGCTTCTGCCAAAGTGTCACCGGTAACTTCAAAAGAAACGTCGTGGTATGACTTCTTAATCCCTTCTTTCTAAAATATTTATGTCTCTTATAGAGGCACAATAGATACATTAATTATAGGATTTATATAATGCAACTTAGTAATTACAGCCCATTTCCAACCGTTTTACCGGTTATTGCGGAAGACGATCTTTTTTTATACCCTTTTATGATTTCTCCCCTTTTTTTAAACGATGAAAAAAACATAGCCGCTGCAACCGAAGCGATTGAAAATAATTCTTTGGTGATCGTATGCCCGGTTAAGCCGGATCATGAGGGTCAACGTGACGGTGCATCGGTGTATGATGCAGGGGTTATTGGCTCTATTATGCGTAAAGTAGTCCTTCCAGATGGGCGTATTAAAATTTTGTTTCAAGGTCTTGCACGCGGTCATATCATGGAGTTTAGCAATGATAATCCGTTACGCGCACATGTTGATATTATTACTTCACAAGAAGTCAGTAACTTAAAAATGGATGCTATTCTCGAAATATTACGTGAAAAAGTACGTGCATTATCGCAAGTCAGCAATTATTTTCCCGCAGACTTACTACGTACGATTGAAGAAAATCATGAACATAATCGTATTATCGATCTGATTTGTAGCTCGATTAAGCTCAAAAAAGAGAATGCCTATGCGCTCTTTATTGAACGTGATCCTGAAAAGCGTTGTTTGATACTGATTGATGAGCTCATTGAAGAGACAGAAGCGGCACGATTGCAAAAAGAGATTCGTTCGAAAGTACATACGCGTATTGAAAAGGTGAACAAAGAATATTTCCTCAAAGAACAGCTCAAGCAGATTCAAAAAGAGCTTGGTACCGATACGCATCGTGATGAAGAGATCGAAGAGTTTCGTAAAAAGCTTGAGAGTAAAAAAGCTAAAATGCACGAAGATGCTTACAAAGAGATCAATAAGCAGTTAGAACGTTTTGCCCGTATGCATCCAGACAGTGCAGATGCAGGAGTGATACAAACCTACTTGGAATGGGTGTTGGATATTCCTTACGGGGAAGAGGCTAAAAAAGCGCTTCATGTACATGAGGTAGAAACACAGCTTAATAAAGATCACTTTTCTCTTCGTAAACCAAAAGAGCGTATTTTGGAATATTTTTCCGTTAAAGAGCTTTTAGAACTACGTGGTATGGGGGATAAAGAGGGACGTGGAGCGATTTTGTGTTTCGTAGGACCACCTGGTGTGGGTAAAACATCATTGGCCAATTCGATTGCGGTTGCATTAAAGCGTCCATTGATTCGTGTTGCTTTGGGGGGATTGGAAGACGTCAATGAGCTGCGGGGACATCGCCGTACGTACGTGGGAGCCATGCCCGGGCGTATTGTCCAAGGATTGATCGAAGCTAAAAAGATGAATCCAGTCATCGTTTTGGATGAAATCGATAAAGTGGCCAAGTCCAATCGCGGTGATCCGACAGCGGTATTGTTAGAGATTTTGGACCCAGAGCAAAACAGCCATTTTAGAGATTACTATTTGAATTTTAATCTCGACTTGAGCAAAGCCATTTTCATCGCAACCGCAAATGATGCGGGTAAAATTCCAGGACCGTTACGTGATCGTATGGAATTCATTCCGGTTAGTTCGTATACGCCACAAGAGAAGTTTCAAATAGCAAAACAGTATTTGATCCCGCAAGAGCTGAAAAAACATGGGCTCAAAGCGGGAGAACTCTCTATTTCTAAAACAGCATTGGCAGAAGTCATTGAAAAACACACACGAGAAGCAGGGGTACGAAATCTTCGTCGCCGTATCGCAGATATTGTGCGCAAAAGTGCCAAACGGATTTTAGAAAATCCAGAGTCAGAGAAAATCAACGTCAGTATTAAAAACCTCAAAGACTTTTTGGAAAAAACCGTCTTTGAGATTGAGAAAACGGATCACGTCAATCGTGTTGGTGTGGTAAATGGTCTTGCATGGACGGCAGTTGGTGGTGATGTTCTCAAAATTGAAGCGATTCGTATCAATGGTAAAGGGATGTTACAGCTTACTGGAAGTTTGGGTGAGGTGATGAAAGAATCGGCGCGCATTGCACTGTCTGTGGTCAAGACACTGATTGATACGGGCAAGGTGACTGTGGACCATTCGGTCATTCCTCTAAGTACAGCTGAACGTGAGACGGATGTTCTGGTAGATGCGAGTGAAGTGTATAAACGCTTTGACTTGCATATCCATGTACCTGATGGTGCCACACCAAAAGATGGTCCGAGTGCCGGTATCGCGATGTGTACGGTCATTGCTTCGATCTTGAGTAATAAAAAAGTACGCGCCGATATCGCAATGACAGGAGAAGTATCATTGAGTGGTAATGTTCTTCCTATTGGCGGGCTCAAAGAAAAACTCATTGCCGCGCACCGTGCTGGCATGATTTTAGCCCTCATCCCGCAGAAAAATTTCGAGCGTGATTTGAGTGATATTCCTGATGAAGTGAAAAGCGCTTTGGAAATCGTGGGTGTCAGTCGTATCGAAGAGGTCTTGGAGCGTCTTTTAATCGACGTATAGCCTCATACGCTTTAGGGTGAGTGGCTAGATAGCCGCGCATCTTAGGGTCAATTTTTTGTATTCTGCACTCTTCTTTAAACTCTTTTTTCATGCTTTCTTCGGCGATATAGGGGATGATATACGTATAATTATCCTCGATAGTGACCACATAGGTGCGACCTACGATCAGTGATTTCTCCTGTTTCAACAACTCTTTTTCATTTCCGCGCATGACATGTCCCAGCGATTTTAAAATACTGTCTACTGCAAGGATGAGTGAATGAGTGTTTCTGGGATTGGAAAAATAATAAAGTTCGTCTACGCGTTCAACACAAACCTCTTCAATGAGTGCTGCATTGTCTTCTTCCAAATATCGAAAACTGCGTTTGATGGCTTCACGGTATTCTTGCATCAGCGGAGTACTGAAGCGACGGCGAAAGATGTTGCGAGTATAGCGATCATCGTTATTGCTTTCATCGATAAAATGGGAGTGATTATGTTTGGCTAAATACGCTTCGATACTATCACGGTCATGTTCGAGCAGAGGTCGTATGAGTGTCATGTCATCTCTGTGATCTATGGAACGAATACCAAGAAGCTCTGGTAATCCTGAACCACGGCAAAACTGCATCATTAACCATTCAAGCCGGTCGTTAAGCTGATGGGCGGTGAGAACATGAGTGTAGCCGTACTTTTGCACAAGATAGTTTAAAAAAGTATAGCGTTCTTCCCTAGCACGGTGCTCGAAGTTTTTACCTTCCAAACGGCAGGAGTGTGTATAGCAGCGAAGATTATGAGTTAGAGCCAGATCTTCAGCACTTTGGGCTTCTTCATCGCTTGAGGGTCTGGTGTGGTAGTTAACATGAGCAATATCAAAAGTGATATTATGAGAACGTAGAAGATAAAAAAGAGCGGTTGAATCAACCCCGCCTGAAAAGGCAAGAAGGGCTTTTCCTTGCTTGAGAAGATCTAGATGTAAAAGATTAAGCATCGCCCGTGATTGTAGCCAATGGGTGCTTGTCAATAATTTCTGTAATACGGGCACAATAAACTTTTCCGTAGGTCAGCTCTCCCTCGATTTCACGATCATTGACATAAATTTCACCATCGATATCGGGAGCCCATAGAAGTGCACTCGCACTCAATAGGAATTCGTGTTCATCACTTTCGCCATCGATGACTAGAAGAATGTCTGTACCGACTAGCTTATTGAGACTCTCTACTTCTACAGCAGAAGCGATATCTCCCAGTTTTTTAGCACGTTCGTTGATGGTTTTTGCAGGAACTTTGTCCTCGAACTTATAAGCACTGGTCCCTTCTTCATCAGAGTAACTGAATATGTTGATACGATCAAAGCCAAATGTCGCAGCAAATTGGGCCATCTCGTCAAACATTTCGGGTGTTTCACCCGGGTGTCCTACGATGAAACTTGTGCGGATAAAAGAGCCAGGAAGGCTACGCATGGCATTAAGAAGTTCAATCGTTTTTTCTTTTCCAAAACCACGTTTCATGATGCGAAGCATCTCATCATTGATATGCTGGATCGGCATGTCAAAATAGTTTTGAAAAACAGGTGAATCAGCAATGGTTTTGATCAGTTTTAGTGTTGTAGTAGATGGGTAAAGATACAAGATACGCGCACTTTTTACACCATCGATAAGTTCGATACGTTTGATAAGATGAATAAGCCCTTCGCTGACGTTTTGGTCACGTAAATATGAACTGGAATCTTGAGAAATAAAGGTGAAGTCATAATATCCTTTTGCAACCAATCCTTCCACTTCTTTGGCGATACTGTCCAAACTACGGGAGTTTAGCTTCCCTTTAAACGAAGGAATGGCGCAAAAACTGCACTGTTGATTACACCCTTCGGATAGTTTGATATACGCATGATAGGTGGAACCCGTAACCACACGCTCAGCACCATCGATAAGGTAGACTTGAGGGGTAAAACGGCTTTGTTTGAGGGCTAAAAGCTCATCGATCTTGTCGTAATCGCCAACACCTGTGAAGATATCGACTTCCTTAAGCTCTTTGGCCAAATCTTCTTGGTAGCGTTCGCTTAAACATCCTGCCATTACCAAAAGGGAATCTTCTTTACGTCCTTCATTTAGATTGAAAATCGTATTGAGTGACTCTTGTTTTGCGGCATCGATGAATCCGCAGGTGTTGACGATGATGACATCGGCTTCGGTACTGTCGTCCGTCATTTGATATTCTTGTAACCGTCCCAACATGACTTCGGTATCAACAAGATTTTTCGTACAACCCAGTGAAACGATGTGAAGTTTTTTTGCCATTTACCAACCCTTGGATATTATTAGTGCTATTATAGCCAACTGGAGTTTTACCATGCTTATACGTCATAACTACACCAAAACTATCCCTTCAAATGAGATTACGCCTGAGAGTGTTTATAAAGAACGTCGAGAGCTCATGAAGCTAGCGGCATCGGCAGTAGCATTGGCAGCTACGCCGTTGTTTGGAGCATTGAATTATGAACGGGAGAAAACCAGCAGAGGATTAAAACCGACGTCGTTTGATCAGATTACCACGTATAACAATTTTTACGAGTATTCAACCGACAAAGAATCCCCGGCACGTTTGGCTAAAAATTTAAAAACACGACCATGGACGATGAGCATCGGCGGAGAAGTTCAAAAAAAAGTGACTTTGGATATTGACCAGTTACTGAAACTCATCCCTGCGCAAGAGCGTATATACCGTTTTCGCTGTGTTGAGGGGTGGTCGATGGTGGTACCCTGGGTTGGTATCCCTCTGGCTTCGGTACTCAAACACGTGGGGTTGACGTCTAAATCCAAATTTGTGGAATTTCAAACCCTGTTTGACCCCAAACAGTTTCCGGCACAACGGGAGAGCTTTGGCAGCATTAGCTTTCCCTATCGCGAGGGATTACGCATCGATGAAGCGATGAACCCTTTGACGTTATTGGCGGTAGGTTTGTACGGAAAAGAGCTTTTACCTCAAAACGGTGCACCGATACGTCTGGTCGTCCCGTGGAAATATGGGTTTAAAAGTATCAAAAGTATTGTGAGCATTACACTCAGAGAAACTCCATCGCATACAACATGGAATGATATGGCACCCAAAGAATACGGCTTTTTTGCAAATGTCAATCCTACCGTGGATCACCCTAGATGGTCGCAGGCACGTGAGCGCCCTCTGGGGAGTTTTTTCAAACAAGATACATTGATGTTCAATGGGTATGAAAAAGAGGTGGCTCATATGTATAAAGGCGTAAACTTACGCAAGTTTTTTTAAAAGAGGTTTGATTTTGCGAGTGTTGATTTGGCTAGGGGCGCTGTTACCGCTTCTTTATGCGGCATTACGGTTTAGTGTTGAATTTCATCCGCAGTGGCTGTATGATGGTTTGGTGTATTTGGAAGGGTATGTTCATCTGGTATTGACGAGAACACCTACCGACCCGTTGAAATTTTTGAGTGACCTTGTGGGAAACAGTGCTTTGTGGCTCTTGGCACTAACACTGTTAGTCACACCGTTGCGCAGTTACATCGGGATCAATCTTCTAAAATATCGCCGTTTATTGGGACTGTTTGCCTTTTTTTACGCGTTGATCCATGCGTTGATGTTTATTGGAATCGATCAGCAGTTTGATCTGTTTGGTGTACAGCATGAAGTGATGACTAAACCGTTTATCGCTTTTGGTATGGGTGCTTTTTTAATTTTATTCTTGATGGCACTCACCTCAAGCAAAAAATTGTTTGCAAAATTTCGGTCATGGCATAAACTGGTCTATATTGCAGTGGTGCTCATCGCGATCCATTATCTGATGAGTCATAAAACGATCACACTAACAAATGTTACGGTTGTCGGAACCCTCTTTTTATTATTGGCACTACGGCTGGTGAAGCGGTGAGGCATTTTGATGTCATCATCTTAGGAGCAGGGGCAAGTGGACTCATGTGCGCGGCGCAGCTGCGCGAAAAGAGTTCGTTAAAAGTCGCACTCATAGAGGGCAATATGAAGCCCGCACTCAAACTCAAAGCCTCAGGCGGTGGAAAATGCAATCTGACCAATGTTGAAGTAAACGCGAGCCATTTTTTGGGAAAAGAATCGCTGGTCTCTCATGCGCTGGGTGTGTTTTCCAAAGAAGCATTGTTACGGTATTTTCATAATGGCGGGCTTCGTCCCGTCATACGTAAAGAGCGTTATTATTTTTGTCCCAAAAGTTCGGATGAGGTTATTTCGATTTTATTGGAAAAATCACGCGGAAGCGAGATGCTTATGGGGCACAATATTGTGTCAGTTGAGGGAAATTCACCGTTTATCGTCACTACGGACAAAGCAAAGTTTAGCGCTTCACACGTAGTGGTAGCAACGGGCGGTGCAAGCTACAAAGCACTGGGTGCCAGTGACATCGGTCTAAAAATCGCGCAGGAGTATGGGCACTCTATTATTCCCTTCGCTCCCGCATTAGTTGGATTGACGTTACAACCCAAAGAGTTTTGGATGAAAGAGCTCAGTGGCGTAAGCGTTAAAGCTCGTATTATGGTCGCGGGCAAAATATTGGACGAAGATCTTTTATTCGCGCACAAAGGAATCAGCGGTCCTGTAGTGCTGTCGGCATCGCTGTATTGGCATCGTGGTGAGATTAGTATTAACTTTTGTCCTGATCTTGATTTGAAGAGTCTTGAAAACGAAAAAAAATTGCTCAGTACCGGATTGCCGTTGCCCAAACGATTCAGCAAAGCCTTTTTGGAAGCGATTGGATTGGAAGACAAACCGTGTAACCGATTAAATGTAGACGAACGCTCAAAACTTTCTTTGATCCAAAATTATAAAATGGCACCCTCAGGAACTTTTGGACTGACCAAAGCCGAAGTGTGTCGGGGAGGACTGGCATGCGAAGAGCTTGAACCACATACGATGCAAAGCACGAAAGTCAAAGGGTTGTATTTTATCGGTGAAACAGTAGATGTGACAGGTGAGCTTGGCGGGTATAATTTCCAATGGGCGTTTAGTTCTGCCGTGGTATGTGCAACGAGTGTGGTGAACAATAATTCGATAAAATGATATAATCTTTTTTAATAGCATTCTCATAAGGAATTTAGTATGGCACGTAAACGCGTTATTATAGTGGGTGGGGGTTATGCTGGTGTACAGGCCCTAAAGACTTTGGCTGCTTGGGGTGAGTGTGATGTTGTCCTGATCGATCAACATCCGTATCACTATTTACAGACAGAAGCCTACGAGCTTATTGCCAATGAATGTTCAATGACGCGTGTGATGATTGACCTGGTCGCACTTTGTCTGAGTTACGGTAATCATGTGACCTATATTAAAGACACGATACGAGAAGTGGATTACGAAGCCAAGCACATTATAGGCAATATCTCAGGGCATTCGTATGACTATTTACTATTGTGTACAGGAAGCCGTACAGCGTACAATGGAGGGACCGAAGGATTACGCCAATATTCTCATGGGGTCAAGACATTACAAAGTGCATTATCCTTTAAACAGCAATTTGAACAGCGTTTGTATCAACGTATGGAGAGTGAGGGTGGATGGTGTGCTGAGCCTTTTAACATCGTCATCGGCGGCGGTGGACTTAGCGGTGTTGAGATTGCCGCAGAGATGGCCAACTATATCCGTGTTTTTCACAAAGACAATACGCTCACATGCGACAATATCCATATTTTCTTGATCATTCCACATGAGACAGTCTTGGAAGGGATGGAAGAATATTTGATCAAACACGCGACTAAACGGTTGATTCAGCTAGGGGTCAATATTATTAATCACTCACGTATTACCTCGGTACAAGAACACGCGCTTACTCTTAACGGAAGTGAAGCTGTTTGTTTTGATTTTATGATTTTTACCGGTGGGATTGTTGCTTCGACATTGACGGAGGGGATGAAAGTAGCGAAAAACAAAAAATCCCAGTTGATCGTCGATGAGTATATGCGCGTGGTGGAGTATGATGGGGTCTTTGCGGCAGGGGATATTGCAGAGCTTCATGATCTCGAGGGAAAACTGGTCCCTCCTACAGCACAAGGTGCAGAAGCCAGTGGGTTAAGTGCCGCTATGAATATCCTAGCACTGATTCAAGGAAATCCGATGAGCCCTTCGAATATCAAGCTTAAGGGGATGATGATTGCCCTTGGTGGAAACTATGCGAGTGTTTCACTGTTGGGCTGGATACGCTTTAGCGGTGTAGTAGGGTATGTTATCAAAGCGATAATCATGCGTGGGTACCGTTATCTCCTACATCGTCAATGCGCAAAAGGGGTAGAACTTATCCCGCAAAACAAACGTACATGTCGAATGGGATTTTAATCTAATCGCAAGTACAATACGTCATTAAACACATAGGAGCTTTTTATGGTATTGATGGCGGGACCATGTGTAATTGAAAGTGAAGAAAATCTTTTTAAAATTGCCAAACAACTTGAGCGTTATCACAACGATCCGCGGTTTGATTTTTATTTTAAATCCAGTTTTGACAAAGCAAATCGTACTTCTTTGGAGAGCTACCGCGGACCAGGACTGCAAGAGGGTTTACGACTATTGCAAAAAGTTAAAGAAGACTTTGGATTCAAGATCGTCACCGATGTTCATGAGAGCTATCAGGTTCCAATAGCCGCTGAGGTAGTGGACATGCTTCAAATCCCTGCTTTTTTGTGTCGTCAGACCGATTTACTCGTAGCTGCGGGAAAAACCGATAAAATTGTGAACATCAAAAAGGGTCAGTTTATGACCCCTAGTGACATGCAGTACTCCGTAATGAAAGTACTCAGAACACGCGGATGTGATGAACTAAGCTACGAAGCATCCCAAAAACATGGGGTCTTTTTGTGCGAACGCGGATCGAGTTTCGGATACGGTAATTTGGTAGTCGATATGCGTTCATTACACATTATGCGCCAATTTGCTCCCGTTATCTTTGACGCGACTCACTCGGTTCAGATGCCGGGTATCGGCGGCGGTAAAACAGGGGGAGACAGTTCGATGGTCCCTCATCTGGCACGTGCAGCAGCAGCCGTTGGAGTGGATGGATTTTTCTTTGAGACCCATTTTGATCCGACATGCGCTTTGAGTGACGGTCCAAATATGCTAACATTAGAGCAATTAAGTACACTCACAGAGACATTATTAAAACTAGATGCAATAAAAGGATAAACACAATGAAACTTATCGAAGGAAACTTGCGCGTTCGTGCCGGAAAAAAAGTAGCGATTGTCAGTACACGATGGAACCATTTTATCGTTGACAGACTCGTAGAAGGGGCAAAAGATGCCTTCTCACGTCACGGTGGTGATGATAACGATTTGACCCATGTTCTTGCCCCGGGTGCATTTGAACTTCCGATGGTCATCGATCAGCTTCTAAACAGCGGAAAATACGATGCCGTGTGTGCATTGGGTGCGGTTATCCGTGGTTCGACTCCTCATTTTGATTATGTCTCAGCAGAAGCTACCAAAGGTATCGCAACCGTGAGTCTTAAACATAAAAAACCGGTATCGTTTGGTCTACTGACTACGGATACGATTGAGCAAGCCATCGAGCGTGCAGGTACAAAAGCGGGTAACAAAGGGTTCGAAGCGATGACGGTTGTTATCGAATTACTTGACCTTTATGAAGCGATGGAGGCGTAATGGCGACACGACATCAAGCCCGTATGGCTGTTGTAAGTCTGTTGTACGCTTATGATTTAGGCAATCAAAGTATTCTTGATTTTAGTGATGAGATTCTAGAAGAAAAAAAGATTCGTAATAAACAGCGTGATTTTGCACTTGATCTTTTCAAAGGGGTGGTGGAACATTTGACACCCGTCGATGAAGCAATCGACAAACACCTAAAAGACTGGGATTTTGATCGTTTGGGTTCGATCGAGCGTGCGACCTTGCGTTTAGGTGCTTATGAGATCATGTTTGGGGAACTTGATTCTGCTGTGATTATCAACGAAGCCATTGAAGTAACCAAAGCATTTGGCAGTGAGCAATCGCCAAAATTCATCAATGGTGTTCTTGATGCCATTGCAAAAGACAAATAGGTACCACTATGCGACTTACCAAAGAACAGGCATTAGACCTCATACATAATGGCGATCTCAAAGAACTGGGGAAAATGGCAACCGCGCGTAAGCGTGAACTGCATCCAAAAGGGATCACAACGTTTGTCGTTGATCGTAATATCAACTATACCAACGTGTGTTGGGTAGATTGTAAGTTTTGTGCGTTTTACCGCAGTCCAAAAGCCGATGATGCGTATGTCCTGACATTCGAAGAGATCGATCAAAAAATCGATGAGCTTTTGGAGATCGGCGGAACGCAGATATTGTTCCAAGGCGGAGTCCACCCAAAACTCAAGATCGAGTGGTACGAAGACCTCGTAGAGCACATCCATCTCAAATACCCGACCATCACGATTCACGGTTTTTCTTCGATCGAACTGGACTACATTGCTAAAGTCTCCAAGATCACGATCCAAGAGTGTTTATCACGTCTTCATGCTAAAGGGTTATCATCCATACCGGGCGCTGGTGCAGAAATACTCAGTGACCGTGTACGTGACATCATCGCACCTAAAAAGATTGACAGTGCGGTATGGCTAGAAGTTCACCGTGAAGCGCATAAACTGGGGATCATGTCAACGGCTACGATGATGTACGGTACGGTTGAGACCGACGAAGAGATCGTAGAGCATTGGAATCTTATCCGTGATTTACAAGACGAGACGGGTGGTTTTCGTGCGTTTATCATGTGGTCGTTTCAGGGGATGAACACACAACTGATCCAAGAACATCCTGAGATACAAAAACAATCCTCCAACCGTTATTTACGTCTTTTGGCAGTTTCACGTTTGTTCTTGGATAATTTTCAAAACATCCAAAGCTCATGGGTGACGCAAGGGCCGTATGTAGGTCAAATGGCATTGTTGTACGGTGCCAATGATCTGGGCTCTACGATGATGGAAGAAAACGTAGTGCGAAGTGCGGGTGCAGGTTTTCGTATGGCAAAAGAAGAGATGATACGTCTTATTCATGATATAGGCGAAATCCCTGCTATCCGTAACACCGCGTATGAGACGTTAGAGAAATTTGCTTGAAACACCTTTTAGCAACGATTTTATTTTTAGGGCAGACACTAATGGCAACTACTTTAGACTATATAGACGTTAAAGGGGTAAAAATCCCTTTTATTCATGAAGAAGACAAGCGCTTACCTTTGGTATCAATGCAGTTGGTATTTACAGGCAGCGGCAGTATCGATGAGGGTAAAAGTGCTGGTTTAGCACGTATCAGCGCAAAAATGATGAACGAGGGGACGCTCAAACGCGGAGCCGTTGGTTTTGCGGATGCACTGGATGCACGAGCAATTCAGCTCAGTACCAACGTAGGTAAGGAGTCCTTTGTCATAGAATTGGGCACACTCAAAGAAGAGCTGGATACAGGACTGTCTTTGATGGCAGAATTGCTCAAAGAACCAAACCTTACCGAAGAGACATTGGCAAAAGTCAAAACCAGAGCCTTGAGTGACATCGCTCGCAAAGAAGCAGATTTTGATACGGTAGCCTCCGATGAACTCAAAGCGATTTTATTTGAGGGAACGCCGATGGCCATTCCAAACATCGGGACCAAAGAATCGATTGCCCAGTTAAAGCTCGAGGAAGTCAAAAGCTTTTTGGCTCAACATAGAGTCTTGTCGAATGCCCTCATCGTTATTGGTGGTGATATAGATGCAGTAACTGCAAAAGAAAAAGTGGCCAAATTACTCAAAGACTTTAGCGTAGGTACCAAAACCAAAGAGCGTTACTATGAGCCTCGTAAAACACCTAAAGAGTCCATTTTAAAACGCCCTAGTACGGAACAAGCGTATTTGTATTTCGGTGCACCGTTTGCGATGCGTGAGGGTGATACAGAGTTTTACAAATCACGTGTGGCGATGTTCGTCTTAGGCTCGAGTGGATTTGGTAGCCGCATGATGGAAGAGATTCGTGTTAAACGCGGGTTAGCGTATTCTGCTTATTCACGTTTGGGTGTTGCTAAAACGCATACGTATTTCAGTGGATATCTCCAGACCAAACTGGAATCTCAAGCCGAAGCCAAAAAAACCGTTGCCGAAGTGATTGACACCTTTGTCACGAGCGGCGTAACCCAATCAGAACTCGATCAAGCGAAAAAATTTATGCTGGGTTCAGAACCGATGCGCGTAGAAACACTCTCTCAACGTCTTGGGCGAACTTTTGGTGAGTACTACGGTGGAAAACCATTAGGGCACTCACTAGCAGAGCTCAAACTAATCAGTGAGTTGTCATTGGATGATCTCAATGACTTTATCAAACGCCATGGTGAAATCCGCAATCTTAGCTACGCCATTGTTACCAAGTAACGAAGAAACAGCCAAAAAACTTCACACATTAGGGGTGAGCAGTGTTACAGCTCTCTCTATACTCGCCCCCTCATCTTTTGAAGATCGTCGTCTCAGCCATGAACTAACGCATAACGCTTCGTGTGTTATTGATGCAACTGTTGAACACATCGCACGCACTCCTAAAACGCTTAAAATCACTTTTTTTGTCCATAACTTAGAGGCAACGCTCGAGGGAGTGATCTTCGCTCCAAGACCCTACATGATACATCAGTTCCCCAAAGGGACACGCGGTTTTTTTAGCGGTAAAGCGATGTTAGAACAAGGGCGCTGGCAGATCATACAACCGATGAAAATCACAGCAGTTGGCACAATCGTCCCTGTGTATAAAACGCCCTTGCGTGCTGATGTAATGCGTCGCTTGGTACAACAGTTGGTTACCGTTGAGGCACTATGCTCTGAGGGAATCCCACAGGCTATTGCGCAAACCTTATACGATATTCATTTTCCGACACAGCCTAAACCCCTGAATGAACAACAGCTCCATGCCCTTAAATTTGCAGAACTGTACGATTATATGGGACGCCTTCGCCATAAACGCAGATTTCATCCAACGCATTATCACTCTAGTAGCAGTGCAGATGAATGGATGAAAAGCCTCCCGTTTGAGCTAACGCATGATCAGAAAAATGCGATTGCGGATATTGCGCATGACCTTCGCGCTCCCAATGCCGCACGCCGTATGATCGTGGGGGATGTGGGATCGGGTAAAACGATGGTTATTTTTGCTTCGGTTGTGTTGATGCAACCCTATCGATCACTCTTGATGGCACCTACGACGATCTTGGCCAACCAGCTGTACGAAGAGGCACAGAAATATCTGCCGCATCTCAAAACGGTACTGGTGACCAGTGCAACAAAAAAGGGTTCCTTAGAGGAGTACGATTTTATCATCGGTACGCATGCGGTTTTACATCGTCCTATGCCAGAGTGTGGGCTCGTGATGGTGGATGAACAACATCGCTTTGGAACGGCACAGCGCCATGCTCTCACAAAACTCACCGACAATGACACAGCACCTCATTTTCTGCAGTTCTCAGCCACACCTATACCACGTACCCTTGCGATGATCGAATCGGCACACATCGATGTAAGTCTGATCGTCCAAACACCGTTTGTCAAAAACATTGCGACAAAAGTCATCCATAAAAACGATTTTACTACCTTGTTAGAACATATACGCGCAGAAATAGCACAAGATCATCAAGTCTTGATCGTCTATCCGCTCGTAGAGCAAAGCGAGAGCATTAACTACCAAAGCATCGAAGAAGCACGAGGGTATTGGGAGAGTAAGTTTAACAATGTTTACGTAACGCACGGAAAAGACAAAGAAAAAGAGCAGGTCTTGATCGATTTTCGCCAAACAGGATCGATTTTACTTGCCACTACGGTTGTAGAGGTCGGCATTTCACTTCCGCGTCTCTCTACCGTCGTGATCGTCGGTGCCGAACGGTTGGGATTATCCACACTGCACCAATTACGTGGACGTGTCAGCCGTACGGGTTTGCAGGGATATTGTTATTTGTATACCAACACAACGGGTAAAAATGAAAGGTTAGAATCCTTTGGTAGCTGTATGAGCGGTTTTGAGATAGCGGCACTGGATTTAAAATTTCGTAAAAGCGGTGATTTGCTCGAGGGTAGACTCCAAAGCGGTAATAAATTTCGATGGGTAGATATGGCAGAAGATGAAGAAATAGTGCGAGAAGTAAAAGAATGTTTAAATAAAATAAATTAGGCCTCCATAACACACAAGAAGCAAGGTCGCCCGCATACGTGCGAAGGCGTACCGACAGCGATTTGTTGTGGAGGCGATTTTCTTTTGGTTCTTTTCTTTATAAAAAGAAAAGAAAGAGAAGTGCTTAATACAGTCCAAATTTGCCGTCATTACGTTTATACATAACGCGCATTTTGCCATCATTATCCATAAAGACTTCAAACACTTTAGTGCTTTCTTTGAGCAATTCGATCACTTCTCCGACCTCTTGAGGTTTGTAGAGGAGTAGTTCTGTCGGGACGATCTCGTCCTCCATCCCCTCGCCAACAGCGTGCAGATCGATAGGAGCGGCAGCAGCGGCTTTGGCCTCGTTGATGCCGACATGGCGATGATCAGTTTCTCTTTCGTGTAAGCGACGAAGAGCTTTTTGAGCACGATCGATGGCGATGTCTACTGCAGCATACAGATCATCACTGCGTTGTGTGATTACGATGGTATTTTTCCCCGCGATGTTGATGGTAAATTCTATGTTTACCCCTTTTTTACGTTCGTTCATAGAGGTAACAGCATTGACACTGATGAGATCGAGGTGAAATTTTTCAAGTGAATCTATAGAATTGAGAATATGTTCTTTATTGGCGTCGCTTAGTTCGATATGGCGTCCGACGAGTGAGATGTTCATGGGTGACCCCTTAGTTAAGTTAATTTGTAGAGATATTGATTATAACATACAAAATGCAAACGTCAATAAGGGTTTCAAAATAAATGAGAAGTCATCAAAATAAATAGTTATCTTAATTTCTTTTTAATTATCTTAGGAATAAACTGATGCGAGTTGTGCTCTTTCTCATTAGCATCGAGTGAGATGATTGGGATGGGGCTTTAAAATATGGGTTTTATGGTCGATATAGTGTGATTCGTACTGTTTTCGTTAGACGTATACGCTACCGAGCCCTAATTGCGCAGTGCCCTAAAAATCCCTAGGAGGATGAAATGAGAACTTATAAATTATTGCCGCGGCTGATGGCCGCTTTTGGATTATTAGTTATATTTTCTATTGATGGATGGGGGAATAATACCTATTTTAAAGCAGAACGTTCATTTACTACGAATCATGCAGCTCAAAAACTTGCAACATTTAATATAAAAGGTGATTTTAATATTACAGGGGCATCAGTTCAGTGTGCTGTAAATGCCAGTAATCAATGTATTACAAATCCAACTAATACTTTTACAACTAAAACAAAACATATCCAAAATGAGCCATCGCTGTCTAATTTAAATTCAGCATCAGCTACGTTAGAGATCCCTACGGGTGCAACAATTAAGTGGGCTGGATTACTTTGGCAAGGACATATCCATGGTTTAAAAAGTGGTATCGGTAATCCTGCAAATGCGGATGCTATTGCGAATGCTGTTAAAAATGCTGGAACTGATTATGATATTGTAAAGTTTAAAACGCCTGATGGCACAGAGCATACGATTGATATTGATCATAATGACACAAGTGTTATGAATCACTTTTCTTTGGAAGATAGTGATGAATATCGATTTTTTTATCAAGGCTTCAAAGATGTAACGGATATAGTTAAAAATAGCTATTCGTCAGCAGCTAAAACGTTTACAGTGGGTGATATTAAATCTACGGATGGAGACGTGAGAGTGATGAAAGATCCTATTGATAATTGGGCTGATGAAATTTGGTCCATAGGTAATCATGGAAATTGGTCACTAGTCGTTGTGTTTGAAGAACCAAACTATACTTTACAGAATGTCAGTGTGTATGATGGCTTTAAAATCATGAAAGTCATCACGAACGGTGATCGTACAACACCAATGAATATTCCTATTCATATTGATGGATTTTTGACCCCTACCTCCGGAACAGTTGAATCCAAGTTGATGTTTTACGCAGGAGGAGGAAATAAAAGTGCGAATCGTGATTCTTTTGAGATACTAAATGCAAATACAGGTGTTATGGATAAGCTCACTAATGCAGTAAATCCATCTGACAACGTTTTTAATGATACATTTTCTTATTTTGGAACAAATGTAAACTCAATGTATCACCATTTAATGGATATTGATACGTTTGATATCAGTTCAAAAATGGATAATAGTCAGAGTCAAACAGATCTTAACCTGTACGTGCAATACAATAATGGTGCTGACATTGCTTTTGTTGGATTGGTTGCTTTTTCAACTGAACTTTACCAGCCTAATATTTGCTATGTCGAAAATATTTTTAAAGGAACAACCAACATCAGCGGTGTCGGTGCTCAGGTTAATGTGGATGATAACCTAACGGTACGTGTTTATCTTAAAAATACAGGAAATGAAATAGCATCAAAGGTTCAGGTTCAGCATCAGTTTGACAACTTGTTTCCATATGTTGCGAATTCGGCCAATTATAATAATAGTAATCCTACGTATCAAACAGTAATGCCACCGTCTTATACACGTACAGCGGCAACAGACAGTAGTGGTAACGATTTATATGAGTATAACACTACGTCACTTCTTGGAAAAATAAATCTGGGTATAAATGCCAACAGTACAGAAGGCGGGGATTTTAATTCGTCTTCTTCCGCTTTTCCAACGTATGCTGTTTTTGAGTACAATGCAACCGTTAAAGCAGTAGACAGTAATTACAGTAATATTTATAAAGCTTCTTATGTGAATGCAGCACTTGGGATCGACTATTCTGCCAATCCAATTATATTGTCGTCTTGTGATGGTTCAGTTAATAGTTTTTATGGTTATTCACCACCTGCCCCTGCTACTTCAGCTGATATTATCGATACTTTTACAACAATAGCTTCCTATAATAACGGCACTCAAAAATATATTGGAACAAAAATTTCGGATAAATCGAATGTGACTATAACAGCAGTCCATCTTGATAGTGGTGGTCAAGCGACAAACTATACACCAAGTAATAATACTTGGAAGTTTTCTGTTATCCCTTTTTGGAGCGATGGAACCTGTACGATGACAGAAAATGTACTGAATGCAGTGGGTGAGCAGATTGTCATCGATATTAGCAACGCGTCCGCCGCAGCCACTGGAGTCATCAAAGTTAAGTCTAAGGCGCATAAAGATTCCCGTTTTAAAGTGATTGTAGTGGATCCCGCTACCTTGAGTGTTGACGGTCAACAATGTATTGCAAACAGTTCGACTACCGGTAACTTTGCTCGTGTTGCACAGTGTGCAAACTCAGAAGTTCAGTATCGAGCGGCATTTGGAGATAATGCATGGAGTCGGTGTGGGCTAGGCGGTGGATTGCCGTGTACATCAAATAATCATGGTGTAGCAGATCCATCTGAACCAAGCTATAACCCTCTTTATCATAATGATCTAGGGTGCTATATGTGTACTTTTGATATTAACCCGACATGTTCAAGTGATAATTTCGCTATACGTCCTGATCGTTTGGATGTCAATTCATCGCATCTTCATATGCCTAACCTTCTACGCTCTGCGCAAGACTATAATACGACGATTCATGCCTATAATCATAATGGGACGATTCATACGGTGGATTATAATGTGACGAATGCCAATACTGTATTGTCAATGGTCACAAAGATGTATGATCGTAATAATATAGAACGAAACACTACTACTGTCCCTGCGATGTATGGGACATCTTCTTTTGGTGTCTCTGATTTTAATATCTCTAACGGTCTATCAAAAAAAGCGGGTATTGTCAGTAACGAAGTTGCAGGGTTGTCGTTTGACGATGTTGGTAAAATAAATGTATGTATTAAAGACCAGCAGTGGGCAGCGGTAGATATTAACAATCCTATTGATCCAACTGCACGTGATTGTTCCGCTAATGGTACTTATGTATGCGGTGATAAAAATGTAACCTTTATCCCTGAACACTTTGATTTCAATGAACTCAATATTACAAACAATAATGGGAGTCCTGGTTCATTTACCTATCTTGCAAATGAAGTCGATAAAATAGCAGGGCGTATACATACAAAAATCAGAGCAATGAACAAGAACAATGATGTGACACATAATTTCAATCAAACTCCATTATGGGAAAATCCAATCACGGTTATTCCTGTCGTTAGTAAATCGACCTATCGATATCCCGATGCAAATGAGACCAATATTACGAATACTTTAGTAGGATTTGGAATTGGGACGGATGCTAATGGAACCAAGACAATAGCATGGAATGAGACGAATACCTCAAAATATCTGCGTTTTAATTTCCGACGAGATACCAATCAAACAGCTAATGCTTTCAAAGTGGTTGGGACCGATTTAAATATTTCAATACTATCAACCTATATCGATGGTGCAAAGCAGGCAGATATCAATGGATCACGCTTAGGGACTGGGGCAAATGATCTTCCATACGTGGATGTGACACCTGCAGATGGTAATAGTACTTTTGTGTATGGTCGTATCATACCTCGTGATGTTCGTGTGTTCGGGTCTGTAGGATTTAGTGCTAATGCATGGTTTGAGATCTATAATGCGTCTACGCTCAATGGCGTAAGCATGCCTGCGAGCAAGAATGAATCAATGTGGTTTACGAATACATTACATACCGATTTTACGGATGGTAATGGAACGGTAAGTCAAATATCTAGTGGTAATTTGCCAAATAATACAACGTATGCAGCCGGGGTTAAAACCTATGAGTTTAATGCATCTGCCACAATCCCTTTTAGTGCAAAAGCACATATCGATACCGACCCATGGTTATGGTATGGAACGACTATCTCCCCTTATTTAGATCCTAGTGCTGGAAATCTAGACTGTCTGACTCATCCATGTTTCAATGTTAATGTCGTCCCAGCTGTAGGGGCAACGGGTAGCGCAAAATATCAAGATGGAACGACAACTGAAATGAACAAGAGCAGTAAAGCATCGACAAGCGGAGGAGGGGCATGGAGAAGTACCAGTGATTATGCTCCGGCTACACGATGATAGGAAAAAAGATGCGCCGAGCCATGGCAATGATCGAGCTCATTTTTGCCATAGTCGTGATTGCTATTAGTATTATCACGATTCCGATGATGGTGGCTGTGGCGGATAAGGCATCCAAGGGTATTGTCATCGATGATGATGTCTTGTCACGTCTTTCAGGATGGACGTTGGATAAGTTTCAAGCACGATGGGATGGAAACTATACTGCTTCAGGGTCTGGGCCCTTGGTTCTTAATCCTGATACAGGGGATTTGAATTGTACGCGCGATGGGATGTATCGCTGGGGTTCAGATGAAAATGTCTCTTCGATGCAATGCAATCTACTGCTTAATCCAACTACGATCCCTGCTAATGGGAATGGTGTTCTTGCTAATGGTATAGAACAGCTTAACGGGGGAACTGAGCCAATTACGATCACTGCAACTTATGATGTAAATGCAACTTATGCGGTAAGATACGTAAATTCTACTGTGGTAACAAACGGTAATACTGCTACTGCAACGTGGACACTTGGTTCATCGACCAACATGGCACCTAATGGATCACTGACGGTTCCTACACATCTTAAAAGAGTGGTGACACGTTTTAATGATCCTGAAACCTCCACAGACATTGTTTTGACTTTCTTTAAATCCAACAAAGGTAATTAAGATGAATGCACCTAATAAACGAAGCGCATTTACAATGATTGAATTACTCTTTGTTATTGTTGTCTTAGGTATTGTCGGTGGAATCACACTCGAAACAATCCGTCAATACTATGAGGGGATCTACCGTACCGGAGAATACAGTAAACGTTCAGATCAAGCAGATCACATTTTGGATCAGCTTACGAAATATTTTGAAAATGCGATCAGCAGTTCAATTGTAAATCTAGATCAACAAGGGGCAGCTGTAGGGTGTTATGGTCCACCGGTAGCTGGGGATGCCAATGATTATACAATCGCATTTGTTGGAGTGGATGGTGACAGTATGCGAGGATTAAGTAGCCGTCCTGGTTGGAGTGAAGAGACACTTTTGAGAAGTAATAACGTTTTAATGGCATTGGATGTGAATTATACTAATGCAAACACTATAATCAATAGCCTAGGCTCAACATTGGGTAATTCTGCGGTATACGATATGGACAGTGTTGATGTGAATGCATGTGCTCGTTTTCGTTGGAGTGGGAACGCAACAGCGGGGTATCATACGATCACCAATTCAACCGATACAACTCTATCTTTAAATACCGATAATAATGCTACGAATGGAAAACGTAAATATTTATTGCGCACGGGCTATGCATTCAGAGTTCAAGATGATGGCAATTTTACAATGTATTCTAATTTCCGTCCGTGGGCTGGGACAAATTATACTAATGCGACTAATATAAATCTTTTAGGCCAAAATGTGGCTCACTTTTATGTTGATTACAATGCATCCGATTTTCAAAATAATCCAGGTGTAAGTGATCGAGGTTTGGTATGGCGGCTCAAAGTGTGTATGCGGGGTCTTGATGCAAATTTGAGTAACAGTAATACAGAAGCTCAAGGAATCTGTCGTGAAAGGAGAGTACATGTACGCTACTAAACGTTCTGGATTTGCGATGATTTTGGCGATATTTGTAGTGGTTTTGGTCGCCGCCGGTGGAGCTATGTTACTTAGTAATGCGATAAAAGGGCACAAAGCTGTCGGAGACAATTATTTGAGAGCTCAAGCAGAACTACTAGCAGACAGTGCTACTGAGTTTGCTGTGATGCGTGCACAGGGTTTTAATCATACAGGGGGTAATTGTCTCAATCAGCTTAACATCAATGTAACAGACTCGACTGGAAGCAGTATGTTTGATGTCAATACCTCATTGTCGTATTCATTTTACGGCACAGCGATTGCAGGATGTACAACTTTGGCATCTGATACCAATAAAAGTACAATGATATTGATGGATGTAACGGTGACTACAAATACAGATGCAAACTTATCAACGGAACCAATACGTATTCATAAGAGATCTTGGCAGAAGCTGTAATAAAAGACGAGAGATGGTTTCATGGGAGGAATCCCATGAAGGATAGAAGTATTAGATAGTAAGCTGTGCTATTTTAGAGAGAACGTCTTTTTCACGAACAGGCTTCATCAAAAAGCCATTTGCACCGCACTCAAGCGCTTCTGTCTTCTTCGTTTCATCGGTTGTGAGGATGATAACTGGAAGCTGACGAAGGGATTCATCGGCTCGAACGACTTTGAGCATTTCAATACCCCCCATAACCGGCATAATAATATCCAGCAAAATGATGTCAATATCATCTTGAGCTTTTAAAATACCAATAGCATCTGCTCCGTTTTTGGCCTCTACGACTTGGTAGACATTCGGGGCTTTCATGAGGATCGTTTTGAGTAACTTCAAATTGATCATATCATCATCGACTGCTAGTACTTTTAGTTTGTTATCAACCATTTATGATTCCTACTTTAGATAAATTTTTCAAATACAAGACGTAATAGATCTTTGTTAACTATGTTTTTGATCATTTCGTGTACGTACATGGCATCATTTTTGTCTTCTTTGACATTTGGATCAATGAGCATGACCAAAGAGATGTCGCTGTTCTTAGCGCGAATTGTATCATACAGTTCTTTGAGGTCCAGTTCTTTTAATGTTTTGTCAAATAACGCAACTTTATAACGTTTGGTGGCAATATTATTCTCTAAGTCTGTTACCGAATCAACACATTCATAAGTGTATCCCAAATCATCAAGTATTCGACTAAAGAGTTTCATCTCAAGCGTATTTTGTTTTGCCAGCAAGACATCTGCATCATACGCTGAAACTTTTACATCCGCTATAGGTTCAACGGTCTCTACGGCCTTTTCCTCTACGTGTAACACTGACTCATCTTCTGTAGTCTCGACATCAACAGGAAGCTCCACGTCTGGTAGCGTTTCCTCGACTGCTTCATTTACTAAATGATCCGCTGATTTTGGAACAATATTAAGCTCTACAATTTTATGAGAAAGAAAATTATTGAGCAATGCAATGATCTCACTTCTAACCAAAGGTTTCGTTGTGTATTCATCCATACCAGCGGCTAAAAAGCGTTCACGGTCCCCTTTGAGAGCATTGGCTGTCAGAGCAATGATGGGAATGTGATGCTGATCGTAATCGGCTTCATAATCAAGAATCTCTTGAGTAGCTTCAATACCATCTAGTACCGGCATCTGAATGTCCATAAAGATGAGATCAAATTGGTAGTTTTTACGTTTTTCAAAGGCTTCTAAACCATTATTTGCAACGGTGACTTCTAACCCAATATCTTCTAGGGTACGGCGTATAAGTTTTTGATTGATAATATTGTCTTCTGCGACGAGGACAGATGCTTCAAAACGTGAGTTTTTCTCATCGAATTTTTTACGGCGTGATGACTTTTGCTTTCGATTGTTGAATGCTTCAATATCATAGGTTTCGAGCACAGTACGGATCTTACTACTATTGACCGGTTCATAAAGAACTTTGAATACATCAAGACCCATACTGTCGATTTTTTTCATGTAGAACGATTTAGTAATCAGGACCAATTGCTCTTGAGTGGATGAAAACTGCACCAAATCAACATCATTGGTGTAGTCATTATCGATAAATAATAAGTCATAATTGACTTGACGCTCTAGAAGTTTTAGCTCTTCAACATCATGGAATGTAGTGTAACTGACGCCAAAATAATCCAGATACTCTTTGAGATAGGTAGACTGCGTTTTTTTCTTACTTCTGCTTTCATGGATAACAGCATTGATATTTGAGAAGGTTCCTTTTATAGGATCATTAAGGGTCTCAATCTCTTCAAAAGATAAGGTAAAGAAGAACATAGTCCCATCTCCAGGAGTGCTCTCAAGATCAAGCTGTCCTCCCATAAGTTCCACAAAACGGCTTGAAATCGTAAGCCCAAGACCTGTTCCGCCATATTTACGGGTAATCGAAGTATCTGCTTGGGAAAATGCTTCAAAAATACGTGATTTTTGCTCACTGGTTACACCAATACCACTGTCTTTTACCTGGAAGCGTACGCGTGCACGATTTGGCTCGTTACTTTCGATTCGGCGTACATCGACATTGACACTTCCGCCTGCATTGGTGAATTTAACGGCGTTACTGAGAAGATTGATAATGACTTCTTTGATCTTAGTCGGATCCCCTTTGAGAGGACGCTCAAGACTCGGATCGATGAAACATCCAAGGTCAATATGTTTTTCAGAAGCACGCACGGCATAAACGTCAACGGCACTTTCGAATTCTTCCAGAGGATTAAAGGCGATGTCTTCGATTTCAAGTTTATTGCTCTCAATTTTTGAAAGGTCAAGAATGTTATTGATGATCTCAAGAAGGTTTTCAGAACTTTTTTCAATGATGTCAATAAATTCACGTTGTTCGTCATGCAGTTCGGTATCTTTAAGCAATTCGGTAAATCCGACAATACCATTAAGAGGGGTACGGATCTCATGGGACATATTGGCCAAGAACATGGATTTGGCTTCACTGGCCTCTTGAGCAAATTGTTTATCGCCCATCGTTTGCTCAATGATACGTTCCAAAAGGGCATAGGCTTGTGCTGTACCGTCTGCAGTATCAAGATTGATCGATTTACTAAGTATATCTGCTTCATTATCATGCGTATCTTCTGCAACACGCTTAAGAACTGATTCAAGATTTTTAATGTTTTTGGCAATTTCATTTGAAAGTAAGATTCCCAAAGTACCGATTAAAATGGATACCAGCCATACGGTAATTGCAGTGATTAGAAATTGAAGTGCTTGGGTTTTAACGACAGATGCTCTACCATCCATCGTGTCAAGCAGGATCTTTTCGCCTTCATTCAGTGCATTAACTTTTTCTGAAAGCATGGCAAACCAAATACCGGATTGGGTATCGTAGTTTCCTTTTGCACTGGAGCGTAGAATACTGCCTCTTTCAGCTGTAATATCTTGAAAAAGTTCGGTGTTGTCTTCAGAAAAAATAGAAGCTTTTAGAGATGCTTTTAGTCCTTGATTGGTTATTCCCTCTAAATTTAAAGCATCGGAACTACCGATGAAAGTAATCCACTTTTCAAGTTCTTCATCCTCTAAAGCATCGCCGCGTGATAGCAAATAGGTCAAATAGTCACGCTCTAAGTTGGTGTATTGGTTGGCGCGTACCAAAGAGAGATAACTGTTCGCCATGGATGCGACTTTCTCATCCAGCAATACGGTTGATAGAGAAGAGAGTTCATGGATAAGGGCCTCTTGTTGTTTTCCATAAACATCATTAAAGATCTCGTCAAAATCAGCGGTTTCGTTGTCTACTGAAGGACGTGACTGATGGCGTAATTTTTCTAATTTGGCAATAATCGCTACAACTTCAGGAGAAGTATTATCGGCACTGAATGCTTTAATAGAGTTATCAACGATGGTACGTTGCGCATGGAGTGATTTAAGAGTAGCTGCCGAAGCATTTCCAAGATACATCACCGTCATACCGCGTTCACGCGAGATATCATTGATCATGTTGTTGAGTTGTTTATTACCCTCTAGTCTCGCTTGGAGGTACTGAGCAGATTGAAAGCTTTTATAAGAAGTGTAAACGTAATACGTGGCGAGTGAAAACAGGATCAATATCGGGAAGAGACTGATCAGACGAAGTCGATTTTTTAATCCTAAATGCATAATGAATTCCTCTTAAAGTTGATCAAGATAGCTTGAAAGGCGTAGAAAAGATTTCTTGGCTTCCTGTGCATCATTGGTAATAGATAAGATAGCAAGCTCGTCGGATATCTCGGTAAGACGTAAATTGTCACTAATCCCTTTTAGCTTAGCCGCACTGCTTCTCCATGTGTGGGTATCAAACGATTTGATGGCTTGTATGATAGTAGCGTTCATGGCGGAAGCATCTGTCTTATAATCGTGGAGCAGTTCTTCCATAAAAGCAGGCTCCATGCCAAGTGCTCCTGCAACTGTTTGTAGATCGTAGTGCAGTGGTGGTACTGTACTTGTTTTTTCAGTTGGAACAGCTTCTACAGACTCATCTTCTAATTCTAAAAGTTCTTTTTTAAAGGGAACTTCTTCTTGTACATCAGCGGACAGCTCATCTTCTAAATCGATATCATTGAGATGTACTAAAAGCGATTCATCTTCATTTTGTTTGAGTGCAAATTCATAAATATCCTCAACAGGTTCAGGAACAATAGGTGTAGCAGGTTTGATTGCTTCTTGTTTTTCTAAAGGTGAATCTTGGATATCTAAAATCTCTTTGCCTTCTAGTTTTGCGATAAGGGCATAGTAGTATTTGAGATTGGCTTCAATTTCGACGGGGTCCGTTGAGCTGTTGATTACACTAAGAGTTTCAAAAGCATTTTCAACGCGCAAGTTGGCAGCAACTCCTTTGAGTTTATGAGAAAGAATGTGTAAGGTGTTGATATCGCTTTTGAGTGCAGACTCAAAGAGTTCATCTTTAAAATCATGAGATTGCTGGATAAAGTCACCGATAAACTCTTCAATCAAGTCCACAGGAAGGCCAAGCTCATTAGCAGCAACATTGGGATCGTATATATAAGAACTATCGACTTTATGATGGGAGAGGTATCCTTTTTCTTCCTTGGAATATTGGGTACTTCCAAGCATTGGACGCTCAACAACTGCAACAGGAGTCTGGATGGATTCATCTATTGGTTCTACAGACTTTAGTACAGGTTCCTCTGGGTAAGAATCAAGTTCTTCATCGCTTAATGGAGCCATTAGCGAAGCATAAATATCATCCGTATCATCGAGAGATGTGGGCTGTGTTTTTGGAATATCAAAAAGTGTGGGTTCACTTAACTGTGTTGCAGCGAGGTGTGTGTAATCAGGTAGTGGAGCTGTTTGGAGCGTTTGTGTAGGTTCACTTGGTGGGGCAAACTCTTTAGTAGGTGTTTTTGGCGTAATAGCATGCGGTTTAATTTCTTCACCACTGATACTTTTGATCTGGGACATCTCGATACTGTACCCATTCTCACCGGGTTGAGCGCATAAATGAAAGGAAGTAACCCTCAGTTGGCAGCTAAATGTCCGTCCGTTTCCATGTACAATCGCGCTGGATGCATCCGAATCGGCATGCAGGAGAAAATCGATCCATCCGAAGCTTTTAAAATTATGGATATATCCCGGTTCGTTGGCAAAAAGATCGGCAACATCGGAGCAAACGCTTAAGAGTTCTTCTAGTGAAGCATAATTGAGAAGTTGTAAACCTTCATCGTCTATACCAATAAATTCTTGTTTATGGTTATAAAGTAACACCTTTTCTCCTTTTTAGCTTTCTTTTGCAATCATTTCTTGATAGAGAAGTACAGTTTCTTCGATGTTTCTACGGGAAGCCGGCTTACGAGCTGCCATGTACCCTTTGACAGTGCCATCCGTATCATAGATAGGAGAGACTTCGGTATCAACCCAATAATACTTTCCGTCTTTACGAAGATTTTTGACCAATCCATGCCAAATAGTACCGGATAAAATAGTTTTCCATAATTGAGCAAAAGCTGCTTTTGGCATATCGGGATGGCGGATGATATTGTGAGCTTCTCCTACTAATTCTTTGGCGCTATAGCCGGAAATTTCACAAAAACGTCGATTAGCAAACGTAATGACCCCTTTTAGGTCGGTTTCACTCACAATGGCACGTCCGTCAAAAAAATATTCTTCATCGACAGGATAGGGTCTATCCATAAAAACTCCTTAATTAATAGCACTATAAACACAAGTATAGGAATATGGCATAAAGAAGGTAAAAGATTACTGAGATTTTGGCAAATTATAATAATTATGAACATTTTTAGCTCCGGATGTTCCAATAAGCTCTTGCAGGGTTTTAAAATCGGCTTTTGCTATGGCATCAAAGGTTCCGTAGTAGGTCACTAATTTTTGGATTTTTCCTGGGGTGATGCCGGGTATGGTTAAAAGTGTGGAGCTTTGGTCTTCTTTGAGCTTACTTTTTTTATGAAAGGTTATGGCGCATCGATGGGATTCGTCTCGCAGTAATTGGATAAATTGAAGCCGTTTATCGTCGGTGTCCAGTCTGAAAATACCTTGATTGCTGTGAACTATGTCTTTGGCAGAACCCTTTGCCCTGTGCGCTTTTGCATCCACTTTTTCTTTGCTGATACCGATGACATCGATGAGGGTACCACTTGAATGCAGTAGTTCCATGGCAAGTGAACGTAAGGTTTCTCCTCCGTCAATCACCCATAAATCAGGAGGGGGATTGGAGTCGAATCCTTTGATCCTGCGGGTCAGCATCTCCCGCATTTGGGAATATTCGTCTTTATGTTCGAGATGATAGGTGCGGTACCCTTTTTTGTCAAAGCTGCCATTACTGTAAGCGATCATGGCACCCACTGTCGCTTGCCCTGCAAAGTGAGAGTTATCAAATGCTTCAATGCGATGAGGAATATGTTCAAGATGAAAGAGTTCGGCAATCCCTTCTAGTAAAGTGCTTTTATCATTTTGAGGGGATTTGAGCAGTTCGAGTGCATTGATGTTTGCCAAGGCCGTAAGCTCTTTTTTGATTCCCTGTTTTGGGACCGTTATGGAGGCTTTTTTCTCAAACAGTTGGCTTAAGTGCTCTGCCACCCAATCTTGCGATTCAAACGAGTCATGCAGTAAGATGGGTGCAATAATAGGAGGCTTTTCGTTGCCGTAATAGTTGACAAGTGCTCGTTCATAGGCTTCATCACGCGAGTATTGATCGTTTGCTGCAAAAAAGTCGTGGCTGCTGGATGCGATTTTTCCCTCACGAATAAACAAGCGTACGATACATCCGCGCAGTTCATTGGTCGCAATGGCAAAAATATCGTAGACTTCGTTGGAGGCCAGGTCTATTTGGGAATGTTCGGTACTGCGTCCGATGCGCTCTAATCGATCCCGCAAGGCTTTTGCTTCTTCAAAACGCAGTTCTTCGGCATAGAACTCCATCTTAGTACGAAGCTTTGGAATCAGAAGCTCTTTATTGGCCACCCATTTAGCAGCGGTATTTACCATCTCTTGGTACTGTTCTTGGTCAACGGGGAACTCACAGGGCCCTAGACATTGATCCATCTGGTAGTATAAACACGCTTTTTTACCTTTTAGACAACTTTTCTTTTGCACAAGGGGAAGTAATTCATACAAAGAATCCAGAATATCACGTGCTCCTGTCGAGAAAGGGCCAAAATAGCGTATCGATTTACCTTTAATGATTTTACGGGTAATGTCAAACCGAGGGTATTGCTCCTCTAAATTGACATAGATATAGGGATACGTCTTGTCATCCCGTAATAGAATATTGTATTTGGGTTTGAGTTGTTTGATTAGAGAGTTTTCCAAAATCAGGGCATCATGTTCATTTTCCACGATGAGGTAATGCAGTGAGGATGTTTCATGGAGCATTTTTTGGATGCGTAATGATAAGGTTGTCTTTGGCGTAAGAGATGGGGTTAGATTAAAATAGCTTTTGACTCTTTTGGAGAGGTCTTTGGCTTTTCCAACGTAGAGAATACGCCCTTTGGCATCCAGGTATTGGTAGATACCGGCACAATGTGGCAATGAGCGTATTTTTTCAATCATAACTTGGTCTTAATCAATAATTTATGGTAGCTATTATACCATCCCTAATGAAAATAGGTACAGGGAATAAGATGACAAAATTATTGGCAATTGCTTTTATAAATGCCGCATTACTGGTAAGTTTGAGTGGATGTGGGTATAAAGCACCTCCATATCATGAAAAACAAACTAACGATAAAGGCTCAACCGTTGCGCTATGATGTTGTCATTATTGGTTCAGGAATAGCAGGCTTGTATGCCGCACTGAACCTTCCTAAAACGCTTAAAGTCTTGTTGATTAATAAGTCTCATCCGTGGGAGTGTAATACCTATTATGCGCAAGGCGGAGTAACGACTGCGTACGATGATGCAGATATTGATCTGCATATCAAAGATACGTTGGATGCGGGTTCTGGTATGTGTGATGCTAATGCGGTACGTTTGATGAGTGAGAGTTCGCAAGGGATTATTCAAGATCTAATTAAACGTGGTTTTGAATTTGATACGGATGTCCAAGGTAATCTCTTGTATACCAAAGAAGCGGCTCATTCACGCAACCGTATTTTACATGCAGGTGGAGATGCGACAGGGCGCCATTTGCATTTCTTTTTACTGCAGCAAAACCCTCATCCGATGTTGTCGGACGCAACTGTGGTTGATCTTCTGATTCACGATGGAGCTTGCTGCGGTGTTGAAGTCATCAGTCAGGGTAAACGTCGTATCATTGAAGCCAAACACGTGGTCATCGCCAGTGGCGGTGTCGGATCGCTGTACGAATACCACACCAACGCCCATACTATCAGCGCGGATATCCATGGGATCTGTTTGGAAAAAGGGATTGCACTTGAAAACATGGAGATGATACAGTTTCATCCTACGGTTTTTGTGAGTAACAGCGGGGCACGTAAACAGCTGCTTTCTGAAGCGCTGAGAGGTGAGGGGGCGTGGATTGTTGATGAGAATGGCTATCGCTTTTTATATGAATACGATGAACGTGGAGAAATGGCACCGCGTGATATTGTAAGCCGCGCGATCTTTGATTACAAACAGCGAACCTCAAGCCAAGTCTATCTTTCGTGTGAGCATTTTGATAAAGAGTATTTTCAAGAGCGTTTCCCAAATATATTTAAAGCATTAAATGATTTTGGCTATCAAATGCCCAAAGACAGAGTGCCGATTTCTCCTGCATTTCACTATTCCGTTGGAGGAATTAAAAGCGATCTAGAGGGAAAAGTTCCAGGCGTGCAGAGACTGTACGTCATTGGAGAAGCAGCATGCACAGGAGTGCATGGTGCAAACCGTCTTGCCAGTAATTCACTGCTTGAGGGACTTGTATTTGCCGTGAAAGTGGCTAACAGTATCGTCCAAATACCTACGCAAGGATGCTCTGAACCCTTTGCTATAGGTGATGATGTTTTAGAGCTGTCATCAGACAAAGAGAAAAAAGATCTGTTGCGTAAAATCATGTGGGAAAAAGTCTCTATTGTTCGTACCAATACAGGCCTGAACAGTGCTTTGGATACGGTCAAAGCGATGTTGGATGAACCAGTCGGACGCTTGCTTCTTTTACGTTTATTGAGTGCAAAGTGCATTATCGAATCGGCATTGAAACGAACCGAATCCATAGGGGTCCATTATATAGTTCAAGAAGGAAATAGTAAATGACGACGGAAGTTTCCCAAGCGGCTGCTATGAATTTTGTAGGGCACCCTTTTGGTTGGCTTTTATTGGCAGTATTTATCATAGGATATTATTTTATAGCTACGGAAGAAAACTATCATATTGACAAAGCTAAGCCTGCTCTTTTTGTAGGGACGTTTATGTTTGTACTGATTGGGTTATATTACGCAATTGAAGGTTTGAGTTTTACCCCTTTTGAACATGCAATCGATCATTTGATCTTAGAAATCGCTGAGATCTTCTTTTTCTTATTTGTCGCGATGACCTATATAGAAGCGTTGATCGAACGAGGTGTTTTTAGTGCGCTTAGAACGAAACTAATTGCCAAGGGGTACAGCTACCGGGAACTTTTTTGGATTACGGGAGTGTTAGCGTTTTTTATATCGCCGGTTGCGGATAATCTGACAACTGCATTGATCCTTTCAACCGTATTGTTGACAATCAATGAAAAAGATAAAGAATTTTTGATCCCCAGTGCTATTAATGTGGTTGTTGCGGCAAATGCTGGAGGCGCGTGGAGCCCGTTTGGAGACATTACAACCTTGATGGTCTGGACCGCTGAAAAAGGGAGTTTTGTTGAGTTTTTGTATCTTTTCCCAGCAGCATTTTTAGGATGGCTGATCACTGCTTATTTATTGAGTCGGTATGTTCCCGATTTGGATCCAAATAAAGATGGGGATATTGAAGTAGCCAATAAAATTGAAATCCTCAAAGGGGGTAAGATGATTGTTGCTTTTGGAGCATTGACCATCGCACTGGCCGTTGTAGGAAAACAGGTGATGCATTTACCTCCGATGTGGGGTATGCTGTTTGGGTTATCCCTTTTACAGCTTTACATGTATTTTCTCAAAAAGAACCACAAGCAAGATGTCAGTATTTTTTTAGCGATGAGTAAGATTGAGAACAATACTCTTCTCTTTTTCTTTGGTATTTTGGCAGCTGTAGGTGCATTGCACTTTATTGGATTTTTGGAATATGCAGCAAAATTGTATGAAATTTTCAATCCGACAATAGTGAACATTGGAGTCGGTTTTTTATCGGCTATTGTAGATAATGTGCCGGTGATGTCGGCAGTACTAAAAGCAAACCCTGCATTGGATCAGGCACAATGGATGTTGGTCACCATGACAGCCGGTATCGGAGGATCATTGATCAGTTTTGGAAGTGCTGCTGGTGTTGGAGTGATGGGAAAAATGGCCGGTATTTATACGTTTTCCTCTCATATTCGACTTGCATGGACGGTATTGATCGGTTATATGGTCTCTCTTGGCGTATGGTATGTCCAGTTTATCGTTTTAGGGTTTTATTAAGGGCTAAATATCTTTAGAGTATCCTTTCACAATCCAAAGGGTACTTATCCCTCCTAACTATCTCTACTCAAAGGCTCATCCGTGAAAGAAGTCAGTATTATCGTCCTTGATTTCGGCTCCCAGTACACTCAGTTGATTGCACGCCGTTTACGCGAAGAAAAAATTTATTGTGAAGTTTTGCCCTATCATACGAAACTAGCAGCAATTGTTGCTAAAAATCCAAAAGGGATTGTATTAAGTGGTGGTCCCTCGTCTGTTTACAATAAAGATGCCTATGAAGTGGACCAGGGTGTCTATACGATGGGAATACCTGTTTTAGGAATCTGTTATGGTATGCAGCGTATTGCCGCAGATTTTGGCGGTTCAGTTATCCGCAGTGATCATCATGAGTATGGTAAAGCGGAGCTGTTTATTGATCAAACCAAAAAATCTCCCCTTTTTGATGAGTGTGAAGACGAGCGTATTGCTTGGATGAGTCACTCAGATAAAGTGGATGTTTTACCAGAAGGTTTTTCTCCGATTGCACACTCTGCCAATTCTCCATATGCAGCAATCGCAGATGAGACACGCCGTATTTATGCGATGCAATATCACCCTGAGGTCAACCACTCAGAAGAGGGATATCTGATGCTTCGTAATTTTGCACGCAAAATTTGTGGTATCACCGAAAAATGGGACATGGGCCATTTTCTCAAAGAACAAATCGTCAAAATCCGTGCGCAAGTAGGGGATGGAAAAGTCCTTTGTGCTCTTAGCGGCGGTGTTGATTCTTCGGTTGTTGCGGCATTGTTATATGAAGCAATTGGAAATCAGTTGATCCCGGTCTTTGTGGATAACGGGCTTTTACGTAAAGACGAGCGCGAATCGGTTGAAAATATTTTCAAAATTCATCTTAAAGTACCTCTAGTGGTTGCAGATGCAGCTGAGAATTTTCTCGGTAAACTCTCAGGAGTGACGGATCCTGAAACTAAGCGTAAGATCATCGGGCACACGTTTATCGAAGTGTTTGAACAAGAGGCTAAAAAGCATGATGGCATCAAATTTTTAGCGCAAGGGACACTGTACCCAGACGTTATCGAATCGGTATCGGTGAATGGTCCATCCGTTACGATTAAAAGCCATCACAATGTCGGTGGATTGCCGGATTGGATGGATTTTGATCTTATTGAACCGTTACGAGATTTGTTCAAAGACGAAGTGCGTAAGCTAGGACTTGAGCTAGGTTTGCCTGATTATTTGGTCAATCGTCATCCTTTCCCTGGACCAGGTCTTGGTATTCGTATCATGGGTGAAGTGAACAAGCCTGACTTGTATATCTTGCGTGAAGCGGATGCGATCTTACTCGATGAGCTCAAAGCAAGCGGTTACTACGCAAAAACATGGCAAGCATTTGCGGTATTGCTTAATGTCAAGAGTGTTGGAGTTATGGGTGATAATCGTACGTATGACAACACGGTATGTGTTCGTGTCGTGGAAGCGGTTGATGGGATGACAGCAACCTTTGCACATCTTCCGCATACCTTATTAGAGCGTATCAGCAGTCGTATTATCAATGAAGTTGACGGTATTAATCGCGTTGTGTACGATATCAGTTCCAAGCCTCCTGCAACGATTGAGTGGGAATAAGGGGAGCACGCTTTTGCGCCCCATCTATCTCATTTCTAAAACTCCATTCGATCAAGCGATGGACGTTATTCATATTCCTATTCTTTCCATTCATTTCTTAACTCCTAATATTGATTTTTCCCTTTATACAGGGATCATTGTGACTTCCAAACAAGGTGCTCAAGCGTTACAGTATTATTCTCCTGATTGGATTGAATTGAAGATAGTGTGCGTCGGTGAATCGACTGCTAACGTAATAAAAGAATTAGGTGCCAGCCATATAGAAATAGCTCAAGGATATGGGATGAGTATTGTAGAAGTGTTATCGCCCCATCAGGGAAAATGGCTTTATGTACGGCCTAAAACGATTGCTTCTTCATGGCCCTCACGCGCTCGTGAATTGGGAATAGAAGTTGATGAAGTTATCCTATATGAAACAACGTGCAATGACGAGGTAAAAGACCTCGAAATAGTACAAAACAGTGTCCTGATTTTTACGTCACCCTCAAGTATTGAATGTTTTTGTAAGAGAGCTACTATTGTGTCCACCCATGATGTTATTGTCATTGGTAGTACCACCCAAGCAGCGCTTCCATTAGGGATAAAATCGACACTGAGTCAAGAAGCGAGTGTGGTTTCCTGTATTGAAATGGGACGAAAAATAGCTGCTTCTTGAAATTGTAGTATCCATATTAAGCTTTTTGAGGTTATAATTATCTCTACCTGGGCGCAGCGAGTAATCGCATTTGAGGGTTCTACATATACACTTAGTGGTATCGGTAGTCACCTTGGTGTGTCGGTGGTCTCGTTTGAGCGCGTAAGCGCGAGAGATTGCCGCCGGATGGGTGCTCGATCTGCTTAATTACGCTTTGAGAACCAAAGCTGCTGCGAAAACGCCCGCCTGGGCCTTTACATTTTTAAAATGCCAAACAGTGGTTTTTTATAAAGTGTATTATTTTATTGTAACGGGGTGTGTATGCGTGTAATGATAATCGGTAGTGGTGGGCGTGAGTTTTCCATAGGGAGAGTATTAACGCAAGACACAGCGGTTGAAAAAGTTTATTTTGCTCCCGGTAACGGTGCAACTCCAATGTTGGGTGAAAATGTTGCACTTAGCGATTTTCAGGAACTTGCACAATTTGCCCTTGATAATGCGATTGATTTGACGATTGTCGGTCCAGAAGGCCCTTTGACAGAGGGAATTGTTGATATCTTCAAAGCTAAAGGCTTGGTGATCTTTGGTCCTAGTAAAGCAGCAGCACAGCTTGAGGGTTCAAAAGTCTATATGAAAAACTTTTTGGCCAAATACGCGATTCCTACAGCGCGCTACATTGAAACAGGACACATTGAAGAGGCCTTTAAATTTATTGCCACTTTACCGCTTCCGATCGTGGTAAAAGCAGATGGCTTGTGTGCAGGTAAAGGGGTTATTATCGCCCAAACCTACGATGAAGCAAAAATAGCGGTCTCTGAAATGCTTAGCGGTAAATCGTTTGGTGATGCGGGAAAACGAGTAATAGTCGAAGAATTTTTAGACGGCTATGAACTTTCCATGTTTGCACTATGCGATGGAAAAGACTTTATCCTTCTACCAGCAGCGCAAGATCATAAGCGTCTTTTGGACGGTGATGAAGGTCCAAATACGGGTGGAATGGGTGCGTATGCGCCAACCCCCCTTGTGGATGATGTGATTTATGAGAAAGTAAAAGAGCGCGTGGTTCGACCGACATTACTGGGAATGCAAAAAGAAGGAGCCCCGTTTGAGGGTGTTCTTTTTATCGGTATTATGGTGGTCAATGGGGAACCGATCACCTTGGAGTTCAATGTCCGTTTTGGAGATCCAGAATGTGAGATATTGATGCCTTTACTTAAAACCCCAGCGAGTGAACTGTTTTATAAAGCAGCAACGAAACAACTCGATACTCTTAATATCGAGTTTCATGATAAGTACGCTGTAGGTGTGGTGATGGCAAGTAAAAACTATCCTTACGACAGCTCTGTTCCCGCTGAGATTGTGGTGGATACTATTCATCATGATGACATTGCTCAAAACACACATATTTCGTATGCAGGGGTCAGCGCAGAAGATGGCAAGCTTTATGCAAATGGTGGACGGGTTCTCGTATGTGTTGGAGTCGGAGACAGTATTAAAAGTGCACGAGATCGCGCCTATATGCTCTGCGGTCAAGTCCACTTTGCAGGTAAAAAATTACGTACCGATATAGCCTATCAAGCCCTTCGCTAATGAATGAACAGCTCGATGACGTATTGGATCGTGAAAATCTTCAGATTGCATCACTAAAAGCACGTTCAGTGGCTTTGGCGATAGATGAAGTATTAATCTCGACTTTGCTCTTGATTGTTCTTTGGGACACTATCTCACAAGCAACATCGGTAGAAGCGATTATTGGACTTACCAATCATTTTTTACTTGAATTTATGGCAATTAAAATTGTCTATCAAACTTTTTTTACGATGCAGTACGGAGCAACATTGGGAAAAATTGTGATGAAAATTCGCATTATAGAAGTGAATACATTATCAAATCCTGCCTTTTTTGCGGCTTTTAATCGGGCTGTATTTCGAATTGTGAGTGAAGCCCTTATGTATTTTGGATTTGTCTGGGCCTTTTTGGATCCTTATCGACGAAGTTGGCATGATTTGACGGCTAAAACGGTGGTCGTTAATGCGTAAACTGATTTGCCTTAGTATTATTGCATGCAGTGCTGTACTGGCCAATGATCGTGTGGAATTATTAGGATCAAGCGCTGATACCAATGGATCGGTAGTCAATGCTTACGGGAATCCTGTTATTACCTATCAGGATAAAATCGTAACGGCAAATCGTCTTTCCTATGACCGCAATTCGAGTATTATTGAAGCGGAGGGTAATGTCTCTGTTTTTCAGCATGGTACGCTTCATGCAATGAGTGATTACTTAAAATTGAATATGGACACAGATACCCGTCAATCTCGTCCTTTTTACATGATTGACCATCAAACAAAACTATGGGTTAGTACGCAAGAATCCGATGCATGTGAAAGTCAAATCGATCTTTCAAGCGGAATGTTATCGGGATGTAATTCAACAGACCCTGTATGGAAAATACACTTTAGCAGTGCTGATTATAACACCGATAAGATGTGGATGAATATTTATAATGCACGTCTCTATGTCCAAGACATTCCGCTTTTTTATCTTCCCTATTTTGGATATCCAACGGATAAAACTCGCCGTAGCGGTTTGTTGATACCTACCCTTGGTGTATCAAGCTCTGAAGGGTTTCTTTATCAACAGCCTATTTATATTGCACCGCAAAACTGGTGGGATGCAGAGTTACGTCCTCAAATCCGAACATCGCGTGGAGAGGGTCTTTATGCAGATTTTAGATTTGTGGATACCGCTTCTTCTTTTGGATCGATTAGAATGGGTTATTTTAAAGAACAAGCAGCATATGCTCAAGAGCGTGATTTAGCGCATGAAAAACATTATGGGTATGATATTGACTATCATCATACTGCTTTTTTAGAGGAATGGTTTGGGTTAAATATTCAAGGAGAGTCGGGCTTATACGTTAAGGGTAGTTGGATGAATGACGTTGATTACCTTAATTTACAAGGAACCGATGAAACACAGACCGTGACTACAAGTCAGATATTATCGCGGATTAATGCGTATTACAGTGATGAAGATGATTATCTCGGGATGTATTTGAAACATTATCAATATCTTGATATCGCCGAGAACAGTAAAACAATTCAAATTCTGCCAACATTGAATTACCATCGTTATTTGGAAAATTTACTAGGCGATCACTTACTTTATAATGCTGATACCTCAGTGACAAATTTTTACAGACCTGATGGAAAACGAGCGGTTGAAGGTAATGTAAATATTCCCCTTATTTTGCAAACTGGTTTGTTTGATAACACTATTGATGCTAGCTATACGGCACATATAAGCGGTCGTTTGATCGGTTTTTACGGAAATGCACAGTCTGGTGAGAGCAATGATGCCTATGACTCTGGACAATACGCGCAGCTTGATCATACTTTCAAACTAGGGACAACACTTGTTAAGCCTTATGGGACAAAGACGCATGTTATCGCCCCTGATATAGCGTACACTTTTGCTGGAAATCGTTATTATGAAGGTTATTATAAGCGTTATAATGAAGTATGCGTCGATGGAAATACGGATCCAGTATGTGAATTTTTTACCTTACAAAGTCCGAGAGATACGCTTTCTTTGGGAGTCAACAACTATCTTTTTGAAAATGGAAAACAAACGATAGTCGATCGGCTTTCACAAAATTTTCGTTATGACAATACCGGGAATTACTACGGTGAAATAACCAATGAATTGGAATGGGAAATTGCAGAGTCTATTAGCTATTACAATGTCACGGCATATAATCATGAGCGTTCAAGAGTGAGTAAAGAGCTCAATACGATACGCTATAATGATCATGTTGTATCGGGAGCACTGAATCATCATTATTCAGATGTATTAAAAAATGGTACTAGTGTGTACTCGAGCTATTGGACAGCTGACGCATCGTATCAGTATGATCGAAACTATCGTTTTTTTGGACTGGTAGCGTATGATTACAGAGAAAAATTGATGAAGCGAAAAGAAATTGGCTTTCTGTATTCTCAAAGATGTTTGGACTTAGGTTTGCGTTTTGTACAAAATATTCGCCCGGTTCTTACCAATGTCAATAATGACAATGCAGTCAATGATTCTTATATATTTATTACATTGATTTTAAAGCCGATTGGCGGTTCTGCATTTAATTATAAAATCACTAATAACCAATAGGGGCAGAGATGAAACTCGAAGCAAAAATAGGCCTTTTTGTAGTACTGGCATTGGGAGCCTTACTTATATTGTCGACTCAAGTAACATCACTGGGGAAATGGGGTCAAAGCGGTTATCCAATCGAAGCATATGTAGATGACGCGTCAGGGCTTGAAAAACATACCCATGTATTAATGAACGGGGTAACGATCGGTGAGATTAAAGATATTACGATCGAGGGAAAACGTGTTCGCTTGAGCCTTTTGATTAATGATGGGGTTAACATTCCTGATGATTCAGCGGTCATTGTCACCCAAGAATCATTATTAGGCTCAAAGGTGGTAAACATTGCCGTTGGAGATGCTACAAGTATGCTTCAAAAAGGGGGAACCCTTGTTCAGTCAAAACGCTATGCTTCTTTTGATCAAACAAGCGATTCAGTCAATGCTGCTGCCAAAGAGATGGAATTATTACTGCATGATTTTAGAGAAACCTTGGACGATGAACATCGTCAAGCAATTCAAGAAGCGATTATTGCGTTTCGCGATGTAGGAGTTAATCTCAATGGTGTTATTGGGGACAACCGTCAAAATCTTTATGCTGCAATCGCTAATTTTAAAGATATGAGTGCCGGATTTAGTCAAACAGCTGATACCGTTAATAAAGATTTACCGGAAATTATGACACGCGTCAATTCTTTGACGACGCGGTTGGATAATATCAGTGGTGCATTAGAATATAAGCTTCCTGAAGCTGTTGATAAATTTACGAAAATTGAAGACAATGTCAGTGTTATGTTAGCAGAAAACCGTACTGGCCTTAAAGATACAATTTCCTCAGCTGGCTCTTTTTTCAAAAGCGGTGAAGAGGCATTTGGTAGAGTTGACACCTTGCTTTCTAGTTTTACAACGAGTGAATTGCAAATAGCCATGCATGCCGATTATATGATGAGGGATGAGTATTCAAAAATATATTTAGGAATCACGTATCTTCCCAATCCTGAAACCTATTATATGCTTGACTTGATCAGTACAGATGATTATTCCAAGCCTAATGTGACTCCAGGAAAGCATGTTGAGACAAATAAGCTCTACTCAGCACAGTATGGAAAACGTTTTGATGACTTTTTGTTGCGTTTTGGACTTATTGAGTCAACAGGCGGGGTTGGAGTGGATTATTTTGCAAATCATGATCGTTTAAAAATATCAGGTGAAGCCTTTGATTTTAATGCGATGAATGACATTCGCGGAGATCGTGTTCATCTTAAAGCGCAACTTCGCTATCAGATGCTAAAACATTTAGAAGTCTACGGCGGTTGGGATAACTTTTTAAATCCTAGAGCACAAAACCTTTTCTTAGGGGTGGGAATGCGATTCATCGACAACGATATAAAATACACTTTTGGCGCCGCATCCATGGCGCGATAATTACATAGGAATTAGAATGAAATATACCGTCGAACTGGCATTAAAAAACAAAGAAGAGTCTTATGCACTCAATCAAGTAGCGGCGCAAGCCAATGGTGCCGTATGGCTTAAATCGGGAAATACTGTTATTTTGGCAACCGTTGTTATCGATGAAACGCATTTTGTAGATGAAGACTTTTTACCTTTAACGGTACAGTATCTTGAGAAAAGTTACGCGGCAGGTAAATTTCCGGGTGGTTTTATCAAGCGTGAAACAAAACCAAGCGATTTTGAGGCATTAACATCCCGTATTATTGACCGCTCATTGCGTCCCTTGTTTCCAAAAGGGTTTGCGAATCCGATACAAATTTCCGTTTTAGTGCTTAGTGCGGATGAAGATGCCGACTTGCAAGTATTGGGTCTTAATGCAGCATCGGCAGCTTTATACATTTCGGATATTGATATTTTTAACTCAGTAACCGGTGTTCGTGTTGCTAAAATTGACGGTGAAATTGTTTTCAATCCAAAACACAGTGATTTGCAACGCAGTACCTTTGATCTTTATTTGGCGGGAAGCAAAGACGATATGCTGATGATCGAGATGCAAGCACTGGGCAGTGATGAAGCACAGATTATTGAATTGGGATTAGCTGATCCGTTTGTGGATCCGGTCATGGCATCTCAAAGTATCTCTATGCGCCAATCTAATGCAATGAGTGAGGATGAATTAATCGATGTCTTAGCACAGGCACAAGCCGTTCTTTTGGATGCAAACACAAAGTATGAAAATGCTTTCAAAGCTTATGCCAAAGCACCGTTTGAACTGCAGTGTGTAATTAAAGACATTGATGAAGAAATGTGTGATTATGTACGTGAGGTTCATACCGATGATCTCAAGCGCGGTATTAGTCAAATGGCCAAAACTGAACGTTCAACGGCACTTAGAACGATTCGTAAAGCTGTGATGACAGAAAAAACACAATGGGATGAACACGAACTCAAAAAAGCGATAGAATCCGTTAAACGATCTATGGTTCGTGCACAGATTTTAGATGATAAGGTACGATCAGATGGACGTGGTTTTAAAGACGTTCGTCCAATCAGTATTGAAACGAATGTATTGCCAAGTGCACATGCCTCTGCACTCTTTACACGTGGACAAACTCAAGCGCTTGTAGTCTTGACGCTTGGCGGGCCTAAAGATGCCCAGATGTACGAAGGTCTAACGGATCATGGCACTCAAAATGAAGGCTTTATGGTTCATTATAATTTCCCAGGATTTAGCGTAGGAGAAGCGTCACCCATCGGTGCTCCAAGACGTCGTGAATTAGGTCATGGAAACTTGGCCAAACGAGCACTTGAAGGCGCTACAGTGAGAAATGGACAAACGATCCGTCTCGTTTCTGAAATCTTAGAGTCAAACGGTTCTTCGTCAATGGCTACGATATGTGGCGGCTATATGGCATTGCGTGCAGGAGATATCGAAGTATGTGATCCAATCGCGGGTGTGGCCATGGGAATGGTACAAGAGGGAAATCGTCATGCTATTTTGACCGATATCATGGGCTTAGAAGATCATGATGGAGATTTGGATTTCAAAGTAGCCGGATCAAAAGAAGGTATTACTGCTATGCAGATGGATATTAAGCTGGGTGGAATTCACCTAGATATCCTCAAAGAAGCATTGTATCAAGCCAAAGAAGCACGTGCTCATATCATTGATATTATGATGGCATCTGAAGAGAACATTGAACTCAACGAGGGGACATTGCCAAGCACGGATTTATTCCACGTGGATCCTAGTTTCATAGGTGATATTATTGGTCAAGCGGGTAAAACGATACGTGAGATCATTGAGCGTTTTGATGTTGCCATTGATATTGATAAGAAAAAAGGCTCTGTTAAACTCACAGGTAAAAACAGAGAGGGGATCAAAGGGGCACGTGATCATATTGAGGGGATCACGAGCGGTTTGACTCCAGTAGAAAAAGTGGATTACAAAGTGGGCGATATCGTACAAGGTAAAGTTAAAAAAATCGTTGATTTTGGAGCATTCATTGAACTTCCAGGTGGAATTGACGGTCTTATTCATATTTCAAAACTCTCCGATGGACATGTAGGTCGTGTGAGCGATGTGATCAAAGAGGGAGATGAGTTGATGGTAGAGATCGTTGAATTTAAAGGCAACAAAATAGGCTTAGGTAGAGCTAAGTAATTTTTTAGCTCCTCCCCATTATAATTCCGTCTACAAAGTGATAAGTAGGGAAACTATCCGAACAGACTTTGACTTAAATACGGAGATTACTCATGAAAAAAGTTCTATTTCTTATGACTGCACTTGTTGCTGCAGCATTTGGTGCTGAAGACGCTGTAGCAGTTGTTGAAACTGCTGTTGAAGCTGCACCTGCAGTAGCGGCTGCAACTGGTGATGTTGCAAACCAAACTCTTAAAGCGTACTCAATGATCGCTGCGGGTGTTGGTCTTGGTTTGGCTGCACTTGGTGGTGCTATTGGTATGGGTAACACTGCTGCTGCAACTATCGCAGGTACTGCACGTAACCCAGGTCTTGGCGGAAAATTGATGACTACTATGTTCATCGCTTTAGCTATGATCGAAGCACAGGTTATCTATACATTGGTAATCGCTCTTATCGCTCTTTACGCTAACCCTTATTTAGTAGCGTAAGTTCGGCTTTCTTTTAGAATCAGCTTTTGCTGATTCACCTTTCTTATGCGGTCGTGGTGGAACGGTAGACACGCTACCTTGAGGTGGTAGTGCCTTACGGGTGTGGGGGTTCAAATCCCCCCGACCGCACCATCTTTTAAATTTAATATACATTCTTTTTTTCCCCATACTTAATTGGTAACGATCTGTTCATCTGTTATCTCTTTAAATTCTTTCTCTTTTTGGAAATATTCCTGTACCAATCCATTCGTATATTCATTCAGCACTTGTTCCCATGACTGGTATGGATGTGCAAAGTAGAAATTAGTCTTTTGAACTTTGCTGATAGGCAAACTTTTTAGGAGTATCACTCGTAATGATGAGGGCATACTGCTTATCGGTTTCATCAGGTCAGGGATGGCTTGTTATACATTTCGTAACATAAGCGTAATAATTTGAATGTAACATTCGCAAAATACTTTCTGGAGTACAAATGTTTGAAAATAAAAAAAAGGGTGTTGTCTCTTTAGCACTGAGTTGTTTAATGCTTTCATCTCCCCTGTTAGCCGTACAAAGTAATGAAGAGATGGTTCAATCCGTAATGAAACTGCGTTCCGAAGTAGAATCGCTTTATTCTAAGATCGATGAAAACAAAGAGAACTATAAATCTCAAATGAAATCGCTCTCTTCTCAAAGCTCAGATAATAAAGCACAGCTCAATCGTCAAACAACTTCTAAGAAGTTAGCTCAACTGGAGCTTTCCAAGGTGAAGTCCAATATAGCTATGGCATCTGGGAAAAATATTGAGCTGACACCTTTGTTAGAAAATGGAATGGCTTTACTCAAAGAGAATATTCGTAATGGAATCCCGTTTAAAGTAGAAGAGCGCCTTGCTGGTGTGAACAAAATACAACAACAGCTTAATGATAAGTTGATCACTCAAGAAAAAGCACTATCATTGGTGTGGGCAGGGTTTGACGATAACCTACGTATGACCAAAGAGATCGGAGTGTTCAAGCAAGAGATCGTTTTGGATAATAAAAAAGTACTATGTGAAATCGGAAAAATTGGGACAGTTATGATGTTTTTTGCTACAGCCGATAATCGTTTAGGTTATGTCGTCAAAGAAGGTAACAGTTACAAATATAAGGTAACACAAGATAAAAACGAGAAAGAAAAAATTGCTGCATTGTTCAATGCGTTGAAATTGCAGATTCGAACAGGGTATTTCCAACTTCCAAATGCCTTGGTAATGATGGAGGGTGGAAAATGAATAAATTAGTAACAGCCATATTAGCGGCAGCTTTAGGATTTGGATCAGCACATGCGGACGAAATTACCAATGCGTATGCAAAAGAGTATGCGTTTTTGAAAGCACAAAAAACTGAATTGCAAAATCGCCTGCAAAAAGAGAAAAAAGAGCAAGATTTACAAATCGCAAAGCTAAATCAAGAAGTCAGCGGACTTCAAGAACAGTATATTCAAGCAACACGATCCACGGATGCATTGCAAATGGACGTAAAAAAAACATCAGAAACACTTGACGATGCAACCGGTAACAAGGAAATCGTTTCAAGCGTAGCAATACAGGTAAAAACAGCACTCAGTGACTATGGTAGCCCTATTAAAAATGAGTCTATTTCCGATTTGGCCGCAATCGAGCTTGCTTTTAGCGAATCATCACGATTATTTAAAGAGCTTTCGTCGATCCGTAAAACAAAAGGAGAGTTTTTTCTTCAAGACGGCACCAGCGTTTCAGGCGAGATTGTTCGTGTCGGGAATGTAGCCGCATATGGTATTTCGGCACAAGGAGCAGGAACGCTTGCTCCGGCGGGGAATGGGACATATAAGCTTTGGAATAAACAAGGACCACAAAGCGAAGCAAAAATGTTAGCCGATGGCAAAATGCCGGAAGAATTGAATATATTTATTTATGAAACATTAGATAAAGAAGTTGAATTTGAAAAAGAAAAAACATTAAGTGATGTATTAAAAGCGGGTGGTCCAATTGGGTATTCCATTGTCGCACTTGGATTTTTAGGGTTGTTTTTAGTCATATTACGAGCGCTATTTCTTTACCGTGCAGGTTCTGATGATAAAAAAATTACCCAGATTGTTTATGAAAAACTAGAAAATGAAAATGCACAAAAAGCTCTTGAAGCGATTGCTTCTTACAAAGGTTCAGCTGCTCGTGTAATTAAATCAGCACTACGAAATGTTGGTAGAGATCGCGAACATGTCGAAGACATTGTTATGGAGAGTATTTTAAGTGAAAGTGCTCCACTGGATCGCTTCGGTGGATTTATTTTAGTACTTGCATCTGTTGGACCATTGTTAGGATTACTTGGTACGGTTACGGGGATGATTGCTACATTTGATAGCATCACTGAGCATGGAACAAGCGATCCAAAGCTTTTATCCGGTGGTATTTCTGAAGCGTTAGTAACGACTGAATTGGGGCTAATAGTGGCAATACCGTTGCTATTGTTTGGAAACCTGCTCAGCGGATGGGCAAATAACATTAAAGATGCCATGGAACACGGTGCACTGCATGTAATTAATCTTTATGAGAAAAATCAGGCAAAATAATGGAGCCTATTTTTCAGAGCTTAACGTTTTTTGTTACGTTTATGAACAACGGCGGGGGGGCGATTATGTGGCCCCTTTTTGTACTCAATTTTATTTTATGGTATGCGATTGGACACCGTTTCCTAGTTTTACGGCGGGGGAGACAAGGAAATGTACGTTACTTGATAGAAAAGTATGAAACTAAAAAAGAGGAAGAAGAGATTAAGGGAATAGTTGATTGCGTTGTAATTGACTCCTTGAATACCTATGAAGAGGTAAAAAATCTGAACTTATTACCTCGTCGTCACATTGAGGATGCGATGTTTCCGTATGTACGCGGAATACGAGAATATTCGATTTTGATTAAAACAATTGTTGTTTTGGCACCATTGATTGGGTTGCTTGGAACCGTTAGTGGGATGATCGAGACGTTTGATGCGCTTCAATCAAGCAGTGGATTGTTTGGACAGGGGGCGAGTATCTCCAGCGGGATATCCAAAGCGCTTTTCACAACTGAGCTGGGATTGGTTGTGGCGGTTCCAGGCATTATTTTAGGAAAAATATTGGATAAAAAAGAGGAAATGTACTCTTTGGAATTTGAACAAATAAAAGACATTATATGCACAAAGGATAATTCATGAGACTGCGACAAAAAAATCATCACGTGGATTCGTTGGATCTGTCACCGTTAATTGATATGGTTTTTATCTTGCTTATCTTTTTCATGGTTACGACGACGTTTGTCAAAGACATGAAAGTGGATCTCAACCGTCCTGCAGCGGCTTCAGCTTCAGCATCAGACGCTAAAACTATACGTGTTTATATTGACAGTGCCAATGAAGTGTATGTGGACAATCAACCTATAAAAGTGTGGGCTTTGCAATCCAAATTACGAGACATGCTTCGTTCTTCCACAGAGAAATCGGTTTTAGTGGTTTCAGATTCCAATATACCAGTCAACTCGCTGATCGATGTAGTGGATGAGTGTCGTATGAGCGGTGCAAAAGAAGTTGCTGTTTCGACGACCAAAGAGATAGGGTAAAGAATGATTTACAACAATAAAAAAACGAAATCAATTTTTCCTGTTTTTATTGGATTAATTGGCTCGTTGGTGATGGTTTTATTGATCGTGGTACTTAATCGCCCAGTAGATAAAAAAGAAGAAGTGATAGTAACTAAAAGCAGGATCTTGGATGTAAAACGACAGAGTCAAATACAACAAGCTCAGGCTAAACCTGAGCCTAAGCCTGAACAAAAACAGGCTCAAGCGAACAATAATGCACTTCCAAATATTGGCTCTATGCTTGGGGGAATTGCGATGAATATTCCAGAACTATCTTTTGGAGGCTTTATGCAAGATGCGGCATCACTGCTGGAACAAGCTGGAGATGAGAGTGAGGGAAATGCTGATACTCCACCTAAAGTGGTTACGCGTACCGAGATGGAATATCCAAGCAATGCTGCTAAAGAGGGTCTGCACGGGTATGTGGTAGTCAATCTGTTGATCGATACCGATGGTAATGTTGAGATGGTTAAAGTACTGGAGTCTCAGCCATCAGGTGTATTTGATGCAGCAGCAACCAGAGGGGTAAAAGATTGGAAATTTACACCTGGCAAAAATAAAGGAAAACCGGTTAAGTTGTGGGCAAAACAAAAGATCAAATTTAATTAGGACTGTATTGTGATAAAAAAAATTCTACTGGTATTGATGCTAATGGTGTGTGCAAATAGTGCAGATGAAAATACCAAAAAAGGTGAAGTTGATCATATGGCTATTGCGATAGCAATGGTTTATGATGGAAAATATGATACTGCTAAATCGGAATTGGATCTAGTCGATATCAATTCTCCAGAATTGGATCGTGCTAAATATTATACAATAAAAGGGACATTGGCATCTAAAACAAATCAGCACGAACAAGCCGTAGAAAACTTTATTAAAGCGATTGATGAAACCAAAAAGTTGGTGTATGTTTCCCCTAAAGAAGCTCAAGATAAAAAGCGTAAGTACCTTTTTAAAATCGGCAGCACATCAAAGGTAGTGCAAGAGATCAAAATCGATCCTGAGTTTGAACGTAATAGACAAATTAAGATTGAACGTCTTTATGCAAATCTGTCTCAATCGTACTATAAATTAAAAGAGTATAAAAAAAGCGTTGAAGCACTCGATTTGTCTGGTGAAAATGGACGAAATAAGTCTGGATTATTTGCTTTTAGGGCAGATTGTTATTGGAAAGTTGGTGAGCATTCTAATGCGATGGAAGCGCTCAATTACGGTTATAAAAAATTCTCTGATGTTCAATTGCTTAAACAAAAGTATTTTTATTTGTCTGAACTCAAGCTATATAAGGCAGCAGTAGAAACAGCCAAGGTTTACATTGATAAAGCAGGAAAAAAAGAAGATGATTATCTTTATCTTGCACAAATGTTAATACAGGCCAAACAAACAGAAGATGCGATAATGATTCTTGAAGAGGGGAAAATGATTTTTCCATCCAATCCAACATTTGGACTTATGTTGACCAATGTGTATCTTAAAAAAGAGATGCCTCACACTGGTGCAACGATCTTGGAGAACACTGCCAATATAGATCAAAAATATCTTAAAGACTCTGTTGAGGCTTTTCGCCAAGTCAAAGATTATTCGCATGCTTTATATCTTAATTTACATGTAGTAGATCAAAAAGACAACATTAAACAAAAAATTGCGATGCATTTAGAGAGAGGTGAGTTTGAGCAAATTACCGGTCTAAAAGACGCGATGATGAGAAATGGGATGCATGATGATGAAAATATGATCTATGTACTAGCCTATTCATATTATATGGTTGGAGATTATGAAAATGCAGAGATATACCTGCAGTTGATAAACGATAATGATCTGTTTCAAAAAGCGACAATTATCCGTAAGAATATTGAAAAATGTAAAGTTAATCCAAGGGAGTGTGTCTGATGAAACGATTGTTCGGTGCTATTTTTATCGTTTTAGGGGTAGTATCGCCCCTGTTTGGTGATGCTGTTGGAACTTTTAGCCTTTATATATTTAATCAAGGAACCGCATTGGCGAACAATGAGGTACGACTTGATAGACAGAACAGCTACTATACCGATAAGGATGGTAGTTTAAGAATAGAGCTCTCTTTGGGTAAGCATCAAGTTGAGGTGTTTGCAAAAAATAAACAAGGAAGCAATCTAGGCTACTCGAAAAAACAAGTGGAGATAAAAGAGGGAAAAAATACCCAATTGATTGTCTCATTTGAAAATGAAAAGGAACCAAGTCTATTACTTGAAACACCGGATGATAATAAAGAGAGCGGAATTAAAAAAATAGATACAACGAAGATGGGAATACTAAAAGGGGTAGTATTGAGTGATGATAAGCGTCATCCTATTGCTAATGCTCGCCTATTTGTCAAAGGGACATTTATTGATGTGCGAAGTGATACGAATGGCCATTTTTCTTTGTCGATTCCTGCGGAACAAAATATTTCTATATCGGTAGTGCACTCTGAGTATAGTTCAAAAACATTGAATAATCTTGTTGTAGCAAAAGGTGTTGTAAAAGATCAAAATGTTTTATTAACACCTGCTAGTGTTGAACTTGAAGAATTTGTGGTATTGGCCCCTAAAGTCGGCGGATCTATCAGCAGTGTTATGCTGGAAGAAAAAGAGAGTCAATCTATTTCGAACATCTTAAGTTCTGAAGAAATGTCGAAAAAGGGAGATAGCGACGCTGCTGCGGCACTAAAACGTGTAACGGGAGTCACTCTTATAGGTGGAAAAAGTATTTATGTACGTGGTCTTGGGGATCGTTATTCGAATATCGAGATGAACTCCATGCCTATTCCATCACCGGATCCTACTAAGCGTGTTGTTCCGTTGGACATCTTTCCATCAGGTGTTATTGAATCAATGAAGGTACAAAAAAGTGGTACACCTGATGTTCCAGCCAGTTTTGGTGGTGGATATATCGATATACGTACTAAACATGATGCGAACGACAACTATCTTAGAGTCTCAATGGAGACTAAAGGCAATTCAAATACGGGGAAAAGTGTTGATGGATATCAAGGTGGAGGATCGGACTGGAAAGGGTTTGATGATGGATACCGAGCAATACCGGCAGAGATTTTAAATAATTCTCAGGTTGTGGTAGGAGAGCGTATGAAAGCCTTTACTACATCCTATTTTACGCAAGATGAGTTGTCAAAATTTACCCAAAATTCTCTCACAAGAAATTATGATGTTACTCAAACTAAACTTCCTTATGGGTTTAAGGGTTTTATTGAAGGGGCCTACAAACTACAGCTTGATGATAAGAACAAAATCAGTTTTTTTGGAAACTATGGATATGAGCAGGATCATAAATTTAGAGAAGAGTCGTATGCACGGTATGAATATGACCAAGCTACGGGTGAACTCGAAATAGAGCCACAACAGTATGGTACGTTGCGCAATACCACAAGTAAATATAAGCATGCTGCATTATTCAATCTTGGATATAGTTTTGATGATGTATTGAAACTTCAATATACTAAACTTTATTCGCACAATACGGATGATGCCACTAGGATAGCAAGCGGTATCATGGGATCAAATGATGAAAATATGACCAGATACTATTTGGATTGGGAAGAGCGTACACTTGATGTCAATCAGATCAACGGGACATTTGATTATCTTTTATATGACCATCCATCGACGTTGACATTTGGTATTGAGGAGGCTGCTTCTAAGCTCTATCAACCGAATAATTATCAGTATGTCTATCGAAATGAAGGGGTGCCGTATTTGGATAATAGAATATCCAATAATATTGCCAACAATCTTCAATCCGATGATGAGGTTTCAGCTTTTTATGTTACTAATAAATTAAACTATGAAATCTTTTCACCTGAAGATTATCTTGAAGTGGGTATTGCAGTAAGCAGTAAACAACGCAAATCCCGACAAAACAAATATTATTTGCGTAAACTTGGTGGTTCTTCGATAGTGGATGATATTGATATGACGGGAAGTATCGAATCAATTTATGATGAATATGTTCGTGCAGATATTCCCTATAATGAGAGACCGTTTATTGTAGGGCAGTTATTTAATCCAGCAGATTATTTTGACGCTGAGGTGGATGAGAAAAGTTATTATGTAAGTGCATTTTTGAATCCTACGAAACAGATTGAAATGCTGGTTGGATTTCGCGATGTCGGATTTGAGCAAGTCGTGTATCAGTATAAAGAGGATCGTGAAAATCCTGACATGACAAAGCGCCGTCTAATCCAAAGGATACCCGAATCGTTGACTTTAAATGGTATTTTTCCAAGTATAAGTTTGAAATACAAAGTGGATGATAAAAACCATATCGATACGGCGATTTCAAAAACTTATATTGTTCCTGATTTACGGGAGTTTACGGATGGCGAATATTTTCACCCTTATGATGTTGCAACGGTTGTAGGTAATCCTGAACTTAAAAACACCAATATATATAGTATCGATTTGAAATACAGCCATTTTTTCTCCGATACGGAAAATATTAAATTTGGACTTTTTTATAAATTGTTGGATAAACCGATAGAAGATGTTCAAATTCCATCTTCTTCATTACCCATCTATTCCTTTGACAATGCCGATTCGGCTACTCTGTATGGATTTGAAGTCGATGGACGGAAAGAGCTTGATTTTATTTCTTCTATGCTGAATGGGTATTTTATTTCAGGAAATTTTTCTTACACCGATTCAGACGTAACGCTTAGAAAAGAGCAAGAGGCTATCTATACCAATAATCATCGACAGCTACAAGGGCTTTCTCAAACGGTTTTGAACTTTTCATGCGGCTATGAGACATCGGAGCGCTCGGCAGTCTTTTCATACAATCAAATGGGAGAACGTATCCGTAAAGTTGGTATGATTGATGATATTGAACGTTTTCCTGATATTTATGAGTTTCCAGCGTCGGTATTAGACTTTGTTTGGATGGAGAAATTCACCCCATCCTTCAGTGGTCAACTTAAACTTCAAAATATTTTAGATGAAGAGACCATATGGAAACAAGGCGGTCGTGTTACCAACCGTTATAAACTTGGTCAAAATTTTTCTTTTGGTATCACTTACAAATATTAATAGTCCTATTGTTTTATCGGCCAGATAGAGTGTCATCTGGCCATTTGATTCTGCATAACACTTCATATTCTGAATAAGCTGTCAAGTTACATTTAATACATAACATGAAAATAAATTAAAGTCTAAATCACTAAAATATTTTTGTGATCTCTTTACAATATTCAAATAAAAGGGGGGATATTATGCCTCTAATCAAAATTGTTTTACTTATGTCTACAGGTTTAATACTTATAAATGGGTGTGCATTAGCTAATATAGGTTCTACAAGAGATAATGAGTCTAGTTCTAAAATAACTAAAAAGGGATTAACTGAAAAAGATGGGGGAGAAGTCTGGACTCATTTTGCTCAATAGACGATCGATTATATCGATTCTAACTAGTGAATAATTCCGAATGAACTTGTCAGCTGCCATTGTAATTTAATGAAATAGATCAATCATAAAAAAGATTTACGAGGTAAGATGAAATAATGAAGAAAAGACATATTCAGATCACCTATTTGTGATCTGAAGTTGACGTGATAAATTAAGCTACTACGATACCAGTATCGACAACAGCCGAAAGACCTACTAAAGTAACATTACCTGTTCCTGCAGTAAATTGTGCTTGTAGTGCAGTTGCTACAGGTCCAGTGAAATCTGCATCAGTTGATGTACCTTTGATAGTAACATTTGTGAACGTTGTTCCAGCCGTATTGGCACCTGAATTATCAGAGTGAATCGCTCCATATTGAGTCGTAGAGCTAACATTATCAATAATCGTTGCATTTTTAATCGTACCACCGATGCCGGCACCTTTAAAGAAGATACCACCCTCTTTGTTAGAGGCATTTTGAGTAATTGTCAACCCATCAAATGTCGCTGAAGTTGTACCGGACATTTCGATTCCAGCATTTCCAGATGTTTGTGTAATTGTTAAATTCGTAACAGTTCCAGAGTAGCCATCATCGATATCGAAGTGATCATCCGTAGCACGAGTGATCGTAATGTTACTAAGATTAACTGTTCCACCCCATAGTTCGATACCATCATCATCGGAATTGTCGATAGTGATATTGCTAATCGTCGTTCCAGAACCAACACCTACAAGGCTAAGACCATTGATCTCTTTGTCTTGCTCCATTGTGATACCGGAGTTATAAATTTTAACGTGATTAAGAATACCCGAGTTATCTGCCAAATTACTTGTACCAGCCGTGTAAGCTGTATTAACTTCATAAGCATTTACTTGTGAATTACCGGCGTTTCCGATGATTGTGACACCACCCCATTGTCCTACAGCTGCTGCAGCACCATCGTGTGCTTTTTCAGAAGTGAAAATAATAGGAGCCGTTGCCGTTCCCTGTGCATCGATTTTTGACCCTTTATCGATGATAAGATACGATGTTGCTGATCCTGTCCCGTCTTTACCTACGATTGTAGTACCTGCTTGGATTGTCAAAGTAGCGCCGTTTTTAACAGCTACTAGTCCATCCAAAACCCATACTTTATCATTGGTTAAGGTCATACTTGTAGTAATATCGCCTGATAAAGTTTGTTTTGTGTTTACAGTGTCCAAAACACCAAAGCCTAGATTATTTTCTTGCCAAAACTGCTTCACAACAGAAGCGTTTACATTTACAATTTCTCCAAGCATATCGTTTGTTACACCAAATGTTTTGGATGTATCAAATATTGTTGATGGATTTGATATATTGCTCATAATGTAATCATAAGCTTGCTGGACTGTAACACCTTTACTTGCTAAATGCGTTTGTGCTGACATGATCTTCACCTTTTTTTTTTAAATTTCAAAATAATTGTATATTTTTAATATTACAGCGGTGTTACAGTGCAATTTGTATATTGACATCCACATAAGGTTACTTATATTTGTTCCATAAAAAATATTCTTATCGTATTTGCGTAAAAAAAATGTAAATAGATTAAGGAAATACTTTAGAGACAATAGGTAGAATTAAATAGAAAAAAAAACTCAAAGGAAGAAATACATGACAAAAACAATACTTTCAGTGTTGCTATCAACACTAACGGTAATGCTAATGAGTGGATGTACCACAATGGGAAATATGATGTCTATGGCACCAGCATTTGCAAGTTTGGAATCAAATACACAAGCGTCATATGTGAAAATGTTAAACGTAGTTGATGAATCGGGTGATCCTGCAAAAGCGATGATGATTGAAGAAAAAATCTTAGATGATGTTACTAATGATCAGGCTGTAGATTCGATTAAAGCTATTACAGAAGAGCGTAATATGATGGTAACCGGTGACGTTAAAATGTACACTAAGAATGATGCAGGACCAACAGAAGTTAAACATGCACGTATTGTCTCTGTATGTAATTTAACAACTGCAAAAGTATTTTTAAATCATTCTCGATATTACGGCGGATTTATGCCATGTCGAATTATGCTGATTGAATATGGCAATGGTGATCGCTTTTTAGTTACTATGGACTTGCAAATGGCAATTTATGGGGGTAAACCACTTCCTCCTGCGATGTTGAAACAAGCTCTTGTTGTTAAAGAAACAATGGAAATGTTGATCAAAAAAGGAGCAAAAGGGGATTTTTAATCCTCTCTTGTGTGTTAGAAGCAAAAGAGGATTCTAAATCCTCAATTGTGTGTTTTACTATTTATATTCTCTCGTTCCTCCCTTTCTCTAAAATATCCCTTTAAGTTCACTTCCGTTACTATCTTTTTATTGTAGAAATATGGAGATATTTTATGAATAAAATGATACTTATCTATGCATTTTCATTATGTAGTGTATGGGGATGGGATGCCTTGCAAACCACGGCACAAGTTGCCAGTATGCTTAATGATCCAAAAGTAGTTATTATCGATGTGTCTGAACTGGATACCTATCATAAAGAGGGGCATATTCATGGTGCTCTTCGTACCGATATAAGTGCATGGAGAACAGCACAGGAAAAACATTTTTTACTTAAGACCCCAGATGAGATACAAAACCATATGCGTTCTCTTGGGATTAATTCCGATTCAAATATTATCCTGTACGGTCATCTAGGAGTTGCTAAAGATCTGCTAACGAGTACGTATGTGTATTGGGCAATGAAATCCAGTGGAGCTAAAAATGTAGCTATTATGGATGGTGGATTGGAACAATGGAAAGCAGAGAAACGTTTTGTTCTGAGTGATGATCCAAAAGCAGCTGATGGAAATTTTACGGTGCAAAAGATGCCTGAAATGGTGGCTGATTTGTCGTATGTCAAACAAAACATCGGCAAAGTCGCGATGATAGATGCCCGTGCAAGTGAGAATTATTTTGGAATTCTAGCATCTAATGGAGTTGAACGATTAGGGCATATACCTGGGGCTATGAGCTATTTTTGGACGTACAGTATTACTCCGGAGTTAAAGGTGAGACCAACGGGAGAGCTCAAAAAGATTTTTAGTGAGGGCTTTGGTTTAGCACCGGCTCAACCGGTTGTTGTTTACTGTACAGGTGGGCTTGAAACCTCTTTTAACTATTTTGTTCTCAGTGGTATTTTGGGTTATACAAATATTCGCCTTTACGATGCATCCATGCGTGAGTGGGGCAATAGGCAGGACACTGGTATGATTCAATATAAATGGGAAGAATTTCATCCCATTACCGAAGTCATAAAGTAGGTAATCAAATGTTACTGAATGATCTTATTACAGATAAACAAGATCAGCTCACAGTAGATTCTGCATTAGATGCGCATATCACCATTCATAATGACCGCCCGCTTGATATGGCAATAGAGATTATGAATGATCATAAAGTTGATCAAATCAGGTTATTGGATGAGAACGAGGAATATGCCGGGACATTAACAAAAGCCGATATTGAACTTTATTGTATGACATTAAATGATGAAGAAAAATGGCGTCTTTTTTGTGACGAATCTTCCGAATGTAAAGTGATAGAAGCTAAATTCAGGGATGCAAAAGCGACATTTAATATGTTAGGCATTGCATTTTGTGAAATTATTTATGTTCAAAAAGTACAGATCATACGGTGGCTTAATGCAGAAGCCATGATGACTTTTGGGGTGAATATCGATGACCCAATATCCAAGATGTTAACGCCGGAGATATGGGATCATCTGATGGAGATTTTTAATACGCACGGTGGTGTGGATCATGAGCGCATAAAAGTACGTAGCCGTGTTTATGATGTGACGCTAATGGAAGTCGAACTATTAGGTCAAAGAGTGCTAAAGCTTTTTTTAAACGATGTGAGTGAGTTGGTTCGTTTAGGCGATGAATTGCGCCTATCTTTAGAGCGAAAAATTGAACATATTGCGCATTATGATGGCTTGACCGATTTGCCGAATCGGTTACTGTTATTAGCAAAATTAGACCATGCGATCTCACACCCAAAGCGTCCCCATGAGAAAGTGGTTGTATTGGATTTAAATCTTGACCATTTTAAAGACATTAATGAATCGTATGGCCATGCAGTCGGTGATGACGTGATAGTACAAGTAGCTCAAAAACTGTCTTCGGTACTTGGCCGAGGAGATACACTGGCTCGAGTAGGAGGCGATGAGTTTATTATTGTCTTAGAGGGGCTTCAAGATGTATTGAAGAGCGAAGAGATTGTGAATCGGGTGCAAGCTTTGTTTGACAATTCCTTTACGGTGGGTGAAGTGGACTTTACGCTTTCTGCGAGTATCGGTATAGCAGCATACCCGGATGATGGTGAGAGCGGCGAAATACTTTTGAAAAATGCGGACATTGCATTGCGTCGAGCCAAAGACGATGGACGCAATAAGTATTGTTTCTTTTCTTCTGATATGAGCGTACAACTGTTTGAACGGGTTTTATTGGAACGAGAGTTAAGACGTGGAATTGAAGCGTCAGAATTTTTGGTCTATTATCAGCCTCAAGTGAGTTTACAAACGGGAAAACTAACGGGTGCAGAAGCTTTGGTCCGATGGAATCATCCGGTTATGGGAATTGTTTCTCCTGATGTTTTTATCCCATTGTGTGAAAGCAATAACTTGATTATTCCCATAGGTGAACAAATATTAAGGGATGCTTGTATCCAAGTGAAGTTATGGAAAGAACAAGGACTATTTGAAGGGCGTATTTCGGTCAATGTATCGGGTAAACAGTTTGAGCGTCCGGATATCGTTGAAGTGATTAAGGTCATTATTGATGAGATTCAACTTGAACCTCGTTATTTAGAACTTGAAATGACCGAAAGTGTTTTGATGGGGAATCCTCAAATTTTTGGTGAAAAATTAATGGAGCTAAAAACACTTGGTATTGAAGTGGCCATTGATGATTTTGGGACAGGGTATTCTAGTTTGAGCTATCTCAAACAGTTTCCGATTGATAAACTAAAGATCGATCAATCGTTCGTAGGGGGGATACCTCATAACGAGCAGGATATGGCAATTGTGAAAGCAGTTATAGCGATGTCAAAAGCACTTGGCTTTCGAACGATTGCTGAGGGAATAGAAAAAGTAGAACAGGCAGAATTTTTAAAAAACTTTGGGTGTGAACAAGGACAGGGGTATCTTTATTCCCGTCCATTAAGTGCCGAAAAATTTGAGGAATTTTTAAAGGCTTTGGTATAATAAGGGACATAGAATACAAGGGGAAACCATGGCTTACATCGAGCAATTAAAGCATTTAATACAAAATGAACTTATTCCTGACGTTGAGGATCATATTGATGATCTTTTTGAGGGTATTGCATCAGCAAAAGATGCAACTGCCGATGAGCGAACACAGTTAGAAGACATGCAAGCACTGCGTGATGAGTATAAAGAATTACTCAAAGAGCTTCAAACCGGCGATATCGATGAAGAAGAAGCGGAGCAGCTTTATACAGAACTCACCGCAATGCGCTCTGAAGGTGAAGGCGATGATGACGATATTTATGATGACGAAGATGATGAGGACGAAGATGATTACGATATCTTTGACCATGATGACAACGATCAGTATTAAGGATGGCGAAATACATCATTCTTGATACGGAAACAACAGGAACCGGTGAGAACGATCGTGTTATCCAATTAGGATTTTTAGTCCTTAATGGCAAAGCGGTCGATGTCTATAATGATTTGTGTTCTTGTGATACTCCTATTGCATATCCAGCGATGGAAGTGCATGGTATTACCCCTGAGATGATTGAAGACAAGCCTATATGTATTGAGACAGAGGCGTTTAAAACCTTATGTGAGCTTAATACCCCAGACAATGTCCTTATTATTCATAATGCTCCATTTGATTTGGGAATGCTGTCCAAAGAAAACTTTACGTCGCAAATGCGTTTGATCGATACGCTTCGATGCGCCAAACATCTTTTTGAAGATGAAGATGCACACCGATTGCAATACTTTCGCTATCGATTGGAATTGTATAAGCAAGAAGAAGCGGAAGCCGCTGCATTGGGTATTGTTGTAAAAGCGCATGATGCGATCGGAGACGTACTGGTTTTAAAACTCTTTTTGAGTGAACTGCGTAAAAAGCTCGAAGATCGTTTTGGAAGCGTTAATCCAATCGATAAAATGGTAGAGTTGACACAGACTCCTGTATTTTATACGAAGCCATTGAAGTTTGGAAAGTATAAAGGGAAAACACTTGCAGAAATCGTGACTGCAGACAAAGGTTACCTGACATGGATGTTAGGCAATATGGACAGTCTGGATGATGATATGCGTTACAGTATCGATAAGGTTTTGGCCTCTTAACGAAGAAGATAGGCCAGAGGAACACTTAAGGTGATGCTCTTGGTCGGTTTTGGAAATTGAGGTGCGGTATTTTTAATCAATGTTTTTGCATCCTCATCCAGCAGTTCAAACCCTGAGCTTTGAACAACCTCTATATTCTCTACGCTCCCATCACTTTTTAGACGAAAACTTACCCGAACTTCTCCCTGCATTTTTAGACGTTGTGCGTTTCTAGGATATTTGAGATTTTGGATGAGTAGGGCACGAATTTTTCCTAGATGGGCATCTAAAAACTCTTTTTCTACGTTAACGCTTTGCACTTGTGGCTGAGGCGTAGGAGTATAAACCGCTTTGGGTGTCTCAACGGGTGTTATGGTCTGAAGAACTGGTGGAGACGGTGTTCGCATTGGAGTAATGACTGGCGTTGGTAACAATGGTTTTACTGCTGTGATCGGTACCGTAGCTGGGGTTAATGGTTTTATTTTTTGAACTGGGATAGGTTTAGCGGGCACTGTTGGTTGGGGAGTTCTAGGTTTTGAAACTACAGCAGGACTTGGAGACAGGGATATCATCTGTAATTTTAACGATTTACGGGTCTCTTTTTTTGAATCAGGCAATAAGGTGAAGATAAGTACAGCTAGGAGACAAAGATGAATTGCCAAAGAATAGGTAAGTGAACGGGGGATTACGATCATAGAGTATAGGGTTACTTAAGCATTTTTTATAATTTGTGATTTTTCTAATACGCTGTTATCCATATTGTGATCGAGGGCATAGGCAATAAGATCAAAGAGATCATGAACGGTTTGAAAGTCATTGATATCTGAATTGACAGTGACAACTGCCATATAAAGGTGTTTGGTAAAGCAGATATCTTGAACAAGAGAGAGAAGGTTTTCGGCTGCTTTTAAGCCTTGTTCTTCATTGGCATCATCAAAGATGATGGCACATAGATTGGCCTTCAAAAAAATAATGGTGTCACTTTCTCGAAGATGAGTTTCAAAGGTATCAAGGCTGACATCTGTTTCGGAAACATAGACCAATGCAATAGAATAAGGTTGATGATGACGTGTAAAACGGTAATGATATCCTGAGATGTCATTGAGCAATTGCTCTTGAAAGCGTTTACGGTACTCATTGAACGTATCAAGCATCTCATTTTCCTACACAATTTTGCTTGATTATAACATATGTAATCAAAAGTTTAAAAGGGTGCACTTATAGGGATAATTTCTTCTTATAGCTAAAGTTATTAAGAGAGTGAAGATAGTTTAGCTGTTCGGTAGTTTTTAGGCTGATGGATTATAATGATGCGATGAATAAGGGAAATGATGATTGATACTGCTCTCAAAATCTTAGAAACCTCCAATCTTTTTATAACAGGTGGTGCGGGTTCGGGAAAGACGACCCTGACACGGGCTATTATCGAATATGCACATACCCATGGACAAAAAGTGGCATCGCTGGCTTCAACAGGGATGGCGGCGACACTTATCGGTGGGCAAACCCTGCACAGTTTTTTCGACCTTGGGATTGCGAACTCTCAAGAAGAGCTGGATCGAAATGGAAAACTGGAGTGTTCGAAGAAAGTACATAAGCTTATTCACTCGATGAATCTTATTGTCATAGACGAGATATCCATGGTGAGCGCACCGGTGCTGGATATGATACGCCTTCGGCTTTTGCAGGCTGAGTTTAATGGTAAACTGGTGGTTATAGGTGATTTTCTACAGCTTCCACCGGTAGTGCGAGGTAATGAGCAAATCTATTTTGCGTTTGAATCGCCTAGTTGGGAACGTTTTGGTTTTGAGACGATTCATCTGAGAGGCTCTTTTCGTACCCATGAAGAAGAGTTTTTGAGTTTGTTGGAGAAAGTGCGGCATGCCTCTATCTCGGAAGAGGAAGCGCGTGCATTGGATACGTTGGTACGAGAACTCCCTGAGGATAAAAGTACGATTACACTGCTCTACGGTAAAAATATCAGCGCTCAAAACCACAATCGTTCTCAGCTGGCTCATTTGAATGGAGAGGAAGTTGAGATTTCCACCTATGTCACTGTCCATGATAAAAAAATGCAAGACAGAGATATTGAGCGATTTATGAGTGAAAGTCGCATTGAATCTGTAATGGTACTCAAAGCAGGTGCTCCAATCCTATTTACCCGAAATGCGTGGAACTATTATAACGGTGAGCGTGGGCGAATCATATCGATTGAAGACGATGTAGTATGGGTCAAAAAAGAAGATGGTAAGAGTGTCAAGGTGGAGCGTGTCGAAACGACAAAAACAAAATGGGTCGAAAAAGCAAAAGTGATGAATGAAGAAAAGCTTATCACTCTTGGGCAATTTCCCATCACCCTTGCATTCGCGATCACGATTCATAAATCACAAGGGATGAGCTTGAGTGACTATGTCATTGAGACCAATGAGATATTTGCTCCTTCGCAATTTTATGTGGCACTTTCCCGTTCTATCTCTGCGCATAGAGTGACATTGACAAAACCAAACCGTTCATGGGAACGGCTTTGTTTTATTCACCCAAAAGCATTGGGCTTTATGGAAATAATGGATTAGAATTTATAATCGAGTTCAATCCAGAATACATCTTTATCGCTGGTGTAGCCTGTAACATTTCCGCCATCATAAAAAGCAGCTTTTAGAAGTCCATTTAGTCCTTTTACTCCAGGAATTGCATTAGAGTATTGGATGTCAAACTCGCTACCAAGGTCACTATTACCACCCATTGCAACATCGGTTTTAAAGGTGTGATAAGTAGCTAAGGCTTTACCCAGCCCAGCAGCTCCATAACCAACAGTTGCATGGGTATCACACAGCCCGCCAGTAGGGGTTACTAAAAATTTATCTGCAGTACCGTTAAATTTATGAAGTGTTGCTAATGGCGTTTGGAATTTTGTTTTTCCATCACTTCCGCTTGTACCGCTGAGAAGCTCTTGCCCCGCTCCCAGTGAAATACCCATCATGCTTGCGGTTGCTTCGATATTATAATACGAAGCATCGTTTTGGGTTTTGATATTTGTCGTTGTTGTTGCAAAGGTTGCATCGGTTTGTTTAGCGTACTCACCGTGATAGGAAAGTTTTAGTGGTCCTGCAGGAACATCACCTGCCAAAGCGACTCCATAAGTATCGGCTGCAAATGCACCTCTTTCTAATGAGAGCATATAGTCGTACGCGGTGACTTTTAGCATGTCATTAACCTTATAGCTTCCGTTTAAGATCACCGATTTACTGTCATAGGTTCGCTCATCAAAAATTGTTTCATAGCTGTAGACATACGCTCCATACAAATTTAAACCAGGAATTGATGTGTTGCTGATGGAAACAGCATCTAAGCTTTGTGGCATTTGTCTCCAATCAACCGAACCGATGAAGCGTTGAGCATCTAAATTGATGAGTTGACGTCCTGCCTTGGCAGTTGTGGCTCCATATTTGTATTGAAGATGCGCTTGAGTGAAGCGAGTCTGTTCTGGATCGGCTACAACATCGTAATTGGTAAATTTGGTTGGGGATAGGTCATTGTATTTTGTTCCTCCAATCGTTTGTACTGTTGTCCCATCTAGTTTCATTGTTAATCCGTTAACCCCTAGTAAAGTGGTTTCAAGACCTAACGTCGTGCGAACCGTATACGCATTGGCTTGTTGTACGGTATTACTTTGATCATCAACGTTTTCATAACGCGCTTTAACTTCACCATTGAATTTAGGATTGCTAAAAAGTGTGAATTCATCCGCACTAAGAGTACTAGTAAAACCGCTTGCTAGAGAGAGAACAGCTACCGCTGATAATGTAATTTTTTTCATTGTTATATCCTTTTATTAGTGTTATATTTTAGTCTTACTGTTGATGTAATGTCTTTGACATAGATCAAGTAAAACGCGCTTAGTCGTCGTGTTTCGCGAATTTTGAGTATAAAAACTCGACAATCGCTCCACGACACCTTAGATATTCTTCGTTGTGTTGCAATGTCAGACGCTCTCGTGGACGTGGAAGATTGACTTCCAATATCTCACCGATAGTAGCTTCTGGCCCATTGGTCATCATGATGACGCGATCACTGAGTAAGACCGCTTCATCAACATCATGGGTGATAATAATGACAGTGTTACCTGTCTGCATTTGAATACGCATCAAATGATCCTGTAGATTAGCACGGGTCAGTGAGTCGAGTGCTCCAAACGGCTCATCCATCAAAAGCACTTTTGGCTCGATGGAAAGCGCTCGTGCGATTCCGACACGTTGCTTCATCCCTCCGCTAATCTCAGCAGGATATTTGTCTTTGGCATGATCGAGATTGACCAGATCAATGTATTTCATAACGTGCTCTTTGACCTCTTTTGGGTTAAGGTCATCACGTACTTTTCTAACGGCCATCTCAATGTTTTGATAAACAGTCAACCATGGTAGTAGTGAATGGTTTTGAAATACTACGGCACGTTCAGGTCCTGGGGCATTGATCTCTTTGTCTTCGAGCAAGATGACCCCATTACTGATCGTATCTAGTCCTGCGATGAGGTTTAGGATAGTTGATTTCCCGCATCCCGAGTGACCAATGATGGAAACAATCTCGTTTTCACGGATTTCGAGTTTCACATCGCGTAAGGCTACGTACTCTTTGCCCTTAGCCAGTGGAAAGATTTTGTCCACATGGTCAATCTTTAAAAAAGGTTTTGCACTCATACTCGGCCTCGCTTGCGATAATCAAAATGATCGGCGATGAATCCCATGATGGTGTCGAGGATATACCCGACCACACCGATGAGTATGATCCCGATGATAATATGGGAATAGTTTAGATTGTTGTATTCATCCCAAATCCAAAATCCAATACCTAACCCGCCTGTTAGCATCTCTGCTGCAACAATAACCAACCATGCGATTCCAAGAGATAAGCGCATACCTGTAAAGATAAACGGAACCGCAACAGGGAGAATGATCTGAAACACACGCTCAAACGCTGTTAGCTGTAACACCTTTGCTACGTTGAGATAATCCTCACTTACGCTGCGTACTCCCAAGGCCGTATTGATGATAATCGGCCAGATAGAAGTGATGAAGATGACGAAAATCGCGGTCATATCAACATCTTTGAATACAAACAATGCCAATGGCAACCATGCAAGCGGAGATACCGGTTTTAGAATCTGAATGTATGGGTTGACTGCAGTTTGTGCAGCTTTAGACATCCCTATTAATAGTCCCACAGGAATACCCACGGCGATTGCCAGTATAAATCCACCGAACACCCGTTTTAAAGAACTCATAAGTTGCAATGCAATCCCCTGATCCCCTGCTCCATTGTCATACAGCGGATCTGAGAGAACGACGAGTAATTCGTTCCAAACTTCCATTGGAGGTGGGAAGCCTGGAATCTCATTGGCTACAGCTGACCATACAGCGATAAGGACACCAAAGAGGAGTGTCGGAAGCGCAACGGTATTGATGGTTTTTAAGAGCATAAATGCCTCCTTGTACTTATTTTACGTGCCACTTATTGACTTTAGCTAATGCTTCTTTGGTGATTTTTGGCGATTTGATCGGAGCATTAAAGATATAATCCACTGATTTGTTTGGATCAAACGTTACGCCATCGATAAACTTGCTCTCTTTTTTCCATCCCGATGCGGGAAGTGCATATTTCACTTCTTTTGCAGCTGCAGCAAATAAGTCTGGACGATAGACACTTTCAACTGTTTTTTTCATGTCGATCGGTTTATCAAGTTGTCCCCAGCGAATCATTTGAGTTACTTGCCACAATCCGTGTGAGTAATACGGATAGAGGGCATTTCCTTTTGCAAAACGGTTAAAGTTTGGCATAGGGGTGCTAACACCGTTGGTAAACATAAACGTCCCTGTCATTGAGTTATCGATAACATCTTTAGGTGCATTTACGTACGATTTGCTTGAGAGGATCGCAGATGCCTCTTTGCGATTTTCCCATGAAGCATCGAGCCAAACGCCCGCTTCAATCACAGCTTCGATCATTTGCTTGGTTGTTTCTGGGTATTTGGTTGCGAAATCTTTTTGAACACCGAGTACTTTTTCAGGCCCGTCTTGCCAGAGCTGATACCCTGTGATGAGTGCTTTTCCAACATTGCCCATTACTGCACGTTGATTCCATGGCTCACCCACACAAAATCCGTCAATGTTTCCGGCAGTCATGTTGGCAACCATTTGTGGTGGTGGAACGACTTTGAGTGATACATCAGTATCTGGATTGACTCCGCCTGCACCCATCCAATAGCGGATATGGTAGTTGTGTGTACCTGTAGGGAAGGTCATACCAAACTCAGGAACACCCATTGTTTTTGCTGCGATCACTTTTTTGAGTGCTACGGCTGAACCTTTTTTGGTAGCAGCAGGATCAGCAGCCATCATTGCATCGTACATTTTGTTGGATACTGTAATCGCATCACCGTTTTGTCCCAATGCCATTAGTGCGAGCATCTCTTTTTTAGAACTACCAACACCTAATGTTGAAGCGATTGGCATTGCCGCTAGCATATGAGACGCATCCAGTTCTCCCACTGTCATCTTGTCACGAACATTTGCCCATGATGCTTCTTTGCTCAATTCTACATTGAGACCGTGTTTTGCAAAAAAACCCTTTTCTTTTGCAATGACAAGTGTTGCACAGTCCGTAAGTGGAATAAATCCAATCTTGAGATCTTTTTTCTCAACAACAGCTGACATAGCTACAGATGCAGCCAAAGAGAGCAACAAAACACTTTTTCCTAAAACATTCAAACTTTTCATTTGATGACTCCAATTTAAGATTTAAAAATCTGAAATAATTGTAATCCAAATAATAGACTATTAATACAACTAATTGATTAAAAAATAATCAATTTAATGTTTTTAATTTAATTTTCGAGAAAAGAAGCTTTAGAGGCGTTTGATTTTACGAAGAAGCACATCATCGGTGATTTCATTGAGACGCATTGCGGAATACATTTCATACATCTCAGTGCGCCATTTTTGCCATTGAGCGTGAAGAGCACACGGTTTTTCATCTTCACAGTCTCCGATTCCAAGAACACAGGCATCAAAAAATATACTTCCATCGACGGCTTCTATAAGTGAGATAAGTGTGATATCAGAGCTTGCTTTTGCGAGTTTTACTCCACCGTTTGAACCTCTGCGAGAGGTCAGAATGTTATTACGGACAAGTGTTTGAAGTGATTTTGCTAAAAAGTGATACGGTAACTCCAAGGAGTCACTGATCTCTTGGATGTGAAAATAGTCATCTTGAGGTTTTGTTGAGAGCCATACGGCTGCTCGAATGGTATCTTGGCATGCGGAAGAGAGCATTATTGTTTGTCACTTTTACGCATGATGTAAATAAATCCTGCAAAGACTAAAAGTAAAAAGGATAATGATGCAATCAAGGTTGATGCATATGGTAGATCCTTATAGTCATGCAGTGATATTTTAAACACAACAAGCAGTGCTTCAATAAACAATGCAATGATGATCGAAACTAAAAAGTTTAACAAAGTCTTAGCATTAAAGGTCTCGGTAACATGTTGAGTCTTCGGTAATACTTCGTGTTCAAAGATGGTCTTCCCTAAGTCATACACAGCCAGGCCGAGTGTCATTGCAATAACGGGTTTGAATACCGTATCAAGTCCAAGCGGTTCAGGTCCAATAAGATAAGTGGCAAAGGTGTAAAATCCATACAGTACAACAAACATTCCAAAAAAGATTAAGCCTCCACCCATTACAGCATAGGAAATACGGTTCATCCATCTAAAAAAATCATTTTTTTCAATAAGATTAAAACGCTCAAGGAGTTTGCGAACCCGTAAATCTAAAAATAAGAAGCCGCCATCTACGGGATAGATGACAGTAATACATAAGTACCCAGTTGCTGTTGAGATATAAGGTTCACCGATGCAAACTGCATCTCTTGGTTTTTCTAAATCAACGAGATAGCTTCGATCCGCACCAATGTAATGATCTTCAATAACGTTGCGATAAATATTTGGAGAACTCTGTAAGAAATTCTCATCACATTTGTAAAGCAATTCTAGAGAAGGAAATGTTTTGTACAGCTCTTTATGCAGAGATATATTAAGTGACTTAATATCTACCTTACCCAGCGAGGTAAGGATGAATTTTTGGATGAGCGGAGCATTAGAGGTATAGCTACGTACTAAATCTTGCATGGTCAAACTCCTTATCTAATATAAATAATATAAGAAATTATAGCTTATAAAATAGTCACTGTATGGTTAAAAAATAATCAAACTATATTTTTTGAAAAAATGGCTGTAAATATAGATCGGTACGAAAATAATACACTAAAAGCAGCTGCAAGTAATGATACCGCTACCATCATATACATGACGGCAAGTTGATAGGATACGGCCATTAGAGGGTCTGCTCCTGCGAGAAGCATTCCCGTGGTAATTCCTGGGATGTGAATAATCCCCACGGTTTGTAGCATATTAAGAGTAGGGATCATAGCCGCTTTAACCGAAGCTTTAGACGCAAAGCTAAGAGCCTCTTTAAGAGGTGCGCCAAGTGCAATCATCCCCTCGATGGTCTCTATTGTATTTTTAACTTCTGCTTTAAACCTCTCTATGCTTTGAGTGTAGACATTCAGAGCATTGCCGATGATCATTCCGCCGATAGGTATCATCTCATTGGGAACCATGTGTATGACACCAAACGCCATCATGGAAGCAAACACAATCCCAAATGAAGCCCCCAGCGTATAAAACGCTATTTTAAAACCATCATTCCCAAGAGGTGAGCGTTTTTTAGCCGTATATGCCCCAAACAGTACCATCCCAAGTAAGACAAAAAAGAGCAGGGATGGATGAGAGATCTTAAAGAGATAAACAAGAGCATATCCTAGCAGTCCAAGCTGTACCATGGCTAGAATTGAGTTAGTCAGTATCTGCTTTTCGAGACCAAAATGTTCTTTGCGTGAATACCATAGGGCAAAAATAATAAGTGCGTACGAAGCTAGGAAAGAGTATTGCATAATGAAAGGATAAACGATTTTTGATTAATTAAGAGAGAAGAAAAAAGTCTGGCTGGATAGAGGCAAGCTTTAGTACCATAGCGGAGAGCGAAGATTCAGGGGTTTACTCCTGAATCGTTCAAATTATAATTTTTCTGCGTGTACAGCAAGATACTCAGCAACACCTTCAGTGCTTGCTTTCATACCAGCATCACCTTTTACCCAACCAGCAGGGCAAACTTCGCCGTGCTCATCTGTAAACTGCATAGTATCAACCATACGGATCATCTCATCGATGTTACGTCCCAATGGAAGATCATTGATAACTGCGTGACGAATGATACCTTTTGCATCGATCAAGAATGAACCACGAAGTGCAACAGAATCACCGAAAAGAACATCATAGTCTTTTGAGATTTGCTTGCTCAAGTCTGCAACCAATGGAAATTTAACGCGACCGATTCCACCTTTATCAATTGCAGTTTCTCTCCATGCGAAGTGTGAAAACTGGCTGTCAACGGATACACCGATAACGTTTACTCCACGGCTTGCAAAGTCATCGATTCTGTGTGAGAACGCGATGATCTCTGATGGACATACAAATGTAAAGTCCAATGGATAAAAGAACAAAACAGTCCCTTTTTTCCCTAAGTTTTCTGATAATTTAAATCCATCAACGATGGTTCCATCTGCTAAAACAGTTGTAGCTGTAAAATCTGGAGCTTGTTTAGTTACGAGCATAGTATTTCCTTGTGTTATTTTTGTATTAGGACAATTGTAACACATGAAGTTTAATCATAATTACACTTCGTGAGTTAGTGTGAGGATATAAAGGATTTTTTTTGAATGAAAATTGCATTAAAGCTTTGAAATATGACTCACATAGCATTTGGATTGAGTATGTGAGTCATAAAATATTATAAAGTAGCGCGAACTTTTTTGGTTGCTTCTACCATATTGATTAATGCAGCTTTTGTTTCATTCCAACCACGTGTTTTTAAACCACAATCCGGATTGATCCAAAGCTGATTGGCTGGGAGTACTTCCAGCAGGGCATGGATTTGTGTTTGCATCTCCTCAACGCTTGGTATACGGGGAGAATGAATGTCATAGACGCCAGGTCCTACTTCTTGAGCATAACCGGTTTCTTGAAAAATACGCAGAAGTCGGTTACCGCTTCTAGAAGTTTCGATAGAAATCACATCGGCATCCATGGATTCGATTGTTTTGATAATATCGGTAAACTCACTGTAGCACATATGGGTATGGATTTGAGTCTCTTTGTGGGCAACAGCAGTACTAAGTAAAAAACTTTCCAGTGCCCATTGCTCATACAAGGCACGATTAGCATGTCGTAATGGGTACCCTTCTTTGAACGCTGCTTCATCCACTTGAATCATGGTGATACCATTTTTTTGCAGATCGTCTACTTCGTCACGAATAGCCAGAGCAATTTGTGTTGCACATAGAGATCTTGGCTGATCATCACGTACGAAACTCCAGTTTAGAATTGTAACTGGGCCTGTTAACATTCCTTTCATCGGTCGGGTTGTCAAGCTTTGGGCGTATTGGCTCCATTGAAGCGTCATTGCTTTTGGACGGCTGACATCTCCATATAAAAGAGGAGGCTTAACGCAGCGGCTTCCGTAGCTTTGCACCCAGCCATTTTGACTAAAAGCAAATCCATTGAGCTGTTCGCCAAAATACTCTACCATGTCATTACGCTCAAATTCTCCATGGACTAAAACATCCAAATCAACAGATTCTTGAAATGCTACACATGCCGCAATCATTTCTTTCATGGCTTCATCGTAAGCATCTTTGGAGAGTAATCCTTTGTTAAATTCTTGACGAACTTTTCGAACTTCGGCTGTTTGAGGGAATGATCCAATAGTTGTTGTGGGTAATAGAGGGAGATCGAAATGGTCGTGTGCGGACATTTGACGCACCGAAAAGGGGTGAGAGCGCTTAAAGTCATTAGATGTTAATGCATCTAGCCGTTTTTGTACCGCTTCATCCACGCTTGTTTTTGGATGTGCTGGAAAGGTTATGGTTTCTCCAGAGAAAAATGCATTTGCTAACAGTGTTAGTTCCTCCAATTTTTCTTCGGCAAAAGCTAAGAGTCCTTTGACCTTTGAGTCCAATTTTTCTTCATTTTTGAGAGTATACGGGACATGTAATAGGGAACAAGAACTACCAATGGACAATCTATCTTTTGGAATATAGGTAGCAATGTGTTCGAGTGTTTGAAGGGATTGTTGAAGGTTATTTTTCCATACATTACGCCCATCGATGATTCCAATTGTGACGTGTTTATTGCTTTGACCTAGTATCTCTAGAGATTCACTATTTTTTTGGCCATGCACGAAATCCAGGATTAACCCTTTTATTGGGGTATGAACCAAAACGGAGGTTGCTTCATTGGAATGTTCAAAATACGTAGCAACGCTAAGTGAGGGAGAAAGTGCGGCTAGTTGATCATAGGCGATTTTAAGTAACGAAAGTTGTCGTACATTTGTATCGAGACTCAGAAATGGCTCATGAATTATGATCTCAATATTCATATCTAAAACAACTATTTCACGTATAAGTTTAGAATATTGTTCCAATAGGGGATCAAACAGCGCATGCGTAACAAGTGTATCACAGCGACTAAGCCCCAAAAACGTCATGGGGCCAATCAACTGAATTGCTCCCTTAAATCCATTTTCCTGAGCTTCACGGTATTCGCTTAGTATCTTTTGCGCACTGATTTCCCCAAATTTAAAGGTGGCTGAGAGTTCAGGGACAATGTAGTGATAGTTGGTGTTAAACCATTTGGTCATTTCCATCGCGGTATGCGTGTCATCCCCTCGTGCCATAGTAAAGTAACGCTCATTTGTGTCACGTATGTCACGAAATCGCTGAGGTTGAGCGCCCAATGCGATCATGAGATCTAAAGTGTTGTCGTAAAAGCTAAAATCATTAACCGCAACGGAGGTAATACCCGCACTGCGTTGAAGCGTCCAATGTTTTAAGCGAAGTTGCGATGCGAGAGCATTGAGTTCATCTAGGGAAATTGTACCTTTCCAATAGTTTTCGAGGGCTGTTTTCAACTCTCTTTTTTCACCAATTCGTGGAAATCCGAGCACTGCTGTTTGGTTGTTCATTTAGGTATCCTTTAAGATTAAAATAAGTAATGGCTAAATTGGGTTAAACAATCAAATTAGGAGGAGAAAGATCCGTAAAATAATGTCGAAATAAAAAGCGAAGTTTTGGACGTAAAGCAGAGAGGAGAAGGGCATTTTTAGCGCGTGAGCGAAAAAAGCAGTTACAGTGGCACTGACAACGAGAGACCTTTGGCGCAAAAGGTTCAATGGCTTCTAGGAGTAACTCATTGGGATCAGGCGGACTTTCATCGATAGAGTCATCTGTAGGAGAAAAGCGTTGAGTATGGCAATGGCGTGTACGCACAGCATTACGCTGTATGGTAATCGCATTGACAGTGGCGGTGATTGCTTGAAGCGAAAAATACTTTCCGCCAAAACCTTTTGCCATGGTTTCCTCATATAGCTAGTTTATGGTGCAATTATACTGGAAAAAAATCGATATAATCGCCTTACTAAAATTTTGGAACTATCATGATTACTTTTAAAACTCTTTTTAGCATGATGCTGCGTTATAAACGTTCGCTGCTGTGGGGAAATCTGATTGCCATAATGGCTACGATAATCTCTATCCCTGTCCCCTTACTGATCCCTCTTATGGTCGATGAGGTACTGCTCAAAAAAGGGGGCGGAATAACAAGTGTGATTGATAGATTCACGCCACTGCACGAACCGTTGTTGTATATCGGTATAGTGTTAGGGATGACGATTACTTTACGTTTTCTCTTTTTCCTTTTGAGTGTTACGTCACAGCGTTTTTTTATTACTCTGTCTCAAGAGCTGAGCTTCGCGATAAGGGTTCAGGCACTGGAACATCTCAAACATGTCTCAATGAGTGCGTATGAGCGTTTAGGCAGCGGTAAAGTCATCACCCATCTCATCACCGATATCGATACGATTGAGCAGTTTTTAGGCGGAGCACTCTCAAAACTGATCGTTTCGGTCGCGACTCTCATTGGAGTAGCAGCCGTATTGATATGGATAAATCCCCTTTTTGGGGTTCTTATTTTGATCTTTCAGCCTATGATCATGATCGTGACCCGTAAGATATCAGGGAGAGTCGGAAAGCTCAAAAAAGAGCAGAATCGCACAATAGGGGTTCTCTCCGATACGCTAACACAGATGTGTGATCTGTTTGGACAGATTCGGGCGAGTAATAAAGAGGATCGTTTTATCGGTGATGCAATCGAACAATCCAAAAGTCTCAAAGAGAGTGCAAGAGTGTATGGGATTAAAGCATTGTATGGAGAACGGTATTCGTATACCCTTTTTCTAAGTGGATTTGAGATTTTTAGAGCCTTTGGATTAGTGATGGTGTTGTACTCAGATTTGAGTATCGGGCTTATGTTCGGAATCTTCGGCTATTTGTGGTTTATGATGACTCCTGTGCAAGAACTATTATCACTGCAATACAGTTTTGCGAATGCCAAGAATGCACTTAGTCGCTTAAATGAACTTCTCTCTTTACCTATCGAACCCAGTGAACCCGCCAATTCGACGGTGCTACCTGAGGGGAGCGCTTTATCGATACAAACAAAAGACTTGGTATTTGGGTACGATCCTGCTGAACCGGTACTAAAGGGGCTGAACCTAACGATTAAAGCGGGAACGAAGGTCGCCATTATTGGTGCGAGCGGAAGCGGTAAAAGTACGCTCTCTCAGCTTTTGGTGGGATTTTATCCTCCGACATCAGGAGATATTTTATATAACGGTATCAGCGTCAAAGATATTGGATTTTCACGTGTACGCGATGAGGTATTTGTGGTTTTACAACAGCCGCTGATGTTCAACGATACCTTGCTCTTTAATCTTACAATGGGGGAATCTATAGAAGATGATGCTATTTTTAAAGCGCTTAAAATCGCACAGTTGGAGTCTTTTGTTCATGGTTTGAGCGATGGATTGCAAACGCAGGTAGGAAAATTCGGTATTCGACTCTCCGGTGGTCAGCGCCAGCGTTTGAGTATTGCACGTATGGTCTTGGCAAATCCAAGAGTAGTGATCTTCGATGAATCCACATCTGCATTGGATGTTCATACCGAAACAGCACTGTTTGAAGCGTTGGAAGCGTTTTTAACTGGAAAGACCATTATTATCATTGCCCATCGACTCAGTACGGTAGATCGAGCGGACTATATTTATGTGTTGGAAAACGGTACCGTATTGGAAGAAGGTTCACGAGAAACACTTGAGGCACTTGATGGGAGTTTCAGTTCATTTGTAAACCGTCAACAATAGTGTTACAATCCTAAGAGATAAACCAAGGGTGCATTACGTGAAACAAAATTATTTTTTACGATGGATGGGAGTGGTTGCATTTGCGTGCGCAGTTTGGATTCTGTTTCCATTTTTAAAAAGCTTTTGTGTCGCGTTGCTCTTGGCTATGGCTATTTTACCCCTTCATCATATGCTTGAGTTGAAACTAGCGCGTTATGATTTTTTAACATCGGTTTCGGCAGTCACTGCTGCTGCCATTGTTACGCTTGGTCTTTCGTTGATACTCTTTCTTCCTATTGTGACCTTTTTCTTTCATCTTCTTGATCAGCCTGCGAAGACTATGCAGAGTATTCGCTTGGTTGCAAATAGCATCGATACGATGACCACTTATTTGCCTTCGTATTTGGCTTGGTTGAAAGACCCGTTAGACACTTTACTTGAAATTGCCAAATCGCATAAAAATGAAATTATCACGTATTTTGCCGGATGGTTTGGAAGTAGTTTGAAAACTTTTGTCTCAATGTTGGGTGAGATGGCGATGATCGTTGTCTTTTTCTTTTTTTTGACGTGGTACGGTCGAAGATTGACACTGTTTCTTGTCCCTATTATCCCTTTGACACGTGCTATCAAGCGCGAGTTTATGGAAGAGATGATAACGACGACGGCTATCGTTTTTTATACTTTATTGGGAGTGATGATCGCGCAAGGGCTTGCATTTGGGATTTTCATTGCTTTTTTTGATGGCTATAATCCTTTGTTACTTGGATTTTTAGCGGGTATTTCTGGAATCATCCCTATTTTTGGAACGGCATTAGTATGGATGCCTGTGGCTATCAATGAATACTTGCAGGGGAATACACTCAATGTTATTATCATTTCTCTTTACTCATGGGCTATGATGGCATTTTTTATCGATAATATTTTGAAGCTGGTCATTTTAAATTTTGTCAATCGTACCTTAAGCACAGGCAAAAATCGTATGAATGAATTTGTGATCTTTTTTGCGATTGTAGGGGGATTGGCTACTTTTGGGTTTTGGGGATTCTTATTAGGACCTGCTATCATCGCATTTGTGGTGACGACATTACGTACGTTGAGAAAAGCACACCGTTTAATACGACGCTGAGTGAAACGTAAATTTGCTAGGACAATCATCAGCACCTAAAATGTATAATGCCACAAAAAGGGATAGATAAGAATGGAACATAATCAATTTGTCAGAGTGATGATAATCGGGGCATGTATCTTAATGACCTGGCTTTTTTTTCCATTTTTAAAAAGTTTTTTTGTTGCTTTTTTACTTCTGACGGCTTTTGCCCCTTTGCAAAATATCGTTGAGTACCACTTGATAAAAATACGTTGGATGCGTTCGTATCATGAGCTGATTGGCGCATCGTTAATGACACTGCTCTTATTTTTTGTTTTATTTGTACCTATTATCTTTTTTGTGTATTACGCTGCCAGTCATCCAGGTGAATTAAGAGAAATTGCGCTTACGTATCAAATGCAAATTATGAAGCTCGTCTCACATCTTCCCAGTTCATTTGATTGGGCGAGAGAGATTGCTATAACACTTGTACATAAAGCCAAAGAATATCAGACACAGATCATCTCCACTTTGGCTGTCAGTGTCGGTAATGGTATTTTGGGCTTTTTAGGCGCATTGGGAGAGATGATTATGATTGTTATCTTTTTCTTTTTTCTGGCATTATTCCGCCGTCCTATTACTTTGGCTATTGTCCCGGTGATTCCGGTAAGACGACGTGTGCGTAAAGAATTTGTACAAGATATGATTTCGACAACGGCTACTGGATTTTATACATTAATCGGAGTAGCGGTTGCGCAAGGAGTTGCCTTCGGAGTCTTTATCGCCTTTTTTGATCTTTACGATCCATGGCTATTTGGATTGATGATTGCGGTTACTTCGGTTATTCCGATTGTAGGAACAGCATTGATCTGGGCCCCTGTGGCACTTAATGAGTTTATTAATGGGAATAATCTCAATGCGTTGATTATTCTTATTTATTCGTGGGCGATGCTGTCGTTTTTTATTGATAATGTGGTTCGGCTTATTATTCTGCAACAGATCAATAAACTGTTTAGCCATGGACGTCAGACAATCAATGATTTTTTAATTTTCTTTGCCCTTATTGCAGGGCTGACGACGTTTGGATTTTGGGGGTTCTTGTTAGGACCTGCTATTGTTGCTTTTGTGGTTACGTTACTGCGAATGCTTCGACGTAATCATATTTCGCATACTAGGCCTTTAGTGTCGCAACTTCGGCGCGCAAGCGATCGAGTTCTTCCTTTAAAAAACTGATTTCCTCTTCTTGGAGGGAATGATTGTCTTCGCCAGCAGTATCCGTATAACGCTGAATGGCACTTTGAACATTTTGGCTTAGTTGACCGAACTGAGCTTTTGTTTTTTCGATAAGCTCATTGTTATCGAGATTTAAACTGCCTTCTAAATCTTGAATCCCTGTTAGAATCTCATCTTGGTGTTTGTAAGCATAATAAGCAGCAGCTCCGCCTAAAACAGCCCCGAGTAAAAAAGTGAGTGCATTATTTTTTTCCATCATTTTTCCTTTAGTCTTTACTGTTTTTCTTGAAAATCTGAGCCAGTGCACCGATTGCTAATGCGCCGATAGTGACTTTTGCAATACCGCCTGAAGCTTTCATTGCAAGACTGCGTGTTTCTTCGTGGATATAGGAAACCAACTCTCGTATTTCATGCAATGCTGAGAGTGATTTTTCACTGATCGGTCCTGTTTGCTCTTTGAGATGGTTGATAAATTCGTTAAGCTCATGCAGGGTTAATGCTCCTTTGGTCGTTAGGAAACTTAACTCATTTTGGACAATGCCTATAAACTCATTCCCTTTTTGCATTGCTCTAATCGCATGAAACCCAATAAATGCGACTACAAGAGTAATGATAACCATACATGCAGCAATAATCCCGACAAAAATAGTGAGCATTTCATTGTTCATGGGGTACCTTTTAAATTTTAATTAGTGTAACCTAAGATTTCTTATAGAGTAGCATGTTAGGCTTCGATTGAATTAGGAATATTTAACAAAACTATAGAATAATAATCGTATGATTGCCAATAAATACTAACAACAAGGATAATAGGTGATAAGAGTTACTAAAAGTATTTTATGCGTTTGTTTCGCATTTATGAGCAGTCTAAGTGCAAATGAGGCATTGATTGAGAGCATCAAAACAGGTGATGTGCCAACCGTCAGTAAGATGATTCAAGAGAGTACTGATCTGAATAAAAAGGTCAATGGTGCAACTCCTTTGATGTGGGCTTCAAAAGGGGGAAATGTCGAAATCGTGAATGCATTGATTTCAAAAGGGGCGGATGTGAATGCTCAAGATGGGGCAAAATACAGCGCGCTAATGTATGCTGTGACCCAAGGTCATCACGATGTTGTTAAAGTGCTACTAACTAAAGGTGCAAAGCCGAACATAAAAACAAAAAATGGAATTTTTCCACTCAAAACAGCCATTGATAAAAATGATCGGAAAAGTGCAGAGATACTACTGGCACATGGAGCGGATGTCAACATGATCACCCCATGCGGTGCATCTGTGATGCTCAGTGCAGTGATTGGTAATCACCCAGATATGGTAGCACTTTTGTTAGAACATGGTGTCAATATAAATAAAGGTGATGATGAGGGAGAGACACCGCTCATGTTAGCAGCAGGAGCTGGTAATCAAGAGTTGGTGATCTCTTTATTAGCTAAAGGGGCGGATAAAAAAGCAAAAGATACAGAGGGGCGAACGGCTCAAACACATGCACAACATGCTGGGTATCCTGACATTGCAAAACTTTTAGAATAGCTGGTTTTTATGTATCAAAACTCCCACAGTAAACTGGTTAAATACGCTGTATCTTTCTTTTGAACACCGATGGGAGGTAAGCTGTCATAGGCATAGTTAGCGCTCAAGCTCAAACTTAATTTTTGATAGATAGGGATATTGAGTTCTACGGTATGCGATGTGACATAATCAGAGGGAGCATCAAACTTTGGTTGAAAATAGCCGACATAGCTCACTTTTGAGGCAGTCATAAAACTTTTGGTATACGCGATGTAACTGTTGAGTCGGCTATTGTTTTCATTAGGATTGATTTGCGGATTGGTATAATCAATTTTTTCGATCAATCCTCCCATTCCTGCATAGCCTTTACCCCAATCATCTGCATTTAAAAAACGCCAACGCACACCTGCTCCTGCGAGAGATCGAGCCTTGATATCTCTAAAGTTATCTTGTTCGGTCTGGACAAAAAGTTCGCCGCACCAGTCATTGTCATACAAGGCATGGATGGTACGAACATGCGCATAGGTCTTGTCTTCATTTTTGACTCCTCTGGCAGTACCATAGTCATAGGTCAGTGTCCCCCATACGAGATAATCGCTGCCTTGATCGTACTGCGCACGAAGTCCTAGGGAATAATCATCTTTTTGTGTGTTACCACTTTTTGAACTTAATGAACCCGATAGGTTTCCGCTAAAGCCAGGACGGGCTCCAATATCTACAGGTGCGATGTTGACCAGGGCAAACAGTGAAGTGGAACATACATAAGAAAGAAGCAAAACTTTACGCAAGAAAATCCTTTGATGAAATAGTAAGTGAATTATAGCGAATCAGAAATCGCACGCTGTTTTAGTGCTTTACGCTTGTGTGATGGATCGACCCCTTGAGCTATATCTGCATGGTGTTGAGCACAGATTGCACGGGCATCGCTTAGGGAGAGGGTAGGGTAGGTGCCAAACGTGACACTTTGTTCAACACCCGCATAGGTATATTTTAAACGCCAGAGTTTACCTCCTGTCGTTTTTATCAGTAAATAAAGCCCATTTTCGTCATAAAGCTTGCGATTACTATGAGAGGGTTGAGCCTTTTCGATATCAGAGTCGGTAAGAGATTGGGTTGTGTGTATATACATAAAGCTAAGAATAGCAAAAGTAAAAGGGTTTTTTCATAATAAATCATATTAAAATGTTAATACTATCATTAGTTTAAACGTTATAAACTAGTAAATGAAAGACAATTTGGAGGTGTATCATGCAAGTGAGTTCCTATCTATTTCAAAGCCCTTACTCTCAAGCGGTTCAAGTAGGCCGTCCTGATCCGGTGCAAGAGCAAAAACAAGCTGCACAAGAGGCGGCAAAGTCTAAAGAAACTGAAACAGCGAAGCAAAACACACAGTTAAAGGAAGAAACAGCTGCAGTGGGGATAAAGTCATCCACAATGTACCAAAATGACACCAGCGCACAAAACACGACGCAAGCGGTCAATGCATTTCTAGATGTTGCAAAAGATGTTCGTCGTTTGGAAAATATTAATACGTATAGTGATAGTTGAGAAAGTATTCAGTAACTTTGGATTGTGCTAAGTAGTGGGATTGATTGTTAGGTGGTGGCTAATCTCGGAATTGAGATTATTATTGTTTTTAGACACATAGTTATTAAAGAATCCAGAAAAATAGGGATTTTGTATCATTTTATACCTTTCTAATGTGGTTAATTTGTGGTAAAGTCATATTATAAATATTTTTGCTGGTTAAAGTTTGAATTCATTAAATAAACAATTTTGCTATAATTCTATATATTTAAAATTATTAAAAGTGGTTGGAATTGTGAATTTTGTTGATAACTTTTTATTTATAACTGGTAGTATTGATAGAATGACTTTTTTCGTTAGAACTATGGCTCTTCTAGGTATGTATATTGTTTGTTTTTTAATACTTGCCTTCATATCAGCTTATTTTTTGCTACTTCCTTCTGATACAATTGGAAAGATTTCACTTTATTCTATGAGTGCCATTTTCATTTATTCGTTAATTGCACTAAGTATTAAACGATTACACGATATGGGACAATATCCATGGTTGAGTTTATTACTATTAATTCCGTATCTAAATATATTTGTTTATATTTTTTTCTTGTTGAATAGAGGGAACGGTAGAAAAAATGAAATGTGGAAATTAAGCTAGGATTTCAATTTTGCTATATTTTGATAGTCTTTAAATATTTATTCCCTTCAATATAAGCCCCCTGACCGTATCTAACCTTTAACCCCGTTTCGGAACTACTGTCTAAAAAGACAAATCGACCATAAGAGAAAGATAGGGGGTCAATATTTCCTATCTTTTCCAAATAGTCCAATGACCCTAAACACATTTTTACAGCATCATTATTATCGACCCTTAACAAAATACGACTTTGTAAATTCCCCCGTAGTTTAGAAGATATAATTTCCGTACCCCCACGTTGGGTCTGTATGACCAACTTGACATTTTGGCTTCTTCCTAATTGGCCCAAACTTTCGATTTTCTGTAAAGTTTGCTGAAAAAGTAGATAACCATTCTTGTCTAATTCCTTTTTCGGACAACTTTCAACCACTTCCGCCCATTCGTCAAATATCAAAAAAATTGGGTCAGTTTCATATTTTTCAAGCCCCTTGTCTTTTAGAAATTTCATTCGTCTTTTGTTTTCTTGATAGACATAATCAACGATTTTATGAAGCTGGTCTAATTGATACCCAACAATGATTTTTTTGCTGATTTTTCCGTATTTATGAAAGGTGATACCCCCCCCTTAAAATCCAGCAAGAATATTTTTGAAACCTTGTCCAAATTATGAATAAGTCCATTTAGTATTTGAGTGATAAAGACACTTTTTCCCGACCCTGATTGACCGTTTATAAGAAAAAGGGGACAGGCTACTTTTTCTATTTTAGGTACTCTTGTAGCTTTAAAACTTTTTGCTCTAGCTCTTCCAATTTTTCATCACAAATCATATAAATAGTCTCTGCATCAATATCGATATAGTGATGAGTCAATATTTCTCTAGTACGGATGATTTTGCTCCAATACTCTTTATCGGCAACTTTAAGCAGTAGCTCTTTTTCTCGTTTATCCAAGTTTTTTAATGCTTCACCGATTGATTGCAGACGCATGGATATGGCATCGAGTTTATCAAGCCCCTCATCGTTATCCAAAAAATCATCACTTGATGTAATACCATTAAACCGTCTATTGATTAACCTCAAGCTCTCAAGAATAAAATCAAGAAGTTCAGCAGTGGTAGCCTTATCCATAGATCACTTCTTTTTGGATGCTTTCAAAAATTGCACCACGGCTACGCTTGTGTTTATGTAATAAATCGATTTTAGTATGATACATCTCTTCTAAATAGTTCCAGAGACCAGCCAAGTTATCAAAGGTTTTATTTTTAAACTCAACATAGATGTCTATATCGCTGTTTGGTGTTTGCATGTCTTTTGCATAGCTTCCAAAAAGCCCGATTTTATCAACTGCATATGTTTTTTGCAGATATTCTTTTTCTTGAGTCAATTTTTGCAAAATATCGTATTTTGTCATTCGCATCACTCCTCTTCGAGTTTTATCTCACTGTTGTTTATTGTGTGCATTATAACAATAATTTTGTTTGATTGATGTAAATATAAGGAAATTATTTTAGTAGGTGGTGGCTAATCTCGGAATCGAACCAAGGACACGCAGATTTTCAGTCTACTGCTCTACCGACTGAGCTAATTAGCCACGTTTTGTGGACTGCAATTATAGCCACGTAAGCTTAAAAATAAGCTTAAATTCTATTTTGTGGCAATTGCGAGTTCTTTAAACAGATTTCCACGTTGAGCATACGAGGTAAATTGGTCTAGACTTGCTGCAGCGGGTGAAAGCATGGCAATAGTGTTCCGGGTGTGTTTCTTGTTGATCTGTTCGACAGCGACATCCAAAGTGTGACACAGAGTATAAGGAACGGCATATTGTTGACAGAGTGCTTCTAGACGTAAAGCATTGGCTCCGATTGCATAGATGTGTACGTCATATTTTTTTAGAGGGATGAAGAGCTCTTCGAGTTCCACACCTTTATCATCTCCTCCTACAACTAGGAGTATTGGATGGGAGGCATAGGTGCGAAGCGCTGCGAGAGTGGCATCGATGTTGGTCGCTTTGGAGTCATTGATCCAAAGACGATTTTTACTGTCACGAAACTCCTCTTGGCGGTGAGGATCGAGGATGAAAGCATTTATTTTGTCGTAATCGCATCGGTCATAGAGGATTTTATCGATTCCCATGGCGATCATCGCATCCATGAGAAATGCCCCTTTAAACTTGATCTTACTGGCATCAAATCCAAAGTATTTAGCTAAATCTTTTTCATTCTCATACACGATTTTGAACCCTTTAGTTGGGGCATCTGCAAACATCTTGGGAAGAATGATTGCTTCTCCTTCTTTCATCTGTGAAAGAGGTTTGATCTTCGCTTGATAATAGGCTTCCATGCTTCCATGCCAGCTGATATGATCGGGAGTTACCGGAAGCAGGGCATAGATGTTAGGGTAAGCTGTATTCGTGTAGTGCATGCTAAAGGAGCTGGTTTCTAAAATCCATATAGGAGCCTCTGGGGACATTTCGGCTAAGGGTGTTCCGATATTTCCTCCACTGATTGCCCCTTTATCACTAAGAAGGTGTTCAATCATTTGTGTGGTCGTAGTCTTTCCATTCGTTCCGCTAATCCAAATCGAATAGGGCATCTTTGGAGCAAAAAAATCGTATTCACTGATAAGATGAGTCGCTTTTTGAATAAGCGGATGTTGGGGAGGGAATCCAGGAGATGGGATCTCATGGGTGTACAGACGTGAATCAAATTCACTAATTGGTTTGATCTGATTTCCCTCTTCATCGGTAAAGGGTTTGGTGACTTTGTCATCAAAAAAGGTACATGGCCCGTACGCTTTTGCAATAGCGCGTGTTGTTTTTCCATACCCGAAACAGGCAATATTCATGCTCTGCATTAACGGATCTTTAGGGTGATGATGGCAAGAATATTGGACAGCAGGGCAATAATCCAAAATCGGACGATGATTTTATTCTCAGCCCACTGTTTCAACTCAAAATGATGGTGAATCGGTGCCATTAAAAAGACTCTTTTTTTACGGATCTTGAAACTTCCTACTTGGACGATTACAGAAATCGTCTCGATAACAAAAATAAGACCGATAAGGATAAGAAGAACCTCACTTTTACTGATAATGGCCATGTATGCGATAAATGCACCCAAGGTTAAGGATCCGCTGTCGCCCATGAAAACTTGTGCAGGATGGCAGTTAAACCACAGAAAACCTAACAATGAACCAATAAGAGCCATAGCGATGATAACGACTTCTCCCGCAGGAATTTTTGGCATGAGAAGGTAGTGAGCTAATGCCGCATTTCCGACGATGTAGACTATAACGCTCAATGAAAGCAGGGCAAAGATGGAAGGAACCGTTGCTAATCCATCCAATCCATCCGTTAAATTCACGGCATTAGAGGTTGCGATAATGACCAATACCCAAAAAGCAATACTGAAATCACCCATGTCAAACAGACTTGTTTTGATAAACGGGACATAAAAACCGGTTTCGAGTTTTGCGACCAGGATTAAAAAAATACCGATGCCAAGACCAAAAAAGATTTGTAAAAGCATTTTAGAGCGGGCACTGAGACCTGCCAAATTGTTAGCACCTCGGATCTTACCCCAGTCGTCCGTAAAGCCGATATAGGCATAAAAAACGAGAGTGAGTAAGCCACCGATTACATAGGGGTTGGCGAGGTTTACGGTCAGTAATGAAGCAATAATGGTTGAGAGGACAAAGACAATACCGCCCATGGTAGGGGTTTTTGCTTTTCCCTGATGAGCACTTACATATTCGTTAATAGGTTGAACACGAGCGGATTTTTGAGCCCAAGCAATAAAGCGTGGCATTAGTATCAAGGTCAGAAAAAGACCAATAAAAAATGCTACTCCTGCACGCAAGGTGATATATTGAAATAAATTAATTCCGAATGTTGTGTATAACCAATGTAACATTTAGTAGACTCTTTGTGTTCAGGATGTAAAGCAATGCAAAGTGATATTTTAATATAATCGCCAAAAAGTTTGATTAATCAAGGAGAAGTTTTGAGAAAAAAAACGGTTTTAGTCATTACTGATGGGATCGGGTATTCTCCAAAACACGATTTCAATGCATTTCGTGCAGCCACAAAACCGACATACGATTGGCTGTTTAAAGAGGTACCTCACTCACTGATCGATACGTCAGGGCTTAGTGTCGGATTGCCTGAGGGTCAAATGGGAAATTCAGAAGTGGGACATATGAGTATCGGAAGCGGTCGGGTCTTGTATCAGGACTTGGTCAAGATCTCTTTGGCATTGGAAGACGGTAGCTTCGCACAAAATTCAGCTTTCGTTAATCTATTAAAAGCCTCAAATCGACTTCACCTGATTGTACTTATGAGTGATGGAGGGGTTCATTCACATCTTGATCATCTTTTAGGTGTTGCTGAGCTTGCTGCTACCACAGGTCGCGAAGTATGGCTGCATTTGATTACGGATGGACGTGATGTAGGCCCTACGTCTGCAATGTTCTATTTGCAAACGGTTCTTGCACATGAGGATAAAAACATTAAAATAGCTACCATAGGTGGACGTTTTTTCGCAATGGATCGTGATAACCGATGGGATCGTATTGAAAAAGGATACGATGCAATTGTGCGTGCGTATCCTATGAGTGAACAAAGCGTTGCCGATTATATTGAAAATGCGTATGCAAACGGGGAAACGGATGAATTTATAACTCCGTGTGCTTTTGAGGATTATGATGGATTCCGTGCAGGGGATGCCGTTTTAACCCTTAACTTCAGAAGCGATCGTATGCGTCAATTGGCTGCTGCACTTGGGGACAGTGCATTCACAGGGTTTGAGCGTACCTATATTCCCGTTCATTTAGCCACCATGACGCAGTATGATAAAAATCTACCGCTGCCGGTACTGTTTCCAAAAGATGCACCAACGAATACATTAGCAGAGGTGATTTCTAATGCCGGGTTACGTCAGCTTCACACGGCAGAGACAGAGAAGTATGCTCATGTCACTTTTTTCTTTAATGGTGGTATCGAAGAACCGTATGAAAATGAGACACGGGTATTGATTCCAAGCCCACAGGTTCAAACCTACGATTTACAACCAGTTATGAGTGCACCTGAAGTTGGAGATGCCGTAGTTACCGCAATGGATGAAGGGTATGATTTTGTTGTCGTAAATTTCGCTAATGGGGATATGGTAGGACACACGGGCAATTATGAAGCAGCTATTTGTGGAGTCGAAGCGGTTGATACACAGCTTGGACGGATTATTGAGAAAGCAAAAGCACAAGATTATGCAGTCGTGATCACGTCGGATCATGGTAACTGTGAAGAGATGCGTGATGACGCCGGTAATACACTCACCAATCATACGGTGGGAAAAGTATGGTGTTTTGTTATGGACGATGAGGTCAAAGAAGTCCATCCTGGAGCACTCAATAATGTTGCACCTACTGTTTTGAAACTCATGGGAATTGAAAAACCATCCGAGATGGATCAGGCTCTTATTTAAACTATAAAAGGAATTAGATGAAATTCACAGGTAAAAATGTATTGGTAACAGGTTCAAGCCGAGGAATCGGTGCGGAAGTAGCACGTGTCTTGGCAGGTTATGGGTTAAAAGTATGGATCAACTATCGCAGTGGTGCTGATGCCGCTGATGCGGTCAAAGCACAAATAGAAGCTGCCGGCGGAACGGCTGCGGTTATAGGTTTTGATGTAGCAGATGAAGCGGCGTATGTAGATGCGATTAAAACGATTGTAGATGCAGACGGTGATTTATCCTATTTGGTCAATAATGCCGGAATAACAAAAGATGGATTGGCAATGCGCATGAAAAGCGAAGACTTCATGGCCGTCATCAATGCCAACCTGCTTTCAGCATTTGTTGGCTGCCGTGAGTCATTTAAAGTAATGCGAAAGAAAAAATTTGGTTCAGTGGTCAATATCGCCTCCATCGTAGGGGAAACAGGCAATGCAGGTCAAACAAACTATGCAGCGTCTAAGGGCGGCGTTATCGCAATGACAAAAAGCTTTGCACAAGAAGCGGCATCAAGCGGGATACGCTATAACATCGTAACACCTGGATTTATTGCAACGGATATGACGGATGTACTTAGCGATGAGATCAAAGCATCCTTTACAGCTAAAATCCCTATGGGACGTTTTGGTGAGCCAAAAGAAGTGGCGGAAGCGACGGCTTTTTTACTAAGTGATCACTCAACATATATCACCGGTGAGACCCTAAAAGTCAACGGTGGAATGTTTATGTAAAAAGTCTTAGTGGCAACATTTTGCCACTTAAGCTAAATATGTTATAATTTTACGATTTTACTCATTAAAACAGGAGCTATTATGGCGCTATTGGAAGATATTAAAGAAGTAGTGGTTGAACAACTAAGTGTTAACCCGGACGAAGTTAAAGCGGATTCTAAATTCGTAGAAGACCTCGGTGCAGACAGCCTTGACGTTGTTGAGTTGGTAATGGCTCTTGAAGAGAAGTTCGATATCGAGATTCCTGATGATGAAGCAGAGAAGATCCAAACAGTACAAGATGTAATCAATTACATCGAAGGTAAAAAGTAGTCCTTTTATCAAGGCTATCTTGCCTTGATATTCAGTCATTTTACACTGGTCTTAGTTGTTTTTTCTCTCTAATAAAAGATGAGAAAATATCTAAGATTAGCGATGAGCAGGAGAAGATGTGAAACGAATAGTAGTAACCGGTATGGGCATGATCAATGCAGTAGGTCATGATAAAGAGACTTCATTTAAAGCCATTTGTGACGGTGAATGTGGCATCGATATGATCACTATCTTTGATCCGTCAACGCAAAGTGCTCAGATTGCTGGTGAAGTAAAAGATTTTGATCCTGCAACCGTTATGGATGCTAGAGAAGTAAAAAAAGCAGACCGTTTTATTCATTTGGGTATCAAAGCAGCGCAAGAAGCAATGGCAGATGCTAATTTTCCAGAAGGGTTTGATAAAGAACGTTTTGGAATCAGTGCGGCTTCCGGGATCGGCGGACTCCCTTCTATTGAAAAAAATTCTATTATTTTAGAGACCAAAGGGGCACGTCGTATCTCTCCTTTCTTTATTCCTGGTGCATTGGTCAACATGCTGGGCGGATTTGTGACGATTGACCACGGTTTACAAGGTCCGAATCTTTCATGTGTAACCGCATGTGCTGCAGGTACTCACGGTATCAGCGAAGCTGCAAAAACCATCATGACGGGTGGAGCGGATCAAATGCTGGTCGTTGCCGCAGAGTCAGCGATTACGGGTGTTGGTGTAGGCGGATTTGCTTCTATGAAAGCGCTTAGTACACGTAATGATGATCCAAAACACGCATCTCGCCCTTTTGATGCACAGCGTGATGGCTTTGTCTTGGGTGAGGGGGCAGCTGCCTTAGTGTTAGAAGAGTATGACGCGGCAGTTGCACGCGGCGCACATATGTATGCGGAATTGATTGGCTTTGGAGAAAGCGGTGATGCAAATCACATCACATCACCAAGCCTTGAGGGCCCTCTTCGTGCGATGAAAGCTGCTCTTAAAATGGCAGGTAATCCTAAGATCGATTACATCAACGCGCACGGTACTAGTACTCCAACAAATGACAAAAATGAAACAGCTGCGATCAAAGAAGCATTTGGCGGAAAAGAAAATTGTCCTCCGATTAGTTCAACCAAAGGTCAAACGGGACATTGTCTTGGAGCTGCTGGTGGTATTGAAGCGGTTGTCGGTATTATGGCAATGCGTGATGGTATTATTCCTCCTACCATCAACTACGAACACCCGGATGAAAATTGTGATTTGGACGTTGTTCCTAATGTTGCACGTAAAGCAGAGTTAAATATTATCATGAGTAACTCATTTGGATTTGGCGGCACAAACGGTGTCGTTATTTTCAAAAAAATCTAAAGGTTTTTCTTGGCTACGTATCTTGATTTCGAACAGAAGATTTGTCAAATTCAAGAGGAAATCATTGCTGCAGAAATTCGTTATGATCATCATGCAGTCAATATCCTCAAAATAGATCTTGAAAAAGAGGTTGCTAAAACCTACGCGAATCTTTCCCCTTATCAAGAATTACAATTAGCACGTCATCAAGATCGCCCTTATGCGATTGACTACATCAATTTTTTGCTTGATAAAAAATACGAGTTGCATGGTGATCGTCATTTTAGAGATGATCTTTCAATCGTTTGTTATATCGGTTATATCGGTGAAGAACGGGTTATGATTATCGGTGAGCAAAAAGGACGTGGTACCAAAAATAAGCTCAAGCGTAATTTTGGAATGCCAAATCCGGAAGGGTATCGTAAAGCACTTCGTGTTGCCAAGATGGCAGAAAAGTTCAAAATACCTCTATTGATGCTCATAGATACTCCGGGCGCTTATCCAGGTCTTGGAGCCGAAGAACGTAATCAAAGTGAAGCGATTGCACGAAATCTTCTGGAACTTTCGAATTTGAATACGATTACCGTTTCAATCGTTATCGGTGAGGGTGGTAGTGGTGGCGCATTGGCTATTGGTGTTGCGGATAAGCTTGCTATGATGCGTTATTCCGTATTCAGTGTCATTTCTCCAGAAGGGTGTTCGGCTATTTTGTGGAACGATCCTACAAAGGTAGAAGCGGCAACAAAAGCACTTAAGATCACGAGTGCTGATTTGAAGTCATTGGATTTGATCGATGATATTATTCCTGAACCACTTATTGGTGCACACAGAGATAAAGCAGGGGCAGGGGAAGCTATTAAAACCTATTTCATGGCACAAATTGGTGCACTTAGAAAACTTAGTGATGAAGAGCGTCTTGAAAAACGCTACAATCGTCTTACTGCAGTTGGCCGCTACTCTGAATAAGAGGCTCTTCCTCTTCAACTTTCTTTGGGATCGGTTTAAGTCGTTTAAGTCGTTTCGCCTCTTTTGAAAATGCAATCAATTCTTCACATGTATGTATCGATTTTGGGACCAATGGCAGAGTTCGTTTAAGAAGTTTTGTCGTTGTCATGGCATCTGAGAGTGCACGATGATGCGTGGCTTCTCGGTAAAGCTGCAGTTGCTCATTGAGGTAGGCCAGCCCATATCGTTCACTTTCTATCGTGCGTTCTGCTAAATCAATGGTACATAATGAGCGGTTGAGTAAAGCATCTAATCCAATACGCTCCATCATCGCAGATACAAAATTATAATCAAATTTCGCGTCATGTCCGACAAAGACCGCATCGCCTAAGAATAGCCGAAACTCGTGCATCACTTTTACAAGAGCTGGAGCTTTTAGGGTTTGCTGTACACTGATTCCTGTTATCTCTTGAATTTGTTTTGAAATATCGGTTGCATACACCAAGCTGTCATAGGTATCTATAATGACGCCATTTTGCAATTTTACAGCACCTATTTCAATTATTTGATGTTGTGAGGGTTTAGAACCATTGGTCTCAACGTCTACGATACAAAATAAAGTATCCATAACCGAGGTATACGTACTGCTTAAACAATAAAAATTGTCTTTTAGAACCAGATTCAAGCCTTGTGCTTGCAAGAGTTGTAGAGATAACTCAGAGGGACCCGGAAGCAGTGATTCAAATTCCTCTTTGGGAATCCCTTTTTTGATCAAACGTGCAAACTGTTTGGGATCAAGCTTCACGCTTTTGCCTTTTGTATAAAAGATTGGACTAACAGAGGGTCTTTCTTACCTTTTGAGGCTTCAACACCACTGCTAACATCAACACCGTAAAATCCATACGATTTTAGGGAACTAACATTGTGAGAGTCTAGCCCACCGGCAAGAATAATTTTAGAGCAATCTACATTATCAAACCACTCAATATTAAGCCGTTTACCGCTTCCCCCAAAACTTTCACAGTAAGCATCAATGAGTCGATACTGATCACTGTATTTGAGTATGTCTTCTTTACGCTGGGCGCGTATGACACGCAAGGATGGAAAGTTTAGAGTCTCGAAAAATGCTTCATCTACCTCAAAATGTATTTGTGCCAGGGTACATCCTGTGGATAAGCAGACACTACGAATTTCTTGCGCCGTTTCGTTGACGAAAAGCGCTACCTTTTCAATAAATGGGGGAAGATTTTTAATGATCTCACGGGCATCATTGGGGGTGATATAGCGAGGAGATTGCGGATAAAAAACAAAGCCAAGAGCATCTGCTCCTGCATTAATGGCACATTGTGCATCGTGTAGAGATGTGATACCGCAAATTTTTACTCTCATACGCGAAGGCTGTCAATAGCCGTTTTATAATCATCTGCACCAAAGACATAGCTTCCGGCAACACAGACATCGACGCCCGCTTCTTTTAAAAGGGAAATGTTACTGCTGCCAACACCCCCATCGATTTCAATAAGACATGAGGGATTGATACGATCACGAAGTACTTTCAAACGTTTGATTTTTTCAATAACCGTTGGGATGAATTTTTGCCCTCCGAATCCGGGATTGACACTCATAACGAGAACCATGTCCAAATCACCCAATAAGTATTCGATTGCTTCAGCAGGAGTATGCGGATTGAGAACTACTGCAGGTTTTATCCCCAAAGAACGTATCTTTTGGACCAGACGATGGGCATTTTTTTCTTCTTCAATGTGAAAGGAGATATATTCAGGTTTAAGAGGTGCGAAGAGGTCTACAAAAAAAGAGTTGTTCTCCACCATGAGATGAATATCGAGGGGTTTGGTAGCGGCTTTTGCAATGGCACTTACGACAACAGGCCCGATCGTCATGTTAGGGACAAAGTGTCCATCCATAACATCGACATGAACAAGATCACATCCAGCATCACAAATAGCACGTACATCGCGCGCTAAATTTCCAAAATCGGCAGAGAGAATACTTGGGGCAACGAGCATGATAAAACCCTTGAATATTTTTATGCTATTTTAGCGAAAAAGGGAGCTTTATTTATCGTGTCAGGAAAAAGATAAAGTTTTCACCCTCAAAACTAAGGTCAACTTGTACCCCTTTTTTATTTTGGGCTATTTCAAGAAGGGTGTTTACATCCGCATAGGTACGTGGAAGTGTAATGTCTAAAATATGCTTTTTAGCCGTTAACAGGACTTTTGCACGTCCCGCGATGATATTTACAAATTCGGCTAAAGAGTCGAGTACTTCCTCTTCGCTGGCATTTGCATCACCAATGAGCAGCTCACAGGCTTTTTTGGCAATAGTTCTAGGAAAAATTAGAATAATTAGGCCATCTACATCTCCGTAAAAACCAATAGAACTGGCGTATTGATCACTTATGGTTGGTATGTCCAATGTTTGAATATTGACTGAATTTTTGATAGCCGTAGCATTGGTCATCATTGCAATAGTCGATACGGTAGCTTCTATAAACTGTGGTAATTCATTGATTAAAGACTTGTTAAGAGAGCGATTTTGTTTGGCTGCGGCTCCGCCCCCGCCTCCGAGCTCTTGTAAAAGTTCTTTGTTTTTGAGGATATCATCCATGTTGTCAAAAAACATTAGACCTGCATCTTCAAGCTCATTTTTAAATGATTCAGGTGTTTTTTCAAAGGATAGCCCCACAAAACAGATTGATGCATTGTACTCTGCGGCAGCAGAGGCCAGTTTAGTAAAAAAGTTAAGAGCATGAACATTCATAGAGATGACTTTATAGGCATCAAAAATAAAAAGACGGAATCCGACATTCAATGAGTTTTGGTGGTAGGATAGATTAAAGGTATCGCTTATTTCAGCATCTAAAAACTGAGAAATAGTGTAAATAATAGCATTTCCGGTGACTCTGGTCGCTACTTTTTGTCCATAGTTTCCTAAATTTGTATCTTCGATAATGGCATAATAAAGATCTGGGCTGCTCTTTTTATCTTCAAACTCTTGCTTGCTTTGTGCCATAATAGGGTTATGACCGTAATCAAAAAGTTCAATCGCCATTGCTGAACGTTGCGATGGGTCTTCATTATAGAGTAAAACAGTCCTAGATTCAGTTTTATTACTGGAGGTGAAAAGTTCAGCAATCTCTTGAGTTTTAAAAAGTGAAAAACCGGCACCATCTTTGTAAAAAGTGTTAATGATATTAAATTTAGAGTGATCGTAATCACAAAATCCGACGGTGATATGTTGATGATTACGAACAGTGGTTAAGAGTCTAACAAAAACATCGAGTCCATTTTTATTAAAAAAGACCACCTTTTTTAAAGAGACAAGAAGCATGTCAATATTGAGCTCTTCTGTGGCTTTGATATCTTCAATGGTCAGGAAACTTGGTGCATTGTTTCCATCCAAGAATCCTTGCAGGTAAAAAACTCCGATACGTCCTTTGACTACGGCTCGCATGTGTACTGAACCACCTGTGCAAAAGATTCGTAAATGTCCTGGACAAATTCGATTTTAAAGTCAATAAAGTCATTAAGTCCGGCAGTTACATAGGCGCTTTGACTCAGTTCATAGAAGAGTAAAAGGTGCATCCATTGTGCTAAAAGACGTTCTTGCCCGGTGAGGTTTTCATTCATTCCCGAAGCGGACTGAATCAAGTCTATGATTCGTGAGGGCATTTCCCACTTACGAGCAATTGCTCCTGAGAGGTCAAATAGGTCATTACCGGTTATACGAAAAAGGATAGTATTAAAGTCAAGCGCCTTGACTGAACGTAGTTGTGATACTTCGGTTTTTCGTTTTGCAAAGAGGGCTTCGCATACAATGATACTCGCCGGGATCAAAGAAATAGCACTTTGTATCTCTTTGTCATCAATTTTTAGATGGCTCAAGATGGCTTCCCAATGTTTACTGATAGAAGCTTGCAAATCATAGAACTGATGATTGCTAAGTGCAAAAAGTTCCCATTTTTTAGGGGTCAGTAAACTTAAGAGATAATTGTAAAGGGTTTGTTGTGTTGCACTAAGCCCGAGGATTCCAAAAATCTGAGCTACATCAGAGACTTCATTTCGAAATCCGTATATAGGACGGTTGATAAGCGCTTTAAGATAAAGCTTCAATGCGGGATCTTCTGCGGCACATTTGGAAGCTTTTGCTAAATCACCGGCACGTGCATAATTCAGGGCTTCTCGTACAACAGCAGGTGCAGGAGGAATGTTTTGAATGTATATTGCTATTTCATCTGAAGTAATCACGATACTATGGTTATCCAATATTTTTCTTTATTGTAGTATGAGTAGATTAAAACTGACTTGAAATTATCAAGAGTAGTGAAAAGAATTGGATAGGAAGTGCTTTTAAGGTAACCTTTGGGTTTAATAAGGTAGTATTCGCAACCTAAATTTTACGCAAGGAGCCTCAAATGGCAAGAAGATGTGCTATTAGCGGTAAAGGCCCAATGAGCGGGAATAACGTTTCTCATGCTAAAAACAGAACTAAGCGTCGTTTTTTACCAAACCTTCGCACTGTTCGTATTACGCTTGAAGACGGAACCACGAAAAAAATCAGAATCGCTGCTTCCGAGCTTCGTACTCTTAAAAAAGATTCGTAACTTCCCGCGTGGTGTCCCACGCATTTCGGGAATCTTTCCCGATTTTTTCTCTTAATTTCCTCAAATTTTCTCACAACACAACTTTAACCTTATTCTAGGCATGACTGTTTATAATATAGCACTTTAAAAATTTTGGAGTTTTTTCTTATGTACACTATTGAAAGTATTGATGGCGGTGTATGTTCCGCAACAGGTTTTTACGCTGATGGCATCCATATCGGTCTTAAAAAAGAGGGAGCGAAAGATCTCGCATTTATCTATTCCGATACACCATGTGTAATTGCCTCCGTATTTACCACCAATAAAATGACAGCTGCACCAATACGTCATTTTCGTAAAAAAGGGCAGTTTGAGGGTAATTTTGTCCTTATTAATGCCAAAAATGCCAATGCAATGACTGGCCCTGCTGGAATCGAAGACATTGACGAGGTCTTAAATGCTCTAAGCGATAAATTTCCGCAGATTCAACATCCTATTATGAGTTCTACGGGAGTTATTGGGGTACGTCTTCCAAAGAAAAAAATCATTGAGGGTGCGATGAAGTTTGATCTTTCAAAACGTGAGAGTAACAATGCATCAGAAGCGATCATGACGACAGACACATTTTCAAAGCGTATAGCATTTGAAGTAAAGCTTGAGGGCGGTAAATCATTTCGCATCGGTGCAATGGCGAAGGGTGCTGGGATGATCAATCCTGCAATGGCGACTATGCTGTGTTTTATTACGACCGATGCTTTGGTGGATCAAGCAACGATGCAAAGTGTTTTGGATGAATGTACTAAAACGACGTTTAATGCAGCCAGTGTGGATGGGGATACTTCGACCAATGACACCGTATTGGTCATGGCGAATGGAAAAAGCGGTGCGTTTCATCCCGAAGCATTTCGAGGAGCACTCGAAGCCATAATGCTCTTTTTGGCCAAAGAGATGGTGCGTGATGGCGAGGGAGCGACTAAATTGGTAACCTATAAAGTCACTGGTGCACAAAATAATATCCAAGCAGAAGTTGCAGCAAAAGCACTTAGTAATTCGTTACTGGTGAAAACAGCTCTTTTTGGAGAAGATCCTAACTGGGGACGCATTGCCTCAACGGTAGGTGCCAGCGGTATAGAGTGTGATGAAAGTACCTTGAGTATCTGGTTTGATGATGTGTGCGTGTATCGAAAAGGAGAGCTTCTTTTTGATGCAAAACTTGAACCACTGGCTGCGGCAGTGATGCAAAAAAACAGGTTTATCATTCATTGTGATATCGGACTAGATGATGGATCGTTTACGGCATATGGGTGTGATTTAGGTCACGAGTATGTCAAAATAAATGCGGATTATCGAACCTAATTTTAACCCCTTGCTAAGGGTGCTAGAGGTATAATTCCACCACTTAAATTACGTCAAGAGGATGTGCGCATGCGCGGATATAAAATTTTCAGCGGTTCTTCATGTACCGAGTTTTCGGTAGAAGTTTGTAAAACACTCGATGTTCCCCTTTCAAAGGCGGAAATAAAACGTTTTAGTGACGGTGAAATAAACGTTCAGATTGCTGAAAGTGTTCGCGGACGCGATGTCTTTATTATACAAAGTACGGGTGCCCCTTCTAATGACAACCTGATGGAACTCTTGATTATGACCGATGCGCTTCGCCGAAGTTCTGCGAGTTCGATTACAGCTGTTGTTCCCTATTTCGGATACGCAAGACAAGATCGTAAAGCCGCACCTCGTGTTCCTATTACGGCTCGCCTTGTTGCCGATATGTTTGAAAAAGCAGGAGTTGATCGTGTTGTAACGATTGATTTGCATGCAGGTCAGATTCAAGGATTTTTTGATATTCCTGTCGATAATCTTTATGGGTCTATCATTTTTCAAGAGTACATCAGCTCCAAAAACCTGGCGAATCCTGTGATCGCTTCTCCGGATATTGGCGGTGTCGCACGGGCTCGTTATTTCGCAGAAAAACTAGGACTTGACATGGTCATTGTTGATAAACGCCGTGAAAAAGCGAACGAAGCTGAGGTTATGAACATCATTGGTGACGTTGAGGGTAAAGATGTTATCATGATTGACGATATGGTAGATACGGCTGGGACAATGGTAAAAGCAGCAGCCGCACTCAAAAAACGCGGAGCCAATTCGGTTATGGCATGTGCAACCCATGCTGTTCTCAGTGGTAAGGCGTATGACAATATCAATAACGGCGAACTAGACGAGCTTGTAGTCTCTAATACACTTGTGCTTAGAGGGCACAGTGATAAGATCAAAGTCATCAGTGTTGCACCGCTGTTTGCAGAAGTGATTCGTCGCGTATATCATAACGAGAGCGTAAACTCCCTTTTTAGTTAACTTCTTTTTCTCTAAAGGACTTCTTTAGAGATCCCTATTTATTTTCATTTCATTATACAGTTCGATGGTTGCTTGCACGTATCCATCAATGCTGCCGCAATCGTAACGTTTGCCTTTAAATTTGTAGGCAATAACCTTGCCTTGGAGTGCTTGTTCCAGCAAGGCATCGGTAATTTGGATTTCTCCTCCTTTTCCGGGCTTGGTTTGTTGCAGTATATCAAAAATGTCGGGAGTGAGAATATAGCGTCCAATGATAGCAAGATTGGTCGGAGCATCGAGAGGGGAGGGTTTTTCTACCATGGTGCTAACACGGTAGATACCCGGTTCTATCTCAACGCCTGCAATAACACCGTATTTATCCGTTTCTTGCGGATCTATCTCCTCGATAGCGACAATCGAACAGTTAAATTTTTCATACAGTTTTACCATTTGAGTTAAAACTCCCTGGCTTTTATTGACACAGAGATCATCCGCTAAAATAACGGCAAACGGCTGATTCCCAATAAGGGGTTTTCCTGTTAAAATAGCGTGACCAAGCCCTTTCATCTCTTTTTGCCGTGTATAAGAGAAGGTACACTTATCGATAATATGACGAATATCGGCGAGCATCTTCTCTTTACTGGTCCCTTTGATCTGGTGCTCCAACTCATAGCTAATATCGAAATGATCCTCAATTGCCCGTTTTCCTCGTCCTGTTACAATGGCCATGGTATGCATACCGGCATCCATCGCTTCTTCTACTCCGTATTGGATAAGCGGCTTGGTGAGGATGGGAAGCATCTCTTTTGGCATCGATTTGGTTGCCGGTAAAAAACGTGTTCCATACCCTGCGGCTGGGAAAAGACACACTTTAATGGTAGGACTCTTTTTCATAAATATCTTTTAAATAAATTTTATGACTGGATTATAGTGATTCATGGATTGTGTTTTGCTGAGCCGATATTAGTTGTAACAGGAAGGGTTGACCCTCTATAAGTCGCTTTTGGCTATAATAAGGACAATAATTAAATAAATGAGATAATCAAATATATGGACAACATTCGCAACTTTTCAATCATCGCACACATTGATCACGGCAAGAGTACCCTGGCTGATCGTATTATTCAAGAATGCGGAGCGGTTAGTGATCGTGAGCTGACTAAACAGATGATGGATACGATGGACATCGAGCAAGAACGCGGTATCACGATCAAAGCGCAAAGCGTTCGTTTGGATTATGTCAAAGACGGTAAACACTATATACTCAATCTCATCGATACTCCGGGCCACGTTGATTTCAGCTATGAGGTATCCAAGTCACTCGCATCTTCTGATGGAGCACTGCTTATCGTGGATGCGGCACAGGGTGTTGAAGCGCAGACAATTGCCAATGTCTACATGGCGATGGAAAATAATCTCACACTCATCCCGGTTATCAACAAAATCGATCTTCCCGCAGCAGAACCTGAACGTGTTGCTGAAGAAATAGAAACGACCATCGGGATTGATGCCACCGATGCGGTACTTATCTCGGCAAAAACAGGTGTGGGTATCATTGAACTCATCGATGCGATCGTAGACCGTATCCCGGCACCATCGGGTGATCCTACCGCTACGACCAAAGCGATTATCTATGACTCGTGGTTTGATGCGTATCAGGGTGCTATGGCGCTTGTTCGTGTGTTTGACGGTGAGATCAAGATGGGTCAGATGATCAAGTTGATGCACAATGGGGACAACCATTCGGTATTGGAGCTGATGTACCCGCATCCGCTTCGCCGTCAAAAGACGCAAAGCATAAAAAGCGGCGAGATCGGGATCGTCGTACTGGGTGTCAAAGAAGTGGGGACGATCCGTGTAGGTGATACCATCACCGATGCTCGTAATCCAGCCAAAGAACCAGTAGGCGAGTATGCTCCTGCGAAGCCGTTTGTATTTGCAGGTCTGTATCCGATCGATACGGATGAATTTGAAGCAGTACGGGATGCTCTGGATAAACTCAAGCTCAATGACAGTTCACTCAGTTATGAACCTGAGACCTCTGTCGCACTTGGATTTGGTTTCCGTGTAGGATTCTTGGGAATGCTGCACATGGAGGTTATCAAAGAGCGTTTGGAGAGAGAGTTTAATCTCGATCTCATCGCTACGGCTCCGTCGGTTGTGTATAAAGTGCACAAAACGGACGGTACGATGATCGAAGTGCAAAACCCGAGTGAACTTCCTGAACCGCAGTTTATTGACAAGATCGAAGAACCGTATGTTCGTGCAACAGTCATCACGCCAACGGATTATTTGGGCAATGTCATCACGCTATTGACCAATAAGCGCGGAATGCAGGAAAAGATGGAATATCTCAATGAAACTCGTGTCATGCTCATCTATGTCATGCCGATGAATGAGATCGTTGTTGATTTTTACGATAAACTCAAATCAACCTCAAAAGGGTATGCGAGTTTTGACTACGATCCTATCGAGTTTCGGGATGGTGATCTGGTAAAACTCGATGTTCGTGTTGCGGGCGAAGTGGTGGATGCATTGAGCGTTATTGTTCCACGCACATCTGCGGAATATCGTGGACGAGCATTGGTAAGTAATATGAAAGAGATCGTCCCGCGGCAGCTTTTTGAAGTAGCGATCCAAGCGTCAATCGGGAATCGTGTTATCGCACGTGAGACCGTTAAATCGATGGGTAAAAACGTGACGGCGAAATGTTATGGCGGAGATATCTCTCGTAAACGTAAACTACTTGATAAGCAAAAAGAGGGTAAAAAACGGATGAAGGCGATCGGGAAAGTGCAACTTCCTCAAGAAGCCTTTATGTCTGTTCTCAAAATGGACTAGTCCATTATGTTATACACTAAAACGAATACATCCGTTTCAGTGGCAGGGACAAATTGTCCCTTGCAGCCCCCTAAAGCTACGAAAACTACGTTTTTCGAGAATTAATTATGAGATGCATGATGTGTGAAAGATGGAGCATCTTCTCGCATATGTGTAAAACGTGTCAAGCAAACTTTCTTACTCCCAGCCTCTATAAACGCAAAATTCTGGGGTCTATTCCTGTCTATTCTTTTTTCCCCTACAGCGATATTGAGCCTCTACTTTTAACAAAACATACGGATCTGGGCTATTACCTTTATATGATTATGGCAAAGCGTTCGATGCAACACTTTGCAAAAGAGTGGAATTATGAGAGCAAAGTGGTCTCGATCGGTATCGATGATCATGCGCAAAGCGGATACTCCCACACCGCCATTCTCAACCGCGCGTTAAAATCTGCCCTTATTACACCATTGTACGGAAGACTGCGTGCCACAAAACACCATAAATATGCGGGAAAAAGTGTCGAAGAACGTTTGATGAACCCTAGAGAATTTAACTATATACCGTTTGGAGAAGAAGAGGTTATTTTGGTGGACGATATTGTAACGACAGGTACAACGCTTAGCGAAGCTGTCGAAACACTTCATGCGCAAGGCAAAAAAGTGATTCTGTGTCTAACGCTTACAGATGCTCAAACAAAGGATTGAGATGGGCATACGGTTCTAACGTAGCAAGTCTGACATCGACGATACCACGACCGATGGTGAAGTGGTACAAACTCTGATAACGCTCGTTAGTGATACCTAGAAGCTGGTGCATCTCATCGTCCAAGAAACAGCCGATACCCGTGGCACTGAGTCCCATAGTGGTCGCTTCACAATAGAGCATTTGTCCTAACGCACCGCACTCATGGTAGAGGTGCTTATACCCATAGGATCCCTGTTCCTCAAGCGTTGAGGCAAAGCGGCACAGCATTCCCATACTAAATGCGCTTTCTTTGGCGATGTCTTGATTACAGGAGATCATTTTGGCGGCTCCTCGATAATCGCCAGCTCGCAGTAAGAAGAGGCGGTTATCCAATACATCTTGCACTTTCCAGTCATAGTCTGAACTCACTGATTCACGAAGAGAACTAAGTTCATCGCTGTTTCGCACAAAGAGGTACAGACCGGATTCCATCCCTATAACACGATGTACGAAGAGGACGAAGTGAACATCGGGAGTATCGTGCAGATCATCGCAGGCATCCAGTAATTGTACAAATTGATCTTTGGTTATGGATGAACCGTCCATGGCTTGCGCACTGCGACGTTTTAGAAAGATCTCTGCCGAACCGCGAGAAGGTTGGGGTGTGAGGCGCTGGGTAGTCAGTGGTTTTGATGGGGTATAGCTGCCTTGTGTCGCTTCATCGATGACGGCCAAAATAGGCCATGGGTGATGGGATGGGCTCAATACGTTGGCTTTGGAAGAAAGCTGCGGAGTAGTTGGAAGAGCAAGCGCGGTTGGAACTTCTTGGGGGGAAATCCACAGCAGCATATCCGCAGATTCCAACTCATCGGCATGAAATCGATCAAGCTGATCCAATCCGCATACTTTTGCAAGCTGGGATGTGTCTGCACTCATAAGGGTGCTGTTCCAGCCAAGACTTTTGGCACTGAGGCGAAGGCATTCTTGGGCATGTCCCGCATCGAGTTGGCAATATCTCCAACAGCGTTCACCGTACTTCCACGCTTCTCTCCAGATCACTGAGCTAATAATAACGAGATAGCCATTTTCACCCATCCCCTCAACGGGTGCATCAAAGGTATGCAGTACTTCCAGCGTATGCGTTTTAGGTGCATAATGCGTCAGTGTATAGGACTCTGATAAACCTGGAGTAGGTGGTGCAATGACGTAACACTCGGTTGGATGCAGGTTTCCGCTAGAAGCGTTACATCGTAGGGCCCATGACGAAGCACCTTGTTGTTTCCATGCGGCAAGTCCTAGTGAATAGCGCAGAAGATGGGAGAGGGACTCGAGGCACGTAGGTGCTTTGGGTAAAGCATCAGGTGAGAAGAGGAGATGATACGGAGGATCAATATGGGAAAAGACCAAAGGAATGCTGGGCGTACCATGATAAGAACGAAAAGGATTTGGCTGGGTCTCCCAGTCCATGTATCCTAAACTGGCGGCGTATCGGTGGGAGTGATGTTTGGTTCGATTGTGATAATCGAGAACGGTTGATAGATTTTTCATGAGAGGATTGTCTACTATAACGGTTAAATCTCCCCTTTGGTGACTAGACTAGGGGATGGCTTTCAGCAAATCATGCAACATATTTTGATGGGTGGTGGTATTGTCGATCTGGATACGGGCTAAATCGGATTTGAAACTGCCTTGATAGTGGATGACTTTGGGCAGGGCTTGAGCCGAAACAGTGGCATTAAAACGTGTTTGCGGTTGTGTTAGGTGATAGTCGCGTTTTAAGATATCGGGATGGGTCATACCGTTACTCGCGCTAAGTTTTGCAGTTGTTTTGGCCATAGTGGACTCGGCGTTAAAATCGATATTTCCCTCTATAGGTGAATCTAAAGAAAAAAGGCGAAACAAGGTGTTGGCATTGGCATGAGCTACATTGAGATAGATGTACGAAGGGCGCAAGCGTTTCCAGTGTAGACGTGCACGGGTTGAACTTTTGGCAATATTGGTGTGTGCATCTAAAACCAGACGCTCTTGATCGCCTACTAAAACGGCATTCAAATTAGCATTTCCCCGTAGAGGCAGCATAGCAAATTGTTCCAAAATACCCAGCTCATCTACCGATGTCTTTAGGGTGAGGTTGAGATGAAAGGGTTGGATTTTACCCTTCTCATCCGTAAATAGAGACAAAAAGTCAAAGCTGGAGTTATCATCGGAGAGCTTTGAGGGTGAAAAGTTTTGCGTGCGGGTACGCAGTGTCACATTGCCTTGGATATCGCGATGGTTTAATCCATGCAGATCGACTTCTCCTGTGAGCAATGTAGCACTTTGATGAGGATACTCGAGCCATTTCATGAGGTCTTGATATTTAATACCCATGAGCAAAAGGTAGGCATCTGCGGGTTTAAAACGGTTAAGTTGGAGACGATAGTGGACATCTCCATCGAATACATTGAGGGAGCCTTGCACTATCATACGCCCATATCCGCCGTTAAGTGAACCTGAGGTTACCAAAGGAAGCCCAATGGTATTAAGCCCGCTAGTATCCAAGACTTTGGCATGGTATAGGGCATGGAGGTTGAGGGTAATGAGTGAAAACTGACCTTTCACATCGATAGTATTACCTGGTTTATCGTGGAACTGGAGGGTTAATGCATTGTGGGAAAGGACAAAGGTATCGATCGTTATGGGTGTGTTAAAAACAGTACTCAGTTTTTTTTCTATCATGGGCTTGAACACGGCGTTACCAAAAGCACTAAAGAGCAGGATATAGAGGATGCCCGCTAGAGCAAGTGACGCTAGGGTGATCTTAAGCCCATATAAGCCTATACGTATAAATGCTGTTTTCATGGATGAATGATAGCCAAAATCCATGGCGTCCCTATAGCAAGATAGATCAGGAGGTTGAGAAGCGTAACGGCACCCCCGTAAATATAGATCTCTCTTGCAGTGATGTATCCTGAACTAAAATAGATAGCATTGGCCGAAGAACCCTGCGGGGCGATGATGGCATTAAAATTAGTTGCGAACAGTAACATCATTGCCATAAGTTCACCCGGTACACCAGCGCTCATCCCGATGCTTAAAAAAAGTCCAAAGAGGGCTAGCAAATGGGCACTTTGGGAAACGAAAAAATAGTGAATGGCGACATATAGGGCAATAAGCAACATGTAAACGGTCATCCAAGACATCCCAACCAGGTAAGAGGTGAAGTGATTGGCAACTGTACTCATAAAACCCATCTCAGCGAGCTGTGTACTCAGGGCAAACAAAATAGCAAACCAGATGAGGGTACTTAGCGCTTCACCTTGGGTATGAAAGTCCTCAACACTAAAGACTCTCGTTGCTATGAGAATCCCAAGCCCTCCAAAGGCTACCGCGGCTTTATCAATGGGAAAGAACCCTGAGAGAGACCACAGGACAAGCATCCCTAAAAATACGCCAGCGGTAATCCATTCATTACGGCTTATTGGCCCCATGATATTCAGCATTTTTTGAGCATTATCCGGCGCATCAGGAGTTTGCGTCAACTCGGGTGGATAGATACGGTATAAGACCCACGGTATTGCCATAAAAGCAATCAAAGTGGGAACTATGGATGCCATAAGCCATGAGGAAAAAGTGATATGTATTCCCATGGTCTCAGCGATTTTTGCTCCGACGGGATTGACAGCCATAGCCGTAAGCCACAGGGCTGAAGAAACAGTAAGCCCTGCCATGGAGGTCATCATCAAATAACTGCCCACTTTTTTTTGAGTTCCATCGCCCACTTTGGAGCCGCAGTCGTGTGCGAGACCGTAAACCAGTGGATAAAGAACACCTGAACGCGCGGTATTGCTTGGAAATGCAGGGGCGATTAATAGATCGGTGAGTATGACACTGTAGCCTAATCCCAGTGTGGATTTTCCAAAAATTTTGATCATGTGCAGTGATAGACGTTTACCTAAACCCGATTTATGTACGGCATGAGAGACCAAAAATGCGGCGACGATGAGGAGAATAAAACTCTCCGAAAACCCGGCATACGCTTTTGAGGGTTCAACCACCCCGCTTAGGACACTGACGGCCAAGGCGATGATAGAGGCCGCAATAATAGGAAGTAAATTGAGCAGTATGGAGAGGATGGTCGCACTAAAAATGGCAAAGAGTTTCCATGCTTTTGGATCAATATGAAGGGGAGGCGGAACAATCCATAAAAAATAAGTGAAAAGGGACAACAAAAGAATGGCAACAATACGATACGTGTTTTGTTTCATCAGAACTCTTTTTTTGGCTTATTATAGCAGTTTGAGGCGTAAAAACAGACTTGATAGCAAGTGACTAAACTATTCTATGTAAAATATTTCATATTACTCTTGACATCATATGACTCAATGTAGTACAATGCTAGCAGATTTCAACAATAAGGGGTCTTCAATTTATGTCAAATGAAATTAACGAAGCGTCAGAAACTGAAGAACAGGTCGTTCTCGAAGAGAATGGTGTTCAAGAAGAAAAAGACGAATTAACACTGGTCAAAGAAGAATTAGCATCTCTAAAAGATACGTACGCTCGCGTACATGCTGATTTTGATAATATCAAAAAACGCCTAGAGCGTGAGAAATATCAAGCGCTTGAGTATTCAAATGAAAAGTTTGCCAAAGATTTGATTCCAGTAGTGGATTCATTGTCAATGGCAATCGGCGCAACGGCTATCGAAGCAGAGCCCGCAGTACTTTTGGAAAAGTTGCAAGAGGGTGTTGAACTGACACTCAAGCAAATGCTCAGTGTTCTGGAAAAACATGGAGTCACACCGGTTGATGAGAGTCATCCGTTTGATCCGGATATCCACAATGCGGTGCAAAAAGTTGATAGCGACGCTCACGAGAGCGGAGAGATCGTTAATACCTTCCAAAAAGGGTATAAATATAAAGAACGAACCTTGCGTGATGCAATGGTCGTAATTGCAAACTAATAAATAATTAACAAAGGAAATAATATGTCAAAAGTAATTGGAATCGATTTAGGAACTACAAATTCATGTGTTGCTGTCTATGAGGGCGGTGAAGCGAAAATTATCCCTAACAAAGAGGGTAAAAATACAACTCCATCGGTTGTAGCATTTACCGATAAGGGTGAAATTTTAGTAGGTGATCCAGCAAAGCGTCAAGCGATCACAAACCCGGACAAAACGATTTACTCTGTAAAACGTATCATGGGTCTCATGATGAATGAGGAAAAAGCAAAAGAGGCACACGACAAAGTAACGTATAAAATCGTTGATAAAAACGGAATGGCTGCAGTTGACGTTGCGGGTAAAATCTATACACCACAAGAGATCTCTGCAAAAATCCTTTCAAAATTGAAAGCAGATGCAGAGTCATACTTGGGTCAAGCAGTCACGGATGCAGTTATCACCGTACCTGCGTATTTTAATGATGCACAGCGTAAAGCGACTAAAGAAGCAGGAACGATCGCAGGTCTTAATGTCCTACGTATCATCAACGAGCCAACAGCTTCTGCTCTTGCATACGGGTTGGATTCAAAAGGGGATGAGAAAGTCCTTGTTTATGACTTAGGGGGCGGAACGTTTGACGTTACGGTTCTTGAGATCTCTGAGGGGACTTTTGAAGTTCTTTCAACAGACGGTAATGCATTCTTGGGTGGAGACGATTTTGATAACAAGATCGTTGATTTCTTGGCTGGTGAGTTCAAATCGGATAACGGTATTGATCTTAAAGCAGATAAAATGGCACTACAGCGTCTTAAAGATGCGGCTGAAAACGCTAAAAAAGAACTTTCAAGCGCTGAAGAGACTGAGATCAACTTGCCGTTTATCACAGCGGATGCTACGGGTCCAAAACACTTGGTCGTTAAATTGACTCGTGCAAAATTCGAGGGGATGATCGATGTCTTGGTAAAAGAGACTATTTCTCACATCAAAACTGCAATGAAAGACGCAGGAATGAGCAACAGTGAGATCAATGAAGTCATCATGGTTGGTGGATCAACACGTTTGCCAATCGCACAAAAAATGGTTTCGGATGAGTTCGGCGGTAAAACACTTAACAAGGGTGTAAATCCGGATGAAGTTGTAGCTGCAGGTGCTGCGATCCAAGGTGGGGTTTTACGTGGAGACGTTAAAGACGTTCTTTTGCTTGACGTTACACCATTGTCACTCGGAATCGAGACTCTTGGCGGCGTTATGACTAAGATCATCGAAAAAGGTACGACTATCCCTGTTAAGAAATCACAAGTGTTCTCAACAGCAGAAGACAACCAGCCAGCGGTTTCTATCTCTGTTGGTCAAGGTGAGCGTGAGTTTGCCCGTGATAACAAATCATTAGGATTGTTTGAACTAACCGGTATTCCAGCGGCAAAACGTGGTGTTCCTCAAATCGAAGTAACCTTTGACATCGATGCCAACGGTATCTTGACGGTAAGCTCTACGGATAAAGGGACGGGTAAATCTCAGTCGATCACGATCTCTGGGTCAAGCGGATTGAGCGAAGAAGAGATCAATAAAATGGTCCAAGACGCAGAAAGCCACAAAGCAGAAGACGCAGCGCGCAAAGAGATCGTAGATCTTCGTAACCAAGCGGACGCACTTGCTAGCCAAACTGAAAAATCTCTTGAAGAGATGGCAGATAAGATCGATGCAACTGAAAAAGCAGCGATCGAAGAGGCACTCGCTGAACTAAAAGCTATCTTGAAAGACACAGATGCTACCAAAGAGCAAATCGAAACAGCAACGAAAAAACTGGCAGATGTAAGTCACAAAATGGCAGAACAAATGTACAAGCAAAACGAAGGCGGCGAAGCAGCTGCATCGTCAAATGCAAAAAAAGATGATGACGTCATCGACGCTGAAATCGAGTAATAAAGCTTCTCCTCCATCTTTCCTCCGCGTTAGCGGAGGTTCTTTTCTCTTCTATAATTCACACAAATACATCCTATTATCATTCTTCAATGTTCAAAAATAAAGTTCATACGCTATTATTAAAGAAACAAAAGAGTTTCCTATGTTTAATGAATTTCAACAAGAGATTATAGCTACCGTCGCCATCGTATTGATTTTAGTGTTGTACTTCCTGTTAAAAAGAAGCTCAATCCCTCAAACTCCTAGTAATGTAGTAGAAAAAAAGGATACAGCCCAAGCAGTTGTCCAAGAGACAACAGGCAAAAAAGTGGCTGAGTCTCTAACACCAATTCCCGAAGTGAGGCCCATAGATACGATCAGTAGACGAAAAACTGACCATACTATCCAAAAGCGCTCCGCACCAGAACATGGAACTATTACAAAAGAAAGCTTTTGCGAGTTCGCTGGTGAGCGAATATTGGTTGCAGAAGATAACCACATCAATCAAAAAGTTATTTTGGGTTTACTAGCTGGAAGCGGTATAGAGCTGGTCATGGCCAATGATGGTCAAGAAGCGCTGGATATTCTTCTAAACGATACGAATTTTGTGATGATATTGATGGATGCAAACATGCCACGTATGGACGGGTTTGAAGCAACACGTATGATTAGAGAAAACCCTAGATACGATCATATCGTAGTAGTTGCGCTTAGTGGAGATACTGCAACCGACGATATACAAAGAATGAAGAATGCAGGGATGTCTGAGCAGCTAGCAAAGCCACTGAGAATGGACTCCCTGTATAAAATGATCTATGCCTATACAGGTAAAAAAACACATAAAAATGAGTCTGTAAAAACAGTAATAACGAACAATTTAGATACTAAAAAAGGTCTTAATATGTGTGGAGGCGATGACGCGTTTTACCGTGAGATATTAGCTGAGTTTATGAGGGACTATTCGAATTCATCTGACAGATTAGGAGAACTGTTACGTTCCAATAATATTCAAGCGGCAGATGTCTTACTGCTTGATATTATAGGGGTAGGTGAAAATATTGGAGCCCATCCTCTGGCCAAAAGTGCTTCCAATATGAAACTGGCATTACGAGACACCCAAGAACAGAGCTATTTTAGTCTTTTCGATCAGTATAAAGTCCATTTAGAGGGATTAATGCACGATGTTAAAGCGTATTTGTCCACTTCTGTAAACAGCAAATAGGGTAGGGTGTTTCCCTCTTATTAACCCTCCTTTGTTATAATGATTGCATCAAAAGGATATTATTATGGAACAATTTTTAGAAAAAGCCAAAAATGCAAGCCGTATCGTCGCAACGATGAGCGGTAGTGAGCGTAACCGAATATTACGTGAAATGGCTAAAGCGCTTCGCAGCAACACGGCACGTATCGTTGAAGCGAATACGATTGATATGCGTAAAGCAGACGAGGAAAATCTGGTTTCATCGCTTAAAGAGCGTTTGTTGTTGGATGAGAAGCGTATTGACGCAATGGCCGTAGCGATTGAAGAGATCGCGGCGCTTAAAGATCCCGTAGGACGTGTCATCGATGGCTGGGTGACCGAAGCTGGTTTGAAAATTGAAAAAGTTTCGATCCCAATTGGTGTTATTGGAATCATCTATGAATCACGACCGAATGTTACGTCGGATACAGCTGCATTGTGTTTTAAAAGTTCAAACGGGTGTGTGTTAAAAGGTGGAAAAGAAGCGGAAGCCTCTAATATTATCATCGCAGAGGTTTTACAATCGGTATTACTTCAGAACAATCTTCCAAAAGAACTTATCGCTTTATTACCTGATTCAACACGTGAAGGGGTATCAAAGCTGATCAAGATGGATAAATATGTTGATCTTATTGTTCCTCGCGGAGGGGAAGGGCTGATACGTTATGTCAGCCAAAATGCGAGTGTCCCAGTGGTTAAGCATGACAAAGGGCTGTGCCATACGTATATTGATAAAGATGCAGATATTGAAAATGCGATAGCCATTGCGATCAATGCCAAAGTCCAACGCCCAGGTGTGTGTAATGCAATGGAAACACTGTTGGTAGATGAGGCAATTGCGACAGAGATATTGCCCATTCTTAAATCAGCATTTGACCACGAGCATACACAACTCAAGGGATGTGCAGTAACTCAAAAGTTTATTGATGTTGCACCCGCGACACCAGAAGATTATGACACGGAATATTTAGCCAATATACTCAATATTCGGGTAGTTACAGGTGTCGATGGTGCGATACAGCACATCGTTGAGCACAGTTCAGGGCATTCCGAAGCAATTATCACTGAAAATATTACAACGGCAGAGCGCTTTATGGATGCTATTGATTCTGCATGTGTCTATGTGAATGCTTCCACCCGTTTTACAGATGGTGCTGCATTTGGATTTGGAGCAGAAGTTGGGATTAGTACGAATAAGCTTCATGCACGTGGACCTATGGGAGTTGAGGGATTGACTACCTATAAATTTAAGATATATGGAAAAGGGCAAATTCGTTGAGTTTGGAAGTTCTCACGATAGATAACATCAGTTTTGGATATACCAAAGAGGCGATGTTGTTTGAGAACTTTAGCCTGAGCGTTAATCAAGGTGAGATAAAAGCCATCGTAGGTCCTAGTGGAGTAGGGAAGTCGACACTTTTTGAACTTATTCTAGGTCGATCAAAACCGCATAATGGAACGATATTAGCAACCTCATTATCTCAAGTCTTTCAAGACCCTTACAGTTCATTTCACCCCAGTTATACGATACAAGATCAAATCTCAGAAGTAACTTCTATGGATGAATGCAGTGTGTTGATGCAACAAATGGGATTGACGCACGAGCATCTGGGGGCATTGCCGCATAAACTTTCAGGAGGACAGTTACAGCGCTGTTCGATTTTACGGGCTTTGTTGATGAAGCCACAACTGCTCTTACTGGACGAACCGACTTCAGCACTTGATAATCTTAATCAGCTTGATATTATGAAACTTATTGTCTCTAATTTAGAGGGGATGGGCGTGGTTTTAATCACTCATGATGCCAATTTAGCACAGTGGTGTGCGGATGAAACAATTCGGCTAGGATAGAGCGTTACGAAAGAGATAATAGCCTGACGCTGCCATGGCAATCGTACCGAAGGTATTGAGTGCCATGTTGAGAGCCGCCATTAATATATGTCCGCCGCTAAGTAAAAAGAAGGTCTCCATTGCAAAGGTAGAATAGGTGGTTAACCCCCCTAAAAAACCGGTGGTAAGAAATGATTTTGCCTGTACGCTAAAAAAGGTGGTATAGCTGAAATAGGCGAACAGCACCCCTATAATAAAGCTCCCGAGCAGATTTACTGTCATTGTACCCAACGGAAGCGTATGGGGAAATTGATGATTTACGACGCCATTGAGATAGGCACGTAAAATGGCTCCAATAAAGGCACCGCTACCGATTGCGAGGATGGTTTGCAAGCTCATCATCATATACCTTTTGCATCGCAGTTTGTGTATTTATAAGCCAATTTTCATCTTCTTTATTGGCATAAAATGCTTCCATATAGACAGCAGTTACTACACCTGGCCGAAATATTCTTTTTTTATTGCTAAAATACGATGCGGTTGCGATCAAAACAATAGGTTGTACTTTAAGGGCATATTTGTCCGCAACGATTTTAGCACCCTGTTTAAAGGGTTTCATCTTCCCCGTTTCTGTACGTGTTCCCTCTGGAAAAATAGTGATGACACGTCCCGCATCAAGACATCTTTTTACTTCTTTTATGAGCTTAACAACCGCTGTTTTACTTTCGCGTTGAAGTGCAATATTTTTTGGAAGGCGTAATACAAGGCCAAAAAAGGGAATGGAAAAAAGTTCATTTTTCGCCACCCAGGCGATGTTCTTGGAACTGATAGTTTCCATGATGCCGATATCAACATCACTTTGATGGTTTAGCAAATACATCTGCGCATCTGGATCAATGGTACCAAGTGTTTTAACTCGTATAAAGCCAAATAAACGGATGAACCAAGCGCCTAGCTTGACAGAATAGGGCTGAGGAAGAAGGTAGAACGTAAGAATCATGAGGGTCATCCCCATGAAGATTATAAGTACAGCATACAGCCATTTAATTCGAGCAAATATCACGCTTGTTAACCCAACCTACTCTTTTATCATCCAATCGAATTTTTGTAAAATCTCCAACTACATTTTCAGCTTCAATATTGGTTTCTTCAACAGTGACTTCAAATATTGTTCCACTTTTGATTGGTAGTATGTATAGAGGGGATCCTTTCTTAACGCAAACAGATGAGTTTGGCAATAAAGTAAAGACGACAAAAAATAAGGGAGCTATGGATGCGATCAGATACCATTGTTTTTGTCTCCAGTAATAAAGGGAAATTAAAATAACGCCTACGATTGCTGCGGCACCTACTTTTAGCTCAGTATGGCGTGAATCCGTAGGTGAGAGATCACTTTGGGTTGACACGGTGTCATCATCGACAATTATAGGGATACTAATGGATTCGTATCTGTTTTTAGCGAGGTTGAAAATCGTAAAATCGAGACTTTGCTGGGTATTAGGGATAATCGCATAATACGTGATCTGAGATTCTTCCACATTAGGAAGTTTCGATTCAAAACCTTGTTTAATAACATTTTGAAGTGAAAAAGTTCCGATGTTACAACGGCGTGCTTTTGCGGTAAAGACAACGATATAGCTCTCTTGATTGTAAGCAGTTGTTTTATAGTCTATGACTTTAAAGGAATCTGCCAAAACGTTGGCAAAAGTTGCAGGAGGGGTTAACGTAGATGCAAGCAATGCTGGCCCATCTACAGAGTTTGACTGAGCACCTGTGGAAGTAACAGTTGCGGTAATATCTGGCAAACGTACATTATTGGATTGTGCTAAAAAATAAAAGGTATCGTAGACCCCATCTGCTTTAACCACACGGCGTGGCGTTGGGCTAAATACACGGATTCCTTCTTCGTTTTGCAAACTGTATTCAATATTTCCAGAGGCAATGTCAACGGGGGTCAGCTTAATCGTTATTGGGAAGATCTCACCAATATAAAGATGAGAGGGTGTATTGGAATGTTCCAAGGTAACGCCGCTGCTTTGTGCGGCATTTCCAAAGAGAGAGTTAACATTAGTATCAGATTCACTATCAGAATTTTGGGATGCTTGTGTTTCTTGAGGGGCTGCTGCTTGATCAGTGAACATGGATGGTTCACTAATAGCAGCTTGTACGAGTAAAAATAATAAAATTAGTATCTTTTTCAAGCGGACAAAAATCCTTCTAACATACGACAGCCATCGTCGGAACCTAGTAAGGCTTCCATGGCCCGTTCAGGATGAGGCATCAAGCCAAAAACATTTTTACTGAGGTTACAGATACCTGCGATACTGTCAACTGAACCGTTTGGATTACTGATATTACCCGTTTCATCGGTGTAGTGCAATAAAACTTGATCATTGGCATAAAGATTCTTTAATCCGTGTGCATCAATGTAAAAATTTCCATCATGATGGGCAATAGGGATATTGACGACATCATTAACGGTACATTTTTGTAAGAAAGTATTGTTGGTTGTCACTACTTTTAAGTGGTGGTGACGAGAGATAAAATGAAGCCCTTCATTACGTTTTAAAGCACCAGGGAGTAAACCACACTCTGTCAAGACTTGAAAACCATTACAGATACCGAGCACTTTCCCGCCCTTGTCAGCATAGCTCTTAACCGCTTTCATGATTGGGCTCATCTTCGCGATGGCTCCGCTGCGCAGATAGTCTCCGTAACTGAACCCTCCGGCGACTACGAGTAAGTCGATTCCCTGTGGCAGTGTGTCTTCTTTATGCCAAAGAATAAATGTTTCGCATCCAAGAGCTTGAAAAGCATTTTGTGTGTCGTACTCACAGTTGGTACCTGGAAATTGGATGATACCTACTTTTGTTTTCATGCTTGGATCTCTATTTGATAGTCTTCGATGACCGTGTTTGCCAAAAGGTCTTCACACATTTGAGCTACTTTTGCTTTTGCAGACGTTGCATCGCTTTCATTCATCTCAATAATGATTTGTTTACCGACACGTACATCGCTAACCGTTCCAAATCCATGACCTGAAAGGGCATGTTGAACCGCTTTTCCCTGAGAGTCAAGAACTCCATTTTTTAAAAATACGTTTACAATCGCTTTCATGCTTTTCCCTTTGTACTTTACGTGAATATTAGTTTAAGATACGGTTTAACACTTCTTCATAGGCGACTTTTAGCCCACCCATACCTTGACGAAAACGGTCTTTATCCATTTTTTCACCCGTTTCTAAATCCCAAAAACGGCAATTATCGGGACTGATCTCATCAGCAAGGATGATTTTTCCATTCGCATCACGGCCAAACTCAAGTTTGAAGTCAACTAAATTAAGCCCTTTTGCATGGAAGTACGGGCGTAAAATATCATTGATTTGACGAGCCATTGCGCGCAATTGATCCAGTTCTGCTTCATTTCTTACAAGTTCGAGAATCAAACAGTGTTGATCGTTTAGTTTTGGATCGCCTAAATCATCATTTTTATAATCAAATTCTACAAGCGTAAAAGGAAGTACTTTTCCATCAGGAATACCGAGGTTTTTGCTAAGACTACCGGTTGCTACGTTACGGACAATGACTTCGATCATGATAATGTCCACTTTTTTACACAGCATATTGGTATCGTCAAGCATTTTCACAAAGTGAGATTCAATCCCTTTTTGGGCTAGCATTTGAAATAGGGCAGTTGAAATTTTATTATTTAGAGCGCCTTTGCCTGCTTCAGTGTCTTTTTTGGCACCATTGAATGCGGTAAGATCATCTTTAAATTGTGCTATGACTAGATTTGCATCATCCGTACTGTAAAGACGTTTTGCTTTACCCTCGTATATGACGTCACGTTTTTCCATTATGAGTTTCCTTTTACTATGATGAGAGCTTTTATAATACCCACACCTTCTTTGAGTTGTATGTCTTTAGTGAGCTGTTCTTTGGTGATAATGGTTTTATTAGTAGCATTCGCTTCAGTGACATCAACCATGCCGTTTATCTTTTCAAGTTCACCTTCTAAATGTTTTTTGAGATCGGCCTCTTTTATATTAAAGCTATTTTCATGTTTTTTTACTTCGCCTGCATCCACTTCTACGTCCGGGACAACACCGACAGCTTGAATCGTACGTCCGCTTGGAAGGTAATAGCGTGCGATGGTGAGCTTGATAGCCTCAGTATCAGTAATAGGCATTACTACCTGTACACTACCTTTTCCAAAGGTCGTTGCACCTACAATGACTCCACGCTTAAGGTCTTGCATCGCACCGCTGACAATCTCAGAAGCACTAGCACTCCCCTCATTGACCAAAACAATCATTGGAAGACGACAAATGGTTGCTTTTTTAGTAGCGCTATAGCTTACATCATCGCTTTTATTACGCCCTTTTTGAGAGACGATAACCCCTTCGTCGACGAATAAATCAGTGAGATCGACTGCTTGGTCAAGCAAACCTCCTGGATTGTTGCGTAGATCGAGGATGACTCCCTTGCTTTTAGCTGCGTGTTTGAGTAAAGCGGTTTTAACATCAGCAGCTACTTTTTTATCAAAGCTGGTAATACGAATGTATAAAATATTATCATCAATCGTACGTGTATAGACGGATTCAACAGTGATTATATCGCGTACGATATGAAATTTTAAGGGTTCAGGGGCACCCTTGCGTATGATGGTAATATCAATAGGGGTCTTGGGCTTACCGCGCATGAGGCCTACGGCATCATCAATATTCATGCTTAACGTTGCTTTGTCATTGATTTTTAAGATGATGTCTCCGGCTTTAATACCGGCTTTGTCTGCGGGCGTTCCTTCAATAGGAGCAATAACGGTTAAGGTGTTATCGCGCATTCCAACTGTAATTCCTAAGCCGCCGAATTCACCGTCGGTTTGACTTTTGAGTGATTCAAAGCTTTTTTTATCCATAAAGGTAGAATGTGCATCAAGATTGGAGAGCATCCCTTGCAGTGATTTATCGACAAGCTGATCGATGCCAAGTCCATCTACATTGTATTGTTCTACAATGCTGAGGACTTTGGTAAATTTTGCCAAGGACTGTAGACGTGAAGCTTCCAGCGATGGTTCTGTAGATTGGGAGGCCGCATTGCTCTTAGCTATAAGCGAGGTGGAGAAAGCCAGAGTGATTCCTACAGCAGTGATAAAACCAACAACCATCATTTTTTTATTTTTCATCGTTCACTGACCCTTTTGGCCCATATTTTTAGATGAGCAATTATAGTTAAAACTCTATTAATAATCAACTAAACGACCGTTATGGTTACGTCACCGATTTGGATTGTATCATCTTTGATGATTTTGGCTCGTTTACGGATTTCTATGACTCCATTACGTAGGACCAATCCATCTTGAATGAGCATTTTTGCTTGTCCGCCGGTATCTACGAGGTCGAGTAACTTTAGTAGTTTGTGAAGTTCAATAAATTCACTGGTTAGTGTATAGGTCATGTTTGATCCAATATATTAGGGTAAATAGGTAGAAGAATAAAGAGAGATAGAAAGCGAATCCCCATATAGGGGGATTTACGTAAAATTACCAGTTAGACTCGCGTGGTGGACGTGGAGCACGTGGACGCGCTTCGTTTACACGTAGTGTACGTCCGCCGAAATCGCTATTTTCAAGAGCTGTAATTGCCTTATTAGCTTCATCTGAATTGACCATTTCAACAAAACCAAAACCTCTAAAACGTCCTGTTTCTTTGTCATTTACGAATTTAACTGAACTAACTTCACCGTATTGTCCGAAAAGGTCTTTAAGATCATTTTCGTCTTTACCGTAGGGAATATTCCCAACATATATTTGTGTCACATTGCACTCCGTGAAAAAATCGAACTATTACCAGCATAATCCTGTGGGTAATTCTATCGATTGAAATCTTATGGTAATGTTAAAAAAGGTGTTTTTAGCAATTAATAACAAAAAGAGGGTTGATTTGTTTTAAATGGAGTAGGATAATGCTTTTTTTGGTAAGAAAAATGGGATTAAGGAAGTGAGATTATGGAGTATTTCTTCTTTGGTTATGGGTTTTGAAAGGAGATAGCCTTGGAGGGTGTCAATACGATTTTCAACTAGAAAATTAAACTGTTCTTGGGTTTCAATCCCTTCTGCTGTAACACTCATTCCTAAAACATGGGCTAGATTTGAAATTGCTTTGACAATATGGCTGTGTGAATCAACCTCACACACCGTATCAATAAAGGATTTGTCAATTTTTAAGGTACTGATAGGCAACTGTGCTAAATAAGCAAAGGATGAATATCCTGTACCAAAATCATCAAGGGCTATGTGAATACCCCCTTCTTTGAGAGTATGAAGTTGACGGCTGGCAATCTCAATGTTATCCATGACGGCACTTTCGGTCAACTCAACTTTCAGGTAGCTTGGGTCGATTGAGCGTTGTTTGAGATAATTAAGGAGTTCCTGTGCGAAATCAACTTGATGCAGCTGTTTGGCGGAGATGTTAATAGCAATGTAAAAGGGGTCTTGGTACTGGAGCTGAAGCATTTCAATAAAGTCACATGCCTGTGTAAGGACTATATGCCCTATATGCAAGATGTCACCATTTTTTTCAGCTACAGAGATAAAGGTGTCAGGACTAATATATCCTTCAGTAGGATGCGGTAAGCGCATTAAGGCCTCAAACCCTTGCAGTGTCAAAGAAGAAGCATTGACGAGGGGTTGAAAATAAAGGGTAAAGAAATCATGTTTGAGTCCATCGCGAATTAGAGACTCAACGTGCAGAAAGTTATGAATAGCGCGTTGCATTGAACTGTGGTAGTAGACAAACTGATTTTTACCATTTTTCTTGGCTTCATGCATCGCGGTATCCGCATGTTTGATCAAATCTTCACAATTTCGGGCATCTTCAGGATACATGGATATTCCCAAAGAGGAGGAAAGAAAGAATGGGACATCATTAATTGTAAATGGAGCTTTAAATATTTGGCCAATTTGTGTGCAAAAGTCGCTGATGTAAACGGAATCAGAATTGTTTAGGATGACGACAAACTCATCACCGCCAAAACGGGAAAGCAACTGATCATCATGGAAAAGTTCTCGTAATCTACGAGTGACTTCAATGAGAATCTGATCGCCTATCTCATGGCCCATGGTATCATTGATATTTTTAAAATTATCCAAATCAATGTAAATAAGAGAAAAAGGGACAAGAGGTGAATGGTCTAGCCTGGAGTGTAGTTGCAGTTTGAGTTTAGAGCGATTTGCCAACATGGTCAGCGGGTCATAGTAGGCTAAAAATGCAATCTCTTCACTTTGGAGTTTGGATTGGGTGATATCGCTGGTAATACCAACGAATAAGTCTAACTTTTCATTATGATAAACACGGCTGTTAAGCCAGCAAATTTCTCCGTTAACTCTATGAATACGGAAACGGATCTCTTGAGAGGCACCGGGAACAAGGGTTTCAAAAAAAGAGCGTACCAATAAGCGGTCATCCTGATGGATGCGTTGTTGCCAAAGGGTTGGATCGGCTAAAAAATCTTCTTTGGTAAAACCGAAAACGGCACCAATCGCATGGTTTACGTATTGAATGGAAAGGGTCTTGGAATCAATGTACCAAATAATCTGGTCAATGTTGCCCAAAATTTCCTCAAGCTCTTGACTTTTAGACTCAAGTAAACCGGTAAGCTCACTGTTTTGATGCTTGATAATATCTTGGGCATCGGACAGTAATTGTGTGAGGCGATCGACTTCCGAATTTTCCATTGTTCCCTAATGCTTTTGTAATAAAATTGTGATATTTTACTCGAAGTTTGATTAAAGAAAAATATCGGACGGTGGACTTTACAGTAAGGACGCTCTAAAGTCTCATTGGATATAATCGCGATATTAATAAACCATGAAAAGAGCACAAGAGTATGGTACAAGTTACAAAATTAGCAATGCGTTTTGGAAGTCGAGTTTTATTCGAGGGAATTAACCTCAAGCTTGACAGAAATAAGCGTTACGGTTTGATCGGCGCGAATGGTGCAGGAAAAACGACCTTTTTGAAAATTCTCAGCGGCGAGATCAAAGAATACGAGGGAGATATTTCCATCGAACCAGGACTAAAGGTCGGAGTTTTAGGACAAAATCAGTTTGCATTTGAAGATTTTACGATTGCAGATGCGGTTTTGTGGGGGAATAAGCGTCTTTACGATGCAATTAAAGAAAAAGAACATCTGTACGCCAACGGTGACTTTGAGGATGATAAAGTCAATGATCGTCTAGCAGAACTAGAGATGATCAGCGTTGAGGAAGATCCGACGTATGAGTACGATGTTCAAATCGCGAAAATTTTGGAAAATGTCGGAATCGGAGCAGAAAATCATCAAGAGTTGATGTCAAGCCTTCCATCATCTGAAAAGTTTAAGGTTTTGTTGGCGCAAGTGCTTTATCCAAAACCGGATGTATTGTTTCTCGATGAGCCTACGAACAACCTTGACATCGAAACTATCGGATGGTTGGAGCGTGAGCTTCAACGTCACGAAGGGACTTTGGTAATCGTTTCTCATGACCGTCACTTTATCAATGCGGTTGTTACGAATATCCTGGATGTTGATTTCCAAAAGATTCGTGAATTTACAGGAACGTATGATGATTGGTATATGGCATCTACGCTTATGGCAAACCAGATGCAATTGGATCGTGATAAGCAAGTAAAAGAAAAAGAGCAGCTTGAAGCATTTGTGCGCCGTTTCTCTGCCAATGCGTCCAAAGCGAAACAAGCAACGTCTCGTCAAAAGAAGTTAGACAAGATAAATATTGAAGACATCAAGCCATCAAGCCGTCGTGACCCTAGTATCGTTTTCAAAGCAAAGCGTCCTATGGGGGATGAAGCATTGACTATTGCAAACATCAACCACAGTTATGGTGATTTGAAAGTGTTAACAGATATCAATATCCTCATCGCTCCGGGTGAAAAAATTGCGATTATCGGTGCCAATGGTTCAGGTAAATCGACGTTGTGTAAAATCATGATGGAAGAGTTTGCTCCAAGTGAGGGGACTGTTAAGTGGGGTGCTACGATCGAGCCTAGTTATTTTCCACAAGACACTGCGGATAAGATCAAAGGGACGGGAACGCTGTACGACTGGTTACGTGCGTACGATCCAAAACGTGAAATTTCGGAAATCCGTAACTGTTTAGGACGCATGCTCTTTAACGGTGAGCAGCAAGAAAAAAGTGTCGAAAAAATCTCTGGGGGAGAAAAGCATCGTATGATGCTCTCCAAGATGATGCTTGAGGGTGGAAACTTCCTCGTTCTTGATGAGCCTACCAATCACCTCGATCTTGAAGCGATTATTGCTTTGGGTGAAGCATTGCTTGAGTTTGAAGGAAACGTTGTGTGCGTAAGCCATGACCGTGAGCTTTTGGATGCATTTGCAGGACGTATCATCGAATTGCACATGGATGGAACGTATACGGACTTCAAAGGTACGTATGAAGAGTTTGCTGAGGCGAAGGCCAATGGAACTTTATAAGAATTACGTCGGTTTTGGAATTGCAGGGAATTTTGCCCTGCACCTTGAACAAGCAGGCGAAATCGAAGATTTTAAACAAATAGTCACCGATGATCCTAATGGACCTAAGGGAATATTCCCTTTTTACGTTCCTGGGCGTGATGGCTATTTGGGTACCTATCCTCTTAGCTCAGACACCATTATCCTCCCAAAAGAAGAATGCAATGTACAAATTGAGCCTGAAGTAGCGCTCATTTGTGATATTACCTATGATTCGAACGGCAAAATTACACAGATCATTCCCCAACAGTTTGGTGCTTACAATGATTGTTCACTTCGTAAAGAAGGTATTCCTAAGATCAGTCTCAAAAAAAATTGGGGACCGTCTTCCAAGGGGATATCCTCAACCCTTTTTCCAATCGATCGCTTTGTTGAGGGTGGGGTTATGGATACCTACCGTATCGCTTCATTTTTGAAGCGTGATGGGAATACGATGCGCTATGGTGAGGATGTGCAGCTGTTGGGTTACAGCTATTTTTATCAAAAGCTCACGGACTGGATGGTCAATCAGATCAACACTCAAGGTGATACAGGGCCGCTTGAACCTATTGGAACATACATTAAAGATGCGGGACTACCAGCACAAGCAATTATTAGTATTGGTGCTACTCGTTACACCCATTTTGGTGAGACTACCTTTTTACGAGAAGGTGATGAAATCGTAGTCGTAGTGTATGACAGCAACTTGTACTGTATGAATCCACTTCTTATGATGGTGAATAAAGGTGAATTAAACGCACCAGGAATAAGTGCTTTAACGCAAAGAGTTGTTCGTGCTTAAAGCAGGGATATACGTTCATTATAAGGGAAATGAGTACGAAGTGATGGATATTGCCACACATTCTGAGACAGAAGAAAAAATGGTCGTCTATAAAGCGCTGTACGGTGAGTTTGGATTATGGGTACGTCCGTTGAGTATGTTTGATGAAGTGATGAGTGATGGACGAAAACGCTTTGCTTTTGTAAGAGAAAAAAATGTCTAAAGGGACAAAACTATCTCTGGATATCGGCAGTACCTGGAACGATGGCTGGAGTTTGGAAACACAGAACACGTCCAAAATACTCAGTATTGAAGAACCCTCAAAACATGCGTTAGTGTTACAAAGAGAGAAGCGCAAAGGTAAAGTGGTGAGTCTCGTAGGACCGTTTTGTCTTAGTGATGATGAGGCTCAAAAAACGCTTACCGTGCTTAAAAAGAAACTCGCATGCGGCGGTGCTTATAAAGAGGGATGGATGGAGTTTCAAGGAGATATTGGGGCAAAGTTGCGAGAGGCGTTGGAAGCGCTGTCGTTTCGATTTAAAAAACCGAAATAAGGTTATAGAGTAGTTGTAAATATGACTTTGTTACGACCCAGCTCTTTTGCGGCGTAGAGGTTAACATCAGCCGTATGTAAAAGAGACTCATTCCCCATACTCAGAGTCGGAGTAACACAAACGGCTCCCAATGAAATGGTGACGATACCGGTACTTTTATTTCCCTTGTGCTCCATACCCAGAGATTCTACATTAAACCGTAGTCGTTCTGCCATTTGACGGGCACTTGCAGCATCGGTATCCGTTAGAATAATACCAAATTCTTCTCCCCCTAAACGAAATGCAAAATCTCCAGGCCGTGCAAGAGATGTCCTTAACACACGAGCAACACTTTGCAATGCAACGTCACCTTGAAGATGTCCATAGGTATCATTATAAGGTTTGAAATAATCAATATCCACCATGATAAAAGTAATCGGTTTATCAGAACGCGAAGCACGTTTGAATTCACGTTCATAGACGAGATTAAAATAGCGGCGATTAAAGATTCCAGTAAGCGTATCGGTATAAGACGCTTGCTCAAGCTTCACATTAAGGTGTTGTAATGCTTGTGAAGAGGCTAGTAGCTGCTGCTGTTGTTGTTCTATTTGTGTGAAAATCCGCCATGCAAATGTCATTACTCCCAATAAAATAATGAAAAGCATAACACCAAGCTGCATCAGCGAATCTTCATGATGCGCTAAAGTAATAGACTGTTCGTATTTTGCGATGGATAATTCATAGGAAATGAGCTGTGCGATCGTATTGTGGATGGTAGTAATATTGGCAGTAAGTGTGATGAGTGAAATAGCTGGTGCAGTTTTAGTAGGACGATGCTAGAGAACGAACTTCTTCAAAGTAGCGTTTTATGGTATTGATTCGTTTGTCTGTGTAGGCAATATATGGGGTCTCTTCGGGTCGCTTGTGATGTGAGAGATAATTAGCCCACATCTGATCAATATTAGTAAGTCCTAGGGTAATATTACGAGCAAACTCATCATCACTGATTACTTTTCCTTGCCATCGGTATACATTGGATTCGAGTTCATGGTGATAGGCTGTATTGATGGCAGCGAGTTCGGTGAGAGGAATCATAGAGCCAAAATAGAGGGTATCAACGTTTCTTTTCATCGTCAGTAGATTATAATAGCCTACAAATCCGACAACAAGAAGTCCTAGAGCAACACTCATAAGCAAATAAAGGAGTTTTGTCTTAAGCTTCAGAGATTCCATAAAATAGGGTGCGCCTTTTAGAACATAGATCACTAATCTAAGCAATTCCTATACCAAGAAGTACTAAAATCGGTCAGTAAAAATAAGGGAAATAGGATGTCAAAACGTATCATTAAAAACGAGCGTATAAAAGCAATTATCCACGATATCGCGCAAGATTTTCGTTTCTCACAGGAGACAGGGGAATACGCTTTATTGTTTTACAAAGTGGATGCACAGGGCGTTGTCAAAGGTGCAGAGATTGATCAGATGGTAACCTATTTAACGACAGGACTCGATGAGCTTCGAGATAATATGAAGTGGCGTCGTGAGTTTTTGAACGATAACCCTCAAATTGATGAAATACGTATGCTTGAAAACCTAGGGGTTATCGAAGAAGAATACATCGAACTTTTAAAGTTTTTAGCTTAATTGCTTGATTTGTAGACTTCGATCGGGATTTTTTTGCTTATGGCGTATTGAATCCCCCCTTTTAAATCTATGATGTTATAGCCCATCTCTTGTCCCAGTGGGACTCCTACAACCTTAGTACGGCTTCCTGTATCGCAGATGAGGGCAAAACGTTCGCCTGGTTTGATATGTTTGTTAAGTTCACCTAGAAATGCATCAAGATCGTAATTACCGCGTTCATCAAAAAACATAATCGGAATCGATCCTTTAACAATACCGGTATGTACCCATTCTCCAGGTGTTCGAATGTCAATGATTTTTATTTTTGAATCGAGCAGTTTTTGATCGATAGGCTGGGCTATATAGTCTGCCATTAGTATATTCGTGAGTAAAAAAAGGGAGAGAACCCATTTCATAAAAAACCTTTTTTGAATATTATTGATATAATTATAACTCTTACTCTATTAACTGAGGTTTTATGAACGATTCTAGACTTGAAAGCTCAAAACGGCTGCGCTATATCCGCCTTTTGGGACGCTTTATTAATGGGATATTCTCTTTTTTGGTTAAGAGCGAGGAGCCTAGTAAAGAACAATACGATCAAAAAGTAGACATGAACTATCGTTTTTTAGAAAAAAATGAAGCGGTAAAGTTGTACAAAGATGAGTACATGGCGCTAGAAGCACTAGGGCAAAAGATTCTGGATTATCGTAACAGTGATGAAGAGATCGAGACGATCAAAGAAGAACTGTTACATGCGCAAAACCAGTTAGAAAAAAGAGTCAATGCCCGACGGTATAAAAAATCAAAACATGATAATCATGCAACGGATGGCTGGTGATCAGGGAATCCTAATTAGGTTCTTTTTGACATCGCTAAGACGTACAAAACTAAAGCCTTCTGTTAATAAGAATTCAATTCCTTTGACAACACCTTCGCGTGTCCCACCTTCTGGATGATTCATGTGAAAAACAACAATATCACCGCTTTTTGCACTCATGAGCTGCTGCGCTACTTTGGGTGCACTAAACGTGGCCCCGGCATCTCCTAAAATCGAAAAACCTCCGATTTCCATCCCTATTGAGCGAGCGATGGCTACGGCTTGCTCATCATAGTAAGCGGTTCCTGCTCGAAAAAATCGGGGACGTTTTCCTGTGAGTTTCTCAATTTTCTCATTGTTTCCTTGAATTTCAGCCATCACTTCTTCTACAGAAGCAGTACCCTGTATGCCATAGACATTTTTTCCCTCGACCGAGAGTGGTTTATGTGCGGTTCCATGATTGGCTATTTCAAAGAGAGGATTACGTGAAAGTTGCATGAAAGTCTGAGGGTTTGCATCTATCCAGCGAGCGTTGATAAAAAGGGTGGCAGGAATACGGTGAAGAGTTAAGAACTCGATGAGTTCCTCATCGTATTGTGAGCTTCGTTCACTTCCTCCACAGGCATCAAAGGTAAGTGCGATTTCTTTGTTATCAGAATGAAACTGCGTGGTTACTCCAGTAACATTTTCGCCCCATTGCACAGGAGGCACCTGAGCATAAATTACAAGCGGTAAGAAGATACAGAGTAAAGATTTAATATTCATATTAGGTCATACTTTTTGACTGAGTGATTCGATATGGTTACTATTCCCTAATACAACTAAAATATCTCCGGTTTCAAGAATAGCATCTTTTTCAAATGAAGTGTGCCATTCACCTTGATGTTTATAGGCAATGGGTTTAACTTCGTATTCTTTTTCAAAGATAGGTGAAAGAATCGAGGTGCCTACCCAAAAAGGTGGAACTGTCATTTTTGCGAGCTTCATGGTGATAGAGAGATCAATCGTTTCATACAGCATGTTCTTAACGATCTTCTTGACCAGTTTTTTGGCTGATTCCATCTCTGGATAGATCACTTTTGCAGCACCGAGTTTCGAAAGAATTTGTCCATGGACTTGGGTAATAGCTTTAGCAATTACCGTTTCAATTCCCAGTTCTTTAAGTGCCATAACGGTCAGTATGCTGGCCTCAATATGTTCTCCGATACTGACTATAGCGATTTCTGCATCGCCGATCCCAGCTTCTCTTAGTGCTCTAATATCGGTGGAATCGAGCATTATAGCATCTTGGACAAACTCGTTGATATCACGAATTTTTTCTTCATCATTATCGATAGCAATAACGCTTTCCCCTTGCTGAGCAAGTCCCTTGGCAACATGAAATCCAAACTTCCCTAATCCAATAACAACATACGTCATATAACGACCTTTCCTTCTGCATATTTAATACGGCTTTTAACCGCTTTTCCTACGATGACAACGGTAAAAGCAAAAACACCGATCCTCCCCATAAGCATCAATAAAATGATATTGAGTTTTCCTAAGGTATCAAAGTTTGCACTGTAACTTAGTACCCCTCCATTACCCGTCGACAGTCCTACTGTTCCAAATGCTGAACAGGTTTCAAAGAGAGTGCGAATAAAGGAGAGCCTTTCGCTTTCATTCAAAATAACGGTTGAGATCAAAACATAAAAAGTGGCAATAGCAATAATTGCATAGGCTTTGTTGATCTGATAAGCGCTGAGGCTTCTGCGGAAGATGTGGGGATTGGTTTGTCCTCGCAGTGTATACCAAACACCAATAACCGCAAGTGCTATGACGGTTGTTTTAATACCACCAGCAGTACCTCCAGGGCTTCCCCCTGTCATCATAAATATAGTTCCAAAAAAGAGGTCCGAGTCATTCATGAGTGAAAAATCAATAGCGTTGAAACCTGCGGTGCGGTAGTTTACCGATGCAAACCATGCAATCAAGATTTTGTGCCATACGTCTGTATCACCAAACAGTTTTTGGTTATTCCACTCCAGAGTGAGGATGATGATCATCCCTCCTAGAATCAGTAATCCCGATGTCCATAAAACGATTTTAGTGTGTGTTGAGATACGGGTAAGCGATTTTTTGCGATAGTTGTAAAGCTCTAAGAGGACTAAATACCCAAGACCGCCTAATATGATGAGAAGCGGTATCGTGAGATTAATAACAAGATCACCTTTAAAGCCCATCATATTGTCACTGAAAAGGGAAAACCCCGCATTATTAAACGCTGAAATGGAGTGAAAAAAACCAAACCACATTGCCTTTCCAAGCGGCATATCTACCAAAAAACGACATGAAAGAATAATGCCACCAATGATTTCAATAATAAAGATACTGGCAAAAACAATTTTCAAAAAGCGAAATATTCCACTCATCCCTGGGTAATTTAACGACTCTTTGAGAATTAGGCGATCACGGTAGGTCAGTTTTTGACGACGCATGAGGGCCATAAAGGTTACCGCAGTCATATAGCCGATACCACCGATTTGAATCAAAGAGAGAATAACAACATGTCCGAAAGTCGTGAAATCGACAGGTGTGTCTTTGACGATAAGACCTGTAACACATACAGCTGAGGTAGCGGTAAAAATGGCATCAATAAGGGAAAGAGAACCATTATGGGCAAATGGAAGCATAAGTAAGAAAGCCCCAACTCCGATGAGGATAACAAAGCTCATAAAAATGATTTTAATGTCTTGGGATTGCGTGGTAAATCCTTGCTAAATGTATGGCGAGATTATAAGCTATGAATGTTTAAAAGAATAATAAAAAGTGATTGATAATAATCCTCATATATATAGGAGTTTATATTAGGTTGAAGGTAATGTGCTTTTAAAATATCTTAATGCTTTTTGGGAGCTCTCTTTGTGATCCACGATTGGGCTGATCGCGTACTTTTCATCGAGATGACGTTTGATATAGAGTTTGTTTTTATCAAACTTTTCAGTTTGTCAACGGCGGAGTTAAAATGGGCAGTATAAAAAGCTGCTAAAAAGTAGTTTTTACAACCAAAAGCTTAAAGAAGCAAATTAAATTTGCTAAAGT
>NCIJ01000006.1 GCA_002282015.1 Sulfuricurvum sp. 17-40-25 | reverse complement strand
AATACTAATGGGCACTGGGATGACAACGCAACTGCCAATGGTACGAATTGGCAGTATACGTATCGTGTAATGAATACAAATATTGTTTTTGATTACAATAGAACGAATGGAACCTTTACGTGTAATAGAGCAGCGGCTGGGAATGCCGGAGAATATTGTAGAAGACTTGTTGATTAACAGGGAGAAATGTATTTCTATCAAATAGCCCTATTGGGCTCTCCTCTCGAATTATTGACCTATCATAGTGATGTTCCTTTAGAAATTGGTACTCAAGTTTCGGTTACTCTTGGTAAGCGTGAGATGAAAGGGGTTATTTTAAAAAGTACTGAACAACCTGCATTTAAAACTCAACCAATCATCGAAGCTCTCCCTTTTTATTTTTCTTCTGCTCAAATCAAGATGGCGCAATTTATGGCGGAGTATTATGGGTGTTCTCTTGGTGAAGCGCTTAATTTGTGTGTCCCTTATGCCGTCATTCCCGACGTGATCGGGAATCCAGTTTCATCCTTGATACATAGTGGATCCCCAATCAAGTTGGGGATGACGGTGGATATTACCCTCTCTTCCACCCAAAACGACGCTCTCGACTTCATCCGTTTCGGTGATACGGGTGCGGGGAAAAGCGAGATTTATATGAAACGTATGGATGAGAGTCTCAGTGAGGGGAAGCGTGCACTATTGCTCTTACCCGAGATCTCTCTGACTCCTCAGATGGAGGAGCGATTCAGGCACCATTTTGGTGATGTGTTTGTGCTGTGGCATTCTAAGATGACACCGAAGCAAAAAAGAGTCACGCTAGAAAAGATTTATGATGGAAGTGGCCGTATCGTTGCAGGTCCACGATCGGCATTGTTTTTACCGCTCAAAGATTTGGGGATAATTGTGGTCGATGAGGAGCATGATGAGAGCTATAAGTCTTCATCCAGACCTCGTTACAATGCACGGGATATGGCGGTTTATAGTGGAAAATTACTGAACATTCCAGTAGTATTGGGCAGCGCAACACCCAGTTTGTCCAGCTATGCGAAATATCCCTATTTTCGGTTACGTGGAGGATATTACACCTCTAAACGTACCTTTGTGTTTGAACCTTCCATCGAAGCATTGACACCATTTATTGATGAAGAAATCGTTAAAAACTATAAACAAGGGCATCAAGGGATTGTCTTCATCCCAACACGAGCCAATTTCAAATACATGATGTGTGATAGTTGCGGTTATACGATAGAGTGTCCATTTTGCAGTGTTGGGATGAGTTTGCACCGTAATGCCAAAGCGTTGAAGTGTCATTATTGTAACTATACCGAAGTACTACCTAGAGTGTGTCCTAAATGTCAAAGCTCAAAACTCACTAATTCTCGTTTAGGAACAGCGGAAGCGGTTGAACATATGCAAACACTCAGTGATGGGTTAAACGTGACTCAATTTGACCGAGATGTGATCACGACGCAAAACAAACTGATCAAAGTACTTAAAGCATTTAATAATCGTGAGATCGATCTGCTCGTAGGGACACAGATGCTCTCAAAAGGGCATGATTATCACGATATTACTCTCGCAGTGGTGATGGGGATTGACAATCTATTGGCGCAAGCGGATTATCGTGCGAGAGAAAAAGCACTATCGCTTTTGATTCAAATCGCAGGGCGCAGCGGACGAAAAGAGGACTCTACGGTTATTGTGCAAAGTTTTAATGAGTCCTTTTTTAGCGAATATTTAGACGATTATGAACTGTTTTTGAAAAGTGAGATGCGGTTGCGAGAGGGTCAATACCCGCCGCAGAAAAAACTGGCGCGATTGTTGTACTCTCATGCTAACGGCCTTAAAGCCAAAGAGATGATGGAAGAAGCAGCAAAGATGTTGGAAGCCATATCTGAGATTGAGGTAGTGGGTTATGGGGCATCACCTATCGAGAGAATCGGGGGAAAATACCGTTTTCAGATCTTGTTACGCAGTGATAAAAGTACTCAACTCATACGTGCTATTAAGTCGGTTAAATCTCCTCTTTGTGAGATCGACATGGACCCTACAGAATTTACGTAAAATTAACGTGTTAAAAGCTACAATCACCCTATGATTACACGTTACCCTACCAAAAAGATTTATGTTGGAAATGTTGCTGTTGGCGGAGATGCTCCTATCTCGGTACAGTCGATGACGTATTCGCGCACCAGCGATGTTTACGCAACGGTCGATCAGATCAATCGTCTTCATTTTGCAGGATGTGACATCGTACGTGTTGCGGTTCCTGAAGAAGAAGATGCACGCGCACTCAAAGCGATCAAAGCACAGATCTCACTGCCGTTGGTTGCAGATATCCATTATAACTATAAACTCGCGCTCATTGCCGCAGAGGTCGTTGACTGTATCCGTTTTAATCCCGGAAATATCGGGGATAAATCGCGTATACGGGAGATCGTAAAAGCGTGTGAGGAGCGTCATATCCCTATACGTATCGGGGTAAATGCCGGAAGCTTGGAAAAAGAGTTTGAACAGCGCTATGGACAAACGGCTGAGGGGATGGTAGCCTCTGCGGAATACAACATCAAGTTTCTCGAAGACCTAGGATTTACCGATATCAAAGTCTCTCTCAAAGCAAGCGATGTTCAGCGCACGGTTGATGCCTATCGTATGTTGCGTCCGAAAAACCACTATCCGTTTCATCTTGGTGTGACGGAAGCAGGGACAATATTTCATGCGACGATCAAGAGTGCTATTGGGCTTGGAGCGTTGTTACTCGATGGCATCGGCGATACGATGCGTGTTTCCATCACGGGTGAGCTTGAAGAAGAGGTAAAAATAGGTCGTGCGATCCTCAAAGACAGCGGTGCGGCAAAAGACGGTGTAAATATTATCTCCTGCCCTACGTGCGGACGTATCGAAGCGGATTTGGTGACAGCGGTGGCGATTATCGAAGAGCGTACCAAGCACATCAAAAAACCGCTCGACATTTCGGTCATGGGATGCGTGGTCAATGCTATCGGCGAAGCAAAACATGCGGATGTGGCTATTGCGTACGGAAAAGGGTCAGGCTTGGTCATGGTCAAGGGAGAAGTAGTAGCACGATTGGATGAAGATGAACTCGTGGACCGTTTTGTAGAAGAGGTCGAAAAAATGGCCGCGCAAGAGGACTAAGATGGAAGAGTCACTTTATAACTTAGCCTTTGAACGTTCTATTTTAAGCTCGATTATTTTCGATCCTGCACAATTTGATGATTTTGAGGCGGTATTGGCCCCTGAGGATTTTTATCTTGCCGCGCATCAAGAGATCTATCGCTCGATGTTAACTCTTGCCCATCGTGATCTGCCTATTGATGAAGAGTTTGTCAAAAAAGAGCTGACAGGACGCCAAAAGTTTGATGAACGGGTTATGGTCGATGTCCTCACCGCCAATCCGATCTCCAACACAACAGCCTATGTCCAAGAGATAAAAGACAAGGCGATGAAACGCCATTTACTCACTCTTACAACAGAGATTAAGCGCGTTACGATGAGCGAAGACCTGTGCGGTGCGGATGTTGTGGATCTGGTTGAGAAAAAGCTCTATGAGATTACTCAAAGCTCTCAAGCCACTGATTTTAAAGACGCCCCTAAGATCACCGAAGACACGATGGCGTATATCCAAGAGATGCGTGAACGCGGTGATGCAGTTTTGGTCGGTGTTGATACAGGGTTTGCTGAGCTCAATAAGATGACGACGGGATTTGGAAAAGGGGATTTGGTCATCGTTGCGGCACGTCCTGCAATGGGGAAAACATCGTTTGCTCTTAATATGATCCAAAATTTGTTGGAAAAAGGTAAAGGGGTTGCTTTTTTCTCTCTTGAAATGCCGGCAGAACAGCTGATGCTCAGACTGTTAAGTGTCCAGACTTCTATCCAACTGCAGCGTTTACGTTTGGGGGATATGAACCCTGAGGAGTTTAAACGACTTAACGATGCTGTGGATAAGATGAAACACAGCAAGCTGTTTGTGGATGATCACGGCTCATTAAACATCAATCAGCTACGCTCCAAGCTGCGTAAACTCAAAAGCCGTCATCCGGAAATCGAACTGGCCGTCATCGACTACCTCCAAATTATGAGTGGAGTAGGGGGAAAAGATCGTCACCTAGAAGTCAGTGAGATCTCACGTGGACTCAAAATGTTGGCGCGTGAGTTGGAGATACCCATCGTTGCCCTCTCTCAGTTGAACCGTTCCCTCGAATCACGTTCTGATAAGCGTCCGATGCTTAGTGATATTCGTGAATCGGGGTCGATCGAGCAGGATGCGGATATCATCCTTTTCGTCTATCGTAATGACGTGTATTTGTATAAAGAGGAAAAAGAGCGAGAAAAAGATGCTATCGCTTCGGGCAAAGAGTTCATTTCCAAATATGTCGAAAAAGAAGAGGAAGAAGCCGAGATCATCATCGGTAAACAGCGTAATGGTCCCACCGGTCATGTGAAGCTGATGTTCCAGAAAAAATTTACCCGTTTTGTGGATAAACCAACCTTTGGTGCGGCACAGATCGTGTATGAGAGTATCGACATGAAGCCGGCGGTTATGGATGTCGGAGATGAGAACTTTTCTATGCCGATTATTTAGTGTCTAAATTAGAGAGTGTTGAACTTTTCGATCTGAAAAGTGGCTCTTTTTTTATACTTTTTCTTCTTTTAATTACTTCACTTTCTCTATCATGGGAATATTCCAAATTTACAGATTTTAAACGTTTTGATGATCCTCTGATACGTGCAGAGGTAATTGATCAAGAAGTACGCTTGATTGCAGACAAACCTAAAACCTCCCTAAAGTTACGTCTAGACAACGGCGCTTTTTGTCGATGTGTGATGAGCCCTTATCTACGAGATCTGCGTGGACGTGAAGTATTAGTGGAACTTCAAATCAAAAAGGTCACTTTTTTTGATTATCTCAAAGGGTTTCGCTCCCGTGGAAGTATTGTGGAAGTTTATCCACAGCTTAGTCTTAAAGAGCGCTGGTATCGCTCTATCGCGCAGATGCATGAAGAACCGAAAATGAAAGAACTCTATGGAGCTCTTTTTGTGGCAACGCCCATGAGTCAAGAACTTCAGACTCTTGTAGGGGCAATGGGTCTAAGTCACATTCTCTCCATTAGCGGATACCATTTTGGGATACTGAGTCTGATCGCTTTTTTCTTTTTGCGTCCTGTTTATCGCTGGTTTCAAAATCGTTATTTTCCCTATCGTCATGGCAATCGTGATCTCTTTTTCATCGTATTAGGACTCCTATTCTTTTATCTCTGGGCGTTAGAGTTTATACCGCCTATGGTAAGATCATTCGGGATGATTGTGGTCGGATATTGGTTACATGATCGAGGGATTAAAATTATCTCGGTTCAAACGTTGCTTATAGCTGTTGGAGTATTGCTCGCATTTTTTCCGAAGCTTTTTTTCTCGCTTGGATTTTGGTTCTCCTCTTTTGGGGTGTTGAGTATCTTTATTTTTATCCGTTATTATGAAGACTGGAAGCCTTGGCAGATTTTTTTGGCACTTCATATTTGGTGTTATTTGGTGATGCTGCCTATCTCGTTAGCTATTTTTGGGACGTTTGGATTTTGGCATATAGGATCTATCCCTCTGGCATTACTATTTAACCTCTATTATCCTGCTGTGTTGGTACTGCATCTGACACCGTGGGGAGATTGGTTTGACCCGTATTTGATAGAATTGTTTAATGCAGGGGATGTACATGCGATAAGTATACCGATGGGAATCGGCATTTTGAGTATTCTCTTAGCCATTATGGCTATGCGTTATAAAGTTGCATTTTGGAGCTTGGGAATCTTAGGAAGCGTTACGCTTATTGGTTCTATTTATCAAATAGCATAACTTCATCCCATAGATGACGATAATCCATGAGACATAAATCCATAAAAAGAAAAAGATAAGGGCAGAAAGCGAGCCATACATCGTTGCGTAGGTTTTGTTGTAAAAGACATACTGAATAAAACTGTTTTTAGCCAGGCCCCACACTAGGGCTACGACAAATGAGCTGATGGCAGCAGCTTTAAGGGAAACATCTGCGTTGACAGCGATTTTGTAAACCAAAAAGAAAATTCCCCATAGTAATAAAAAGGGAAATATGGACAGAACATGGAGCATGAAGCCTGTAATATTGGCATGTAAATACGCTTTTAGACTCATAGAAGCAATTAATACAATAGGGGTAAGGGTAATAAGGGTCCAATAGGTTGTAATCGCTTCCCAAATACCGCGTTGTGGTGAACTGAATATTTTTTCAACGATATGTTCAAAGTTTTGAAAAAAGAGCATCGATGAAACCACCATTGTCGTAAATCCGATTACCCCTAGCTGCACAGAGTTTTTGAAAAAAGATTCAAGATATCCTGCAATAGCTTCTGTTTGAACGGGCATAATATTGTCAAAGATAAATATTTGTATTGAAGCGTATTGAGCGTTAAATACTGGGACATTGGCGATAAGACTCAGAGATATGATCAGCAATGGGACAAGGGTGAATATAGTGTAAAAGCTGAGACTGGATGCATAAACAGTGATGTCGCGATCAAACATCAAGAGTACAAATGTCTTGATATGTTTGAAGGCGGCTTTGAGGGTCATTTTTATTCTAGCCCCATTTTAAATGGATTGAGAATATTATTGGGGTCAAAGGCACGTTTGATGGATTGAAACAGACCCATCTCTTCTGGTGTAAATGCCATAGACATATAAGGAGCTTTTGACAGCCCAATACCATGCTCTCCGCTAAGAGTCCCGCCCATATCAATGGTGGCCTGAAAAACTTCGACGATGGCTAGATGACCGATTTTTACTTGCTCAGGATCTTTTCCGTCCACCATAACATTGGTATGGACATTACCATCACCTGTGTGGCCAAAACATGGGATGTTGATGTTGTATTTTTTGGCAATAAGATCAAATTTTTCGAGCAGTTCAGGTAATGCTGAACGAGGAACCGTGATGTCCTCATTAATCTTTTTAGAACCGTACACCGATATGCATTGGCTAACATTACGGCGTGCGAACCATAAATCAGCCGCTTCTTGTTTGTTTTGGGCGATTTTAAAATCATTGCATCCGTTTTCACGAAATACTTTTTCAATTTGTCCCAGTTGGAAGTCCAGATCTTCTTCAAGATTTCCATCGACATCGGTGATCAAAATAGCACCTGCTTCGATCGGTAGTCCTTTATGATAGGTCTGTTCCACTGCTCGAATTGAGAGATTGTCCAAAAACTCCATTGCAACAGGTGTGACACCACTGGCCATTGTCTTATATACGGCTTCCATAGCTTCTTTTACGGTTTGAAAAATACCCATAGCTGTTTTGGTCATTTTTGGTTTAGAGAGGAGTTTGAGGGTTACTTCCGTCGTTACAGCTAAGGTTCCCTCAGAGGCGATGAGAATCCCTGCGATGTTATAACCCGCGACATCTTTGATCGTTCGTTTACCTGCTTTGATAATATCACCATTAGGCAGTACGGCACGAATCGCCATGACGTAGTCTTTGGTAATACCGTATTTAGCGGCGCGCATTCCACCTGCATTTTCATTTACATTTCCACCGATGGTGGAGTACTCTTGACTCGCTGGATCAGGCGGATAAAAAAGTCCTACTTCTTCTACGGCACGTTGGAGTTCCATATTGATAACACCGGGCTGAACGATAGCCACCATGTTTTGCATATCGATCTCTAAGATTTTGTTCATGTGCTTTTCAAAACCTAAAACGACTCCGCCATTTGCAGGTAAGGCACCACCGGTAAATCCGCTTCCCGCACCGCGGGGAACGAGGACGATACGGTGTTCGTTACAATATTTTAAAACGTCACTAACGTCTTGCTCATGTCGAGGAAATAAAACGGCATCAGGCTCAAAGCGTTCCCGCGTCGCGTCATAGGAATAAGCAATAAGATGGGCTTTATCGCTGTATACATTTTCTTTTCCCAAAAGTTGGGTAAAAAAGTCAAGGGCACCGGATGGAAGCATGATTATTCCTTCATCTCAAAATTGCGCAATAATGCGCTTTTTTCACTAAATTTTGCTTTGTAGAGCTCATATAGTTCTTTGTTTTTTGAATTATTTAAAGCAATTTGTTCAAGATAATAAGGCTCATAACTCTCAAGACGGGAGCTTCCGGCTCCGAACCAATTGGCACGTATTGTTGGGATACGCGTGTAAAATGGAACCATAGACTCTTTTTTAGGAGCAGTGAGCGGGGAAGTCTGAAGCAGGGCAAAATTTTTACAGTCCAGGGTAAATAAAGTGTCTGCAGCTTGTACATAAAGCAGCCCTACCGAATTGGCAGTACAAAAATCGTGAAAATCCTTGATAAGAGGAGTAGGATGCCCTTCATGTGAAAGGTACGTAGCATAGGTATCTGGGTGTAGCCATTCGACGTTAGGGATACTTTTGGTAAGTGCATTATAGGCATCATCATTGGGAGCAATCAAGAGCGCACGCTCATAATCATACGCAATGACCACTTCATCCTTTGCTCTTGGCTTCCAGTTTCCGCTTGGTAAAGAATTTTGGCGCAGACCATCGTAGGGTGAAATATCGATTGTGGCACGATTGGTAGTGGTATTAAACGCTGATACACGTGCATTGGCAATGATAGTGCTGTGTTTATCATCAAAATGACGGATGACGAATCCGCTCATTCCCACTTTTAATTGGGATGATTGAATGCTTCCAGTGTCTTCATTGGTCTCTAAAAGAGGGGCTGAGATAGGTGAAGCTTGGAGAATCCCCACACAAAAAAGAGATAATAATAAAATGCGCATGATGGTAACCTTTGTCATTATTAGTAAGAGAGATTATAGCCAAGTGAGTCTTTGTAAACAGAATTTTTGCTATGATTTGCGTCGATATACGTGTTGGATTACAACACGGGAGTGGATTAAGGATAAAGATGGGTCGATATTTATGGTTGTTATTGTTGCCCCTGTTTTTATTCGGTTCTACTGTAAAGACCTTTAAATGGAATAATGGGGAAAGTTTTTTAACTTTTTTGGAGCATAAAAAGCTTCCTCTTGCTTTGTATTACCGTTTGGATAAAGAAGACCAAAAACTGACGGAAGATATTCCTTTTAGTGCGACATGCCAAATGCTGGTCAGTCGTAAAAACATCATTGAACAAATACTTATTCCCGTCAATGATGAGCTTCAATTGCAAATTTACCTCTCAAAGAAAAAAAAGTACATCATGCGTGTTATCCCCATCGTAGCGGAGATGTATCATGAAGTACTGTATACAGAGGTCAAAACAGCTCCTTATGATGACATTTTAAAAGCAACTGGCTCTAAGAACTTGGCGGCAACCTTTGTCAAGATGTTCAAAGGACGTGTGAATTTTAAAAAGGATATTAAGCCGGGGAACCCTATTGTTATCGTCTATAATCAGCAATACCGTCTTGGTAAATACTTTTTGATGCCAGAAGTATCTGGGGCTATGATAGAAGTTGGGGGAAAACGTTACTCGGTATACAAACACACGGATGGACGTTATTATGATGCAAAAGGGGCACAATATGAGAAGTTCCTTTTTAAATTACCGATTCGTAATGCACGTATGACATCAGGGTTTACCAAGCGACGGTATCATCCGGTGCTGCACCGATATCGTGCCCATGTCGGCGTTGATTTTGGTGCTCGTCCAGGGACACAAATTCTCTCAACGGGTGATGGACGAGTCTGTTTTGCCGGCTACTCAAATGGATATGGAAAAACGATTAAGATACGCCATTCAAACGGGTTAACGAGTCTTTATGCGCATCAAAAAGGGTTTAAAAAAGGAATCCATAATGGCTCCAAAGTCAAGCAAGGTGAACTGATCGGTTATGTAGGCTCTACTGGACTTTCTTCTGGTCCTCATTTGCATTTTGGGATGTATGATGGCAGTACTCCGATCAATCCTATGAGTGTTATGAAGAAAAAGACAGAAGGATTCACGGGTAAAGAATATCGTAGATTTGTAGCTATCCGTACTAAGCTTGATAAAATATTTAAAAAAACAATGGGAACAAAACCCGTAAAACGTAAATCGATTGATTTTCAAAATACTTATTATGTGGATAAAGATACCTTTAAAGTGAAAACGTTTTAAGAGAGTTAGATTTCCCCGAGGGGAAAGGGATTAGAATTTGTAGCTTAAAGTTGCGTAGAAGTTACGTCCTGGTTCATTGAGGACAAGGGGGATTCCTCCATCAGCAAGAAACTCATTTCCTACATAGCTGTTACTAACAGCGTAGGTACGATTGAAGAAGTTATTAATACCGGTCATGAGTGAGAAACCATGGCCAAGCTCTGCTCCGTACTTTAGGTTAAGAATACTGTAACCGCCAATATCTTTTTCACCATTATCTGCATCAAATGTTTGACTGGTTGCTCCAATCAACTCTGCCATGGCATAGTGGACATTGTTATCAAATACTAATGCAGCACGTCCTTTCATAGGAGGAATTTCAGCTAGATCTTTATCGGTTTGACCAAGCTGTGAAGGATCTTTTTTAGTCCCTTTTTGATACGCTATACCAGCATCGATACGCCATTCATTGTTAAGAGCAATATCACTTTGAAGATCAAAACCTACGATGGTAGCATCGATATTTTTCCAAGTAGTATTAGCACCTGACTTATAGGCATAAATATAATCTTTTAGATCACTGTAAAAAGCTGTCCCTTTTATGCGGACATTTCCGAAAGTATGTTCAGCACCCATATCGATTTCACGATTTTTTGTTTCATTTAAATTATCATGTGCTCCTGCAGCTGTTGGCCAATAAAGTTCTTTGGCATCAGGGACACGAACAGACTGCCCAATACCGATAAAAACATTTGTATTAAGTGTGTAATTGTATTTTGCGAGTAGGTTAGCACTGAGATTATTATAATCTTTATCTATGGCTGTAGGTATAAGTATTTGATTAACATTTATGGATGTGTCATCATAACGAATTCCTCCACTTAAATCATAGTTCCCCACTTTTTTAAGTGCTTTGGCATAGAGTGCGATATTTTTGGTATCGACATCTGGGAGTAAGATTTTTGTGGTAGGATTGATTTTTGGTCCACTTGTACCATTCCAATTACGTACACTTCCATCGAGTCCAATAGAAACTTTTGTGTCAGCAATGGTTAAGCTATTTTCAACTGAAGCCCCTTGTATAGTTGCATCAACAGGGGCAACCATTGTGTTGTTAACATTAGTGGCACCTGCTCTAAAATCGGTACCCATAACGTGGGTGACTTTTGAATGATAGGCTTCAACTTTAAGTTCATCAGAAAAATCTGAGAGATTACTAAGCTGATATTTCAAATTGAACATATCCGTATCATCTACTTGCGCGTCCATTCGATAACGTGGATAGAGAATATCATCAGCACGGTCACCGAAGTAGCTCATAGTAAGCTTTTGATTATTGCTGATATTTCCTACGATTTTTGTCCAATAATTATTACGTTCATAGGCATTTGCATCTTGAGAGCTTGTTTTGTACTTCTGCATTGCATTGGTAGTCAGTAAATTAGTTTGTTCCACTAACGTGTTGCCATTCCCATCTTTGTATTGACCAGAGGTCTCACGGCTAAAGCCGACAAGTGCTTGAACTTTATCATTCCCACCTTCCAGAGTGGTGGAAAGTTTACGATAGTCAAAACTTCCTAATGTTGTAGAAACTTCACCGTGTATCCCTTTTTGGGGATCTTTGGTGACGACGTTGATCTTACCGCCGAGGCTTCCAAATTGGGTAACGTCAAACGGCCCTTCTTGTACTTCCACCGAAGCGATTTGAGCCGAAGAGATATGCATAGACGGTGGATCCATTGTATTAGGACATGCGCCGCAAACTTTTGCATTATCGATGGTTATGACTAGATTGTCTTTACGAAAACCGCGTAAAATGATATCGTTACCAATAGCACTGTTACGGACATGAGTAATCTCAGGGAGAGTTTGAGAGAGCATTTCTGCCAAATCGCTTTGACGAGAAAACTTGACCATCTCATCAGCTTCAACATTTTTACTGTCTGCTTTTTTACTTGAGGCTTCTACGGTGATCTTTTGAATGGCTACAGGCTCAGAGGCGAGAGCTGCAACAGCGGCCAATGAGAGGAGAGAGAATTTATTCATATGGGTATTCCTTCGAAAAATATGAAGGAATACTACAAAAGTAGTGTTACATTTGTGTTAAGAAGTGCTCGATATTAGTCAATTCTCAAAGATACTTCTTCTGGGAACTGCATCGTAACACAGTGCAGTGAACCGTGTTGACGGATAAGAACGGAACAATCGATGGGGATGATGTCGCGCCCGTGAAATGCTTTTTCACAAATAGCGATGGCTTGAGCATCGTGGATATCGTTATAGACAGGCAGTAAGACGGCATCATTGATGATCAAAAAGTTAGCATAGGTGGCAGGAAGACGTTCTTCATCGTAAAATACAGGAGAGCACATTGGTAATGGTATGAGTTCAAAGGGCTCTCCTTCGATATCGCGAAGTGCCTTGAGTTCCTCTTCCATCTTTTTGAGCGCTTCGTAGTGTTCATCCTCTTTATCATCACATTTCACATACATAATCGTATCAATATCAATAAAACGAGCGAGAGTGTCAATATGACTGTCGGTATCATCACCCGCTAGATAACCATGATTGAGCCATAAAATCTGTTCTACGCCAAATTCTTTTTTGAGCATCGTTTCGGTTTTAGCTTTATTCATGTGGGGATTACGATTTAGATTTAGTAAACACTCTGCTGTCGTGAGCAGTGATCCGTTTCCATTTGACTCAACACCGCCGCCTTCCAAAATAAGATCGATTTTTTGCATTGGGGCGCCATACGCTTTGGAAATCGCAGAACTCATCGCATCATCACGTGAGGCATCAAATTTTCCACCCCAACCTGTGAACGTGAAGTCAAGCAGCAGCGCTTCATCCTCGTCTTCATCAATGACACTTAGTGCACTGCAATCACGTGCCCAGGTGTCATCGGTTTGATAGGGTACAAAGATGAGATCGGTGTGATCGGTAAAATAGCTTTTGACAACATCGACATCATCACAGATGATCAAGCAGGGCTGATATTGGGCAACTGCATTGGCAATATTGACAAATACACCACGAGCTTCTTCGAGGTAGGGTGCCCAGTCGCTTTGTGGATGTGGGAAAATAAGTTGTACAAAACTTTGGGGTTCGAATTCGGCAGGAAAGTAGCGCATTAAGTGACCTTAGCATATAATATTGGCATGGGAACGATTAAATTAAGCCGTAAGGCTCTTCATTCTAATCTTGATATTATCGCACAGCAAGTTGGTGCAATAGATAAAATTGCTGTGGTGTTAAAAGACAATGCCTATGGTCATGGTGCTAAGATGATTGCACATGAAGTACAACAATACGGTATCAAACAAGCGGTAGTTCGACTGGAGTCCGAAGCGCTTGAAATTGCAGAGTTTTTTGAGAATATTCTGATCTTGGCAGATTTTCCGACGGCACCAAATCCTGTTTTCAGTTATGCGATCAACGCACTGGAATCCATTGAAAAATTTCCGAATGGGACGCGTGTTGAGCTAAAAATTGATACGGGTATGCATCGTAATGGGATTGCACCTGATGATTTAGCCAAAGCATTTGAGAAAATAGCGGCGCAAGGGCTAGAGTGTGTAGGGGTTATGAGCCATTTTAAAAGCGCGGACACTTTGAGTTCAGAGTGGTTTTGGCAGAGAGAAATATTTGATGCACTAAAAGAAAAGGCAACGAAGTTAGCGGGTAAATATGGCTGGAAGATACGGTTTCATATTTCGAACTCTGCGGGGACATTTCGTTCATCGCAATGTACGGATAACATGGTACGTATGGGCATTGCATTGTATATGGATACCACTCTCTTGCAGCCTGCATTAAAGCCAGTATTATCTTTAACGGGAAATAAAATCGCTACACGTACGCTCAAAGCCGGGCAGAGAGTAGGGTATAACGGAATTTATGAAGCGCAATGTGATGAGGTTGTATCGACTTATGATTTGGGTTATGCCAATGGCTTAGATCGCTTGGCATCCAACCGATATGTGACCCCTGATGGCATTGCGTTACGTGGTCGTATTTCAATGGACAGTGCCGCATTTTCTACGGATACGGATGAGCTTTTGATTTTTGATAATGCCAATGAGTACGCAAAAGCGGTAGGTACGATAGGATATGAAATCCTAGCGTGTTTGGATAAGAATTTAAAACGAGAGTGGTGTGATTAAGAAGTAATTTTGACAATCGCTTCAATAAAAATAGCACCGTCTAGTCGCATTTCTATCAGCTTTTCGAGCTGATCTTCCTGATCGATATATCCTAATACCTTGGCATCAAACATATAATGCTCGGCTACTTTTTGAATTTCTTGCCCCACTTTTGGCTGTACCAATAAGTAATTAGCATTCATGTTTTCGGCCAATACCGCTTCGGTGATTGAGGCCACGTACAAGGCAAAACGTATTTTATTGGCTCTGAGATAGGTAATGAGATCAAGGTTTTGCGGCGCAAAAAAGAGAGCAATAATCGAATTTGAAGGGGTTTTAGTAATGGCTTCAACGGATTCTATATGATAAAAACGCTCTGAAGTGATTAGGGGATGTCCGAAAAGTATCATGTTATGCCTCCATACATTCGCGTGAACAATAGTAGTATCCATCTCGGATAAACGTCTCTTTGATGTCTGCATAAGTACCGCATTTTGCGCATGCAATCATCGCCTCTTGAGGCTTCTTATTGTCTTTTGAAGGGTTAGGGAGACTCTTTTTATTAAAGAAAGTGTAATAGACAACAGTGACTAAACCACCTAAAAGTAATAGTTTAAATAGCATAATTATGACTCGATAAGAAGATAATGGCGGTTGACCATTTCAATGATTTTATAGTTAGAGAGTTCACTTACTTCATCGTACACTTTTTCACCTTTGTAGAAAAGTAAAAGACTTCCCTTTTGGCGAAAAGGTTCAGAGAGTTGCAAAAGCATGGTGGTATCGGTAACGGCACGAGAAGTTATTAGATCATAAGGCTGTGCTGGTAATTGTTGGACACGAAGGGCTTTTACCTCCACATTTTCAAGACCCAGATCAGCTTTGACAAACTGCAAAAAACTGGCACGTTTTGCCAAAGGCTCCACGAGGGTGAAATGTGTATTTGGCATCCCCATAGCCAGTATCATTCCTGGAAAACCTGCGCCCGTTCCGATATCCATAGCTGTTTTTACAGGAGGTAAAAAGGTGATAGGGGCGATGGCATCAACGATAAAGCTATCAATTTGCGCGGGTGTCTTAGCCCCGGTGAGATTGTGGACTTTATTCCATTTTTCCAATAGTTCTTTGTAGTGTTGAGCATAGTCGTAAAATTGAGGACCAACGGGTATGTTTTGCTCTTTCATCAAGCGATGTAAATTAGTCAAGGTAGTGCCCCATATGATCTTTTTTAGTTTTTAAATATCCTTCATTGTAAGGGTTGGAATCGATAATAATAGGGATTCGTTCGACTATTTCAACATTTAAGCCCTCAACTACCAGTACTTTGGCAGGGTTGTTGGTAAGCAGCCGAATTTTTGTCAGCCCAAAGTCTTTAAAAATTTCATTCACAACGTCATAGGTTCGTTGATCGGGCTGAAACCCTAGCTCAATATTGGCTTCAATTGTATTACGCCCTTGATCTTGGAGTGCATAGGCATTGAGCTTATTGAGCAGACCGATATTTCGCCCCTCTTGCGCGTGATAGATGATCAATCCACCCTCTTTGGCTATGAGCTCGAGCGCTTTGTGCAGTTGATTGTTGCAATCGCATTTGATACTTCCAAAGGTATCCCCGGTAAGGCATTGAGAATGGATACGCACCAGCGGAACTTCCTTCTTTTCAAAGTTTTCCGTAAAGATGGCGAGATGTTCTTGACTCCCCTCTTTATACGCACGAACTTTGAAGTGTCCATGTTTCGTGGGTAGATTGGCAATGTCGGATTTTTCAAAATGTATCGGTGTTTTCATGAGTGTCATTATAATGGTCGTTTCTGAAAAAATGGTTTATTAATCGTAGTGAAGGTACAATCTTTCCTTTAATTTTTTATCGGAGCCTCATTATGGATCGTTTACGCCGCACACGCATGAATCCTCATCTTAGATCACTGGTACGTGAAACACACGTTCGTGCTGATGACTTTATTTATCCACTTTTTGTAAAACCGGGAGAGGGGATTAAAACGGAAGTGGCTTCGATGCCGGGCGTTTATCAGATGAGTTTGGATGAGATCCTCAAAGAGTGCGAAGTACTGCAAGCGCTTGGGATTCATTCGATCCTTCTTTTTGGTATTCCTGCGGTGAAAGATTCTGTGGGGTCGGATGCCTTGTGTGATCATGGCATCATCGCAACCGCAGTTCGAGCGGTTAAACGTGCATTTCCGAAGATGTTTGTGGTGACGGATTTATGTTTTTGCGAATATACGGATCACGGGCATTGTGGGATTATTGATCATGTACATGAGACAGTTGATAATGATTTGACGTTGAGTATTTCGGCTCAGCAAGCGCTGGTACATGCACGAGCAGGTGCAGATATGATCGCTCCATCGGGAATGATGGACGGTATTATTACCACTTTGCGTGATGCATTAGACACAGGCGGATATGTCAATCTTCCGATTATGGCGTATTCGACGAAATTTGCCAGCGGCTATTATGGGCCATTTCGTGATGTCGCGGAATCAGTGCCAAGTTTTGGTGATCGATCGACCTATCAAATGGATCCGGCCAATCGTCGTGAAGCTATTCGCGAGAGTTTAGAGGATGAAGCGCAAGGAGCGGATATTTTGATGGTCAAGCCGGCCTTGGCGTATTTGGATATCATCCGTGACATTCGTGAAGCCTCTAATTTGCCTTTGGCGGTATACAATGTTAGCGGGGAATATGCGATGCTTAAACATGCCGGAGCTGCTGGTCTAATCGATTATAATCGTGTGATGATGGAGACAATGATTGGATTTAAGCGAGCAGGAGCTGATATTATTATCAGCTATCATGCTAAAGAAGTGGCAGGATTGTTGTAATTATTTTATGATATGATTGGTTTTTGAAAAAGAGGATTTTTCGTGAGACATTTTTTGACGTTAAAAGACTATACCAAAGAAGAGATTTTAGAAATCGTTGATTTGGCATTAGCAATAAAGCAAGAGCAAAAGGCAAAAAAGCCGCATCCTTATTTAGCGGGACAAACACTTGCTATGATTTTTGAGAAAAGCTCTACCCGTACGCGTGTGAGTTTTGAAGCAGGGATGTTTCAGCTAGGGGGGCATGCTTTATTTCTCTCCAATCGTGATATACATTTAGGGCGTGGCGAACCGGTCAAAGATACCGCACGCGTTATCTCATCGATGAGCGATATGGTTATGATCCGTACCTATGAGCACTCAAAACTCGAAGAATTTGCACACTATTCAGCTGTTCCGGTGATTAATGGTCTCAGTGACAGTTACCATCCTGTACAGCTTCTTGCTGATTATATGACGATGGTTGAATGCGGACGGCATGAGAACCCAGTTGTCGCGTATGTAGGTGATGGTAACAATATGACCCATTCATGGTTGATGTTAGCAGCAAAGCTTGGATTTGAATTGCGTGTAGCAACACCAAAAGGGTATGAATGCGATGCGCTGATTGTTGCGGATGCTTTAGAATTGGCAAAACAAAGCGGTGCCAAAATCTCGTTTACCAATGATCCAAAAGTTGCAGTCTCTGGGGCAACGGTCGTCACTACGGATACGTGGATCTCAATGGGTCAAGAAGAAGAAAAAGCACAGCGTATTGCTGATTTTGATGGGTACATTGTGAATGATGCATTGATGAAATTGGCAGATGAATATGCTATTTTCTTACATTGTTTACCAGCATATCGTGAAGTAGAAGTGAGTGAATCGGTGTTAGAGGGGAATCAAAGTGTGATTTTTCAAGAAGCCGAAAACCGTCTTCATGGTCAAAAAGGACTTATGGTCTGGTTGGATCGTCACCGTAAGTGATAGTGTAGTTAACTTTGCCTCAAAAGAGGCAAGCTTGAATTAGTTCATGCCCATTTTGATGATTAGGTCATTTCCCTCTTCAACAACACTAAAATTGTGTTTACGACAAAAAGTTTCGTTCATATCTTCTGCCCAATCGTTTGCTTCTACTAACGCATCGTCTTTGTTATCAAATGCTTTGATTGTTGGCATACCGCTGCGCTTGAAACAACCGCATTCTCTTTCTATACGTACATTGAACATAATGAGTTCTCCCTAATATTTTTTGGCAGTATAGTGATTCAACAATTAAAAAAAAACACCAAAATATAAGCGAATAGAAACTAAAAGTTAACTTTAACTTTTAGTATTGAAGCCTTATCAGGGAAACTTGTGCTTAATGTGGGTATAATTCGCCAAATTTTTGGGTACCTTCGTAAGTCTTTAATTGAATGAAGTTTTACAAAGGTACCTTCCATGGTAGAGATCTTTAGTAATGATCTTTGAAAATTTTCTGCCCACTAGAGGGTCAAGATACAGCGTCACAGCAGCAGAGCGTAGCAACATGGGCTTTTTAGAAACCATTCCATATGGGAATGCGGAGTTTCTTTTTATTGCTGGCGTGGCGTATTAATTAAAGGTAAAATATGAGTAACAACGAAATACACGTAAAAGAAGAAGAAGCAGTTGTAGGAACATTTGCGGATTTTGGTCTTCGCAGCGAGATTATGCAAAGCATTACCCATGCTGGTTTCACCGTTCCAAGTCCTATCCAGTCAATGGTTATCCCAGTTATTATGCAAGGTCGTGACGTAGTAGGTCAAGCGCATACAGGTACAGGTAAAACAGCAGCATTTGGACTACCAGCATTGAATAAAATGCATTTAAAAGGTGGGATTGAAGTTCTTATCGTTACACCAACGCGTGAGCTTGCAAACCAAGTCAGTGACGAAATTTTTAAATATGGTAAGCACTTAGGTGTTCGTACAGTGACTATTTATGGTGGTACATCATACAACCGTCAAATCGATATGATTGAGCGTGGAGCACAGGTTATCATCGCAACACCAGGACGTTTATTGGATATGCTTAGCCGTAACATGCTCAAGGGATTTGCTCCATCAACGGTTATTTTGGATGAAGCGGATGAGATGTTAGATATGGGATTCTTGGATGATATCAATGAAATCTTCAGTTATCTTCCAACAGAGCGTCAAACATTGCTCTTTTCAGCAACTATGCCAATGCCAATCAAAAAATTGGCTGAGCGTATCTTAGTTGATCCATTCTTTGCTTCTATCACGAGAGAAGAGACTACGAATACGGATATTACACAACAGTACTACGTTATTGAAGAATCAGAGCGTGATGATGCAATCATCCGTTTGATGGACGCTGAAGATGCGAAGAAGACAGTAGTATTTTGTCGTACGAAAAAAGAGGTTGATCGTCTTTCAAATGTTCTTTCAGCAGCGGGTTACTCTGCTAAAGGACTTCATGGAGACATGGAGCAGCGTCAACGTGAGAGCGTTATCAAGGGTGTTAAATCTGATGCATTTGATGTATTGATCGCAACAGACGTTGCGGCACGTGGATTGCATATTGATGATATTACTCACGTATTTAATTATCATATTCCTTTTGATTCTGAGAGTTATGTACACCGAATCGGACGTACAGGACGTGCAGGTAAAAAAGGGGTTGCGATTACTTTGGTAACACCAATTGAGTTTAAAGAACTACAGCGTATTAAATCCAAAGTCGGAACGACTATGGAGCATGCCTATATTCCAAGTAAACTTGATGTTAAAGAATCACACATCAATCGTTTACTTGCAGAAATCGAAAAACAGCATGTGAATGATATCGCTCATAAAGTATTGGATGCCCTTAAAGAAGAATTTGATCAAGAGCAAATCGCGTATAAGTTAATCTCTTTACTTATGGAGCGTAATACAGTTCAAGGACCAAATCAGATTGGTATTTCTGCAGAACGTATGGAGAAAATTCTTCATAACCTTGCAAACAGTCATGACCGTGGCGGCAATAACCGTGGTGGTGGATATCGTGGTAACCGTAGCGGTGGCGGCGGATACCGTGGTAATAATGATCGCAATGCTGGTGGCGGAGATCGTGGCGGCAGTGGCGGTGGTTACCGTGGTAACAACGATCGTAATGCTGGCGGTGGAGATCGTAGCGGTGGCGAGCGTGGCGACCGTTCACGTAGCTTTAGCGGTCAAAACCGTTCAGCTAGCAGCAAGCCTAGAAGCTAATACCGCTTTTAGATTCTCAATAAAGGGCTCCATTGGAGTCCTCTTTACCTCACCTTCTCTTTGTTTAGCCCCCCACATCGGTTCTGGAAAATAACTGTCATTTAAATATCGTGCCATTATATGCCAATGGACAAGCGGTAACATGTTTCCAAAAGAGGCTATGTTTATTTTTTCAGGTTTAAAATAGGCAAGCATCTCTTTTTCGATGAGATCCAGTGCCTCAAAAATCATCATACGTTCTTCGCGTGAACACGCTGAAAATTCTTTACGATGTTCATGGGTAAATATTTTTAGCCAAGGGATTTCACTGTCGTGAATTTCAATGTATATAAGAGGATTGCTGTAAATCATAGTAGACCTTTTAAAAGATCTGCTATTGTAGCGAGAGTTGTTTAGTGGTGAGCTTTACCTGCAAATGGGACAATAGCACTTCCCCAAGTCAATCCACCGCCAAAAGCATCCAGAAGCATCATGTCTCCCTCTTGCAAGCGGCCTGATTCATAGATATCATTGATGGCCATAGGAATTGATGCTCCAGAAGTGTTTCCGTATTTTTCAACCGTCAATACGACTTGTTCGTCTTTGAGTTCTAGGGCATCTCCTACCGCTTTAATAATACGGTAGTTAGCTTGATGCGGAACAAAGTGTTTAATGGCTGAAGCTTGAATGTCATTTTCTTTTAAAATAGCAACAACGTCATTAGTGAGGGTTCTAACGGCTACTTTAAAGGTTTCATTGCCCTTCATCTTCATGAAGCAGCTAGCGGCTTCACGATCAAGTTCATCGTGCGCGGATCCACTTCCACCATTGGGTGTCATCAGAAGATCGGCAAAACTGCCATCGGATCCTGTGTGGATATCAATAATGGCTTTAGTTTTATCATCTGTAGCGCTTATAATAGCAGCACCAGCACCATCCCCGAACAATATACACGTACCTCGATCGGTATAGTCTGTAATGGCACTTAGTTTTTCAGCACCGATGATAAGGACATTTTTTTTCATACCGGATTCTATAAACGCCTTTGCAATACTAAGAGCATAGACAAAACCTGTACATGCAGCAGATATATCAAAAGCGGTTACTTTTTCGAGCCCCAGTTTTGTGGCAATAACAGTCGCAGTGGAGGGCATGCAAAAATAATCAGGTGAAATAGTAGCGCAGACAATCAAATCTATTTGTGATTTTTGTAATCCTGAGCGCTCAATAGCTAACTCCGCAGCCCTGGTTCCCATATCACTGGTAGTCTCATCTTTGGCTGCAATATGGCGTTCTTTGATTCCGGTTCGTTTAAAGATCCACTCATCGGTGGTATCAACAAGTGTTTCAAGATCGGTATTGGTTAAAATTTTAGATGGAACATAAGCTCCGATAGAACTAAGCGCAGCGTACATAATTGGCCTTTTGCGAATGGTAAATATTACTTATTTAGAGCTTCTAAGCGTGCTTCAATATGTTCATTGACGCCTGTATTAACATAATTTATTGCTTGAAAAATGGCATTTTTAATGGCCTTTGGATTACTTTTCCCATGACCTATAATTGCACAACCTTTTATACCTACTAAAGGAGCACCACCTATTTCTGCATAGTCAATCTCTTTTTTCAAACGAGCAAAGACTTTGCGCATTAAAAGAGCCCCGGTAATAGCAAATGGCGATTTACGTATAAATTGTTTTATAAAAAAGCTGATAGTCGTAGCAACGCCCTCAGATGCTTTTAGAACCAAATTACCGATAAAGCCATCACATACGATAACGTCACAGGTAGAATCGAAAATATTATTACCTTCAACATTGCCCATAAAACCTTCTGTACCTTTTAGTAAGGCGAAGGTTTCTTTGGTGACTTCATTCCCTTTTGAGTCTTCTTCGCCATTTGCAAGAAGACCAACCCGAGGTTCTACGATTTTCATCATGTCTTTTGCATAACAATGACCCATGATGGCAAATTGGAACAGATGCTCCGGTTTACAATCAACATTGGCACCTGCATCCATCAATAGACTGCGCTTACCATTTTTAGTGGGCATTAGAGTGACTAACGCTGGACGTAGTACGTGCTTTAAACGGCCAAGTCGCAATGTTGCGAGACTCATCGTAGCACCACTGTGTCCCGCACTGACGACACCGTTTGCCTCACCATTACGCACGAGCTCCATCGCTACATAGATCGAGCTGTCTTTACGCTTTAGCGCGTCGGTAGCAGCATCGCCCATGTTGATTACATCGTTTGCTTCTACAATCGAAATCTTACCTTTATAGCCCTTGGGTAACAAAGCTAAAATCTCATCTTTTTTACCAATGAGAATTGCTTCGAACTCTTTTGCCTTTAAAGCTTCTAGTGTTCCTTTTACAATTGGTTCGGGACCATAGTCCCCACCCATTGCATCAATAGCAATCTTGATCATCGATTATTTATACTCACCAGTAGTCGGGTTGACAAAGTGAGACAATTTATACGTGCCGTCTTTGTCTTTTACAGGACGAGCAAGTGAAATTTTATAGTGAGTTCTACGTTTCGCTGCGCGAGTGTGACTCACTCTTCTTTTAGGTACTGCCATCGTTATAGTCCTTTCTATTTTAAATTTAAACGCTATAAGAATACATCCCTATAGCTACGTTAACACTAGGTTTCCTTCGTCAGGAAGCCCAATCGTTACATTAGAACTCTTGTTCTAGTGTTTTTCCCTCACAATCTGAGCAACAAAAATAGTCACTCTTGATCAATTCGAGTTCAGAATCGAAAAGCTCATCTAAATTGATTATTGAGTTATCAATTTCTACAATCTCCAGTTCACGATCATTCTCGTGAACGTCTCCATCTGCAAGATAAAATGAAACTTCTTCATTCAAAGTGTTTTCAAAAGTCTCAGCGCAGATATCACAAGAAATAAAAATACTTCCCGTTATTGTACCGTTTAATTGAGCAATATTATGCTTTTTATGAACAATTGTTCCTAAAAATAATGCTTGCTCATGTCTTGCTTCAAATGCCATAGGCACTGAATCCAAGTGCTTAAACACAATCGTATTCATTTAAGAGATCTCGCGACCTGAAAAGAAAAATGCGATTTCATTCTTTGCATTTTCAACAGAGTCACTACCGTGAACTGCATTTGCATCGATATTTTCAGCGAAATCAGCACGTATAGTACCAGCTTCTGCTTCTTTAGGGTTAGTTGCACCCATCAAATCACGATTTCTGATAACAGCGTTTTCGCCCTCAAGAACTGTGATAACAACAGGACCGCTTACCATGAAATCAACAAGGTCGTTGAAAAATGGACGAGCAGAGTGTACTGCGTAAAATGCTTCGGCGTCTTGACGGCTAAGCTGAACTTTTTTGGTAGCTGCGATTTTAAGACCATCAGTCTCAAAACGATCCAAAATTTTTCCAATAACACCTTTTGCAACGGCGTCTGGCTTGATGATTGATAATGTTTGTTCCATCAATGCTCCTGTTTTATGTGAATAATAGAGCGGGATTATAGCGAAATAATAATTTGAAAAAGATTAAAGATAAAGAGGAAAGAGTTGGAAAGAAAATTTAAAGGGCAAAGCCCTCTAAATTAATCGACGACGTTCGCTTTATTTGAACGCATGTCACCAGTGATATCATCACGGTGTGCTGGACTTTCGCCAATCTCATCCCATGTGATACAACCCTCTGTTGGACATGCAGTCGCACATGCTGGAGCATCGTGGTGACCTACACACTCGACACATTTATCACCATAAACGTAATAAATATCATCACCCGTTGGGTTATCGTCCTCGTCTACGATCGCTTCTACAGGACACTCATCGATACAAGCACCACAGTTAATACAAGTATCATTAATTACAACTGACATTGAATTCTCCTTAGATAATTTAAAATATGGGTAACTATAGCAAAAGAATTTTAAAAATACCTAAAATATGGAGTTCTTGATTGTATTTATAAGGCAGCTGTTACGAAGTGATCATCTTTTTAATAGCGACTCCCTTGTAAAGGGTATCGTGTTGAAGTTTTAGAGTCCAAGATAGGTACGTATAGCATCTGCTTTATCGGTTTTTTCCCATGTAAATTCTGGAAGTTCACGTCCAAAATGCCCGTAAGCCGCTGTTTTACGATAGATTGGGCGTAAGAGATTCAGGGATTCAATAATCCCTTTTGGCGTCAGATCAAAAAGCTCTCTGACACATGCTTCAATTTTTTCTTCTGCAACCACAGCTGTTCCATGAGTGTTTACCATGATTGAAATGGGTTGTACAACACCAATTGCATAGGAAACTTGGATGGTTGCACGATCGCATGCACCTGCTGCTACCAAGTTTTTAGCGACATGACGAGCGGCATAGGCGGCAGAACGGTCTACTTTTGTAGGGTCTTTTCCGCTGAATGCTCCACCACCATGTGGACATGCTCCACCGTAGGTATCAACAATTATCTTTCGTCCTGTGAGTCCCGCATCCCCTTGTGGTCCACCGATTACAAATTTACCGGTAGGATTGATATGATAAACGATATTGGGGCTCATAAGATCACGAGGTATGACGTATTCAATGACCTCTTTTATAACATCTGCATGTAATTTTTCTTGGCTTACTTCAGGGGCATGTTGTGTGGAAACAACGACAGTTTCAACGCTTACGGGTTTGTCATCCACATAACGGATACTGACTTGGGTTTTGCCATCAGGACGCAGATATGGGATGATCCCTTCTTTACGCACTTGTGCTAAACGTTCAGCAAGGCGATGGGAAAGATGGATCGGCAAGGGCATTAAGACTTCGGTTTCACGACACGCGTAGCCAAACATGAGTCCCTGATCCCCGGCTCCGATTTCTCCATCTGCTTGGTCAACACCTTGGTTGATGTCAGGGGATTGCTCTCCGATTCCATTGAGTACCGCAGCAGCGCGATAATCAAATCCATAGGTTGCATCGGTATAGCCGATCTCACGAATGACTTGGCGTGCGATTTCTTGCATTGGAGCATACGCCGTTGTTTTAAGCTCACCGGCGATCACGCAAAATCCATTAGAGACCAATGTCTCACATGCCACGCGTGCCTGAGTATCATGTTCAATAATATAATCTAAAATAGCGTCACTGATCTGATCGGCCATTTTGTCCGGATGCCCTTCTGTTACGGATTCGGAGGTGAAAATATAGTCTTTTGGCATAATGACCCTTTGTTGTATTTAATACTAGAAATAATGTGTAGTTAGCGGATTATAGCGAATCGGATTTTAAAAAATCTCTTTCCCAAAAGAAATCGATCCACTCCAAAGCTTCGTGTAATGAAACGTCAGGTTGTATTAATGCAGTGGGTTTAGTAAAAATAGCAGCAGTTGAAAAAATGATGCTTGGGTAACGTTCTTGCAAAATGGGGATCAAGGCGTACAAGGTTTTTCCGCTATCGACTATATCGTCAACGATAAGGACACGTTTGGAGTTGGAAAAGTCGCATTCTCCAAGTATGGATACGGTATTGCGCTGTGTGACATCATCGTAGCTTTCACAACGTATCGATTGAAGATTACGGATATTTAGAGACATAGAGAGTGCATGACCAACTGTCATACCTCCTCGCGCGATTGCTAAAATAGTATCGGCTTCAAAGCTAGAACACTCATGGGTTAGAGTTTGCACATCCATTTTAAAACGGTCATAACTGTAGTAAATCATATAACAATCATAACATAAGCCCACCTATGCTATAATTAAGCACTTATTAATAAAAGGGTTTAATTGAAAAAATTAGCCATAATCGGCCGTCCAAATGTCGGCAAAAGTTCTCTCTTTAATCGTCTCTTAAAGCAGCGAGATGCAATCACATCTGAAATCGCAGGTACAACGCGTGATGTAAAAAAACGCATTGCTGTTGTAGTGGATAAAGAAGTTGAGATTTTAGATACCGGCGGATTGGATGAAGGGTGTGAACTTTTTGATCGAATCAAAGAAAAATCACTGGAAGCTGCGCACAAAGCAGACATCATTTTGTTTATGGTTGACGGTAAAAGTTTGCCAGAAGAAGATGATAAAAAGCTTTTTTATGAGCTAGAAGCGATGGGAAAATCCATTGCCTTGGTTGTCAACAAGATTGACAATGACAAAATGCAAGAAAAGCTATGGGAATATTATGAATTTGGGACCAATCGAATCTTCGGTATCTCGGTTGCCCACAATCGTTCGATTTTGGCTTTACTCAATTGGGTAGCTTCTGAGCTTCCTGAATCGTCTATCGTAAAACCTGTTGAAGATAGTGAGCAAGACGATGATGAGATGGATGGTTTTGATGCCGTAATTAGCGGATATGATGAAGATGAAGCTTTTGATGATGAAGACGAAGATGAACTAGACGACGATAATGAAGATTCTGATGGGGATATTGATATTGACGATATTGCGGCGATGGAAGAAGCGTATCGTGGGATTATCAAAGAATATGCTCCCGCAGATACTCAAAAAATGAAAGTAGCTATTATCGGTCGTGTCAATGTTGGAAAAAGCTCACTGCTTAATGCACTTCTAAAAGAAGATCGTTCAGTGGTCAGTTCGGTTGCTGGAACCACCATTGATCCTATTGACGAAACGATCGAGTATGAAGATAAAGAGATCACTTTTATCGATACAGCCGGAATCCGAAAGCGCGGGAAAATCTTGGGGATTGAAAAATATGCCTTGATGCGTACCGAAGAGATGCTTGAAACTGCCGATATTGCTTTATTGGTTTTGGATGCATCAGAACCGTTCATGGATTTGGATGAAAAGATTGCAGGCTTTGTGGATAAAAATCGTATGGCTTGTTTGATTGTTCTCAACAAATGGGATATGGCGCCTAAAGAAGATTATGAGAAGATCATTGCAGAGGTGAGAGACCGCTTTAAGTTTTTGAGCTATGCTCCAATCGTCACGATTTCGGCGCAAAGTAAGCAACGTGTGCATAAGATCTTTGATATGCTTCTCAAAATCAATGAAAATTATTCTCAGCGCATCTCAACTGGAAAACTTAATGAAGTGATTCAATCGGCATTGCGCAGACATACGCTTCCGAGTGTTAATGGGATGAATATCCGCCTTTATTTTGTGACACAGTACGATATTCGTCCTCCGCGTATTGCCTTGATTATGAACAAACCACAGGGGTTACATTTTAGTTATCGCAGATACTTGACCAATCGATTGCGTGATGAGTTTAACTTTGAGGGGACACCAATTCTTTTCAAAGCGAAAAGTAGAGGTGGAGATAAAAAACCGAGACCTCATAAAACAAGAGCTTTATGGTAATCAAAACGGTTTAACGATTACCAATGCGACGATTGCCATGAGCAGTAGAGTTGGCACTTCATTATAAAGACGGAAAAACTTACCGTTTTTATAGTTCGCATCTTCTTGAAGTTTTAGGCGGTAGTGTCCTAGAGAAAAGAAATAAGCAATCAAGATAGCTACAAGGGTTAGTTTGGCGTGAAGCCATCCACCTGTTTGAAAGACATTGACTCCGTAATGTGCGGTTGACATGAAAATCAGCGCTATACCCGATAACAGTGTTGCCCAAAATGCAGGAATACCTATATATTTGTAAATCTTCATCTCCATGACTTCGATCACTTCTAAAAAACCTTTATTCTCAGCGTTTTCTACATGATAGACAAAAAGACGTGGCAGATAAAAGAGTACCGCAAACCATGATACCATCGATATGATGTGAAACCAAACTACCCAGTTGTACATACTGTTTTCCTAATGTTAAAGTAGGGAAGAGTAGCGAAAAAAGAATGAATACTAGGTTATATTAGAGGTGTTTGCGTACCCATGCGATAATCTGAGAGGCAGGAAGTGCGCCGCTGATCTGATCAACGATACGGTTATTTTTAAAAGCGATGATAGTGGGAATAGAACGGATGGAAAATCGTCCTGCGATGGTTTGTTCCTCTTCGGTATTGATTTTGACAAACTGTGCTTTTAGAGCAAATGACTTGGCCGCTTCTTCGAATGCTGGTGCCATAGAACGGCATGGTCCACACCATGGGGCCCAAAAGTCAGCAATGACCAATCGCTGGTCATTGAGCATCAGTCGATCAAAGGTCTCAGTGTTAAGAGAAAGGGGTTTGGTATCAAGAAGTGAAGCTTTACAGTGGCCGCAAGATGCTTTTGTGTACGTTTCTTTGAGGGGAATGGCGTTAACGCCCCCGCAATGAGGGCACACAACGTTTATTTTATCCATGGATATTTACTCTGCTTCCGCTACTTCAATATCACGGATAGAAGATGTATGGTGATCTTTGGTCTTGTCGTGCAGACGTCTGAGTGCTTTATTGGCACGCTCAATGGCCAGGTCGATAGCAGTGTCAAGATCGGCATCTGAATGGCTGATAACAACCGGTTGTGCATGTGCAATATGGATATCAAACTCAACAGCGACAGATTGTTTCTCTTTGGTGATAATGACATTCACGGTTGTCATATCAAGATGGTAACGCTTAAAATTGTCGATTGCTGCTGCAATGTGATCGTTAAGATGAGATGTAAGAGTAATGTCTTTTGCGCGAATTTGTACATTCATAATGAATCCTTTTTAGTTGAACTATAGAAAAATATACACCTTGTTTCTTAAAATGAAGCTTAACTGTGATGCAGTTAATCGAGGGTTTGATATAATAGTAGTTATATTGATTTAGGAGTATTTTTGAGAGTCTTGACTGGAATACAACCTTCGGGTGATTTGCATATCGGGAATTATTTTGGTTCGATTCTTCCAATGATCGAATCCCAAAATGACCATGAAGTGTTTGCTTTTATCGCCAATTATCACGCCATGACATCGTTGGGAGATGGTGAACGATTACGACAGCTTACTATGCAAGCGGCAACTGATTTTTTGGCATTGGGGATGAATCCTGCTAAAAGTACGTTTTGGGTCCAATCGGATGTCAAAGAGGTCTTGGAGTTGTACTGGATTCTCTCTAGTTTCACCCCTATGGGATTGCTTGAGCGGGCTCATAGCTATAAAGATAAAACAGCACGCGGGATTGCGTCAAATCACAGTCTTTTTTCCTATCCGGTACTTATGGCAGCCGATATTTTACTGTTTGGTTCGCAGGTCGTTCCTGTTGGGAAGGATCAGATACAGCATGTCGAGATTGCCAGAGATATCGCGACTAAATTTAATAATCAATACGGTGATATTTTTACGATGCCGGAATTTCGTGTGGATGAGAATGTAGCAACTGTACCTGGTACCGATGGGCAAAAGATGTCGAAGAGTTACGGCAATACCATCACGATTTTTGGTGAAGAAAAAAGCCAGCTCAAAACTATTAAAAAGATTGTGACGGAAGTTGTCGGAATGGAAGAGCCAAAAGAGTTTGAAAACTGCAATGTCTATAATATCGTTAAACTGTTTTTGAATGAGAATGAACGTATCGCACTGCAAGAACGTTATTTGAGCGGTGGAGAAGGGCACGGGCACTTCAAGCTTTATTTGGCAGATGTACTGTGGGAGTATTTTCGCCCCTTTAGAGAACGACGGGCTTATTATGAAGCACATCAGGATGAAGTGCGTGATGTACTAAAAGCAGGGGCAGTAAAAGCCACCGCTGTAGCAATGCCTATTATTGAAAGAATACGATCCGTGACGGGAATCCAATATTAGAAGGAATGAAAATGAAACAATATATTTATCATCAAATCGCTGATTCAGCGGCTACTAAACAAGCGATTTTAGAGAGTGAACCTCTTTTGGACGTCATAGAAGCGGTTGCGAAGGCGTGTGTAGCGGTTTATCGCAATGGAAAGAAAACAATGCTAGCCGGTAACGGCGGATCTGCTGCGGATGCACAGCATATTGCTGCGGAACTGGTTGGACGCTATGGGTTTGACCGCCCTTCTATCCCTTCATTGGCATTGACGACGGATACGTCTAACCTGACAGCGATTGGAAATGATTACGGGTATGACAAAGTCTTTTCACGTCAGGTTGAGGGGATGTCACAATCGGGTGATTTGTTTATCGGTATTTCTACTTCCGGCAACTCCCAAAATATCATCAATGCATTTGAATCGGCAAAAGAACGTGGTGTTACAACAGTTGCGTTAACAGGACGTGACGGTGGAAAAATGGCAGCAATGGCTGATTATGCGATTATTATCCCATCTAATGCTACACCGCGTATTCAGGAATCACATATTTTGATCGGACATATTTTATGCGACATTATTGAACAAGAGCTCTTCGGAGATGGGGTTGCCTAAAGCGCTCTTTTTAGATCGTGACGGTGTCGTCAACGTTGAGAAAAACTACCTCTATAAAATCGATGATTTTGAACTTATGGATGGGATATTGGATGTTTGCCGTTGGTATGAAGCACGGGGATATTTGATCATCATCGTGACGAATCAGTCCGGAATTTCACGCGGGTATTATACGCAAGAGGATTTTAAACTCTTGAGCGAGTGGATGATACAGTATTTCAAATCAGTAGGTATTACGCTGACTCACATCTATCATTGTCCTCATCATGAAAATATTGATGGCCCATGTGACTGTCGTAAACCGCAACCAGGGATGTTTTTAGAAGCGCAAAAAGATTTTGATATTGATATGGCAAGCTCAATCATGATCGGGGATAACGAACGTGATATCGAAGCTGCGATGCGTGCTGGGGTTACGACCAATATCCTGCTAAGCTCTGAAGCCAATGAATCTGCTGCTAACCAGATTATCAGGTCATTAAAGGAACTTTTGTAATGCTTATCCTAAATACTGGCGGAACCTTTAATAAACGTTACAATCCATTGACTGGTACACTGGAGGTACCTCATGATGAGGTAGCGATTATTTCGATCACATCCACATTTAGTACACCTATACGTGTTCAGGGACTACTGTATAAAGACTCGCTTGAGATGACGCATGAAGATCGTGAAGTACTTGCAAAAACGATATTCCAATCGGATGAAGATTTGATTATCGTTGTTCATGGAACCGATACGATGGATCAAAGTGCCCAGCATGTTGCAAACCTTGGATTACAAAAAGTGATTGTATTTACAGGCTCAATGGTTCCGTTTAGCATTGACCCAATTGAGGCAACCGCTAATTTGGCTATGGCAATTGGGTATACTCACCATGCGTTACATGGGGTCTATATCGTAATGCAAGGGGTATGTGGCCCCTATAATCGAGTGATTAAAAATAGAGATCAGGGCAAGTTTGATTATGTCTGACGTCAAATGTGACCATTGTCATCTGGTCTTTAGCGACTCGGTGATGATCCATGATGAGGAGCTACGCTTTTGCTGTAATGGATGCAAGGGGATCTATCATCTGTTAAAAGATGAAGGGCTTGATAGTTTTTACACCAAGATGGGAGAGACAACACTTACCCCTCCCGACCAGCAGTTTGAGGCGAGTGAGAATTTTGATTCCCCTACATTTTATGAGCGTTTTGTGACGCTTGGAGAAGAAAATACGGCACAAATCTCACTGATTATTGAGGGGATTCATTGTGCTGCATGTGTGTGGTTGAATGAAAAAGCACTGCATAAGATGCCTGGCGTGATCGAAGCGCATATCAACTATACCAACAACAAAGCACATATTGTCTGGGATGTGACAAAACTCAAACTTTCCACTATTATCGAGATGATTCGCGCTATCGGATACAATGCCTATCCATACGATGCTTCTATGCAAGAAGTACGAGCTAATAAAGAACGTAAAGAGTATTATTTGCGTATGGCCGTTGCGGCCTTTGCGTCTATGAACATGATGTGGATTGCGGTTGCCCAATACGCAGGTTATTTCACAGGGATGAGTCAAGAGATCAAGACGATTCTTAATATTGCGGAATGGGTACTTGCAACACCGGCGCTTTTTTACAGCGGATGGGTTTTTTATCGGGGCGCGTATTACGGCCTTCGCAATGGTGCGGTTACGATGGATATGTTGGTGGTAACGGGATCCACACTGGCGTACTTTTATTCCATCTATATCACTGTACTTGAAAAAGGGGATGCCTATTTTGATTCGGTAGCGATGATCATCACTTTTGTCTTGCTGGGTAAGTTTTTGGAGGTATTGAGCCGAAAACATGCCGCAGATACGTTGGATGTGATGGGGAAATACGTTCCCAGTGAAGTGAGTGTTTTAGACGGAGATGCGATTCGCAGTGTTCGTGTATCTGAGGTGAATGTCGGGGATACTATTATCATCCGTACGGGTGAGCGGGCCGCAATTGACGGGGAAGTCATCTCGGGCGAAGGTAGTTTTGATGAGAGCAATCTCACAGGGGAAGCAGATCCTATTTTTAAACGTAAAGGGGACAATATCATCAGCGGTACGACCAGTATTGATGCCTTGTTGCATTATCGTGCACTCAAAGACTATGCCAACTCAACACTCTCTCATTTGGTCAATCTGTTAGAAAATGCGATGCGTCAAAAGCCTAAAATCGAACAACTGGCCAATCGTCTTTCTGAATATTTTTCGTCTGCAATTTTATTTTTAGCGATCGGGACGTTTTGGGTTTGGTATTTTTGGCCGCATACCTTTGATAGGGCATTGATGGTGGGTATTTCGGTTATCATTATTGCATGTCCATGTGCGCTTGCGCTGGCTACTCCTGTAGCGACTATTGTGGGATTGGCTTTGGGAGCAAAGCGATCGATTCTGTTTAAATCCGCGGCACAAATCGAGACGATGGCAAAAGTGACGATGATTGTCCTCGATAAGACAGGGACCATTACGCAAGGGCGCCCGGCTGTGGTGTATGCAACCTATCATGCAGGGTATGATCGATCTGTATTATTGGCTTTAGTAAGCTCGTCCAAACACCCCATCAGTTTAGGAATAGCACAGTATTTGGATAAAACCGAACCTATGATACAAACGGGGGGGATTTCTGAGGTCAACGAGATTCCTGCACGTGGTTTAGTAGGGCGTGCTAATGGAGTGATGATTGCCGGAGGGAACGCTTTACTCATGGAAGATATGGGAATAGAAACCCAAACGCTCAGCGATAAAAGCCTCTTTTATTATGCTGTGGATGGAGAGCTGTGTGCAACGTTTGAGTTGCAAGACCTACCTAAAGAAAATGCACTTGAATCGATCCAGAGTTTGCGCGAGTTTGGTTTGCGTGTTGTAATGCTGACGGGAGATCATACGGCGTCTGCATTACGGGTAGCCGGAGCAGTAGGTATAGATGAAGTGCATGCCCATGTTACGGCGCAAGAAAAAGCAGATTTTATTGATAAAGCACACAATGAGGGACACGTTGTCGTCATGGCAGGGGATGGGGTTAATGATCTCTTGGCCCTGGCCTGTGCGGATATAGGTATTGCTATGGGCAATGGCAGTGACATAGCTATCGAGGTCTCTGATATTGTATTGCTTAACGATTCATTGGTGTCACTTACAGAAGCGTATGCCATTAGCAGACGGACCTATGGTCTGATCAAACAAAACTTAGGGATTTCATTGATTTATAATGCGGTTACGATACCATTGGCTATGATGGGGTATATTATCCCCTTATTGGCGGCACTGTCGATGTCGTTTAGTTCTCTTTTGGTTGTTGGTAATTCGATGCGTGTCAAATGGATGTATAAATAGGAGGTTATTGTGGACAGTTGGGTAGTTGCTATGATGTTAGGTGCATCGTTGTTTTTAGGGGGCATTGCTCTCATTGCATTTTTATGGGGCATTAAAACGGGTCAATTTGATGATGAAAAACGGATGATGAATCAGGTGCAGTTTGATGATGAAAACGAATTAAACGATGCAGCAGATCAGCAGAAAAAAAGAGATGCGTTAAGAAAGAAAGATTATAGACCGGAATAATAAAGAGAAGAAGTTCTCATCGCCTAAGCGATGAGGGTATTTAAGTATGAAACTTATTTACCTGTTGCAGCGTAAGCAGCAACTGCCTTGATATCAGCATCAGACATAGTAGCAACTTGACCTTTCATCAATGCACCCATTCCAGATTTATTCAATGTACCAGCTTTGTAGCCTTTCAATGCAGCTTCGATAGCAGCTGCTGATTGACCTTTTACGATTGCAGATTTACCAAGAGCCGCTTTTTCGAAGCTAGCACCGTGACAAGCTACACATTTAGCTGAAAGAGCTTTTCCATCAGCAGCCATCATTGATACACCAGCGAATAACATTGCAAGAGCAATTTTTTTCATTTTGTTTCTCCGTTAAAAAATTTGTCGCTATTATATTCCCAACAATCTTAAAGTAGTCTAACGCTTTTTATGTTTTAATAGAAGCTTCGATACAATAGTACTTTGCAAAGAAAACAAAAGGGGTGCTTATGCGCTACAGTGATATTGATTTTAACAACAAAACTATTTTGATTACAGGTGGAGCCGGTTTTATAGGGTCTAACCTCGCTTTCTATTTTCAAAAACATTATCCGCAAGCTAAGGTTGTGGTATTAGATCTTTTTCGCTCCAATTTGACACTTTCCAACGGAAATCTAAAAAGTTTTGGCCACTTTAAAAATCTGATTGGTTTTACGGGCGAAGTGATCAGTGGAGACATCAACGATCAAGCCCTCCTTGCAAAGCTTTCTACACAGTACAAATTTGATTATATTTTTCATGAAGCGGCCATTTCGGATACGACTGCATTAGAGCAAGACCTAATGATTCAGACCAATGTCAATGCATTTAAAGATTTACTGGATATGGCGGTAGCACATGATGCCAATATGATCTATGCCTCATCGGGAGCAACCTATGGTGATGCACCATCTCCCCAGAGAGTCGGTCGTGAAGCTCCTCAAAATGTGTACGGTTTTTCAAAATTGATGATGGATCATTTGGCACGGGATTATGCGCTAAAATTTACCAATATCTCGATTGTGGGATTACGCTATTTTAATGTATACGGACCTCATGAATTTTTCAAAAACAAAACGGCTTCTATGGTTGTGCAGTTTGGGCATCAGTTACTTAGTGGTAAGAATCCTAAACTTTTTGAAAATTCGGACAAAATTTTGCGTGATTTTATTTACATCGAAGATATTGTTCAAGCCAACATCTTGGCAATGCATCCGAGTCAATCGGGAGTGTTTAATGTGGGTACTGGAAAAGCACGTTCGTTTCAATCAATGGTGAATATTTTACAGCATGAATTGGGAACCTCATTTACGTGTGAGTACATTCCTAATCCGTATATTGGACGGTATCAATTCCATACCGAAGCAGATATCGACAGTACCCGTGAGATATTAGGTTATAGCCCTCGTTTTGAATTTGAAGACGGTATCAAAGCGTATGCTCCTGAGATCAAACGACTCTTTACTGAGGAAGTTGAATGAATCGTTTGAAAAACGCACAGCCTCATATTCTTGTTATTGGTGATTTGATGATTGACCATTATTTATGGGGTGGGTGTGAACGTATCTCTCCTGAAGCTCCGGTTCAAGTGGTTGATATCGCACGTGAGACAACGGTTCTCGGTGGGGCTGGAAACGTTGTCAATAATCTCGTAACATTGGGTGCGCGTGTCAGTGTGGCTGGTGTGATAGGTGATGATGAAAATGGTCTTGAGCTTACGAAAATGCTTTCTTCACTGGGTGCTTCATGCGAGGGATTGGTTATTCAGGAGGGACGTAAAACCTCTAAAAAAAGCCGCATTATTGCCTCAAATCAGCAAATACTGCGTTATGACAAAGAGTCAAAAGAATCTATCGAAGAGTTAAGTGCTCAAAAACTCATTGCTTATGTTTTACGTATTATCGATCAATGCGATATGGTGATTCTCTCTGATTACGGTAAAGGAGTTATAACCGAGGCCGTGGCCCAAGGGGTTATCGCGTGCGCTAAAACCAAAGATAAAAAAGTTTTGGTTGACCCAAAGGGGAAAGATTATTGTAAATACAGCGGTGCTTATTTACTGACACCCAATAAAAAAGAGGCTTCCGAAGCAACGGGGATTACGATTAAAGATGACGAAACTTTACGTGAAGCACTTTTGGGTCTTAAGTCTACATGTAACTTGCAATGTTCTATGATCACCCTCTCTGAAGACGGGATCGCTATTTATGATGAGAGTATGCGTCGATATCCGACGGTTGCCAAAGAGGTCTTTGATGTTACGGGTGCGGGGGATACGGTTATCGCTTCTTTATCTTTTGCTCTTTCGTGTGGACTCTCTATCGATGAGGCAGCTCCTTTTGCCAATCATGCGGCTGCAGTGGTTGTGGGTAAGATCGGATCTGCCACGGTGACTTTGGACGAGATCGAGACCTATGAATCCAGCTTGCATCAAAGTAGTTCAGATACGCATATTAAGTCGCAAACCGAGATTGTGGCGATTGCACAACGATTCAAGCGTGAAGGTAAGCGCGTCGTTTTCACGAACGGTTGTTTTGATATTCTTCATGTGGGACATGTTAAATATCTCCAAGAGGCAAAAAGTTATGGGGATGTTTTGATTGTAGGGCTTAACTCGGATAGCTCTGTTCGAGAACTCAAAGGACCAACACGACCGGTAAATCCTCAAAATGACCGTGCGTATATTTTAGCTGCACTTGAATCGGTCGATTATGTCGTGATGTTTAGCGATGAAACCCCTTATGAACTTATCAAAAGTATTTCTCCTGATATTTTAGTCAAGGGTGGGGACTATGAGGGAAAATCAGTTGTTGGAGCCCAATTTGCTAAAGAACTACGTTTGGTAGAATTTGTAGATGGAAAAAGTACGACAGCCACGATTGCACGTATCAATGAAGGAACAACATGTTAAAAAAAATAGTACTAATTGCATTAATTTGCAGTGCAGCGTTTGGGGCACATCAAGTGGAAGTCAATGTCAATGATAAAGACGTTGAAGGACAGATTCGTCTGGATATGGGACGTATGGGGAGTTTAGCACATACGTATGTTGGTGCTCGATTTTTAAATGGGGACAACAATAACAGTCAAACGATTGCCGATCCTGATGCGTTGATGGAAGTTTCCTTTATGGCACAAAACGATGTTACCGGTGTTCGAGGATTAAAAATAGGGCTTGGATTTAAAGGTGAATTTACTAAGATCGATGGTCAAAGTTATGCTGCGATTCCATTAGGAATTGAGGCAGAGCTAAAGTTGCCGCTTCATTCTCCAATCGCATTTTATCTAGGAGGGGCACTGTATTATGCTCCTTCAGTACTTGCGTTTAAAGATGCGGATGATTATTTTGAGACGCGTATTCACTTAGATGTAGAACCCATTGAGAATGCTCGTGTGGAAGTTGGATATCGCCAGATCGATACCAATTTGAAAAATCGCAGTGTGACGTATAACGATTCATGGTATTTTGGACTCAGATTAGACTTCTAACCGCTTCTATTACCTCATTTGGGGTGATATTCTTCATACATTCGTGATGTCCTAGAGGACATTCACGCTTCATGCAAGGTGCACACTCCATATCGTGTCGGACAATCTTACTTTTTTCATTTTTCCATTGAGACGTTTCTAAATACCGTGTCGGACCAAAAATAGCTACTGTCGGAACTTGATACGCTGCGGCAACATGCATGGGGCCACTGTCGTTGGTGATAAACATATCCAATCCGGCAATCATGGAGCACAACTCAGGCACAGATGTTTTTCCTGCCATATTAGTGAGGGCAATACCATGAAGGCGTGATTCAATGTCTTTTGCCATATCCACTTCGCCAGGGCCTCCGAATAAAATAATCTCATAGTGATTACTCAACTCCAGAGCTACTGCGGCAAACTTTTCGGGATACCATCGTTTGGCACTTCCATAGGTGGCTCCCGGATTAATCCCAAGTGTTGGACGATAGTATTGATGGACAGGAAGGTGAAGCTTTAGTTTTTCTATCTCAAGAGGTTTTGGAGTTAAGCTTTGGGCTATGTCACCATATTGTTCTACCAGATGTGAGGGATGGGTTGGTTTGATTGCATGGGTAAGCAAAAGCTTTGAATGCCATGTTGAACGTCCTGCAGTTATTGGTGTTTGGCTCCAATACAGCAAAAGAGAGGAATGCAGCTGGTTGCGAAAAGTGATGGCCATATCATGAGCCCCAAGCTCCTTGGCAAAACGATAGGTATTGAGAAAACGGTTCCCCTTTTTTTTCGTTTCATCTACATAACTTCGTGTGCATTGCGGATGATGTTTGAGGGCTTCTATACTGACGTGAGAACCTACAAGTGTTAACTGTGCTTGGGGGTATTGTTCACAGAGCGCTTCTATAGCGGGTGTTGCCATTACCGCATCGCCTAGCCAGTTTGGGAGAATGATTAAAATGGTCACATTAAGCCTTGTAGGTATAAATCGGTGTTGAATGAAGATCCCACGTAATAGTTAGCGACCCTCTTGGAGTAGAACATATTAGGTGATAGGCTCCATTTTTTTTACTAAAATGATCAAAGGTCGCATCACCTAAATGGGTGAACATCGTTTGATAGGCATAAAAAGCATTTCGTTTGATGATAACCCCTTCTCGATTATCAATGAGCCCATATCCGGGTGCGATGAGCTGATGCCAATACACACTGGTAACTTTTTGAGTCGCAAAGGCCAGTAGATGATAGCGTATCATGTAGTTCGTATACTCTGCTTCATCTACACACTCGTATTCGCTGGTGGGGGCATAGGGTGCTGTATTTTTGATCGGCCAATTGGTCTCGGTTATGATGAGTTCATTGGCAGTTTTAAAACTAAGACGCATCAGGGCATCGATAAGGTTGATTTTCCCCATCAGATTAAATCCCATCTGGGTATTTTCAGGCGCACCGCGTCTGTCAACATACAGAAGTGTCCCTAGTGCATCGAAATAAATATTTTGAAGATTGAAAAGCGTATGAGTGGTAAAGTGAAGTTCAAAATCGATTGTCTGGGAACCAATGAACTTGAGATTGGGAAAGAGCTCTTTTTTCAAACTATAAGCGACCGAATAAAATTTAAGATATTCATTTACACTGAAAAATCCCCATTTTGCACGATTGATGGTTGATCCGATAACATAGGTATTACAGTGATGCTCAAGTGCTGTAAATATTTGGCTTAAATGCACTTTTGTGAGGTTAAGATCAGTAATATGTTCACGGTCCTGCAAGATAGCAACAGTAATATGATGTTCTTGGAGTGAATCGATAAAAGCCACGTACTCATCCAGACGATCCATCTCCCAAAGAGCAATACGCACAAGGAGCTTCTTGACACCTAATTCGTTGATATATTCTGGCACGAGAGCAGGGTTGTTGTTGAGGTTGACTCCCATACCAAAGAACTCTTCACCACTTATTTTTTTGCGAGGAAGGAAAAAGGTTACGATATAAGCAATGGGTAACACAATTAAAGAAATTAAAAAAGTTTTGATAAGTGAGAACAATGCACTACGCCGCATCTTACGCTTTAGTGCTTTGTCGCGGATGATGGCAGGTTGATCGGAATAATGATCCCAGGCAAACGGTTCTTTCATAGGTGACATTGTACCGTTTTATCAACAGGAATCGGGTAAAATATAAGGAATAAACGAGGTGGGATAATGAATATATTAGTGGTACGAAACGACAAGCTAGGTGATTTTATTACGGCATTGCCGACACTGTATGTCCTGAAACACTATAATCCATCAAACCGTATTATCGCTCTTGTAGCACCTTTAAATCGTAAGCTTGCCCAATCGTGTGATTTTATCGATGAGGTAATCGTAGATGACGCTCCTGATATTTTGGAACTGATGTTTAAAATTAAAAAAGCTAAGATTCGTGCCTCTATTACACTTTTTTCCAATACTCGTGTCGCTATCGCCCAATTTTTAGCCCGTATTCCTATTCGCATAGCGCCAGCAACCAAAATAGCCCAAATCTTTTACACCCATGGTATCAAACAGCGCCGCAGTCGTGTAGAGATGGCAGAGTTTGAATACAACCTACAGCTTGCTCGAGTACTTTTTGAAGATATTTTACTTGATTTTCCCAAACCTCTTTTACGCTTTACGGATGAAAACTTTCAGAAATTTTGTGGTGAATATTCTATTACTAAACCAATAGTCGCCTTTCATCCTGGATTTGGAGGATCCTCTGATGCCAATTGGACCTTGGAAGAATATATAGAGCTAGTAAAGCTTACGGTTGAGAATCAAACCATTGATGTTGTGATGACGTTTGGTCCGGATGAAGAAAAGCTTTATGAGCAAGCCAAGGAGCTTTTAGGAGACACTAGCGTCATCTTATATCGTTCGCAAGGAAGCATTGTTGATTTTGCGGCATTACTGAGCCGATTCAAACTTTTTGTGAGTACCTCAACGGGAACGTATCATCTAGCAAGTGCGAGCGGTTGTGAGACATTGACGTTTTTTGGAGATTCTAAATTTGCCTCTGCGGCACGCTGGAAGAGTATTGGTGAAGAGAGTCGGCAACATCATTTTATGATTCCATTAGAACCAGAAGGAAGAGCTAAGATGTTTGAAACCGTTAAGCAGGAGTTGAAAAATTTCCTTTTAAAAGGTTTTTGAGTCTTTTTTTAAAATTTTTGGTTCTCTTATTGGCGTCGTTATATTTTTTCATTTCGGCGATCGTTACTGCGACATTAAATCCGCTTAGTCGCGCATATTCCCGCCCCATAATTTCCAGTTCTTCATCGGATGCCCACAACTTGTTAAAGTTTTCACATCCCTCGAGTGGACTAATAGGCCGAAACTCCATACGGTTGATATCCACAATGCTAAAGAGGTAGCCTTTGTCCGTGCGTTTGATGAGAATATTACCCGGGGAGTAATCTAGATGCCAGACCCCTTTTTGGTGCAGATCATAGGTATAGGCCGCAAAGGCTTTGAAAATCGATTCTCGATCTTCAAGGGGTTCAAGCAGTGGAGTTCGGATAGTGAAATCATAAGCAAAATATTCAGCAATAAAAAAACTTTCGCCTAAAAGTCCGGATTCAAAAAACTCGATTTGTGCAATGGGATTGGGAGTTGAGATATTTAACTCTCTCAAGCGAAGCGCATTATGGTAGGATTTATAGGCCTTGCTCTTGCGAAAATAGGTATAAACAATACGGTTAAGCAGATGAGGTACCTTAAACGATTTTACAACAGTGCTGATTCCGTCCAGTTCAATGATTTTCAGTTCATTACGTGCCTTATGGATACTGTGATTATCTCCTGCGAAAATCGCTTGTATGGATTCGAAAGAGTGGATAAGTGATTCATAATTAGATGAATAGTCGCACTGAACGCTCATGGTAACCTTTTGCCTAAGTGAGGGTGTGGTATGATACTTTATAATTCCTGAAAGGCGAGAGAGGACAGTAGAATGCTACCAGTCATTATGTACCATCATGTTAACAGTGATGACCTGCCTCTTTCGAATTCAGATGTGATGATGAAAGCCCACTTGGAACTTATCAGCGAGCGCTACACTACTATTTTTCCAGGCGAAACCATCACCAATCGTTCTATTTGTTTGACGTTTGACGATGCGTATTACGATTTTTACTATTATATTTTTCCCTTGCTCAAGCAGTACAATCTAAAAGCTCTTCTCGCAGTTCCCTGCGCTTTTATTCTTGATCATACGGATATTGATTCACAACAACGCTTATCTTTAAAACATGAAGATATCTACAAAAACTATAATGATTTTGCCCCTTTTTGTACCTTTAAAGAGCTTCGAGAAATGGTTCAAAGCGGGCATGTTATGATCGCTTCGCACTCAATGAATCATGTGAATCTGATAGATGAGGGCATTGATTTGGAAAAAGAGATCTTTTCTTCTAAAGTAATGCTTGAAGAAAAAATCGGCTGTCGTGTTGATTCGTTTGTCCTTCCGTATGGCAAGTACAACGATGCTGCAGTTGAGTTAGCGAGAGAACATTATTCATACGTATTTCGTATCGGTAATGCACTTAATCCTTCGTGGGATGGCATTGGCGGATTGATCTATCGTATCAAAGGGGATGGGCTTAAACGCCCATGCTCCCTTTTTAACCCTTTGAGCCAATTTGTTTTTTGGTGTAAAACTATGGTGAAATGGGCAAAGAGTTGAGTATGAATGTATCGGCAGTGATGATTGTAAAAAATGGCGCACGAACGATTCGCCGTACACTGGAAAGTCTAGTGCTTTTTGAAGATGTAATTGTCTACGATAACGGTTCGACCGATGAAACAGTAGCCATTGCCCGGGAGTTTCCTAATGTGAATCTGATTGAGGGAAACTTTGACGGATTTGGGACGACAAAAAACCGTGCGGCTGGATTTGCCAAAAACGATTGGATTTTGATTATTGACAGTGACGAAGTGGTTGACGATACCTTACTACACTCACTACAAATCAAACCTCTAGACAGTAAGACCATCTATATTGTGAATTTTCTTGCTTTTTATAAAGAAATACAGATCAAATATTGCGGCTGGAATAATCAAAAGATACGTCGTATCTACAATAAATCGGTAACGCGATTTAATGACAATGCAGTCCATGAAAATATCATCGATGAGGGGATGAATAAAGAGGCTATTGAGGGAAATATGAAGCATTACAGCTACATGAGTATTTCCGATTTTATTGTCAAACTTGACCGCTATTCAACACTTTTTGCAAACGATAATGTCGGTCGTAAATCCTCATCTCCCCTTAAAGCCTTTTTTAATGGTCTCTATTCTTTTTTCAGAACTTATATTCTCAAACGAGGATTTTTGGACGGATATGCGGGACTCATTATTTCCTTTTCTCATATGGCGACTAATTTTTATAAATACATCAAACTGTATGAGATGAATTTGGAGCAAAAGAGTAAGCGTGGGTAAGAAGATATGTGAACTGTGTCTTTCCCCTGATCTTGGAGGCCTAGAGCTTTACATGATGCGTGCTTCTCGTTATTTGGGAGACACGTGTATTAGCGTAATTAACGAAAAAGGAAAGTTACGAAGTTATTATGATGACACAAACTATCGTTATTTCACACTAAAGCGCCGTTACGTTTTTTCGGCATGGCTTACAGCTCGTGATTTAGCTCGTATTATTGATAATGAGTCTATTGATATTTTACATCTACACTGGACTAAAGATCTTCCAACGGCCATTATTGCAAAGCTACTTTCCAAGCGTAAGCCCAAAGTAGTTCAGTCTCGCCATATGACAATGACACGGTTCAAAGATGATGTGTACCATCGCTTTTTATACCGTAATATGGATTTGATGCTTACCGTAACTCACCAGGTAAAAACACAAATTGAAAAATTTATTCCTTTGTCCATCCGTCCAAAAGTAGAAACTCTTTATATTGGTGCTGAACAGCCGATTATTATTTCTGAAGAAGAGAATAGGAACCGTCGCCAAGAATTAGGACTTGCAGATTCGTTTACTGTAGGAATAGTAGGACGTATTGAACCGCAAAAAGGGCAATATCTTGTCATCGATGCGATTGAAAAACTGATTCATCAGGGAATCGATGCCAGAGCATTGATTGTCGGGCATGCGATGAGTGATGATTATCTAACGGCTCTTGAACAAAATAGTGTGATGCGAGGATTGAAAGACCGTATTATATTTACGGGCTTTACCCGTGAAGCTCAGGCTATGATGCAGCTGTGTGATGTTATGGTACTTGCGACGGAAAATGAAACATTTGGTTTAGTACTGATTGAAGCGATGATGTGTGGGGTGTGTGTAGTTGGCAGTGACAGTGGCGGACCGTTAGAGATTATTGATGATGGTATTAATGGGCTATTATTTAAAACATTTGATAGTCAAGATTTGGCAGATAAGTTGCTTTTGTTACATGAAAATTTTACATTACGTGAAGAGTATGCAGTTACTGGAAAGGCTAAAGCCTTAGATATTTTTGAGAGTCAAAAGAAGTTTGCTGAATTACAAAAGAGGTTGCAACAAGCATGAAAGTCAACGATATCCTTGTGATTTAGAAGGGGATGCTACTTCTTTATCGTTGATAGTTGAGGTATTGAAACGTCAAACGTATACTTATTTTGAAGTTATTGTCGCTGAAGAGGGTAAAAATTCATAAATATACGAGTGTCTTTCGACAATTACGGGATTGGATATAAAGCATAAGAACCAAGAAAACATTGGAATACGAAAGGACCGTGCTCAAAACAATGGCATTATGTATATTATTTTTATTGAGGAATTTCTAAATGCGAGTAGTTTTAAATCAACTGAAGATCATATTTTTTTTATTATTAGCTAACAAAAAAATTGGGAATCTTTTTAATAATAATTTTAATGTAAGTGGAGTATTACGAGGAAAATCAAAAATTCGTATAACAGGTAAAAATAATACGATTACGATTAGAGAAGGAAGCTTAAAAAATATTCGCATAGGTATAGATGGGGATGATAACACAATTTTTATAGATGAAGGTACTAAAATAGGGGCATTAGAGATCATTGTCCAAAACTCTGGAAGTCAGGTTATGATAGGTAAAAGTACTGAAATAGGTGGTGCTAAAATCATTTGTTGCGAGTTTAAAGATCAGGTTAGCATTGGAAATTATAACTTGATTGCAGATGACGTGGAGTTTTGGTCATGTGACGGACATTCTGTTTATCAAAATGGAGTACGAATCAATAAGAGTAAACCGATTTTTATTTCAGATCATGTTTGGATCGGTAGAAATGTCAAAATTTTAAAAGGGGTATCCCTTTTGGAAAATACGGTTGTAGGCATGGGAAGCTTAGTGACGGCTAGACCTTATCCAGCTCATTCAATTATTGCTGGATTTCCGGCAAAAGTGATAAAAGAAGGAATCACCTGGAGCGTTGAGCGGACGTAGAGTCATGAGGTTTGATACTGAGTGTTAACGCTATCAATAGGACAAATATTTTTCCTATGTCAGCATGGATAAAGATTATAGACCCAATGGAAACAAAAAGAATTATAGGGATCGTTACAAGCTGTATCATTCTTAAAAGGCCATTGCTTTGCTCATATCGGTAGATCTGGTAAAAAATATTTAGAAAAATCAATAGTCCTACGATTCCGAATTGTACTATAGTATCCAAATATTCACTGTGCAAACTCGCATTATGGCCACTTTTAATATTGCACATTATCCCTTCAACATTTTGTGGATCAGTCTCTTGTGAACAAATCGCTTGACTAACAACAGCAATGTGGTCTGCTGTGCCGACTCCAAAGAGTAAATGATGTTTAATAACCTTATAGCTATAAATATGAAAGCCAGCTCTAGCACCTAAGGAAGTTGCTAATTTCCCCTCAGAGATCATTTTTATATCACTGATGGCTTCTGAAACTCTACTTTTAAAGAGATTACTTGATAGGTATGCTGTAATGTATCCAGAGATGATGATGAAAAATCCAACCAGTAAAACTTTAAGTAACTGTTGTTTGTAAATGATTAATAAAACGGTCAAAATTGAAAGAGCATAAAGTGAATACCCTATTCGGGAGGCAATGATAAATATGTTTAAGGATGCACTGATAAAAAAGCCTGTATAAAGAATTTTAAAATAAAAATTTAAATCTTTATTGGTAAGAAGCTGATAAAGAAGAATCCCTAATGTTATGGAAAGAATAGCACTGTATTGAGTGTACCATTCCATGAACGGGACATTCGTTGCGTTTGTATTAAGCGGAATTAGCGGAATAGTGATTCCAAAATACATCGAATAAGAGACAAGTTCACTGAAAAACATTGCTGATATAAAGCCGGTGAGGATCTTCGGAACAAATTCTTTTTTTAATACCATGGCAATAGGGATAAGATAGAGAAGGTATTTAAACTCTTTTAATTTGAGTAAGGCAAAATGAAGGTGTTCGCTTCCAATTAACCAAATAAAATGGAGTAGATAAAAAAGAATAAACGCAATAATAATTTTGTCATTTATGATATTTTTAAAACGCTCTTTTAGATTTCCAGATAAAAGAACAAATAAAGCAAAAAAAAGCATCACGATAGAAGCTATCTTATGTGATATAGGCAAAAAAAAGGCATATGCAATGAGAAGATAATTGGCATATAATGATGGATCAAAGTTTTTCTGTTGAAATGCTAAAGTCACTATATGCCTTTATTGCTTAAAAAAGTAAAAGTAAAAGTCTTATTCTTGCTAATCTGTTCCGATGCATTAAAGCTCCAATGGGTATCATCTGGATAATATACATCTGAGATGTTTTTTTCAAGCATTGGAATTAGAATGGCTTTTGTATCTACAAAAACATAATTTTTTTGTTGTTTTCTTAGTAAAGTAAAAAATGGATTTCTTGGATAATCATCATTTTTTTCTATAAAATTGTAATACAAATCATATTTGTCCACTACAGGCATAAAAAGAAGTGTGATACCATCTTTTTTTAATTCGTTTGACAGAAGATTTAATTCGTGATTTAATAGTATAACGCTTTTATCGGTAATTTGATCGATATTATTTATGTCATCATTATAGACAAGAAGATGGTTTTTGTCTTTACTGGAAAAGAGATTTGTTACAAGAGGAAATTTATAAACCTCTTTTTTTGCATGTATAGAATATTTGTATTTCATATAGTAATATGAGGCTTTGTAATTTCCTGTATTAATGGGCAGAGTATTTGGGAATTCTCTTGTGAAGTTTGTTTTAAATAGTGTTGCGTTTAAATCGCGTTGCTGTAATTGAAAAGTATTGTTTTTACTAGGAACATGATTGAGTGTTTCTCTGGCAACGCATTCGATTAAGACGGCTTTAGTTTGAACTTTTCGTAGCCACCCATTTTTATGTAAATATCGTATTGTATCGATATATCCAAAACTGTTGTCCACGTTTTGAATGTTTAAAATATTGATATTTAGAGCAGTAGCTAAATAATCCTGATAATAGGGATTTGTTCCGGAACCCATACCATTGGAAAATGAGTCTCCTATGGTAATAAGATCGATCGGTCTCTTGTTCTCATCGATATCATTGAAGTGGCGATTAGGCAGGGTTACTTGTTCAATTCTTGGGAATAGTGAATCGATTTGGTAGCTCATTCTACCTAAATCCCCAATATAGTATGGGGATGCATTAAATATCTTTGAGGTTAAAAAGTACCAAATAAATAGATGATAGGTGATAAAAGTAATGATAATTACAAGGAAAAAAGAAACAAATTTCCGATTTGATAACTTTATATACAAGATGGTTCCTAAAAATTAAAATATAAAAACTCAGAAACCCGGGACATCATAGAAGTAGCGGTTATGAAAAGTGCAAGGGTAAAGATGAGTTGAAAAGGTGTTGATTTGAAATTATTCCATTGAATCATAGAATTCTGAAAAGAGAGAGTGATTAATAACCCTCCAATAATATAAAGAATAGTTTGTGTACTACCATTGATATGTTCGAAAACTGTTCCATAGCTCATATGATTGTTATGAGCTGATTTAAAATATTGGGTGTATTTTTCTGGTAGGATAATTCCATTATTTCCAAGCATACCGTTTAATAGATTGCTTGCTTTTGACCAATCGTCTGCTCTGAAGAATATCCAGGTGACATTGATAAAATTAAAGGTTATGAACCATGCAATGATGGTGTTCATTTTTCCTCCCATTTGTTGCCAGGCACGATGAAGTATAATAGCAAGGCCATGTAAAGCACCCCATGCCATGAACATCCAACTTGCACCATGCCAGAGCCCTCCGATTACAAAAACGGTAAAGAGGTTACTGTACGTACGAAATTCTCCATTACGATTTCCACCCAAAGGAATATAAATATAATCCCTTAAAAAACGGGAGAGGGTCATATGCCAACGTCTCCAGAAGTCTTGAATATTCAGGGCTTTGTAAGGACTGTTAAAGTTCATGGGAAGTTTGATATTAAACAGTAATGCTACACCCAATGCCATATCGGTGTAGCCGCTAAAGTCAAAATAGAGCTGAAAGGTATAACTCAAACTCGTAGCCCATGCTTCAAAAAGATTAAGGGCTTGGGTAGTTTGGAATCCAGCATTAGCCCATTTACTAAATGTATCTGCAATCACAACTTTTTTAAACAGACCGATGGAAAATAAAAAAATTCCGGCGGAAATATTTTGATAGTTGAGTACCTTACTTCTGAGCGAATCAAATTGAGGCATCATCTCTTTGTGATGAAGAATCGGTCCTGCAAGGAGGTGTGGAAAGAACGTGACAAAAAGGGTATAGTTGAGATAATCCATCTCTTTTACTTCATCGCGGTAGGCATCTACTAAATAAGCAATTTGTGTAAAGGTAAAAAAGCTAATCCCTAAGGGAAGGAGTATGTGTAGCATATCCAAATGGGTATTCAATAGAGTATTGACATTAAGAATAAAAAAATCCATATACTTGAAAAAGCCCAGCAATAGGATATTAGCAACAATGCCAAATGTTAGTAGTGTTTTCTTAGAGATTCTATTTTTTGGGGTAACATACAGACTATTCATCTTAGAAATAGTTGAACCTATGACGAAATTAAAGAGAATAGAGCCAAGGATGAGAGGCAAATAGATAATATTCCACCACGAGTAAAAAAAGAGCGATGCAAATACCATCCACCCTTTGGACGCTTGTGTTAGTCGTTTAGCATTGAGCCAAAAATATATTCCAAAGCTAATGGGTAAGAAGAAAAAGATAAACTCATAACTATTGAATAACATTTACTCTCTTACTGCCTGTTTATAACGTAAACTTTCATGTATTGGAGTGTTTCGGGCTGTAAATAAAAAAAGAGATACCCCATTTTTCTTAGTAAAGATCCGCCGGAACTGTTTAAGCAGAAGGGCCATTTTTATTAATAACCGTGGAATAAACGTGTAATGTTTATTGATTAAAAGAGTGTAGGAGATATAAAACTCTTTTTCCAAAGCCAGACTACGAGCAGAACTTCCACCACCGATATGAAAAACCTTTGCATCGGGGAGAAAATAGATTGCTTTACCATTGTCCCAGACCCGCTTGCAGATATCTTCTTCCTCACAATAGAGAAAAAAAACTGTATCTAATCCCCCGATGCTACAGAAGTCTTCGGCTTTGAAAAACATGCATGAGCCGCTGATAACTTCCACGGCTGTAGGGGTATTTAACAGCGTTTTATTACTTGGAAAGTTACTTGAAGAGAGCCATCGATGGAGCGTATTTCCGAACCATTGCTTGAGGGGGGAGGGGAACTGCTTGTATGAGGAGGAAAAATTGCCGTTTTTATCCATTATTTTCGCAGTTACGGCAGCAATATTGGGGGTGCCGTCCATAAATTTTTTCATGATCATTGCACAATCATTCAATAAGTGACAATCGTTGTTAATAAAAAAATAGTAATTTCCGTGAGCATAATTGACACCTAGCATATTGCCACCGGCAAACCCATTGTTGATACGGTTACGAATGATTGAAACCTGAGTCAAATGGCTGATGTTGTTATATAGATGAGTATAGTCCTCAAATTCTGAGGCGTTGTCCACGACAATGATTTCATAGGAAATATTAGTAGAAGTTTGGGTGATAATACTCTCTATAAGTGTAATAGTGTGATGTGACGAATTGTAATTGATCGTTATGAATGAGATATCGATATTAGAGGGTGTATTTTCCATATTTACCTATCATAAAGTGATATGCACCTAAAAATTTAGCGCTTATTTTGTTCCATTTTTGATCTTCGTAAAGGAGAATTTTAGTGACATCATGGATGAAAATGATGTTCAAAACTTTCAAAAGAGCAAATTCTTGAGGGAGAGATTGACGATACTTGAGAGCTAGATACAAATAGTTTCTAGCAATATAGTAAGCTCTTTGCGGACTATGCTCTATTTTATATTTGATTTTCCTTGTTAATAAATTCTCGCGTTTATGTAAAATTCCCAGCTGATGCTCTAATAAAATATTTTTAAAGAGGAGTGTCTTGTATCCTGCTAGTCTGACTTTAGCACAATAGTCATAATCGACAACATCGATAAATAAGTTCTCATCAAATCTTCCGATACTATTGAAAAGATTGAGATTTAAAAAATTACCGGATGTAATAACAATAAATTGTTCTTCAAACGTGCAATCATGACTGTTTGTCTCAATGTCTTCTGGCCGATATCTCCCTGTATTTGGAGCTAAAAGTGCAATTTCAGATGTATCATCGAGTGAATGAAGGCAGTTAAGATAATCTTGAAAATTAACAAATTTACTATCCTGATCCATCGTTAAAATCCAATTACTGTTTTGTGCGATGGCCGTATCGCAAGTGATATTCAGTGCAGTCGCAATCCCTAGATTGGCGTGATTGTTGATATAAATTAGCTTGGGATACGTGATTTTGAGATTTTTTATAATATCATGCTGTTGAATATCCGAATTATCTATAACAATGAAATCATCAACTTTATTAGCATAAGTTGCGACGTTTTCAATAACTTCAATTGTTGGATTGTAAAGTACTACGCAGGCGGAAGTTTTAATCACGACTTGATAAGTCCATTTTCACATACAAAACGATTTTGATCAAAATTGACTTTTAAAATCTTGTTATTGATAATTCCTTCTTCTTGTGCAAACCGTTTTTTATGCCAAAGGTGCATCATGCAGGCATTATTTCGGCAGGATTTGAGCTCTATCCCTAACCCTCTGAACCTCCATCCTAGATCAATGTCTTCTCCTACAGAAGGGAGTCTATAGGTCTCATCAAAACCATTAATGGCTAAAAAGTCTTCTTTGTAGCACGAAAAATTACAACCGATTATGTAGTTAACATAGCGTTTGGTTTTATTGCTTAAAAAACTGCCTGATGGAAAATAAAACCCTTCTTCAACGTGTCGAGCACCATCTTTGACCATCCATGGTAAATGCCATAGAAATTTCTTTTCCAAATCTAGCATGGTGAGTTGATGATTTTTGATTTTATCGGTGAATTTTGCGCCAAGCTCAAATCGTTTGCCGCAAAGAACAATCCCTTTTTGGGAATTTTCAACATGTCCTTGGATAAAAGTGCTGTAGGGGATACAGTCGCCATCGATAAAAATAAGGTATTCATTGGTTGCCGCTTTGATAGAATTATTCATGGCGATATTTTTTCGCCATCCGTCATCCTCTTGTGTAAGATGGACAAGGTTAGGGAATCGGTTTTTTTGAGTGGCGAGATAGGTTGCCATTTCAGTCGAGTCACCATCTTCAGAGATGATGATCTCATCAGGTAATAGTGTTTGGCGCTCCAAACTGTCGAAGATAAATCCCAATGCATCGGTATCTTTATAGACGGAGATTATGAGAGTTGATTTTGGGTAAGGCATTAGGTGTATCTCCGGAATAGGGTGAATGTATTTTATACTATACTAGCTGATGTTAGCGATGTTAAAACCATTTCAGGTGTAATTTGTGTCATGCAAATATTATCTTTACATTTCTTCATTATTTCAGTTTTATAGCACGGAGAGCAGGGGAGATTTAGGGTTATGATATGAACTTTATTTTTCTTTGATTGATAGGGACCGGTTACGTTTGCCGGAGTCGGTCCGATAAGACAAAAGATAGGTGTGTTTAGAGCTGAGGCAATATGTGCTGTGCCTGTATCGGTAACTATAAGAGCTTTTGCTTGATCAATGATGGCAATCATTTCGGAGATCGATGTTTTCCCGACAAGATCGATAACTTGAGATGGATAGGGTTTGATTGTTTCGAAAAATGCTTCTTCCCCTTTTCCTCCGACCATGATAACCGGTAATTTTGGCGGCAGTAGGGCAATAAGGTTTTTCCAGTGAGTTTGGGGCCATGCGCGGTGATTGAGTCTACTTTTTTTATTATGAGAATTACTGGGGCTAAGAACAAGAAACTGCTCCGGGAGATTGAGTTTGCTTTGTACTTCTGAAAAAGATTTACCCATAATTCGGGGAGATGCATCTTGCAGTATTTCAGATGCAATGACCGGCGCATAAAAAGATTTGCAAATATCAACCATATGCGTGACATTGGAAAGGTCTGGATTACTAAAAAACCATCCAGTTTTATGTTTTGCATTGATGGCTTGAGAGAGAGACAAAAATTGTTTACCCATTTCGAAATTGATAAATAAATCATAGGGTTTTTGGTTTGATGATCGAATGATAGCACGCTTTTGCGGACTAAGCCAAATAGGAAGCTTTTTGTGTTTTAGATGAAATGTCTGATTTACGCGAGGGTCAAATTCAAAAAGTTTAGCAGTACCTGGAGTCGTTATGAAGTCGATGATAATATCTTCTCCATATTGGGCTTTGAGAGCATCAATGGCGCTAGTAGCATAGACAAGATCTCCCAATGCTCCGCATCGAAGAATAAGTGCTCGTTTAACGTCTTTTAAAATAGGCATATTTAAATATTTTGGCTGTATTTTTGCAAATACCATTCAATCGTTTTAACAATCCCCGTATCAAACGTCTCTTGAGCTTTCCACCCAAGTTCATTTTCGATCTTGGTAGCATCAATGGCATAGCGACGATCATGTCCAGCGCGGTCTTCGACATAGGTGATGAGACTCTGATAGCTTGTGCCGTCTGATTTAGGTTTTATGGTATCAAGGAGTGTACAAATACGTTCAGCAATCTGATTGTTGTTACGCTCATTACGCCCGCCAATATTATACACTTCTCCGCTACGGCCAGTACTATATACGAGATCGATTCCTTTGCAATGATCTAATACATACAGCCAGTCACGGATATTTTTACCGTCACCATAGATTGGGATATTTTCACCAGCGAATGCTTTTCGGATAATCGTTGGGATCAGTTTTTCATCATGCTGTTTAGGACCATAGTTGTTAGAGCAGTTCGTGATAACAGTGTTCATTCCATACGTATGATGGTATGAGCGAACGATCATATCGCTTCCAGCTTTTGATGCACTGTAGGGGCTGTTGGGCGCATAAGATGTCTCTTCGGTGAATAAACCTGTCTCACCTAGGGTTCCATACACTTCGTCAGTAGAGATATGATGGAAGCGGCATCCTTCATATCCTATCTTATAGACAAAAGGTTTTTCCATCCATGACTTATAGGCAACATCGATGAGAGTAAAGCTTCCGTTGACATTAGTCTGGATAAACACACCAGGGTTTTTAATAGAGTTGTCAACATGACTCTCAGCTGCAAAGTGAATGACACCACGAATATCATATTGATTAAAAAGTGATTCTACTAAAGGACGATCGCAAATATCCCCTTTTACGAAGATATGACGATCACCTTGTGGTGCATCGAAAAGATTTTCCATATCTCCAGCATAAGTGAGTAAATCAAGATTGATAAGACGGATATCGGGATATTTTGCTAAAAAATAGGGGACGAAATTACTGCCGATGAATCCGGCACATCCGGTGACTAAAATGGTTTTCATAGTTTTTCTCCTAATAGTTCAATACACTCTTTTAGACTATTTTTCCAATATGGAATGGTAATGCCGAAGTCATTTTTTATTTTTGCTTTATTCAGCAGACTGTAATGGGGTCTAGGGGCAGGAAGAGGGTATTCTTCGGCGGTGATTGGATTCACATGACAATTAATTTTCGAGAGTTCAAAGATAACTGACGCAAAGTCATACCAGCTGGTAACCCCATCATTACTGTAGTGGTAGATTTCAGGGGAATTATTTTTGATTTTAGGAAGAATATCTAAAAGTGCTTTTGCCAAATCACGTGCATAAGTCGGGGTACCTATTTGATCAAAAATGACGCCTAAACTGTCGCGTTCTTTGCCTAAGCGGAGCATGGTTTTAACAAAGTTATTACCAAAGCTCGAATAAACCCATGAGGTACGAATGATAATGCTGTTGTGAGGAGATGCTTCAAGAATAGCATTTTCTCCATCTCGTTTGGTACGACCATACACTCCTTGTGGATCGGTTGGATCCGTTTCGATGTAAGGGCGATAGTTTTGTCCATCAAATACGTAATCGGTTGAGATATGGATTAGGGAAATAGTTTTCTTTTTCGCTATTTTTGCAAGTAATGAAACCGCGCGATGGTTGATAGTATTAGCGAGGTCTTCTTCGGACTGGGCTTTGTCTACAGCCGTATAGGCGGCACAGTTGATAATACTGTCAAAGTGTTTATCGTCAAAATAGTCTTCTATCTTACAAAGATTAGTGAGATCAAGAGTATTACGGTCAGTGAAGGTAAATTGATATTGCGGGTACAAAACACTTAGTTCTTTTAACTCACTTCCTAATTGTCCATTTTCACCAGTGACTAAAATTTTACGCATACAAATTATCACCAAACGTAAAATGATCTGCATTACTAAAGAGAGGTTGCTTTGTGTCTTTAGTGGAAAGTTGCAATTTAGATAGCTCGGCAATCCAATCAATGTTTAGAGCTTGATCATCAAACGCAATCCCACGATCACACTCTGGGCTATAATAATTATCTACTTTATAGGCAAAGGTACAGGTTTCACTGAGCACGACAAATCCATGTGCAAAACCTCGAGGGATAAATAATTGGCGTTTGTTCTCACCACTTAAGCGTACGGCTATATGTTGTCCAAAGGTTGGAGAGCCTTTTCGGATATCAACGGCAACGTCCAGTACTTCTCCCTCAATGACACGAACCAGTTTAGTCTGAGCAAATGGGGGGAGTTGGTAGTGCAGTCCACGTAAAACACCGTATGAACTTTTACTTTCATTATCTTGACAAAAAGGGGCATTAAAACCTAAGAATTTTTCGAGCTTGTCTCCACGAAAAGTTTCAACAAAATAGCCACGATCATCTCCATGGATAACTGGATCGATTAAAACAACATCTGGTATGGCAGTACGAGTAAAGGTCATTCGCCGATTTTCCCCTCATGAGCTCTACGGATCAAGTATTGACCATATTGGTTTTTGGATAATGGTTTAGCCAGTTCGAGCAATTTTTCTTTTGTGATGTATCCCATTTCAAAAGCGATCTCTTCCAAGCAGGCAACTTTGAGACCTTGACGGTTTTCAATGGTTTGGATAAACATGCTGGCTTCCAGAAGGCTTTCGTGTGTTCCTGTATCTAGCCATGCATATCCACGTCCCATCAATTCTACTTTAAGAGCATTTTGGGCTAGGTATTCTTGATTGACAGTGGTGATCTCTAGCTCTCCACGATCGGATGGTTTAATGTTTTTAGCAATCTGAACAACACTGTTGGGATAAAAGTAAAGTCCGATAACGGCATAAGAACTTTTCGGTTTAAGAGGTTTTTCTTCGATAGATAAAACATTACCTGCTTTATCAAATTCAGCAACACCATAGCGTTCAGGGTCTTTGACCCAATAACCAAATACCGTTGCTTTTTTATCTTCAGTAACATTTCGAACCGATTGAGCGAGTAGTTTAGTAAGGCCATGACCATGAAAGATATTATCACCTAATACAAGACAAACATCATCGCTTCCAATAAAATCTGCACCAAGGATAAATGCTTGTGCTAAACCATCTGGACTAGGTTGTACGCAGTACTCAAAGCGCATACCAATGTCACTACCATCTCCTAACAGTTCTTCAAAACGCGGTAAATCAGTCGGAGTGGAAATAATAAGAACTTCGGTGATACCAGCAAGCATTAATACAGAGAGAGGATAATATACCATTGGCTTATCATAGATGGGGACGAGTTGCTTACTAACCCCTTTTGTGATTGGGTAAAGTCGTGTACCGCTGCCTCCAGCTAAAATAATACCTTTCATAATACTCCTGTCTCCGTCTATATTAGGGAATTATAGTGAAATATTGCTTAGATAGCTAAGTAGTTAGGGATTGAAAATAAAATTTGAGTATTAATTTTAGAAATTGGGTGTTTTTTATGATTTGACTTGAAAGAAGTGGCTCCGGATACTGGATTCGAACCAGTGACCAAGTGATTAACAGTCACCTACTCTACCGCTGAGCTAATCCGGAATGTTTAAGAGGTCGTAATTATAGTGAGCTTTATCTTAATTGTCAAGATTTTTTAGGCAATTTTGGGCGTTTTCGCGCATTATTTTTGGATGGGAGATAAAAAATGATATTTGAACGCTCAATTGTGCTGATTTTTTCTTCATCTAACAGTATTTGAAACCGTTTTTTTGAGGTGTCGTCGAAAAGGGCGTTGATGTCATCTTCGGTCAAAGGACGTTTGTCCAGTGTTGTAAGAATCTCATTACTGGTAAAATAGGAAGGAATGGCTTGCGCGTGGGTACGGGAGACAATGTGAATAGGTAAAGTGGTATCAAAGTAGTGTGATAACTCAAAGAGCTCCGTAAAATTGAGTCCTTCCACGGGATAAGCTGGAGGTCTGTCAATGGTTCCGATATCGATGCGTTCGCAGGATATGGGCAACAATGCTTTATTGAGTGCAGCTATTTCCTCACATGTATCATTAAGCCCTCGGACAAAAAGAATCTCAATAAAAAGTTTTCCACGATAAACATGTGAAAATTTTTCAATAGAACTTATGATGTCCTCGATATTGATTCCCTCTGCCGGACGATCAATCTTATAGAAGACTTCCGAGGTGGCTGCATCTAGGGAAAGTTTGACTTGGTCAAGCTTGAGAAGGGCTTGAAAGACTTTTGAATTAGATAAATAGGCGCTATTGGAGAGGATAAGCGTTTGTTTATCCCCTTTTACAGTGTCGATTTGATCGATGAGTTCCTCAAGATAGGGGTACATCGTGGGTTCCCCGTTGGCAGTGAGGGTAATGACATCTATATTGGGATGCTGGGTGAGGGCATGGGTTAAATCGGTGATGATAGTTGCAATGGGAGTTATCTCATGTTGTTGCGTGATAGCTTGCATGGGGGCTAATTCACAGTAAAGACAATCAAAGTTACATTGTTTTGTGGATGAAGAGAGGTCGATCCCTAGTGACACGCCAAAGCGGCGTGAATGGATAGGACCGAAGATGGTGTTCATATTAAGATTTTTTACTTACTCTTTGACATTCACTGACAAAGTGTTGTGCATGTTCGACGGGAACATCGGGTAAAATCCCATGACCTAGATTGAAAATATGGCGTTTACCACACATGATTTTTTGAATCTCTTCCACGGATGCGGTTGTCTCTTCTTTGGAGTACAAACGGCATGGCTCCATATTTCCTTGAAGAACGTAGCGGTCACCCAGCTTTTCTTTTGCCAGAGCCATTGGAGTGCTCCAGTCAACGCCGAATACGTCAAAGTTTCCATAGACATGGTCTAAAAATGAAGGTATTCCTTTTGGAAACATGATGACGGGAATGTGTGGGTATTTTTCTTTTAAATATTCCGCGATTTCAACCATATAGCTCCACGAAAATTCGTCGTATTTAGAGGGTTCGATTGCGGCAGCCCAACTGTCAAAGATTTGAACAACGTCAATGCCTGATTGGATTTGTTTTTCCATATACAGCTTGACGACATCGGTCACTTTACGCAGTATTTTATGGAGAAGCTTTGGATTGGAATACATCATCTTTTTACAGACGTTGTAGGTTTTGGTTCCATGCCCCTCGATCATATAAGTAGCAAGGGTCCATGGCGCACCTGTAAAACCGATCAATGCTTTGTTATCGGTACGTGCATCGAGTTGTGAACGTAACAGCTTGATAGTATCGTAAACGTAGGTAAGTTTTGAAGCCGCTTCATCTCCGCCGATTAAATCGTTTAGATCTTCTTCGGTTTCAATTGGTTTTTCAAAAACGGGACCCTCGCCTTGTACAAAATCGAGTTGCATTCCCATCTCATTAGGGATAACTAAAATATCACTAAACAGTATGGCAGCATCCACACCCACAATATCAAGTGGCTGGATAGTGACTTCAGCAGCCATATCGGGAGCATGACAAAGATTGAGAAAGTTTCCGGCACGACGGCGCACGGCCATATACTCAGGTAAATAACGTCCAGCTTGACGCATCATCCAAACGGGAGTGTAGGGGGTTTCTTTACCAAAACAAGCGTCTACGAAAATTTTACTCATGGTGACCTACTTTACTCAAGAAATAAAGACCAACAGCAACCGCTGTGATCGAAAGGGCGAGATAGAGCAATTCTAATGCCCCGGTAAACACGGTATGTCCTACTTTTTGGAAAAAACCGACTACTAGGACCATTACGATAACCTTGGATATTTTATCTTTAAGCTGATCGAGTGAATGAACCGCTAATAGTTGATTTTCATGACCATCTCTATCTTTTGCAGGGTCAATTTCGGAAATAAATAGCTCGTACAAACCAAATGAGAAAATAATCATAACCACGCCAATGAGGTATAAGTCAACCGCACCGATGATGCCGCCGACCACTTCTTCGTGAAAATGTTCAGGATGCGCATGAGTAGCATAGGTATTGATAACATAAAGCATGGTGTTATAAATATCAAAGCTGGCGATAGCAAAGAGTATAAAAGCTCCAAGTAAGCCAAAGACTACTGCCAAAAGAATAATAAGTCGTGAGCTCCAAATACCTTGTTCAAATATATTTTCTAAAAAATGCATTGTTACTCTCCTTGCATCTCTACCCATTTTTGGGCAATTCGCACAGCATTAGTTGCAGCACCTACACGAAGGTTATCGGCGACAACCCACATATGAAGTACATTATCACGATAAAGATCACTGCGAATACGTCCGACAAAGGTTTCGTTTTGATCCATACATAACGATGGCATTGGGTAAAGGCTCTCGCTTGGTTCATCAAGAACGATGATATTAGGAGATTTACGCAATAGCTCACGCGCTTCATTCGCATCCACTGCACCATCGAATGTCAAAGTCAATGTTTCAGCATGACCCCGTAATGTTGGGATACGTACGCAGGTTGCACTTACTTCGATCTCTTTGTGCATTATCTTTTGAGTTTCGTTGACCATCTTTAGTTCTTCTTTGGTATAACCAGTGTCAGTAAAAGAATCAATTTGTGGAATAGCATTGAGAGCAATACGATGAGGGAATTTTTTTGGTTCTGTATCATCGAGGGTAAATGCGAAAAATGCCTGCATTTGTTCAACAAGCTCTTCCATAGCAGATTTTCCAGCACCTGAGGTTGCTTGATAGGTACTGACATCAATACGCACAAGATCATATGCAGTATCAAGAGGTTTGAGTGCTTGGACCATTTGAATGGTTGAACAGTTTGGATTTGCGATAATACCGCGATTACGCCATTGTCCTATATCTTCAGGATTTACTTCAGGAACGACTAGTGGAACATCGTCGTACATACGAAAGTGACTGGTGTTATCAATGACAACTGCACCTGCCGCTGCGGCATAAGGGGCAAACTCAGCAGAGATATTACCGCCTGCACTAAACAATGCTATTTCTATTTTCTCTTCATCAAAGATGGTTGTTGTTAGCTCTTGAATGACGAGTTCTTGATCGTTAAAGCTGACAGTATTTCCAGCACTTCGTGCACTTGCAAGTGGGATGATTTTAGCATACGGAAAATCGATTTCTTCCAGTACACGCAAAATCTCTTCCCCTACAGCACCACTAGCACCGACAATAGCAACATTATAAAGTTTCATGAAAAATTCCTCAGGTTTTATGGAAATGCGATTATATCCAATGGGGACTTTGAACTGTTTAAACTCTTCCAAACCCTCGTGCTTCTAAGAATAGGTCTTCGACGCCAATAATATCCGTATCACTCAATATTGCGGAGCGTTCAACGACAGAGATAAGTTCTCGAATGTTCCCAGGCCAGGTATAGCCTTCCAGTGCTTCGATAGCATCGGTATCAAATACCTTAGATGCAAATCCATATTGACTGCAATTTTGCTGCAATATTGCAGTAGCTATGGGAATAATTTCTTCTTGACGTTCTCGTAAGGGAGGAATGCTTAGAGGAATGGTATTAAGCCGATAATAGAGATCTTCTCTAAATTTTCCATCCGTAATATTTTGTTGTAAGTTGGCATTGGTTGCGGTAATGATACGAACATCGATTTTTGTACTTTTTGAAGATCCAAGACGGCGAATCTCACGCTCTTGAAGCACACGTAAGAGTTTTGCTTGAAGAGCATAAGGCATTTCTGCAATTTCATCTAAAAAAAGTGTCCCACCATTTGCAAGTTCGAATTGACCTATTTTACCCTCAGTAGCATCGGTGAAGGACCCTTTTTCAAATCCAAAAAGTTCACTTTCTATCAAATTTTCAGGAATTGCAGCCATGTTGATTGCGATGAATGGTTTCTCATTTCGAAGCGATTTGTCATGAACGTGGCAGGCAAAGACTTCTTTACCGACACCGCTTTCGCCTAACAGCATGATATTAGCATCGGTTTTTGCGGCTTTGTCAATGTAGTTGAGCAGTTTTTCCAAAGCAGGTGAAGTACCTAGAAAAGTACCTGTTTTGAGGGTACATTTGGCACCGCTTTTTTTCACTTTTTGCTGAATATTGGCACTGCGTTGTATTGCTGCAATGAGTGTTTCAATCTCAAAAGGTTTGAGTAAAAAGTCTTTGACTCCAAGTTGTATGGATTCAATAGCACGAGTCAACGTAGCATTACCGGTAATAAAGATAACTTCAAATTTTCCGTTTAAGCTTTTGACAAATTCAATACCATCCATTCCGGGCATATTGATGTCACTGATGATGAGATCAAAGGTATCATCGAGCTTTTTGAGAGCATCTTTTGGGCTTTTAAACGTATGAACGTCGTATTCATTATAATCACTCATAGCGATTTCTAGTGATTTACGCATATTGATATCATCTTCGACTATCGCAATTTTCATTCGGTCCCTTGAGCTATTTTAATAGTGAAATTGTAACAGAATCATCATTAAAATCGACAATATAACACTGGGTAGGCAGTGTCATGGAATCACTGGAAGTATGCTCATGATTGGTTATATTTTGATGGCTTTGTAGTTTGATGGTTTGTTGTGTGGCAAATTCTATAAATTCATCTTCATGGGTATTAAGAAGTGCTTGAAGTTTTTGAGAAGGCTGACGAGGAAGAAATAAACTCTCTTGTTTTGAACCAAGACAAGGGGTCATGGATTTGGAAACGCTTATTCGGTCAGAAACTAAGGTTGAGTTTTGAGTTGTAAGACGATATCCAATCAAATATTCATCGCCCATAAGGGCTGATATGCTGATTAGTGTGAAAACTGTGAGTAAGAAAGTACGATTTCGAGTTCCACTTCGCATAAACCATCTTTGAATGTTGTATCCATGACATTGGCACCACGTACCATAGCGTCAACGGAAGTACGAACTGTTGAACGTTGCAACATCATGTTCTTGACTGAGTCTTGTCCTTCAATATGGACACCTTTGATTCGTTCAGCAATTTGGCGATAGCCATCAGCAAGTGCAGCACGCTTAGCAAGGGCATACGCTTGTGCAGGAGATGCCGTTACCGTTGGAGCAACACCTTGTCCAAAAACAGTAATAACGAGTTGATGTGAAGACTCTAGTGCGGGTTCAACACAGTTACCATCTGTGCCACTGTAAACGCATCGGACTTTTTCTCCTGATGCATTAGTTGGGCTTAAAAAACCTGCTTGCAAAGTAGTGATACTTAAAAGCAAGGCAAGAGCTGCTGAATACTTCATGGTTAATTTCCTTCAATAGGCTAAAATAGTATCTAACCTAAAGCAAGTACTATTCCAAAATTAATGTGCCTTCGTTTTCTTCTGTATTTTCGCCTTCATCATCTTCATCCACTTCTGTTTTTGGACATCGTGAAATACTCTTGACATCGTCACCTTTGATGATATAGACACCGCTGGTATTACGTCCTGATTTAGCAATGGTTTGCATATCAACACGGATCATTTTACCGGCTTTTGTCAGAGCCATCATGTCCATGGTTTCGTCTACCATTAGACATCCTACGACCGTTGTTCCTGTTTTAGCATTGAGCTTCATTGCGATTACGCCTGAACCTGCTCGGTTAGTAAGACGGTATTCTTCTGCAGTGGTACGCTTACCAATCCCTTTTTCACTCACCATTAGGATTTCTTGCTCGTCACTTTTAATGATGTTTGCATCAACGACAACGTCGCCTTCGACTTTGAACTTAATACCGCGAACACCACGAGTACTTCGTCCTTGGTCACGGGTTTTTTCGATTTCAAATTTGATACATTGTGCGAATTTAGTGACTATGAAGAGGTATTTGGTCTCTTCATTGGCAATGTGCGCCGTGATCAATGCATCATCATCATCCAGGACGATCGCACGTACACCATTACTACGAACATTTGAAAATTCACTGAGTGCTGTTCGTTTAACGATACCATTTTGGGTAAAGAAGACGAGTGATTTATTGTCATTAAAATCGGTTGTAGGGATGATTGAACGAATCTTCTCATCCGCTTCGAGGTTAATGAGGTTAACCACTGCTTTTCCTTTAGCCGTACGAGAACCCTCAGGAATTTTATACACTTTTAACCAGTGAAGCTGTCCTCGATCGGTAACGAACATGAGCGTATCATGAGTGTTACACGTATAGAATTTCTCGATGAAGTCATCATCGTACGTGGTAACAGCAACTTTACCTTTTCCACCACGACGCTGTTTTTCATAAGAGGCTAATGGAACACGTTTGATGTAACCACGGTGACTGATGGTAACGACCATTGGCTCATTAGGAATCAAATCTTCGATATTAATGTCATCATAATTGTCTTCGATATCGGTTACGCGTGGAATATTGAATTGTTCAACGAGTTCGATGAACTCATCTTTGATGATACCTTTGAGTACTTCTTCACTGCGAAGAATAGACTCGAGGTATTCGACATGAGCCAAGATCTCTTTGAGCTCGTTTTCGATTTTATCACGTTCAAGACCCGTAAGGCGCTGAAGACGCATGTCCAAGATGGCTTGCGCTTGGATTGGAGAGAATCCGAACTCGCTGATCAGTCCTTCTTTAGCGCTTTCACCGTCTTTGCTCGCACGAATCAGTTTGATAATCGCTTCGATATGATCAAGCGCTTTTTTCAAACCTTCCAAAATATGTGCGCGGGCTTTTGCTTTTTCAAGATCGAAAATCGTACGGCGGATAATAACCGTTTTACGGTGATTGATGAAATGACCCAACATTTCCAATAGCGTAAAGATACGAGGCTCTTGATTGAAAACTGAGAGCATAATGATCCCAAAAGTCGTTTCCATATTGGTGGATTTATAAAGGTTGTTAAGAACGATTTCGCTCATCGCATCGCGTTTTAGTTCGATGACAACACGGATACCTTCACGGTCAGATTCATCACGTATCTCACTGATGCCTTCGATAAACTTGTCTTTTACTAAATCAGCAATGGTTTCTATTAAGCGTGCTTTGTTGACCTGATAGGGAAGCTCATCAATGACGATTACGTCTTTATTCGCTTTTTTCTCGATGTGTGTTTTAGCACGAACGCGAATACGACCACGACCGGTTTCATAAGCGTCTAAAATCCCTTTTTTACCGTAGATCGTTCCGCCTGTAGGGAAATCAGGGGCTTTGATAAACTGCATGATTTCGATGAGAGAAGCATCCGGATTATCCATAAGGTGTACTAGTGCGCTTAGGACTTCGTTAGGGTTATGAGGAGGGATATTGGTGGCCATACCAACAGCAATACCGCTTGAACCATTAATTAGAAGATTCGGTACACGTGTAGGAAGTACTACCGGTTCTTGGGTAGTACCGTCATAGTTATCCACCATGTTAACGGTATCTTTTTCAAGATCTTTGAGTAGCTCTCCCGCATAACGGGTCATACGTGCTTCCGTATAACGCATAGCAGCCGCGTTGTCCCCATCAACAGAACCAAAGTTACCTTGACCGTCAACCAATGGTACGCGCATCGCAAATGGTTGTGCCATACGAACCAAGGCGTCATAAACAGATGTATCACCGTGCGGGTGATACTGTCCGATAACATCCCCGATAATACGGGCTGATTTTTTGTATTTAGCACCTGCGGAAAGATTGAGTTTATCCATCGCGTACAAAATACGGCGGTGAACCGGTTTAAGTCCATCACGTACATCAGGCAGTGCTCGCCCAATAATAACGCTCATAGAGTAGTCAAGATAACTGCTCTTGAGTGTGTCTTCTATATTAATATCGTGAATTTCGCTGTTGTCTAGCAGATCGTTCATGCAGTCCCCGAAAAGTGAAGATTAAGTCGCCGATTATAACCCAATGAGGCTTAAGTGATGATTTTAACTGAAAAATGCTACTGATTAAATTTTAATCATATATTTAAGCCAATTGATTTATTGCTCCTGTAGAATGGTGAGTGAGTTTTAGAACACATTAAAAGGAGTATAGATGAAGAAATTCATTTTATCATTATTACTTTTGCCGATCTTGGCATTAGCAGAAGATGCGGCTGCTGTGGTTGAACCTGTATTAAATTCAGGTGATACAGCCTGGATGATGATGTCAACAGCATTAGTAATGCTTATGACACCTGTTGGTTTGGCATTGTTCTACGGTGGGATGACGAGAGCAAAAAATGTACTTAATACCTATGCTATGGTATTTGGTGCTTTTGTGGTTGCCTTTATTGTTTGGATTATCGCCGGATATTCGATTGCATTTGGTACGGCAGATGGATCAATGAATCAAATTATCGGTGGATTTGACAATGTAATGCTTAACGGTATTGCATGGACTGATTTAACGAACGTTGATTTGGGTCAGTTGTATCCTAAGTTTGTATTTGTGGTTTTCCAAGGGACATTTGCAGCGATTACTGTTGCGATTGCTTCAGGCTCTGTGATTGAACGTATTAAGTTTTCAACATGGATGGTCTTTACGGCTATTTGGGTATTGGTTGTTTATGCTCCGATTACGCATATGGTGTGGGGTGGCGGTTACCTCTTCAACCTAGGTGCTCTTGACTTCGCCGGTGGTACAGTTGTTCATATGAACGGTGGTTTGGCTGGTTTGGTATTGGCTGTATTAGTTGGCAAACGTGCCGGTTATCCAAAAGTAGCTATGAAACCTGCAAGTGTTATCTTAACAGCTCTTGGAGCAGGTCTTCTTTGGTTCGGTTGGTACGGTTTTAACGGCGGATCAGCGTTTGGTGCAAATGCCATCGCAGGTGTTGCGTATTTAACGACAACGATTGCTGCAGCAGTAGCAACAGTTACATGGATGGCTGTAGAATATATGGTCTATAAAAAAGCTACTTTATTAGGTGCAGCTACAGGGGCAATCGCAGGTTTGGTCGCTATTACGCCAGCAGCTGGTTTTGTTCTTGTTCAAGGGGCATTTATCATTGGTGTGATTGGTGCCTTGGTTGCTTTCTTTGGTGTTATGGTTATGAAGAAAATTTTCGGATACGATGACAGTCTTGATGCATTTGGGGTACACTTCCTTGCAGGTTTATGGGGTGCAATTGCAACCGGTATCTTTGCAGTCAATGATCAAGCATTGTTGTGGGATGGTCCGCTCAAAGCTTCAGGAGATCGCATGGGTCAAATCATGGTTCAGCTAGAATCGGTTGCAATTGTGGGTGCGTTTACCTTAATTGGAACGGTTGTGGTGTATTATATCGCTATGGCAATTACCCAAGGTTCACGTGTTGACGAAGAGCAAGAGAGTATGGGTCTTGACGAGTCAGTTCACGGTGAACGCGGATTTAACTTATAAAGGAATTGAGAATGAAAAAAATTGAAGCGGTTATTAAACCATTTAAACTCGAAGATGTAAAAGATGCCCTTGCTGAAATCGGTATTACGGGTATGACGGTAAGTGAAGTAAAAGGATACGGTCGTCAAAAAGGGCACAGCGAGTTATATCGCGGTGCTGAGTATGTTGTTGACTTTATTCCTAAAATCAAAATGGAGATGGTGGTAGATGACTCGATGGTAGATCAAGTCGTTAACACCGTTGTCGAAGCGGCTCGTACGGGTAAAATCGGTGATGGTAAAATCTTTATCACCGATATTAGTAAAATCGTTCGTATTCGTACGGGTGAAACCGATAGCGAAGCTATTTAACCATTCCTGATTAAATTTTAATCAACTTTTCTTTTCCAATTTTTTAAATTGGAGCTATAATGCACGCCTTTATCTCAAATTAAAGGTGATGCTTATGGATACTGCTTACGTTATCGATACCCTCTTTACTCTTTTCTCTATTACCTTAATTATTTTAATGGTTCCCGGTTTTGCGATGCTGGAAGCTGGACTCGTTCGAACCAAAAATGTTTCGAGTGTTTTGACGGTGAATGTGATGATTTATGCCGTGGCATCGATGGCATTTATATTGGTCGGATATGGCTTGGCTTTTGGTGAACTGCAAAGTGCAACAATGAGCAAATGGGCATTTTTTATGTTTCAGATGGCCTTTGTCGGCAAAGCGATCAACATTATGAGTGGGGGTGTTGGTGAGCGGGCAAAGCTTTTCCCTCTTACTATTTTTACGATTATCATGGGAGCATTTATCTATCCAACAGCGGTTAACATCAGTTGGGGAAGCGATTGGTTAAAAGATACTTTATTTGATTTGAATATGGTTGATTTGGCAGGTTCTACTGTTATTCACTCTACGGGTGGATGGGCGTTATTGGCGGCTATTTTGATAATCGGTTCACGAAGAGGTCGATACGTCCATGATCAAATGCGTGTTATTCCTGCCTCCAATATCCCGTTGGTTGTTTTGGGCGCCATGTTGTTGTGGATTGGATGGTTCGGATTCAACGGCGGATCAGTAGGTGGTATTTCTACTAAAGAGCTAGCAGACAGTGTAGCGTTAACGATTTTTAATACCAATATAGCAGGTCTTGCTGGAGCGATTTCGGCGGGAATTTTGATTTACATGCGTTACAAACTTTTTGATATTACGATGATTCTCAATGGTGCTCTTGGCGGATTGGTGGCAGTTACCGCAGGGGCACATCTGTTTACTCTTTATGATGCATTGGCCATTGGTTTTATTGGCGGAATTTTGGTTGTTCTTGCGATTCCATTGTTTGACAAAGTACACATAGACGATCCGGTTGGGGCACTGTCGGTTCATTTGGTCAATGGTGTTTGGGGGACGCTTGCCGTTGGAATTTTTGCTAGCGATACGGCAAAAGATATCACTTTTATGAATCAGCTCAAAGGGGTGGCGGAAATCGCCATCTTTGTCTTTACGATTTCGTATATTGCGATCTATCTTATTAACAAAGTATTTCCTTTTAGAGCAACGGATGAAGAGCAAATGCAGGGGCTTGACGTAAGCGAATGTGGACTGGAAGCCTATCCAGAGTTTAAAAGGGCTATTTAGAAACCTCACGCTATAATTTCTCCATCTTTGACTTTGATGGGAAAACTATGAGCATTTATCGAGAATACGATATTCGAGGCATTTTTGAACAAGAGCTAAATGAAGCGACCATCACCCGATTGGGCGAGGCATTGGCGCAAGAGATAAAGCCTTTTGGTACTGTTGTGGCTGTCGGATACGATGCCCGAAGTCACTCTCCGATTTTATTTGAGTACCTTACAGCAGGTTTGAATGCTGGAGGGATGACGGTATTGTGTATGGGTATGGTGCTCACACCTGTCAACTACTTTTGTAACTACCACTCTTTTGACGGTCTTACTGCATGCGCTTCTGTTATGATAACAGGTTCTCACAACCCTAGCGAATACAACGGCTTCAAAATTACCATTAATAAATCTCCTTTTTTCGGTGAATCGATCTATGCTCTTGGACGTAAGATCGACACGATGCCTTTCCCTGTAAAATGTGAACGAAATGTTATTGAAATCGATGCTTTGAGTCGTTACAAAGAGTATATGATCAGTGCATTTTCTCATTTAAAAGGGATGAAGCAGCGTATTGTATACGACTGCGGTAATGGTGTTGCCGGATTGGCTATAGAAGATATTTTTAACAAGCTTGAACTTAATACCAAAGGGATTTATACGGATCCAGACGGCACTTTCCCAAACCATCACCCCGATCCTAGCGAAGAACATAATCTTGAAGATATTAAAAAACTCCTAGAAAAAGAGGGAGATATTGCATTTGCCTATGATGGAGATGCTGACCGTATTGCCGTTTTAACCCATAAAAACAATATAAAAGGGGACATTATGGCCCTTTTGTTCGCATTAAAAATGGATAAGCCGACGGTTATCGGTGAGGTGAAATGTTCGCAAGTGATGTACGATACATTACGTGAACGTGGAGCAACGGCCATCATGTATAAAACGGGGCACTCCAATCTAAAAGTCAAGATGAAAGAGGTTGGGGCAGATTTAGCCTGCGAAGTGAGCGGGCATGTCTTTTTCGCGGATCGCTATTTTGGATACGACGATGCGATCTATGCTACGTTGCGGATGTTGGAGCTGATACAACAAGGGGTTGATTTGGATGCCGAGATTGCAAAACTACCGCAAGTATTTTCAACCGAAGAAATCAAAGTATCAACCACTGAGAGCGAAAAGTTTTTACTGATTGATAAGCTCAAAGAGTTACTCAAAAATCCACCGGTTGATTTTCCTGCAATCGTGGAAATTATACAAGTAGATGGTGTTCGGGTGATATTTGATAAGGGATGGGGCTTAGTGCGTGCGAGCAATACGACTCCTGTTTTAGTGACCCGTTTTGAATCAACGGATAAAAATGAAGCGCTACGATATGAAGCAGCCCTTAATGCACTGATATTAGACGCTAAAAATAAACTCAAGGACTAGCCTTATGCAAACACTTTCTTTAATGATGCCATTGGATATGCACCTCCATCTTCGTGATGAAGATATGCTTAAAATCGTAGCACCGCTAACCTCCTACAGTTTCAGCGGGGCGATTGTAATGCCCAATCTTGTTCCTCCTGTAACAACAATTGAGGCGGTAAAAGCGTATTGGCATCGTATTAAAGAGGCTATGGAAGGGGATGATTTTGAACCGTATATGACTCTTTTTTATCAACACTACAGTCGTGAATTTTTAGAAAGTGCACGTGACCATATTACGGCAGTTAAGATTTATCCCAGTGGTGCAACGACGAACTCTGAGGGGGGTGTAGTCAACTTTGACATTGAGCCGATGCGTGAGACATTAGAGGCAATGTCGGATTTGGGGATAGTTTTGTGCGTACATGGTGAGACGATGGGATTTGTGATGGATCGCGAAGCGGAGTTTATGAGTGTCTATGAGATGCTTGCCAGTAATTTTCCGAAACTTAAAATCATTATGGAACATATCACGACTCGTGAAGCGGTTGAGATGCTTGATCGCTATGAAAACCTGTACGCTACGATCACTGTACACCATTTGATGATTACGCTTGATGATGTGGCAGGGGGGATGTTACGTCCGCATCTCTTTTGCAAGCCGATAGCCAAACGTCCGCATGACAGAGATGCCCTTTTGAAAACTGCCCTCGCAGCCCATCCAAAAGTGATGTTTGGCTCCGATTCAGCACCACATCCTAAACATAAAAAAGAGTCGTGCGGGTGTGGGGCAGGGGTCTTTACCGCACCCATAGCTTTGCAATTATTATGTGAGATTTTTGAGCAGCACAATGCACTGGATAATCTTCAAGCATTTGTCAGTGACAATGCTCAAAGAATTTACGGTATTTGTCCTGAGTACAAAGAAGTAGTGCTGGCAAAACGCGATTTTGTTGTTCCTGAGATGTACGGTGAAGTCGTACCTATGATGGCGGGTGAAACTCTAAGATGGTCCATTGAGCGTGTCGATTAAACTGCTGCTTTTGGAGGATGATCTTCTTTTTGGAGAATCGATTCAAGATGTTCTCGAAGAAGAAGGCTACGAAGTAACTTTGTGTCGCAATGGGAATGAAGCCCTCGAAGCGACGTATGTCAAAAAGTTTGATGGTTATCTTCTGGATGTGAATGTCCCACTACTTGATGGTTTGTCTCTATTGCGTTCATTGCGTAGGGCTGATGATCAAACACCTGCGATGTTTCTGACTTCGCACTGCGATATGCAAACACTCTCAACCGCCTATGAAAACGGAGCAGATGATTACCTCAAAAAACCGTTTGAGACTCAAGAGTTGATCATGCGATTGGGTGTGTTATTACGCAGGGCGAAAGCGATGAACCAACAGCATTCGTTAGGATCATTGGTACTGGATGAATCACGTAAACGAATTTTAGTGGATGACAATGAGATTATACTGACCCCAAAAGAGTATCAATTGATGGCGTTATTCATACGTAACGCAGGTGAGGTAGTTACCAAAGAGATGATGATCGAAGAGCTGTGGAGTGCTTCGGAAATGATGAGCGAGGGAGCTATCCGTGTTTATATCAATAGACTCAAACATTTAATAGGTAGTGCACAAATACTTAACGTGCGCGGATTTGGGTACCGACTTGTTCCGTAATGTAGAGATTGCACTGATCACTTTGTATATGATGAGTGTGGCAATTATAGTTGGAAGTATTTATATTGTCTATGAAGTAGTAAAGGTTCATCAGTGGGGTATCATCATATTATTAGCCCTGATGTTGGGTATCGGAATGGGAAAAGTGGTTGTAATTGTAGCCATGGAACCGCTCAAAGAATATTTTAATCATTTAGACCGCTTTTCAAAAGAAACCCTCCATGAACTCAATTTACCTATCAATACGATTACCGCTAATCTCTCGATGTTGCGTAAAACGAACAGTGACGAAAAAAGCATTAAGCGTCTTGACCGTATAGAGATGGCAACAGTGATGCTAAAAGAACGGTATAATGAGCTTGATTATTTAATCAAGAAACAAATGGAACAAGAGAGCATTGAAACGTTCGAGATAGGAGAACTTCTTGACGAACGGCTCGCTTTTTTGAAACCTCTGTATCCTGATGTAGAGTGGGAAGTTACGGCTGAGGCGTATGAGGTTACACTTGATCGAAAGGGTTTTGCCAAAGTGATTGATAATCTGATCGATAACGGGGTAAAATACTCTCCACCGTCTGCGTGTATTACCATCTCGTTATACGAGGATACCTTGTCTATTTGTGATAAGGGATTTGGGATGGATGAGATGACGCTGGTCCGTATTTTCGACCGTTATTATCAAAATGATAGCACGATGGCCGGGTATGGAATAGGACTGGGTCTTGTTAAGCGGTATTGCGACCGCTATAAAATTGGCTTGCACGTTCGCTCACAGCTAGATGAGGGAACATGTGTCACACTTGAACTAAACAGAGGAAAACATGGAAAATAACAGTTGGTTGGAATTAGCAGAGCAGACACTCAATTACGGAGTGATGGGTATATTGATATTGATGAGTATTGTCTCTTTATGGCTTTTTATTGAGCGTATGATGTATTTTGGTAATGTTCGTATCAGTGATTATGAGACTAAAGACGAACTTGAGCTCGATCTTGGGGATAATCTTTCCACCATTGCTACGATTGGGTCAAATGCTCCGTATGTCGGATTGCTAGGGACAGTTATCGGGATTATGATCACGTTTTATTCACTGGGAGATATGGGTGCTGTTGATCCGAAAAAAATTATGACAGGTCTTGCATTGGCACTCAAAGCAACAGCGCTTGGGCTTGTTGTTGCTATTCCTGCGATTGTTTTTTACAATATATTGTTGCGTAAAATCGAACGTCTTCTAACCCAATGGGAAATTGCCTCCCATAAAAAAAGAGCTTAAACTATGAAAATGAAACGTATCGATTCGATTAACGTTATCCCGTTTATCGATATTATGCTGGTTTTATTGGTAATGGTGCTGACGACAGCGACCTTTGTCAAAACGGGTCTTATTCCTGTGGATTTACCCGAAGCAAAAGGGTCTGCTGCTGAACATAAGCCAAGTGAACTCAAGCTGACCATTAAAAAAGACGGTAGCTTATGGCTAGACGATAAAGAGCCAGTGAGTCTGGAGCAGTTTGAACAAAAGGTAGTTGCGGGAGGCCATGAGATGACCGTCGTTCTTTACAGTGACAAAGATGCAGCATTCCAAAACTTTGTAGGGGTCATGGATGTGCTCAAGCGTCTAGGACATGAACAGCTTTATATTGTAACGGATAAGCAATAAATAGTAATGCATCAAATCAGTAACTACGTTTACGCACACGATGATCTGCTGAGGTGGGATATTCCCACCAAACGTCTTCCTAACCCTTATCATGATCTTCCCTTTATGCTTATTCGAGGTGTTCTGGATTTCGATGAGTGTAGTTCCATAACTTCTTATGTTCAGAGTCAACAGGATAAACATACCGCTTCCCTGCGGGGAGGTGATGTAAACTCACAGATACGTAAGACGGATCTTTACACGTTACCCCCCGAATATCATTCTTTATATCAAGCCCGTTTTGATGCCCTTCGCAGTGAGATTGAAACGTTTTTCTCTCTTTCACTAACACGTTCAACTCCCCTGCAGGTACTGGGCTACAATGAGGGAGGATTTTACGTAAGACATGCAGATGATTCCAGCGAACTACGTGATCGTGAGGGACAGACCATTGGCTATGTCTCATCTGCCCCTGAACGCAAGCTTTCCACGGTTCTCTTCGTCAATGATACGTTCGAGGGGGGAGAGCTTGTATTCAATTATTTGTTCGATGAAAACGGTGAGATGATTACGGTACAGCCAAAGGCTGGTGATATGATCGTATTTTTAAGTAATCCCTATTTTTCACATGAAGTCCTTCCTGTTACCAAAGGATTTCGCTTATCCCTCGTTGCGTGGCATGACGCTCTGATTTAACCCTTTTCCCAAATCCCCTTCTTTTTTCTTTTTAGCATCGTTTTTATAAACTATTCTTCTTTCTATTAATATACGAAATACCGTACATATATTCGTTATATATATTTTAAATGTGTATATATTGAATATTAATTCAATTTAATACTTATAATATACATAAAAGTAAATATTATATGAATTATTAGTAATAAAATATACAATTTAATACTCTTTTTATATTAAATAACGTATAATATTTCAATGGAAACAAATGATCTTTTCAATCTCTTGCACAACGCTTTAGAAGCACAGCGAAATGGGAAAAAGATTTCTCAAAAAGAGATGGCAGATCAGCTTGGACTTTCCATGCGAACGTATCAGGACTGGAGATTGGGCAACACCAAGCCTCAGTCTGCCAAAGCAGTTATAGAGATGCTTGGGATGCTTGATGATGATGAGATCATCAGAGTCGTACGAAAAATAAATAAATTAAAGGGGTAAGTATGAGCTGCTTGACACAAGAAGAGAGATTAGGGTTGGAAGACATTTTTTTATCGATGGGAACGACGCCATCACCGTTTGCAAAATGTAAAACGATGTATTCACATTACACTTCTTTACTTGGAAAAGCAAAAACATTTACCAGCTATACTGCTCCAAGAAAACATTTGAAATCATACGTGCATGTAAAGTTATTTTTACGCAGTAAAAAAGAAAAATTGGGAAAACAGCTACGTTTTTCCCGACATAAATAACGCTATTAATAGGCTACATTCATTATAATCCTACATCTTGTTTTCATAAGGTGTTATATGCGCTACTTTTACTCTTCTTTTGTGATTATGGCACTGGGCCTGATTGCTTCTTTTTACCTTGGTGGGCTTGCTGCTATCTATATTACATTTTTACTTATTATTTTAGAAGTCTCTCTTTCATTTGACAATGCGGTTGTGAATGCAAAAGTACTGGATACCATGGAACCTATTTGGCAGAAACGTTTTATTCTCTACGGTATTCCTATTGCCGTTTTTGGTATGCGCTTGGTCTTTCCTTTGGCAATCGTTGCGATGGTGACGGGCATGGGTATGATTGAGACATTACAGGTGGCTATGAATGAACCTGCTCGGTATGAAACGGTTTTGAAATCGACAGAATCGATTATCTTTGCTTTTGGCGGTGCTTTTTTATTGATGGTCTTTTTGGATTTTTTCTTTGAAGCGCGAGATGTTAAATGGGTAACGTTTGTAGAGGGTTCTAAAATAGTAGAAAAGTTTTCAGGAGTTGCAAACATCGAACTCATCACTGCTATCATAGTCGGGATTGTTCTTGGAAATATAACGCAGGATTTTGGGGTCGTGTTAGCCTTTATGTACGGAATCTTATTGCATTCCTTATTGGGTATGTTAGACCATTTTCTTTCATCGGATACGGTTAAGAGTGGTATTGCAGGATTTATTTATCTGGAAGTGTTGGATGCGAGTTTCAGTTTTGATGGGGTTATCGGAGCATTTGCGCTTACGAGTAATATTTTTATCATTATGATCGGGTTGGGTGTTGGGGCGATGTTTGTACGGAGTATGACGATTTATTTTGTTGAACACAAAACACTCTCGCAATTTCGCTATTTAGAACATGGTGCTCACTATGCAATCGGGATTTTGGCGGTTATTATGCTTATGAAAATCACGGTTCATATCGAGGAAGTGGTTACCGGTACGATTGGTATTGGATTGATCGCTATTGCATTTGGCCATTCTGTTTGGGAAAATAGAAAAGTATTAAACGCGTAAGGATGTTGAATCATAGCTGCTGAGAGCATAATTTAATACTAAATAACAAAAGAAAGATTAAGCAGCTATAGACTATGATGGTTGTATCCCAATATTAAAAGGATTACCAATGAGTAATAAAATGAAAACAATGGTTAAGAAGCAAGTGAAAAACTTGTTAAAAAAAGAACTAAAACAAGAAGTAAAAAAACATATCAAAGAGTATAAGAAGAAAGAAAAAAAAGAGAATAAAGGTAAAAAAAAGTAAGCAGATAGTTTTCATACCCTAAGGTATGAAATTCGCACTTTAGAAGCTTGGGAGATTACATCATCCCAGGCATTCCTCCCATTCCACTCATGTCAGGCATTGCTGGCTTATCTTCTTTGATCTCATGAATCGTAGCTTCCGTTGTTAAAAGCATACTTGAAACCGATGTTGCGTTTGTAAGGGCAACACGCTCTACTTTAAGAGGATCGATGATTCCCGCTTCATACATATCAACGTATTCACCTGTTGCCGCATTGAAGCCTAGGTTTTGATTGGTTGATGATACGATTGTATTTACTACGACACCTGCATCATACCCTGCATTCTCAGCAATTTGTTTGACAGGAGCAGTGATCGCACGAAGAATGATTTCCCATCCGATTTTTTGATCGCCTGTTAAGTCATGCGTTATTTTTGCTGCGGCACGAATTAGAGCCGCACCACCACCGATAACGATTCCTTCTTCGACTGCTGCTTTGGTTGCTGAAAGAGCATCATCAACACGGTCTTTTTTCTCTTTCATCTCAGTCTCTGTAGCAGCTCCAACTTTGATAACGGCAACACCGCCTGCAAGTTTTGCAAGACGCTCTTGAAGTTTTTCTTTATCGTATTCGCTAGTTGTACTTTCGATTTGAGTACGGATCTCTTTGATACGTGAAGATACTGCTTCTTTCTCTCCTGCACCATCAACGATAGTGGTGTTGTCTTTAGTGATAACAACACGAGATGCTTGACCAAGATCTGCAACAGTTGCACTCTCTAGAGTACGTCCGATCTCTTCGCTGATCAATTGAGCGTGAGTCAATACAGCGATGTCTTGTAGCATTGCTTTACGACGATCACCAAATCCTGGAGCCTTAACCGCAGTGATATTCAATACACCACGAAGTTTGTTAACAACCAATGTCGCTAATGCTTCACCGTCAACGTCTTCTGCGATGATAAGAAGAGGGCGTGAGCTTTTTTGTACTTGCTCTAGTACTGGAAGCAAATCTTTAAGATTTGAAATTTTTTGATCAAATAAAAGGATAAATGGATGATCTAATTCAACCGTCATCTTTTCACTGTTGGTGATAAAATAAGGACTGAGGTAACCACGGTCAAACTGCATACCCTCTACAACATCAAGCTCATCATTGATCCCTTTTGCCTCTTCAACAGTGATAACACCATCACGGCCTACTTTGTCCATAGCTTCTGCGATCATTGCACCGATACGCTCATCAGAATTTGCAGAGATAGTTGCTACTTGAGCGATCTCTTTTTTATCATTGATAATACGAGAAGCTCCTTTTAGTTCTGCCAAAATTGCTTCGGTTGCTTTGTCCATACCGCGTTTGACTTCGATTGGATTGGCACCTGCTGTGATATTGCGAAGACCTTCTTTGAAAATAGCGTTGGCAAGGATAGTTGCCGTAGTGGTACCATCACCTGCTTCATCCGCAGTGTTAGAAGCCACTTCTTTTACAAGCTGTGCACCCATGTTCTCAAGCGGGTCTTTAAGCTCTACTTCTTTAGCAACCGATACACCGTCTTTGGTGATCATTGGAGCACCGTAGCTTCTTTGGATAAGAACATTGCGGCCACGTGGTCCCATTGTTACTTTGACTGCATCTGTGAGCTTTTGTACACCCGCTGCTAATTTGTTACGAGCGTCGTCTGAATAATGTATTTCTTTTGCCATTGTGTTTCCTTTAATATGATAGGGTTATTGTTTAATAATTCCGAATAAATCATCCGTTTCGATGACCAAATAGGTTTTACCTTCGAATGAAAGCTCATTTCCAGCATATTTACCAAATACGACGATGTCGCCTGTGTTAACATTTTCAACTTCTGTACTGACAGAGATAACAGTACCTTGTGAAGGTTTTTCTTTTGCATTGTCAGGGATGATGATACCTGATGCAGTGGTAGTTGCCTCTTCGAGACGTTGGACCAATACACGTTTTCCAAGCGGTTGAAAGTTCATAGTATTTCCTTCTATTGTGATTAATTTTATAGTTGGAGATTGTACACAAGAACACATTAATTGTCAATAACTTTAGTCCTATCGACTCAATTAATATGAGTTATTTTAGCGTAGTATTTTTTGCATATCTATATTGTTTAAAAAAAGTTTTATCTTTTAGGTAATAATAAGTTATCTATCACTATAATTTCGACCTTGTTATACTCTACACAAGAATAGATGGCTAGGTAGCTCAGCTGGTTAGAGCGCTGGTCTCATAAGCCGGAGGTCGAGGGTTCGAGTCCCTCTCTCGCCACCATCTATAAATTCCCTTCATAAACTAAAATAAACACTAGATTTGCTTAAAAATTCACTGAAATATACTTTCGTTGGATCTACTTGCTCTTTAATATTTTTTAACTTAAGAGATATTTCCCAAAATGGGAAATATCTGCTATAATACTTTTATGAGAGTCATCAGCAAGCGAACATTGCAAGATTTTTGGAATATTCATTCCGATTCAATGAATCCGTTAGCAGGATGGTATGCTGAGGCAATGAAAGCTTCATGGCAGTCGCCACAGGATATTAAGTCTCAGTATAAAACTGCCAGCTTTTTACGGGATAATCGTGTAGTATTCAATATCGGTGGGAACAAATATCGTTTGATTGTAAAGATAAACTATCCATACAGTACAGTGTATGTTCGATTTGTTGGTACGCATGCCCAATATGACAAAATAAACGCAGAGGAGATATAAAGATGAACATTTTTCCTATTCGAACTGAAAATGATTATGATGTGGCATTGGTACGCATTGATCAGCTAATGAATGCCCAACTTGGAACAGCAGAAGGGGATGAACTTGATATCCTCGTTACATTGGTAGAGGTATACGAAGCTAAACACTATGCAATGCCAGTATGTGATCCAGTAGAAGCAATTAAATTTAGAATGGAACAAATGGGACTTGAGCCAAAAGATTTAACTTCAATTATCGGATCACGATCTAAAGTATCTGAAGTGCTAAATCACAAACGCCAACTTTCTATTGCAATGATTCGTAATCTTCACGCTAAGCTACATGTACCTTATGAATCATTGCTTGGAGCGTGATAATTAAGATCAAATTTATGACTAATGAAATATTGGGCATAACGTAAAAAGTGCTATAATTTTTACAATGATATATTAAAGGGGTAACAATGACAATGACCATAAATGTCAAAGATAGGTTTGCCGATCAAGTCATGGCGTTTTTGAAAACGCTACCCAAAGATGCTGTAGAAGTTGAATCTTCACGCCCATGGTATGCTGATGAAGTCAAACGCCGAGTAGAAGAATACAAAAGTGGGAAGATGGAGACATATCCACTCGATCAAGATTTTTGGGATAGTATGGATAAACGGATTGATGAAATGGATAGCCATTGAGGATCAGACGAAGTAGTCGTTTTGAGAATGAGTTAGGTGAGATCATCGATTATATCGCTAAAGACAAAAAAAGTGCTGCCAAAGCATTTAACCGTAATTTACAATCTGCCATCGAAAAGCTAATTGAACATCCGAGTAAAGGACGCTTAAGCGAAGATGGCTATCGTGAATTAGTCCATAAAGGTTACACTGTCCCTTATTTGATCGATGATGAAGTCATTCTTATTTTGGGTATTTTCAATCAGAATGAGTGGAAGCAGAAATAGTAATGATATACTCTCTAAGCAATAATTTTTAGGGGTATATTTTTTTGTATAGTCAAATAAACCCATAAAATAGGTCTTAAATGGTAGACTCTCTCGCCACCATCTACAACTCTTTCCATTAAAACTACAATCATCCTTTTACAAAACACACTCTTAGTTTTTATTATCTTTATTTAGAAATGTTTTAGTTAAAATTTCACGTATTCGCTAATAATTTAATGCGCTTTTAGCTCAGCTGGATAGAGCAACGGCTTCCTAAGCTGTAGGTCGCAGGTTCGAATCCTGCATGGCGCACCAGATGAATCTTCCTTTCTTTTTTTAGACAATCAATAAAAGAATTTTATTTATTTATATAGTATTTTCTTATATTATTATAGGGTATAGCTTTGATAAATACTCACTTAATGATATCAAAGAGTTCTTACGTATTTAAAAAAGGGAAAATAGTATGACTAGATTCATAACGATCGCGTTTTCAGTGTTATTCTGTACCTGTGGGTATGCAGACATGACAAAGGGTAAAAAGCTTTTTGACAATGCTAAATGCATGGAGTGCCACAATGTTGAAGACTTTAAAGATAAAAAAATTAGAAAATCAAAAACATTTTTACAAATACAAGGAAGAGTCTCTGCGTGCCAGATTGAAAATGATGCGCAGTGGTTTGATGAGGATGAACATGACGTGGCGGTATACTTAAATAAGAAATATTACCACTTCAAAGAAAAAGAGTAAAGCCCACTAGGAGCATCTCTATTGTATTTCAGCACTCTCAACAGCTGTGAGTGGTGCAGGTTTATATTTTAGTATCCCGGCAAATAGGAATACTGATGCTGCAAAGAAAAGATAGGTTCCCTGACCTGCAAAACATAAGTTTACCCCTTCAAATGGGATCGTTTTGTATTCCATAAATGCTACTGCTGCAACAGCTGCAATAATAGAAGTGAGACTTCCGAAAACAAGAGATATGGATTGATTTCGAATGGTTTGTACTACGGGGTAGATATAAAGTAATAATAATGCGAAAGCATACTCTTGGAAGCCAGTTGTATAGCGAGTTACCATGTCAACCCATGGTAGAAACATACTTATGGTTGCGATAACAGTAGAGATGAGAATAATTTTACCGCCGAGATTTGTATTTGACCATGAAAATAGCATAGAAGACCCTTTGATTATTTAGCTATTTAAAGCATTTAACATGCCATATACTAAAAATCAATCCTATCACTATCATGTAAAACACGACCTCCGTTAAGAAGAAGCTTCATATTTTTTAATTCATGGATGATGGTGGGGGCAAAGAGTGTTTTTAGATGCATTGCATAGACGGTAAAATCATTGCGTTTAGATTGTTTTAATTCATCTTCTAACAGTGTTGGAGTTAGATGTTTACTATCGGAGGCGAGTTTGTCAAAACTTGAGGGAAAGGAGACTTCCGTGACAAGTGTGTGAATGTGTGGGTTTTGATCCAAGATTTCCCATATTTTTGGGCATTTATACGTATCTGCTGTAAAAAGCATCCCTTTAGCATTCTTTTCAATGAGATAACCACAACTCCCATCGGTGTGATTTGTTTTAAAAGGAGTGAGAGTGACGTCGTCAATCGTATATTTTTGATCCAGATTAATTTCGATGAGTTCAATCGTTTTATCGGTATGGCCTATTAGATTGATTTCTTCGAAGTTGGGCCATATTCGATGATTGAAAATAAATTGGCGTAAGTCATCGAGAGTCTCTTTGAGGGCATATATTTTGAGTGATATGGATTGTTGAGTAACAAAAAGATCAGCGAGAAAGGGGATATCGATAATATGGTCGAGATGTGAATGGGTCAAAAAGATATGCTCAATGGTAAACACATCATCTCCAAGAGCATTAATAAGGTTTCCTGCATCAATGACACAATGTTTTGAAACACGTAAACACGTTGTCCCTTGATTAGGAGTTCGCGTTCCGCTGGTTCCTAAAAATTCGATGTAGTCCATATTTTCTCGCTCGTGATATAGTTATAGATTGATTATAGTATAACGAATATTAATAGAGGTTTTAGCTAACCAGTCCATAAAACTGATTTTTACTGTGATACATTCTATCATCGGCAATGTGGAGAAGCTGATCTTTGGTAAGGCCGTCTTGCGGAAAACAGGCAATGCCGATACTGGTACTGACGCAGAGATTTAACTCGGCAATTGGTGCTTTAATCTTATCCTTTAATTCCTCTGCCATCTTTATGAGTTGTGTATTGTCTTTAATATGTTCGATGATGATGACAAACTCATCGCCTCCAAAACGTGCTACGGTGTCATTAGCGCGAAAATAGGATTGAAGCCGATTGGCAACCTCTGTGAGTACCTGATCTCCTATCGCATGGCCGAATTCATCATTGATTTGTTTGAATTCATTGAGGTCACAATAGAGTATTCCAACACTGTTCCCAATACGGACTGCATTATCGATGGCATGGGATAGACGGTCTTCGAACAATGAACGATTGGCTAATCCCGTATGAGGATCGTGATAGGCTAGATGATGGTTTCTTTCTTGAAGTGCTACTTCTTTGGTGATATCAATATGAGTACTGAGGTAGTAGGCTTTGTCTAGAGAGATAGGGGTAATAGTAATAGAGTGCAATGCATCATGGCTGTCTTTGTGTTGATTCCAGATATTCCCGTTAAAATTATTGTTATCTAGAAGTTTCTTCCAAAAATGTTGAAAGAAATCGGAATCATTTTTGGAGGATTTCATCAAAGAGTGGTTGTTCCCAATTAACTCATTGGAAGTGTATCCTGTTAGCGTTATGAACGCTTGATTTACGTGTTGTATGATACCGTCGGTATCGGTTACACATAATGCGGTTGGGGAATTAAGAAAAATTTGTTCAAACAGAGCATCATGAGCATCAAAAATAGGAAGAAAGGATGAAATACCGAAAAGATTACGAGAAAACACCATAATTAACCTTCCTACACATATATATTACGACAATTGTAGTCTTTTCGTGTGACAATGGTGTAATATTTGGTTATTTTGTTGGAAAAAAGTAGCGAAAACAGTTTTTTCCGTCTTCGTAAGTCACATGAATGATGATTTGGTAACGCTCACAAATGTTTGCGACGATATGTAAGCCGATACCGCTGCCTTGTTTACTATGGTCATGACGGATATAGCGTTGGAAAATAGCATGTGTATCGGTAATTTGCTCTCCATAACTTTCAAAGAGTACAATAAGTTCATTTTTGGATTGAGAGAGGGTTACTGTGATGGGTTTAAAAGGCTGTCCGTACTTAAGTGCATTGGATAGATTGTTATCGATGAGGTATTCAAGTTCAGTTTGATTCATTTGTACTGTAATATTTTTCCGGATGTTAGTATTAATCTGTGTATCCATAGCAGAAGCTACAGGAGTGAAAAGGTTGACTCTACTTTGGAATATAGTGCTAAGATCAAGTGGGGTAATTGGCAGTTCAATTTCCTCATTTTGAAGGGTAAATGCAAGAGAATCGTATAAATGTTCCATAGAGATCAAGGAAGATTGGATATGTAGTTTAGCCTCTTTATGTATATCATCATCAATCATTGAATGGGCAATTTTGATGACACTTAGCGGTGTCCGGACTTGATGAATCGCATTGGCAGTAAAGGTTTTAAATTGGGATAATAGTGTCTGTTTGGCTTCGATTTGATTTTTTAGATCACTTAATAGCCAATTATAGGTACGAGAAATTGTGCTTATTTCATCATCTCGAAGAAGCACTTGTTTATCATTAAGAGGTGTTTTAGAGTGCATATGGGATTGTAAGAGGGTAATAGGAAGAATAATACGACGGTAAAAAAGGACAGACACGGCTAGGACAAACCCTATGAGTATTGTCCAGCTAAGTAAGATAGTCATTTTCATGTTTTGGGCATCATTGTAAAGCTCGGTTTCATCCAGTTCCACGACTAAAAATGAGTAGCTCTTTTCTAGCTGATTATAATAGCTTTGTTGGGGAAGCATCACTATACGCAAGTATCGATCATCTTTCCAATAGGTGAGTTCTTTTCGGATGTCTTGTTGGAACATGATGTCCAAATAGGGATAAAGCAAGCGTTGGCTATTTTTGAACAAACGTGTACTGCTAGGATCTATACGTTGCAAAATTTGCTGGAAATTACCCAGACTCCCCCATAGTTTGATGACATCTTTATTTCTTATTTTTGAAAGACGCTGAGACCAGAATACTTGAGCATCTATGGATGGATGATTTGGTTTGTAAACGGTGTAGGTGGAATGGCTATAGAGGGTTGGAATCAGCTTTTTAAGACGGTTCATAAATGCATGAAAAGATTTTGATTCTTTGAGGGTCTGTCTTAGTTGGATGATATACTGTCCATCCAGGGAAGCTTGAGTCGTATAGCATTTAAAATTATCAGAGAAAGATTCATACAAAGGCTCACTGATATTTATATGTTTCGGATGACTAAACAGTGAGTGTAGAAGTTTTGGAACAAAAGTGTACTGTTTGTAATCAAGATCTAAATCATGGTTCAGAGTCGTACGTTCAACTATCATCTTTTTATTAATAAGGTAAATATCATACTGGCTCTCACTGTCTTCAAGTCTCTTTTGTAAGTCTAGCAGGGGTGCATCCATCCCATGTTGCTGGAAATAGAGCTGTGCTTGTTGCATCTTAGATGTTTGAAGAGATTTAGTCTGCGTAAATGTGTATACCATCGCATCGTAAAATCGGATAATCTCATATCGGATAGTATCTACTTTATCGTGAGCAGTGCGGGCGAGTTTTTCTGAAATAGTAGTAGTGGCATAGTTGTATAGCCATACAGATCCTATTGCCATGAGGAGTAAACTGATGCAAGTAAGTGTTAGGAAAAGGGTTTTTATACTGCGCTTTGGTAGCAACATTTTTTTAAAATATAAGTGACACTAAACGATACAATAGCCACTTCCTGTACGGTTTTCAATGATCTCTTCTGGTAATTTTTTACGTAAACGTGCGACAAGTTGACGCAGATGAACAGAATCGCCGTTAAGTCCCCAAACCGCTTGCTCCAGCAATTCAAGAGAAACAGTACGGCCTTTGTTCTCGATCAAGACATGAAAGAGTCTTCGTTCTTTTGGGGTTAATCCTACTTCACGTGAATGGTATAAAAGACGCTGATCGTTTAGGGTGTATTCAAGTCCTTTGACAATTTGAATACTATTTGTTGTTTCTTTTTTAAAAGTTCGAATTTTGAGCTCAAGTTCACGAATATCAAAAGGCTTTTTCATGTAGTCATTGCACCCTTTTTCGTATGCCTTGGGAATAGTATCAATGTTAATGGTTGCACTTATCATAATAATCGGTTTGGTGGGGTAGATTTTTCGAATCTCTTCCATGACAGTGATTCCATCTAGCTGTGGGATATCGATGTCTAAAACCATGACGTCAAAGTTATCGGTCATGGCTTTGATCGCTTCGGTTCCATTGTAATAGGCACCGACAGTAAACCCTTTACTGACTAGGTACTGGGTAATCGCTTTGTTTAGTAGATAGTCATCTTCGAGTAGAAAAATTTTCACGGTGACTCTTTTTTGTAAGCATTGACAGTAATTCTACCACTAAGTGGGCTAAAAATATACACTACTTTGAAAATAATTATGTTATTCTTGTTGCAGCTTACTAGACAAAGGAATATTTATGTCACTCAAAGTTGTCCTTTCTCATAAAACACATTATGCATTTGACAAGCCTATTAATCTATCCCCTCATGTGATTCGCTTGCGTCCGGCACCGCATAGCCGTACCCCGATAGAAGCGTATTCGCTTAAGATCAAACCGGATACTCATTTTATCAATTGGCAGCAGGATCCATTTGGCAATTATCTAGCACGAATTGTTTTTCCTGAAAAAACGACGGAGTTAGAGATCGATGTGGAAATATTGGCGGAGTTGGTGAGTATCAACCCGTTTGACTTTTTCGTAGAAGAGTATGCGACCAATTTCCCCTTCAAATATAAAAAAGAACTCAAAAAAGAGTTGTCTCCCTATTTGAAAGTGACGTCAAACGGTAAGCTTCTTAAGAGTTTTGTAAAAGATATTGATCTGACACCGCGTACCATTAATGATTTTTTAGTAGAGCTTAATATCAAGCTTAATCAGTATCTAAACTATACCGTTCGTATGGAACCGGGTATTCAGACGTGTGAAGTAACTCTGGGTAAAAAACTGGGGTCATGTCGTGATTTTGCATGGTTGTTTGTCCAAATATTTCGTCATCTAGGATTGGCAGCACGTTTCGTCTCGGGGTATCTGGTACAGCTTAAGTCAGATATGAAATCATTGGATGGTCCTAGCGGTCCTGAGGAAGATTTTACCGATTTACATGCGTGGACGGAAGTGTATATTCCCGGTGCTGGGTGGATCGGATTGGATTCCACGAGCGGATTATTTGCAGGTGAGGGACATATTCCTCTGGCATGTACTCCAAATCCAGAGAGTGCGGCACCCGTTGAGGGTGGGATGGATCAGTGTGAAGTTGAATTTACCTTTTCCAATACTGTTACGAGAGTATTCGAATCACCGCGTGTCACGAAGCCCTATCGTATCGAGCAATGGGAAGCGATTAAAAAGCTGGGTTTTGAGGTAGATAAAGAACTCGTAGCCAATGATGTCCGTATGAGTATGGGGGGAGAACCGACATTTGTATCGATTGATGATCAAGAATCAGCTCAATGGAATACCGATGCGGACGGTCCTCATAAACGTGAATTGGCAAATGTCCTTTCACGCCGATTGTTAAATACCTTTGGGTATGGAGGAATGCTTCATCACGCACAGGGAAAATGGTATCCTGGCGAACCGTTACCACGATGGATGAGCAGTATTTTTTGGCGTAAAGACGGCAAACAGATTTGGAAAAACCACGATTTATTAGCAAGTTTGGATAAAACATACGACATCAAGCCAACAGATGCGAAGAAGTTTTTAGGACGCTTATGCGTGAATCTTGGTGTTAGCGATCAGTACATATTAGATGCGTATAATGATCCGTTGGTAGCACTTTTACAAGAGGCACAGTTACCTATCGATATTGATCCGTTAAAAGTCGATCTCAAAGATTCATGGGAACGCAAAGCGTTGGCAGAAAGTTTGTCCAAAGGACTTAATACACCATGCGGATTTGTACTGCCTTTGAACTCAGATTCCAAAAATTGGATCACGTGTACATGGAAATTCCGACGAGGACATCTGTTCTTGATGCCGGGAACGTCGCCTGTTGGATTGCGTCTACCATTGGACTCTCTCGTCGATAAACCGACACATGAACTGGATCAAGGATTTGATAATGACGTATTTGCTGTTTTACCCGAGCTTGGTGAATACCACAGTGCGATAGCGGCGCGTGCATCAAAAGCCTCCAAGCCTACTAAGAAAAAAGGGGAAGCGGAAGTTTTTGTTCGAACAGCAATTTCTGCTGAGGTCCGAGAGGGAAAACTCTTTTTATTCCTTCCACCATTAAAACGTACGGATGCCTTTTTGGATTTGATAGCGTCGATTGAGACCACCGCAGCAGAGTTGAAAATCCCAGTGATGATCGAGGGGTATGAAGCGCCACACGATCTTCGGATTGAAAAAATGCGGGTCACTCCGGATCCGGGTGTTATAGAGGTAAATATCCATCCCACCAGCAGTTGGGGAGAACTTACCGAATTAATAAGTACACTCTACCAAGAGGCTCATCTCTCACGTTTGGGAACCGAGAAGTTTATGCAAGATGGCAAGCATACGGGAACAGGTGGAGGTAATCATGTCACCATCGGTGGTATGACCCCTAGCGACAGTCCGTTACTGCGCAGTCCTGATTTATTGCGCAGTTTGATCACTTTTTGGCAGCACCATCCGGGTCTTTCGTATCTTTTTTCAGGATCATTTATCGGACCCACTTCACAAGCGCCACGCGTGGATGAGGGACGTGCTGAAAATCTCTATGAACTCGAAATTGCATTCTCACAAATACCTCAGGATCAAGAGGTCCCTTTTTGGCTGACAGATAGACTGTTTCGTCATATGCTCACGGACATCACGGGTAATACGCATCGTAGTGAGTTTTGTATTGATAAACTGTATTCCCCTGACTCTTCGACAGGGAGATTGGGTATTTTAGAACTACGCGGTTTTGATATGCCTCCTCATCAGGAGATGTCGCTGATGCAGATGTTGTTGGTACGTACCCTCGTGTCGCTTTTTTGGCGTAAACCGTACAAACATAAATTGGTACGCTGGGGAACGCAACTGCACGATAAATTTTTGATCGAGCACTATGTACGTGAAGATATCCGGGATATTGTGGAGTTTTTACGAGCTGAGGGATATGCATTTGAGTTAGATTGGTTTGATCCGTTCTTCGAATTTCGTTTTCCTTTATATGGATTAAACATGATCGAGGGAATTTCGTGTGAACTTCGTGCAGGCATAGAGCCATGGCACGTATTGGGCGAGGAATCAAGCTCGCAAGGAACTGCGCGTTATGTCGATTCATCGTTGGAACGGGTACAGGTCAAAGTGTCCAATTTTGTCAATGAGCGTTATGTCTTGACGTGTAACGGTGTCAAAGTTCCGTTGGTTTCTACAGGAGTTGAGGGAGAATACGTAGCGGGGGTACGCTACCGTGCATGGCAGCCATGGTCGGCACTGCATCCTACTATCGGAGTGGATACCCCTTTGGTATATGACATTGTTGACAAGTGGAATCGACGCTCATTGGGCGGATTTACGTATCACGTATCCCATCCGGGAGGACGATCGTACGATACGTTCCCGGTCAATTCTCTCGAAGCCCAATCTCGACGTTTTAGTCGTTATACCGCCTTTGGACATTCACAAGGAGAACTCGAAGAGATACGTTCACCGATCAAATCACAAGGTAGAGAAGAGGGTGTGTCATCAACACAAGTAACTCCGAATGTTGCTGGGAAGAAAACATTTACGTATCAGGAACTTCCGGGAAGTCTGGAATATCCTCTGACGCTGGACTTACGTCGAAAATGGAGCCCAAAAGGAATAAAAGAGTAGAATTAGCGCATGATTTTTGAAAACTACTCCATATCATCGTATGATGAAATGTTTAATGAAGATGGAACAATCCGGGAGCATTGGAAGACACTTGCCAATAATCTCGAGAGCCTCGGGCTTGAACAGCTTAATATCAAACAAAAAGAGATCGATTGGCGTCTGGAGGATAATGGGGTCACGTACAATGTGTATGATGATCCCAACGGTACGAGTAGACCATGGCATCTTGACCCTATTCCTCTTATATTAGAAAGCAATGATTGGAAAACAATCGAAGCAGGTATGCACCAGCGTGCCACCTTACTCAATCTTTTGTTTAAAGACATTTATGGAGAACAGAAGGTTCTTAAACAAAACATTGTCCCCAGTGAAATCATTTTTGGTCACAGCGGTTTTTTACGTGAAGTACATGGATTGTATACGCATCTAACGCATCCTTTGATGATAGTGGCAGCTGATTTGGCTCGGGGACCTGATGGTAAGATGTGGGTAATCCATGACCGTGTTCAGTCCCCATCTGGATTGGGGTATGCAATCGAAAATCGATTGACGATGAACAGCGCTGTTCAGGATTTATACTCGAATATTTCAATGCGCCGTTTGTATACGTTTTATGAAGATTTTAAATCGATGCTTACCAAACTTGGGGAAAATACTAAAAGCGAACCGCTCAATGTCTTGCTTACCCCTGGACCACATAATGAAACCTATTTTGAACATGCGTATTTAAGTTCTTTCTTGGGCTTAACCTTGGTCCAAGGACAGGATTTATTGGCCAAAGGGGGAGCTATTTGGCTTAAAAGCCTCAAAGGGCTTCGCCGTGTAGATTCGATTTTACGACGTTTGGATGAGGGCTATTGTGATCCGCTTGAGTTGCGCGCCGAGTCTAAGCTTGGGGTATCAGGGCTGGTACAAGCCATTCGTAAACAGGGGATTGCGATGGCAAACCCTTTGGGCTGTGGAGTCTTGGAAAATCTAGGGATACACCCCTTTATGCCAAAATTGGCACAATTTTTCTTGAATGAAGAGTTGATCCTGCCACAAATAGCAAGCTGGTGGTGTGGTCAAAGCACAGAATGTGAATACGTACTTGAAAATTTACCAACACTGATTATCAAAGCCATTGATCGTAGCGGTAGTGAATCAGGTACCTATGTTGGGAAAAGACTTTCTCTTGATGAACAAGAACAGTTACGCGCTAAAATACTAGCCAATCCTTATATGTATGTAGGTCAAGAAGAGGTTCAGTTTGCAACCGCACCAAGTCTGGTAGAGGGTGAGATAAAGCCTCAGCATGTAGTTATACGTTCATTCGCTATCGTAAAAGATGAAGAGTATGAAGTAATGCCGGGGGCATTGGTCCGTGTAGGAAGCAGTGACGATTCATTGATTGTCTCTGGTCAGCGTGGCGGTAGCAGTAAAGATTTATGGGTTTTGGGAGAAGCAGGCCCTTTAGCACCTACTAGTGCTTATAAGCCAAAATCAACTTCTGAAAATTCATTGGAAAATATACCAAGTCTTCGGGCAGAAAACCTGTTTTGGCTTGGACGTTATTTGATGCGATGTATCATCAGTGCACGGATGATCCGTATTACGCTCAAAAGCTTGGCCAATGCAACACGTTACGACAGTGATGGGAATCTTTATGCACAAGAGGTTTTGTGCGATACCTTAACTCATTTGTCTATGACGTATCCTGGGTTTTTAGGTGTCGGAAATGAAAAAGTCACTGATCCTATTAAAGAAATATGGTCTGTTATTTCACAAAGTGATCGGATTGGATCGCTTCATCAAGTCATACATATGCTTTCTAACGCGAATACAAGTACAAAGAACCTTCTTCCCCTAGAGGCATGGCGTATTTTTGAACGTCTGGTGCGTGAATGGAAAGAATATACAAACAATACTTCACTTCCTCAGCGCACGATGATTGCAGGACTTGATAAATTACTTGTGCATTTAATGGCATACAAAGCACTGATCGAAGACAGTTTATTTTTAGAGCAAGGGCTAATTTTATATGAAATTGGAGCTGGACTTGAACGTTCACAATCATTGATCACAAAATCACGTGCAATGCTGACCTCGGTATATGAACCTTTTACGGAGTATGAAGTTTTGGAAACATTATTAGGAAGTAGTGAAAGTTTAAATGCCTATAGAGCACATTATCGTGCTTCAATAGACTTAGAGCATGTGAGTGAATTTATGCTTTTGGACAGTCAATTCCCAAAATCATTAATCAGTGAGATCGCTCGCTTACTGGAGTTGTTACCAAAATTGCCAAAGTTCAAAAATGATATTTATCTTAGTCGATACGAAGAGCCTCTTTTTGAAGCATTTTCATTGTTACGGCTAAGTCGAATTGAAAGTTTATGTGCGTTAGCACCCGATTCAGTTGTACGTGAGAATATGGATATACTTCTTACGAATATTTCCAATAAATTGATTGTGGTATCCGATGAGTTGTCTAAAACTTATTTCGCCCATTATGATGAGTAGCCATGTTGTACCATATTTTTCATAGCACCGAATTTTCGTATCAGCAGTTGGTGAGTTTTAGCCATAATCTCATTCGCTTGAAGCCCAAAGACACTCCTTTTCAAACGGTCATTGATTTTTCACTTACTACAGATCCTGATGTTGCAGAGCTTGAAGGTTATACCGATTATTTTGGTAATTATCTTTACCATATGCTTGTACGTGAGCCGCATCATCATCTAAAGGTAAGTGCACAATCGTGTATTGCAATGGATCTACAAGCGATCGAACAGCATAAAATATTATCTGAACATGCGAAAGAAGTCAGTTATTCACAAGCGCTTCAAGCCCTTAGTGCAAGTACCTCTGATGTAATAGATGCAAAGCAGTATTGCATGCCAAGCCAGTTTCTTAAAAAAACAGATCCATTATTACATGATTATGTCTCTAGTTCCTTTTTCCTTGAACGTTCTGTTTATGAAAGTGTTGAGGAATTCATGGGGCGTATTTTTAATGATTTCCAATTTGTTAGCGGTTTTAGTGATGTCAATACACCTGTAGAAACAGTATTTGAGGCACGAAAAGGGGTTTGTCAAGATTTCGCCCATATTGCGATCAGTGCCCTTCGCTCTCTAGGCCTTGCTGCTCGTTATGTGAGTGGATACATAGAAACACTACCCCCTGAGGGGGAAGAAAAACTGTTTGGAGTCGATGCTTCTCATGCATGGTTTTCGGTTTTTATTCCAGGATTTGGATGGTTTGACTTTGATCCAACTAACAACATTGTTCCGTATGATCAACATATCGTCTTAGGATATGGCCGTGACTATGCGGACATTGCACCGATGCAAGGGGTGGTTTTGGGTAGTGGACGTAGTAGTGTCAGTGTGATAGTTGATGTGAAACGTGAAGAGATGACACTACAAAGCCAAAGTCAAAGCCAATCGTGATTCTTCTGAGTCAAATTCAAGTAGTAAAATAACATTCTATGATACCAAGAGAAAAGGATAATCCTTTTCTTAACAATTCTTTCTCCTAGCTCTTGACAACTAAGATGATTTCCCCTATAATTCCCGTCCACAAACGATGAAGACCTTGAGTTAAGGTACGAGTTTGAGTTTGCGATCATTGAAAACTAAGTAGGTCAAAC
>NCIJ01000044.1 GCA_002282015.1 Sulfuricurvum sp. 17-40-25 | reverse complement strand
TTAGGGGTTAAAAAAAGACGGTTTGTTTTTTCGGCGAGGGGCTATTTTTGAATGTAGTAATCTTTCAAGCAACTCTGGTCTGTAGGACTCTCGTACTTTAATTAAAAGTGCTTTTAATTCATTTAAAAAATAGTAGTTTGGATTGTATTGATATACTCTTGCCCGACCAATTTGAAAACTCACTAGTACTCCACCGATTTCCAATGCTTCAAGCTGTTTGATAATTTGGCTGGGTTTTGTGTCATAGAAGTCAGCAATTTGAGAGGCATACCCCTTTTCATAAGCGAGAATATACTGGAGTACGTTTTCTTTATCTCTTGAGCCAAATAAAACTTCAATCATAATATCTTCTTTGTGGAAACTAATATCTATATCATAGTCTATAATAACTACAATATGATTGTATTAAATTGTATTGCGTATATCCGTAAATATATCTGCAGTAATTATCTAAAATATAAAGTAAAAATAACAACTTATAGCCTATAAATAGGCTATTTGTAAACTGCAAAAATATCCGCAATAATTTATGTTATAATTGTCTACATCGAGATTGGAGAAAACATGAACTTCATACCAATTGCACCAACAAACATGAACGGAGAATTTGACGATACTCTTATTGAATGGGTAGGAAGAATATGTGCTAAAAGTGCTGCCCTGGCAGGCTCACATAATGGCGCTGTTCTCAATGAAGTCAGAGAGTTATTGCGCATTATCAACAGTTATTATTCCAACTTGATAGAGTCAGACGGCACGCATCCAAGTAATATTGAAAAAGCGATGAAACAGGAGTTCTCAAAAGACGAAAAGAATAATAAACTCCAAAAGCTATCTGTGGCCCATATTCATGTCCAGCGTCTAATAGAAAATGACCTAGTGGACAACTCAGTGTTTGACAGCGACTTTATCCGTTTTGTTCATCGTGAAATGTACTCGCAAGACGGGATGGAGCAGTATTTAAATATTTTTGACAAAGATACCAGTGAAACAGTGCAAATGATTCCAGGGGAATTTAGAACTCATGATGTTGCAGTAGGAAAGTACAATGCCCCTGCATTTGGTGAGGTTAATGGTTTGATGTCGCAATACGCACATTTATATGGCTTAGAATTTCGCAAAGAATTAACGGCTAAAAAACTCATTTACGCACTTGCTTCACATCATCGGCTGGTATGGATACATCCTTTTTTAGATGGAAATGGCCGCGTATCAAGATTGGTACTTGATGGAGCTATATCGAGTTGCGGTATTAGTGGATATGGACTTTGGAATATTTCCAGAGGTCTTGCCAGAAGTGTAGAAGCTTATAAAGAGAATCTTAGACATGCAGATATGCCAAGACAGGGACAATATGACGGTAAAGGCGATCTGTCGGCTGGCGCATTAAGATCTTATGTTGAGTATATGCTTACGGTAGCGGAAGATCAGATAGACTATATGAGCAGTTTATTAAAAATGGATGGATTAACAACAAGATTAGAAAATTATGTTGCATTCGCAAACAAACGGATGCTAGGAATTGAAGAATTGCCGAAGGGTTCAGCCCAAATATTTAAACACCTTCTGATTCATGGAGAGAGCCAAAGAGGAAGTATGGCACAGGTGATCGGGGCAGGGGAGAGAACTACCACTAAAGTGGTTCAAGAGCTTTTGAAAAGAGAGTTTTTATCCACACCGTCACCAAAAGGCCCAATCCATTTAAGATTTCCATCTCATATGGCTTCTTATGTATTTCCAGATTTAATGCCTGTTTTAAGTATCAATGAGACGATTCCCGCCAAAAGAAAGGCGGGTCGTCCGAGGAAAGCAGATATTTAATTAAGTCCTTTTAATCGTATTCTATACACAAATTATGAGTAGGTAAGCTTAACTTGCAATTTACTTCTTAAGAGTATAAAGCAAAAATGTTTTCTATGTTAAATAGTTTAGGTGGGATCATTTATCTACATATGCTATTTGATGATACGAATAGTACAGATATTCATATCAATTAATGATACAATTAGACTATGCAAATGTATCAAACCTATATATGGCAGAATAGTAATTGGCCACATTTTACCTATGATCTAACAGGTTATCAAGCTATATTGCAAGAGATCTGTTATCAGCAAGGCTTGCTCGATGGTATTAGCAAAGGTTTGAGTGAAGATCATTTATTAGAGTTGCAAAGCGAAACCTTAGCTTTAGACGCAGTTACAACTTCTGAGATCGAAGGTGAAGTACTTTCACGTGATTCCGTACGCTCTTCCATCTTTAAAAAGCTCGGACTTCGTAATGAAGACAATGACCGATCAACCGTACAGACGGATGGATTGATCGATGTACTGCTTGATGCATCAAACAATAGAGATAAGTTATTTACACCTGATCGTCTATTTTCCTGGCATGCAGCACTTTTTCCTACCGGTTATTCAGGGATGCTAAAAATCAATGTGGCATCGTATCGTGGTGAAGAGTCTATGCAAGTGGTATCGGGACCGATCGGAAAAGAGAAGGTGCATTACGTTGCTCCGCCTCGTGATCAAGTTGAAATCGAGATGGAACATTTTTTGAAGTATATCAATACCAGTATAAATGATAATGGTTACGTCAAAGCCGCTATTGCTCATTTATGGTTTGTAATTATCCATCCTATGGATGACGGTAACGGTCGTATAGCACGTGCATTGTCAGATATGCTATTGGCACGAGCAGAAAACAGCTTAGTACGTCTATATTCCATGAGTGCAGCTATCAATGATAATAAGCGTGGTTATTACGACATTCTCGAACAAACAACATGCAGTGATATGAATATCACAGCATGGATCGGTTGGTTTTTGGAAACAGTTTTGCAAGCACAGAAAAATGCCCATAAAACCATCGAGACGGTATTGGTGAAAACGAAGTATTGGCAAGTGCATCTACATACAGAGTTAAATCCACGACAAATAAAAATGCTTAATCGTCTTTTAGATGCTGGGTCAGATGGTTTC
>NCIJ01000043.1 GCA_002282015.1 Sulfuricurvum sp. 17-40-25 | reverse complement strand
AGAGCAACATGAGGAAGAGTTCTTATTCCGTTCTATTTTAGACATGATAGATGTCGTAGGACTTGAGGGACGAGGACTTTTTATGGCTGACAAAGAGATCAGTCAAATGACTACCAATATTACTACTGCAATGTCTCCTACCCCTACAGCTTAATTGAATAAAGCATAATCCCTCTCCATACTTGAGGGGTAAAATACAGTTTAAAAACTGCTGTTTAATCGTACTCCATCTGGCATTGGACTTTTGATAACTCGTCCATCATTACGAATCAGTATATAAGCAATCTTTAGTTTTTTTAGCATTGCTACTGCCTTACTCTCCTGCATAATCGAAACAGCAGTCGCCAGAGCATCAAGCCTCGTATTGTCTTGCGTATCGATTAGAGTAATAGAGGCATATCGCTGTTGTGACTGGCCCGTTTTGGGGTCAATTAGATGATTATGCGATTTGTTTTTTATATACCGTTCATAATTACCGCTCGTGCTGATCGCAAAACGTGGTAGCGTAGAGATGACAGTGCCAATGTTCCCTTGTGGATGAAATGGATCTTGGATGTTGATCGTACACTCACCCAAACATCCAATATCCCCTGAGGCTGATACCACAGCTTTATCTACACCCCTACTCATCAGTCTATTTATTGCCAGATCAACAGCATACCCTTTTCCAATGCCCCCCAGATCTATCACGGTCCCAGGTAAAATTTTCACAAAATTACCCTCTATATCTATACGATTTGAACCCACTGATTTTTCTGAAATTTTGAGCTCTTTTGACGAGGGAAGATGCTCGTTGTCATAACCAAATCGATACGTATTATGCGTAAATGAACCAACCGTAACATCAAACGCCCCATCGCTTAAGCGATACATCTCCATCGAACGTTCCAGAATCTGGAGTGTACGTTCAGAGACATTCAATTCAAGACAACGGTTAAGACGAGAAATCTCCGAATCGCTTTTATAGGTTGAAAGCCGATTGTCCAAATCAGCGAATACAGCAAACACTTCATCGCTAAGATTTTCATCCGCGACTGTGACACTGATAAGTGTTCCCATATGGGCCTGTGTTCGCTGATTTCCCCACAATAAGGATGAGAGTGTTAGTAATAGATACAGTAGCTTCATTCCAAAATAATATCATGCTAAAACTTACATTATCTAAATGATACTTATTTTCATTATTAACTTTAGATTCAGGTTTCTTTCCTATACTTCCGCTATTAATAATCAGTATCATAAAGGAATACAAATGAAATCTCTCCTACTTAGTGCCGCTACTGCTATGGCCATCACCACAACATTGGGCGCTGATGAACTCAGCGATCTTAAATCTCAGCTCAAAATCCTGAGCGAGCGTCTCTCAACACTTGAGACCAATGATAAAAAACATGCTGAGCAAACCAATGTTTTAACATCTGAGTTAATCAATGTTCAAAACCAAACCTCATTTACCAGCGTTGATTCGAGTAAAGGACTCTATGGAATGGGACCTGCCGCGTCAAAAGTCTATTATTCTAAAAACCCTCTCTCTATTGGAGGATACGGTGAATTGTATTATTCAAAATACAATCATGACGGTGTCAATACTGGAAGTAAAGATGCCTACGGTGATACCTACCGATTTATCCCATATATCGGGTATAAGTTCACTGATAACATTATCTTAAACTCTGAAATCGAATTTGAACATGGCAATGAAGTATGGATTGAGCAACTTTATGTTGACTTTATTCATAATCAAAATGCAACCCTGCGTGTGGGAGACCAAATTGTTCCAATGGGTTATACCAATCTCTATCATGAACCAACACTCTTTAATACCGTTCAGCGTCCAGATGTAGAAAAACAGCTTATTCCATCTACATGGCACGAACTGGGAGTCAGCGTTTATGGACAGACAAATGATTTTTGGTATCAAGTCGGTGCTTTTACTGCACTAGATATGAACCATCCAACAAGTGGAGCATATGGGGCAAACGAGGTTGCTAGTAGCAATACATCTCCGCAAAATTGGATTCGTAAAGCACGTGTCGGAGCTGAAAGCGATAAAGGGATTGATAATATTGCGGTCGTTGCACGACTTGATTATAACGGTATTAACGGCTTACAAGTAGGGGTGAGCGGTTATACCGGAAAAGCTGGAAATTCCACTATAGCTGGTAAAGCGGAGGGGCAAATGACTATGTACGATATTCATGCTAAGTACCAAAATGAAGGATTTATGGCACGCGCCCTTTATACTGAAAGTCATTTGAGTAATGCAGATTCTTACAAAACCGATATGCCAGAAAGTGCTCGTGGAGGTTATGTAAATTTAGAGTATAATGTCTTACCATTTTTTGTACAAAACTCACAGCGTTTACCCCTGTTTTTTCAGTATGAAAATTATAATCTTGGAACAAGTACTGCAGATGGAAAATCATTTGGAACCAGTGAAAGTTTTACTTATGGTTTGAACTATTTCCCACACGATCAAGTAGTACTTAAAGCAGAATATTTAAACCGTAAAAATAAAAACTCAACGAATACAGCCAAATATATTGACGAGGGAATTTTCTCTCTCGGATTAGGATTCATTTTTTGATAAAAACAGTTCTCTCTCTACTTTTAATAGCTACCTCGAGTTTCGCCCAGGTCTTGGGTGATCCCGTTGCACTCACACAACGTACCTTTGGTTCCCAAAGCGTTGAAATAGAAAATATTATTCTCAGCAATGCACAAGTGGCCCAACTCTCAAAAGCATCCATGCAAAAAATCGAGTCCAAGCTCTATCGTATATACGTGGCTAAAAGTGGTGCTAAAACACTGGGCTATGGAGTACTTATGAATAACAAAGTACGTACCAAAAATGCGATAGGCTTGTACCTCATCTCCACAGACGGTAAAATGAAATCAATTGAGATTGTCGCGTTTTATGAACCAAAAGAATACCTTCCTACTTCAACATGGCTCAATGTTTTTGATAATAAAAGCGCCAAAGACACACTCAAGCTTTACCAAGATATCCCGACAACTACAGGGGCAACCTTATCCGCTCGTGCGATTACCGATGGTGCTCGTGGAGCTTTGGCCCTTTTAGAGATCGTAAAGCCGTAACGTGAAGTTTATCGTCTCCAAAAAACTCATCGACAATCGAGCCCTTTATCTGAGCGTTTTGTGGATGCTCGTTTTTCTCATAGTAGCGTTAGCGCTCAATGTAACCGCCAAGGAAATTAATTTTGGTATAACACCTACACAGTGGGTCAGTACCATTTTGGGCAATGAGGAAGAGTTTATTGATCCGCTAGGATTAAATGATCTCTTACTCTCTCTACACACCGATCTATTTGGCCTGATCCTCATTTTTATTTTGATCACGTCTCTTTTAATACGCACTTCACGACCCAAGGCTCTTAAGCTTATTATACTTCTT
>NCIJ01000005.1 GCA_002282015.1 Sulfuricurvum sp. 17-40-25 | reverse complement strand
AAATTAGTAAAAGGAGTAGATTCAACTGTCGTCGCTTAAGGTTACTATTCGTAATGTTTTTTACGAAAATCTGCCGAATTTAACTCCGCCGTTGACACAGTTTGGGTTGTGGGATTAAAAATCCGAAAATAGGGTTGCGGATCGACACCTGTACCTGCGCTCCATTGCCATGATAGGATATTGGAACTCGCATCGTAATCCATTAAATACTGTGCAAAAAAAGCCTCACCCCACTGCCATGGTAACAGCAGGTTTTTGGTCAAGAAACTCGCACAAATCATCCGTACACGATTATGCATCTCTCCGGTTTTTAACAATTCACTAATACCTGCATCGACGATAGGTACGCCTGTTTTAGCGGTGCAAAATGCTTTAAAATAATCCTCATTTGGTATCCCCTCAAAACGGTAGCGAAAATTTTGAGTTGCAAGATGTGGGAAGTGATACAGTAACATGGCGTAAAAGTCTCGAAAAATAAGTTGCCTGAAAAAAGGTTCAGTATCAATTCCCTGTTTTTTTTGTTCAACCAGCCATCGCAGTACTGCACGAATCGAAATGGTTCCAAATCGAAGATCAGTGCTCAGAGAAGAAGTTGCATCCAAGATCATATAATCACGATTATGCTGGTAGTGTGCTAGTTTTTGGGAGAAAAGTGTGAGTTTTTCATCTGGGGGCATTTTTTGATGGTCCGTAAGATTTTGCACTTGAAAGTGAATGGATTCAAGAGCGATTGGAAGCGTCGTATGTCCGTGCATATCAATACGATGAATGGATGTGTAATCAAAGTCGATTGGCATCTGTGAAACAGGGATGAATTCTTTCATATGAGCAGGATTGAAGATAGCTTTGGCACTGTTGTAAAAAGGGGTAAAGACTTGATAAGGAGTCTTGTCTTTTTTGAGCACTTCATCGGGAGTAAAAATATACGTATCGTGTACATAGGTAAACTCTAAAAGGTGAGAGACCTCACGATCACGCGAAAGTGCATAAGCATCATAATCTCCTGAAGCGCATACATCATGATATGAGCCATTTTGCAACAGCCAACTAAATACATCGGCAGGTTTTCCGTAAAAGAGTGCGAGATCAAGACCTCGTGCCTGTAATGCAGATTTGAGATGTAACAGTGAGTGAAAGATAAAGGTGACACGCCGATCGTTTACAGGTAATGATTCCAATATCGCAGAATCAAAGATAAAGATAGGTAAGACATCTCCCTCTTGGGAGAGCAGTGGATTATCATGAACTCTTAAATCACGTCGAAACCACAATATACGTCGCACGGTTATTTGCCGCTTTTGATATGGGAACGCAATGCGAGTGTTTTTGGATAAGGGTCTAAAAATGTCTGTTCCAATAGATACTTGGTATCGTATTTACGTGCATAAAGATGAATCGTTGAGAGAGGAACAATGAGAGGGATGATCTTGTCAGCATAATCGCGAATTTGATCGTGAAGGGTCTCTTTTTCACTCTTTGTGAGCTCTTTTTTAAAAAAGCCAGCGAGATGATCCAGGACATTGCGATTACGCTTTATAGAGCTTTTACGGCTGATGGCGGTTTTAAATCCAAGCTCGTATTGTCCAAGCAATGCTTCAAACGATAAATCGCTTCGATTTGCGACGATGTTCCCAAGTTCTCGATAAAGTGTTTCATCTTTGGCTTGAAGCAAAAATTTGTGTGCTGTATGGAATTTGACCAATTTATTTAGCGTAGGAGCAGAGGTATTGAACTTTTGAAATGTATCATAGGCAAATAATTGCATCACAAAATTTTCTCGTAACCATGCGTCTTCCAGCCGTCCTTCTTCTTCCATTGGCAACAGAGGGAATCGTTCGCGGCATAGACGCATAAAAACCCCATCCTCTTTCCCATCACTCATCCCATTTTCCAGGTAAAGCTTTGCACTGTTCATCCCACAGCTTGGAGATTTGGATTTAAAAATGATTCCGCACAGTGGTTCAGTTTCGAGTTTTTGAAGCTCACTGTGACTGGTTTGCATGAGTACGTCGGTGAGATCATCGCCTGTTTTGTTGGATTGCACCTGAATTGCATCATGGACTTTTACGAGCCGTACGGTTGGACGGGGTGTCCCAAAGGCCAAATGTTCAGGGCAAAATGAGACAAATTCAGAGAACTTCCCCAGTTCATCCGTGATGAAGCGGTCATGTTTATGTCCTGCGTCAAAGCGGATTTTTTCACCTAAGAGGCATCCGGATACCGCGATTTTCATTTGGCTTCCTTGGAAAAATAATTTTGAGTAGCATGATGGCGATAGGCAAACATCTTATCCATGTCTTTTTTGATAAACGGTGCGATGAGGTTTCCAAGCCAACCTAATGGAAGGGCAAAGGTAAGTGTCTCATCCATACGTGTTTCAGACTCTGATACGGCTATGAATCGTCGTTCGTGCCGAAAAAAGGAAAATGGTCCTGAAATCATCACATCAATGACCGTCTCAGGGCAAGAAAGCTTTTCAATATTCATAGTCCATCGGGTACTGAAACCATAGCGTTTGATGTCCAAGATAACGGATGAGTTTTCTACCATAGGCGTATCCATCTGGACAATGGTTACATCAATCCATGGCGGGGTAATGAGTGGTAGGTTGTGGGTATCGGTATGGAATTGACAAACCGCTTCTTGAGATGCGGTTAGTAGACACGAATAGTTTAGAGTGTGTAGCTTCATGGTAGTGTCTTTGAATAGGCTTTTGGATCGGTCCAATAAAGCTGGTCACTGCTGTATTCGAATTCGGGTAGCCTTGAAAGAATATGTTTACGATCCGAATCACTGAGTGTCGTAGTACGAGAGAGAATCCAGAGGTATTTGCGTGATGGATCACCCACAACACTGTAGCGATAATCATCCCCCATCATGAGTACCCAGTAATCACCGTAAAAGGGCCAGAAAAAAGTGACACGCAGTTTTGTGTTTTGAGAATTTTCGACTGCATAGGCTTTTCCCTGGGCTTGGGCTGTCATGGTCCCCTTTGCATCATAACAACTGTTAGTAACGCCTACGTGATCACTGTTGAGGGCATAATCGGCAGTGGCACCGACACATCCCTTTTCAAAATGGTTTTCATAGCGTGCTATTTCATACCATTTTCCTTTGTACTGTTGTAAGTCCAAAGTTTTTACGGTCTGAAGCGGTGCAATACTAGAGGTACTGCATCCGAGAATCATGAAGGCGGTAAAGGCGAACGTTAGTAAATGGTGCATGGAGTAATCCTTTAGGTAGTTGATTATTTAAATAGATGGCGAAACTGTTTGGCTCCGTCTTTGGAGCTTTCAACGGTCTCTTTGATTCCCTCAAAGCTGAAGCTGATACGGCTTTGATCGATTGTTTCCATCTCTTTTACCCGATTTAGATTGACGAGGTAGGAGCGATGGATACGTAAAAAACCATGTGGCTCCAAGAGTGCTTCAACATCAGATATTTTTTTGGGATAATAAGAAAAGCCCTCGGTTGAGCGAAACATTACTTCGGTTAAATCGGCTTTGACGTAGTACAGGTCTTGGGGTGATAAAAGATAATGGTTTTCTCCAGCTTTGGAGATGAGTCGCAGTTCCTTGGGAACATTGTTAATCGTGACACGTGCAATAGCACGCTCCAAAGTTTCGGCAGTATAGGGTTTGAGTAAATAATCCACTGCTCCCACATCGAATGCTTTGAGTGCATGATGGTCATACGCTGTTTGATAGATAATGGCTAAATCTTCATGTTGATACCGCAAGGCATATCCCAACTCAATCCCATCCATCTGTGACATGGAGATGTCCAAAAGGGCAATGTCAAACTTTTGCTGTGAGGCAAGTTCAAGCGCTTCTGCACCGTTGGAAGCTGCAGTTATGGAACTATGTCCAAGAGATGTCAACAGTCGCGTTAGACGTGAGATGGCGAGTGATTCATCATCGACGATCAGAAAATTCATAGAGTTCCTTTAGCATGATGGTATAGGTTGGAGGACTCAGATGTCCTATAGTGACTTTTCCCTCACATAAGTGGGATAAACGCTCTTGCAGATTTGAAAGACCAATGCCAAAGGCGGTTGACGTAACCTCTTTCCCATTATTGGATACGTTGATGCGTATACCATTCTCTTTAAAAGCATGTATGGTGATATTAAAAGGTTGTATTGAGTTAATCATACTGTGTTTTATGGCATTTTCACACAGCAGTTGAATGGAAAACTTTGGGACTAAGCTGTTTTTGATCGCGTCATCAACTTCGATAGAGAGTTGAATATGCCCGTTAAAACGGATATTTTCAAGTTCGATGTAATCGCTGGCATTACGTATCTCTTGTTCGAGAGTTATGAGGGGAGCTTCGATCATTGTATTGCGTAAAAATGTGGATATTTTAATCACAGCTGCTTCTGCTCGAAGGGGATCTTGGTGGATGAGTTCTGCGAGTGAGTTGAGTGCATTGTATAAAAAATGGGGATTAAGCTGAGTTTCCAGTGAACGTACACGGCTTTGGATGAAAAGGGTATCTATGTGCTCTTTTTCATTGCGTGTTTTAACAAAACGATAGATGAGCGCTCCCATAAGATAGGTGAGCAATCCGATGATGGAGGCGCTTTGAAACGGGTGAATGGAAAACAGTTCAATGATACTAATCTCACTGTATTGGAGTGTATAGTACGTAGTTAGAGTTCCCAAAAAACCTGCAAGAAATGAAAAGAATGCCGCAGTAGTATTCCAGAATTTTTTATCGATATTAGGTAAAAGATAATGGTTCATAAAGCTGATAAAAGCCAGTGAAAATATCGTAATAAAAAAACCTAATGCCAGACCAAACCAGGCTCCATTAATAGGGGGTAATCCAAGCAAGTAATAGCCAAATAGGGATAAAAGTGTCGAAAATGACGTCCCGATGACGAGAACGCTCAGCCAATCGTATCGTGTGATCTTTAGCTCAATGTTTCCCATTGATCATCCTCATGCAATTAAATGCTCCCATGACGACACCTGGCCAGCCTTGAGCAGCATAGGCCGTATCTCCTACTTGATACAGCCCTTTTATAGGGGTATCGTTTGCGGGCAAACGGGGAAGAAAATTTGCGAGAGTCAAGGCGTTTCCTCCTAGCTGAGTACGATGTATGTATCGACCGAATGTTTTGGGTGTGGCAGCAAAACTCTCAGTAATTTCCTCATTTTGCACGCCAAGTTTATCACAAATCCACTGTTGCAGAAAGTTTTGAAGTGCTTTCTTTTGATCGTGGTATTGGGTTTTAGAAAGTACCGTCCAAAAACGGGTATCGGTATGAATGGATGCTGTGACACGGTAGTATCCTGCAGGAGCCATAAAGCTATCGCTTGGATCGCTAAAAGAGACAAAAACCGACTTGGAAAGAGTATGTGGGAGAACTTCATCAGATATGAGCTGATAGTGGTGGTGATATTGGGTAGGTGTTTTGATAGTCATATATAGAACAAAAGCGCTTTGATGGTTGTTGAGCTTTTCGTATTTTTGATAGTATTGCTTGATACTAGGATCACTGAACCATTGTGAGCTCTCGTAATGGGAGGTTCCCATAATGAGATTTTTACACCTGATAGTACCTTTGGACGTTGATAGCGTATAGATGTTTGTATCTTTAGTGATTGCCGTGACTTCACATTCTGTTAAAATTTCAGGAATGTTGGAGGTCAACGAGGTACACACAGCTCCCATTCCACCTAGGGGATAGTGTGTTTCGTTAAAAGTATAGCCCAGACTAAGGGCTGCTGTAAAAAAGTTGACTTTCTCACTCTTAGCTTGAGCGACGATAAGAATTTGTGCATCCAAAAAATCGAGATATTCTGGCGTTACAGTTCCATAAAATCGAATAATAAAATCACGGGCATTTCCAAAAAGATATCTCCAAAAGCGCTTTAAAATTGGGTAAAGACTCAGTAGTGAACGAATTTTCATAAAACCAGATCGGTTGGAGTAATAATGTCCTTCTATACTATAAAAAGCAACACCAAGGGTGTGTACCAATGTCCAAAATTCTCGATGTTTAGGATGGGGATAAAAGGCCTCGACTTCAACGATAAAACGTTCTAAGTCACGATAGCGTACACATTTTTTATCACCTTGGATGATGGTTATGGCAGGATCAGTAGAAATCACATCAGGGGTAATTCCTACCGTTTCAAATACACGACGGACAATACCGCCTTCATGATAGCCAGAAATTGTAGTTGCTCCTGCATTGTAGCGATTGCCTCCGTGTGAAAACGTAGAAGCACATCCTCCAAGTGAGGGCTCTTTTTCAATCAATACAACATCATGACCTTTGGCATTTAAAAGGGCTGCAATAGAGCATCCTCCGATACCGCCACCGATGATTGCGTATTCTCGGATCAAAAAGAGCCATTCCAAATAAAGTTAAGGGATATATAAACGAGTGCAATAGAACCGATAAGTGCTACCAAAGGATAGTCTTGTGATGTTTCAATCATTTTATTCCTCCTAGTAATGAATATAGAAGAATAATAGAATGAAAGCTATTATTTTCGTAGAGAGTATATGTCACTTGGTGAGAAAATGAATTATTCTCCTAAACATAGTTTTCGTATCGGCTCAGCATTGGGACGGCCGAAATAATATCCTTGTGCCAAATCTGCACCGTTTGCAGAACAAAAGGCTAGTTCTTCAGCGCGCTCAATCCCCTCAGCTAAGACAATTATATTGTTTTCATGGGCGATTTGAGTAATGGCTCTAAAGATGGATTGATTTATATCGTTGGTATCGATTTGATCGATAATAGCTCGGTCAATCTTGACGATATCCGGGAGCAGTTTGGCAATCATATTTAAGGATGAGTAACCGCTTCCAACATCATCCAATGCGACCATAAACCCTTGAGACTTATAAAAGTCCAAAATACGTTTCAAATGATCTAAATCTTCAACATAATCGCTTTCGATTACTTCAAAGATTATATTTTTTGGATCAAATTCGAGTTGTTTGGCCCATTTAACGGTTGATTGTAAACAATGTTCTGGATCATATATAGCGGTAGGAATAAAATTAATAAAGACTTTAGACTGAATACTTTTGACAGCGGCAGATTTGAGCGAAGATTCACGACACGCTCGATCTAAATAAAAAAGCATATCTCCCTCCCGTGCCCAGGTAAAAAGTTTATCGGGATAGATCAAACTGCCATCATCACTCACCCCACGAGCGAGAGACTCATATCCATAGATAATATTGGATTTTAGATCGATAATAGGTTGAAAGTGAGTGGTCAGTGCCCCTTTGGTAATCAGGGCAGAGAGTTGATCGGCACCCATGAGATCTTTGAATTTTTGCAGTGTTCGCATCTCTTTTAGAATGGAGGGAGTGAGGATTTGAGTCCCTTCCAAAAAAAGGACACGAATGCCTTCTAGCTCCAGTTTATTGAATACTGCTGCATCGAATAGCTGATGAAGAAATGGCTGGAAACTATCGACGTCTATAATAAGTGTTTGGGCGTCTTCATGGTGAAAAGCACTATTTTTACTCTTAAGGAAAATCGCCATTTTAGTGCACAATTCAAAAACACTACAGCTGACAATGAGTTGCCCACTTTTTTTTGAGATATCAGGGAGGGTTTGACATTGCAGGCAATTCATAGTATTTCCTTTGAAATTATTTTTATTACTATAGCCTAAAAGTTACATTCCTTGTGCAAGCTTTGCAATATTATGTTTGATATCGCCTTCAAATACGGCTGATACCACGCTGATCATATCAGGATCGTGAGTAGAGATTTCATGAATGTTAGTGGCATTAATCCCTCCGATAGCACAAATTGGGATAGATAATGCTTCCTTGGCTTTTGCTAATACGCTCATCGAGACAATGCCGGAATGGGGTTTTGTAGGTGAATGATAGAACGAGCCAAATGCTACGTAACTGGCTCCCTCATTTTGGGCTTCCAGTGCTTTTCGAACACTTCCATAGCAGGATACGCCGATAATGCCATTAGGAAAGATTAGACGTGCTTCTTGAAGACTACTATCATTTTTACCGATGTGCAAACCATCTGCCTGTATTTTTTGTGCCAGATGGGGTCTATCATCGATGATAAATGTGGCACCGTGTAGAGTGCATAACTGTTGCAGTTGGATACAAACCTCTTCTACATCACTGTCGGCATCATTTTTATTACGATATTGAATGATTTTTACCCCTGCTTGAAGTACTGTGCGAATTTGTTCTACAACAGTATCGTCGGGAGTGAGTGTTTCATCGGTTATGACATAGAGTCCTTTAGGCAACATGATCTCCCCCTGATTTATGATTAATAGGACCTGGTCCATGACCGATGTGGGGTGCTTGGACAATAGCATGAGTGATAAAGCGTTTCGCTTTTTCAATAGATTGTGCAAGATTTAGTCCCAAAGCAAGGCTGGCTGCAATAGCAGATGAATAGGAACATCCAGTACCGTGTTGAGAAGTTGAATCTATCATTTCAGCGGTAAAAATCTGTTTTTTGTTACCAAAATACAGTATATCCGATGTAGTCGTGTTCATGACATGATGTTTGATGAGAACGGGTGATCGATGTTGCATAATCTGCGCATGAGAATCTGTGTCATCGGCTTTATAACCAAACAGTCGGTATGCCTCATGTAGATTTGGAGTTGATAGGGTAACAATCCGGCTTAAATCACGCAGTGCATCGATAGCATCGTCTTTAAGTAATAGTGAACCAGCTTTTGAAATACACACAGGGTCAAGAACAATGGGTATGATCAAAGGTTCAATAATACGGTGTACCATTTGGATGATATCGGTATCGTAGAGCATACCGATTTTAATAGCAGCTACGTCAAAATCACTCAGTACACTTTGTATCTGTTGTTCGATGAAATCAACACTTAGGGGGAAGAGTGATTGAACCCCAGTGGTATTTTGAGCGGTTAATACGGTAATAGCAGAAGTTCCAAACACTCCAAACGCTTCAAATGTTTTTAAATCTGCCTGAATACCAGCGCCTCCGCTACTGTCAGATCCTGCTATGGTTAGAACGACTTTCATCTTTTTTCCTTTTCTTTAGCTCAAAAAAGCGTTTTTAAAATCATTTTTGTCCAATGTCGTTACACCAATCTCGGTAAAGAACTCCAAAATAGGAAGTTCTTGAGCGTAGCTAGAACTAAAATCAGGGTTAAAACAGCGTATTGTTGCACGTAAAATATCATCCATGAGAGGTGTTGTCTCACTATTGGTATATTTGTAATACTCATCCATTGCCACTTCAGGAGAGGTATGGATATAAATAATTGCTTCTTTAATTGCACGTATAAATGTTTCACATATTACCGTATTTGAGTGATAGTATGATTTGTTTACAAAAATATCCAGTGCGCTAAAATTTGCAAACCCTGCGTTTTTGGCATCTAAATAAACTACATCCATACCTTCGTGCTGTGCTTCGATCCCTTCAAAATTATAAAAATAAAGCCATCCTGCATCGGCACCTTCTTTCATGTATTTGAGATGTTCAAAGCCATTTTGAACAAATGTCACTTGATTACGCGAGACTACTACCCCTTTTTGAGCATAAAAACGTCGAATAATCTCAAACCCTATTGTATTGGTTGTTTCATTGGAAACGGGGGTTGTAACAATAATATTTTTGCCGTTTAGGAGTTTTTCATATGAAGATGCCTTTAGTAACACGCCACCCTGCGTCTCAAAAAACATTCCAAGTGAGAGAAAATTGTCGTCATATTGTTCTATGAGGTGAAGCGGTTCATTCGTAGCAAAGTGAATATTTCCTGCCAGCAATTCAGACAAACCGTCATAATGCTCATTGGGCTCAATAAGCTCAAATTCAATACCGTATTTGTCAAATATTCCACATCTTTGTGCAACGATAAAAGGTAGATGATCAGGGTTGAGAAACCATTCGATGGCGAGTTTCGTTTTCATGTGAGCCCTTATACTATTTAATTTATTTTAGAAGAGAATAATAAAATATTACAGACGACTTTCGTAGATGTTTTTTGGCAGTTGATGATGATGTTAGAGGTTATACTGATTATTATGAGTAGATGAAAATATCAGTTGACAAAAAAAGAGTACCGATATTGTCCAGTTTAGCTCTATAATGTTCTATCATTTATACAGGAGTATGTCATGTTAAAAGAATTGTTTTACACCGGAATGGGTGGAGCGTTATTGATCAAAGAAAAAGTAGAAGAAGAACTCAAAAAACTTGAAGAAAAAGGGAAACTCAACGCAGATGAGTCTAAAAGCTTTTTGGAAAACCTAAAAACCAAAGGTGAAAATGAGGAAACCCGTCTCAAAGAAGAGCTAAAAACAGCTATCAAAGAGGTGATCGAAGAACTCGGTCTTGCAACCAAAAAGGATATTGAAGCGCTCAAGCCATGAATTTTCTTTATTCCCCCTATCGGCTGTGGAGTGTCTTCCGACTTCTCCTCTCATTTTATCTTCTGATTAAGAAAAAGAGCCGATTTTTAGGGGTAGCACCATTATCTCCTCAAAAACTTACCAGTACGATTGCTGTACTTGGGGCAAGTTTTATCAAGCTGGCTCAAGTACTAGCTACCCGTAATGATTTTTTTGATCCCCTCTATCTAAATGCGCTCAAAACTCTCCATGACGACCTCCCTCGTATGTCTGAAAAAGAGTATGAGAAGGTTATGGCCAGAGCATTTCCCGTACTGCCATTTACTCGTTTTAATCCCATTCCCATAGCTTCCGCCTCAATCGGTCAGGTGCACGAGGCATGGTTGGATGAGGATACGAAAGTTGCAGTAAAACTGCGACGTGAGGGGATAGAAAAACGTGTTCGTGCGGACATACAAATCATGTCGTTCTTTAATGTTATCTTCAGACCACTTTTTTCCCATACGACTCGCCACTCAGTTGAGTCGGTTATCTCTGAATTTTCGATCATGATTGTCCAAGAATGCAGTATGAATCAAGAACGTGCTAATTTGGAAAAGTTTTCACACATGTATGCCTCATCTGGAGTGATATTTCCTGTCGCGTATAGTCAGTACAGCTGCGATGATGCGTTGGTGATGAGTTATCATGAGGGATGGCGGTTTGATGATAGAGAGAGTATTATTGGCAGCGGTATTGATATTGTTCCTCTAATTGATAAGCTGGTGCGGTTTTATACCGATCAGATGCTCGTACGTGGATATTTTCATGCGGATCCTCATCCAGGAAATCTCCTCGTTACGCCGCAAGGGGAGTTGGTACTGCTGGATTTTGGTATGGTTAAGCGTGTCCCCAATTCGACACGCATCGCGATCATCGAGCTTTTACGTGCGGCTAATGAGCAAGATTATGAAGCATATGTGAGTGCCTCAAAACGTCTTGGAACTGTGGCCTATGATGCTCCGGTAGCTGAACTTGCCGAATTTACACAGCGGATGTTTGAGATCTTTGCCAATGATACACTCGATAGTAGCAGTATGCAAGAACTTGCGTTTCAGGTGCTGGAACAGACTCGAAGCCTTCCCTTTAAACTTCCTCAAGAAGCGATTTACATCTTGCGGGTCAGTGCCATCGTCGAAGGATTGGGAACCACCTATATCGAAAACTTTAATGGGATAAAAGACATCCTCCCGATCTTACAGAACAACATTCCACGAGCATTAGGGATGAAAGATTCAATTATAGAGAGTATTTTTGATGAGATTAAACATCTTCCTGATGATCTGCATGCCGCCAGAGAGACACTTCGACGTGCAAGCCGTGGAGAATTGGTAGTAGAATTGTCACCCTTGCAATTAGAGAGTATCGGGCAAAATATTCAAAAGGCACTTCGTCCTATTGTTGTAGCATTGATGTTGGGATTGGGGGCTGTTGGAGCATGGATGGCGGGTATTACTGAGTTTAGTTATGCGTTATTGGGTGCGGCTGTTATGCGATTGTGGTATCGATAACAACACCTTCAGTGATAAGTGCATATACTTTAGTATAATTTATAACGGAGCATTTGAGTATGAAGCAAATGATTTATGCCAGTACCGCAACTCAAACGGTCAACTTTGATGTAATACAGAAGATTTTAACGCAATGTGTCGCGAACAATAATGAGTTTGGCATTTCTGGAATGATGATTTTTGATGGGAAGCAATTTTTACAGTGCATTGAAGGCAATGAAGCCGAGGTAAACCAGCTTCAAAAGAATATATTTAGTGACCCTAGACATCAGGATATTCATGTCATAGGAGAAAAAGAAATTACGGTTCGGGTGTTTAGCCAATGGTGTATGGGCTATTTAAATAACGAACGAGCTATCAGGCAAGTATTTTTGGATGTCAGCGGAAGCGAAGAGTACGCACTTTCAACTCTAAGTTACGAAAAGGCAAAGTTGATTTTATTGAAACTCTCTTATATGATTTAAATATGAGCTAATGCTGTTTTTTTGCTGAAAAGTTCATTTATGATAAAGCTTAAAGTGGTTTAAAGTACGCTGTGTAGGGAAAATGTTATGGTGACTCCAAGGGGAGAGTCACCATATTTTTACAATCCCCTAAATAAGGGTTTTTTAGAAGAGCAAACACCGAATGTGTCACACATTTGTGTACCAAATTTGTAAGTATTCTATCAGGTTTAAAGTTGAAAAGTCAACCATAAGCGCTTTCTCAAAAATCCCAATATAAGCATAAAAGTATATTCTAGTAACTAAGGTAATAAATATAAGATATAATACACATAGATTAAATACAAAAAAAGGATATTAGATGTTAACGTATGGTGTAACTGATATTCAAAACAAACCTTCTTTAATGAAAATTATGGATGTGGCTGAAATCGTCGATAGAAGAGCGCATACTACTGTGGGATATTTTATTTCTTCAAAATATGAAAGCTTTATCTTGCCAATCATCGAAAAAATCGATCGAGAAGAAAAACTTGCAAAACTGCATAAACTAAAAAATCATCAAGATTTGGAATTTGCAGAGCTTGGAGTAGATGATGGACTTAAATAGAGGTGATATTGTCATCGTCAATCTTTACCCTAAAAAAGGTGATGAAGTAGGCAAAATCAGACCTGCCGTAATCATCTCAGGGGATGATGAAAATGCTATCTTAGATACAGTCATCCTTATGCCTCTTTCAGCGGATCTTATTGATAATATGGATCCATACAGAATCAGAATTTTAAAACGAGATGGTCTCAAAGAAGATTCGGATATTTTAATCAATCAAATCCGAGCTCTTTCAAAAATGAGAATAAAAGAGAAAATTGCGAAACTTACATCGCTTGAATATGATGCTGTAATTGCCCATCTTTGCAAAAATTTTTAATTTTTAATTTGTAATTGAAACTTAAAGAAAAAAGTGGAGATTCAATCGGTCACCGAGTAAAGCTTAAAGTGGTTTAAAGTACGCTGTGTAGGGAAAGTGTAGTGGTGACTCCAAGGGGATTTGAACCCCTGTGACCAGGATGAAAACCTGGGATCCTAACCGTTAGATGATGGAGCCACAACAAAATGTGGAAAATAAAAAATGGTGTCCCGTGATGGATTCGAACCATCGACCCCTTCATTAAAAGTGAAATGCTCTACCAGCTGAGCTAACGGGACAACCTGCACTAAATCATTCGGTTAGCATGATTTGTGGACGGGAATTATAGTGAATATAAGCTTTGATGTCAATAGTATGGGATGTTTTAGCGTATTTTGATATAATTCACGACATGAACAGTTGGCTTTTTAATTTTCCTATTGCTGGGTTAGTGCTTCCGCTATTAATGTATTGCTTATACCGTTGCAAGGTCTCTGTTAGACAGCACTATTTTCCCCACCTTCATTTTTTTACCAAACTTAACAAATGGCGCAATCTTGATTGGCTGCTCAACGCTTTGGCCGTGACGCTGATGGTAGGGGCGTTGGCAACTCCTGTGATGGTGGATTTTTCTGATCCTCGTAACCGTAACGGAGTCGATATTGTACTCTCGATTGATGGCAGCGGATCGATGAATGCATCGGGCTTTGGTGAGGAAGGAAGCCGTGAGAGCCGATTTGAGATCGTGCAAAAGATCGCCAGTGATTTTGTGATGAAACGCGCTCAAGATAATATCGGTGTTGTGGAATTTGGTGATTTTGCTTTTATCGCGTCTCCTATCACCTATGAAAAAGAAATTATCGCTCAGATGATCGGGTATCTAAGCTATGGAATGGCGGGGCAAAACACTGCTATAGGTGAGGGAATCGCAATGGGTGTACGTGCTTTGCGAGATTCAAAAGCGGCATCTAAAGTGATTATTTTATTGACGGATGGAGAACATAATAGCGGTTCGATCTCTCCAAAAGAAGCCATAGAGATGGTACGTAAAAACAATATTCGACTTTATACGATAGGCATTGGTATAAAGGGAGAGTTTGACAATGCACTGCTCGCACAGTTGGCACGGGATGGTAAGGGTAAGTTTTTTGCCGCCACCAATGCCAAAGAACTCCAAGAGGTCTATGATGAGATCGATAGTATGGAGCGTTCACGGATCAAAAGCGCTCCTAATATTTTGGAAGATCATTATTTTCAATGGTTTTTGGCTTCGTCACTGTTGGTATTAGGCTTGATCCTATGGCGACGAAGAGGGGTGTTGTGATGACTATCCTGAATCCTGTATGGTTGTTGGCATTGGGAATACTTCCTGTGTATTGGATGGCGGTACGACGTTTTAGTTACCGAGCGGATGGATCACAAAAGTGGCTTTTACTCTCTATTGCTTTGGTCATCGTGGCATTGGCTCGACCGGTACTGGAGCAAAAACCGGTATCGATTGAAGAGATGGGATCGGATGTCATCATCGCGGTAGATCTATCGTATTCGATGCGTGCTACGGATATTGTTCCAAGCCGTCTGGGTGCGGCTAAAGCATTACTTCACGAGGTTGTACGCAGTGATGTGCGAGATCGCTTTGGGGTGATCGGCTTTACGACCAGTGCTATTATCCTCTCGCCGTTGACCAAAGATACGGAATTATTAGCGCATCTTTTTGGCTCATTGGACGAATCGCAGATCATTACCAAGGGGACGCAGGTCATGAGTGCTCTTGAGCTTGCGCGCAAAATGTCGTATGCCAAACAGCCCTTGGTAATTCTTCTCACCGATGGAGGGGATGAATCCTCGTATGCTAAAGAAGCTGATTTTGTACGCGACAATAATCTACGAGTGAACGTTGTGATGTTGGGAACGGCACAAGGAAGTACCTTGCAAGAAGGTGAGGGCACGCTAAAAGACGAAAATGGTCATATAGTGGTGAGCTCACGCAACGATGCTATAGCAGAGCTAGTAGAAGCCAGCGGTGGCAAGATGATCGAAGGGGCAGATGTAAGTGCTGTTTTAGAGCTCATAGATCAATCACGTACCGATGATTTTCAAGGCAAATCAACCGTCATGCGATATCAGGAACTTTTTTATCTTCCATTAGTGTTGGCAGTGATCTCTTTCATGCTCGCTATGACGAATATCGGAGTAAAGATCTCTCGCGGAGTCTTGGTTCTATTAGCACTGATTGGAGTCTCTTCCAATGCAGGGATGCTTGATTTTGCCTATTTGTACGGTGCTAAAAAAAGTTTTGAACAAGGGCACTATGAACGTTCTGCCAAGTTTTACAGTCATGTACAAACACCAAAAGCAAAATACAATCAAGCAACCGCCCTGTATAAAGCAGGAAAATACAATGAGGCACTTGCCCTATATCAAGGGATACGATCAAACGATCCGATTTTCAAAGCGACCCTTTATTACAATAGCGGTAACTGTTACATACGTTTGCAAGAATTTGAGAATGCCAAAGATGCGTTTCTCAAATCGTTAACGCTGAATTATTCTAAAGAAGCAGATGATAATATGCGTTTTATTGCTCATGGGGTAGAACAAAAAAGTCTCAATGTACGAAAAGAAAAAAATGATAAATTCCAAGCCCAAGCCGGTTCCCCAAAGGGAGAGTCAAAACCGACCAAACAAGGAGGCGGCAGTAATATGAAAAGCGATATGGCTTCCGGTGGCGGTGGTGATGAGGGAAAAAAAGTTGAAAGTGACCCGAGATTATCAATGTCTCAGGGAAAAGCACGCTTAAGCTCCACGCAATACGAACTGATTAATCAAAGGAGTATCAATGAGACAAAGCCTTGGTAAAATAGGACTTTTGTGGCTATTGATAGTGATGTCACTCAATGCGGCACAATATCACTGGAGCGTGCTCAAAGCACCCACACAATTGCACGTAGGAGAAGGCGCAATCATACGCTATCAATGTCTTTTTGATACCAGTGCCGGCGATTATACGGTTGTATTTAAACCAACAAGTTTAAAAGAGTATAAAGCGTCTATGGTGACACAGGATGATCGTGTCAGTAATGGTAAGCGAGTCTTGCAGTTTGATGTTTTGATTACCCCTATAGTAGCCGGAGCGTTGGATATACGGTTTGATGCGCTAATCCGACATACGACGTTTGCATCCATTGAGAATGCTTCTCTCGGACGCGATAATGTTAAAAAATACGATTTTAACGATGAAAAAGCCATTATCCCAAGCGTGAAGATCAGCGTTTTGGAAAATACAGCGGATTTGAGCGGAGAGATTACGCTTGATGTGGGAGTAGATAAAGTCAAAGTACGTTCCCATGAACCGGTTCATTTGAGTTTGTATGTTCGTGGACATGGAAACCTAAACGAATTTGTCCCCTATGAGCTCAACATCAGCGGAGTGAAACATTTTAGCGAGCCTGCGTATCGTGAGCTTACTTTGGGAGTCAATGGCTATGAGGGAGAGATCCGTCAAGAATTTGCCCTCGTGGCTGAAAAAAGCTATGTGATTCCCTCTTTTAATCTGAGTGTTTTTGATACGAAGAGGCACAAAACGAAAATTTTACGCTCACAACCCATTACGATAGAGGTGCAAAAAGGGTACGTTGCCTCTAATCTCCTAGATACTCAATCATTAAGCCATGATACGTCGTGGAAACGGTATGCAACGTATGCTTTTGTTATGCTCTTAGGTGCAGCAGTGAGTGAAATACTGCGATGGTTATGGAAACATCGACCTCGAAAAAAAGGTAAAGCATTTTGGGATACAGCAACAACAGCAAAAGAGCTGAGCGTTCTTCTTGCCATGAAAAATGACTCTCGCTATAGGGATATGGTTCAAATGTTAGATGAGGGTGCGATTAGCGTGCACGAAGCGAAAAAGAAACTAAGAGTAACTGGGGGTAAACAATGATAGAAAAAATAGACGCCATACGCACAGAAATGGCGAAAGTAGTCGTCGGACAAGACAACATGATCGATGGGCTTTTGATCGGGTTACTGTGTGAGGGACACATCCTTATTGAGGGTATTCCGGGATTGGCAAAGACAACCACCGTCAAAGCGCTTGCCCAGACTTTGGGACTGGATTTTAAACGGGTTCAATTTACCCCCGACTTGCTTCCAAGTGATATATTGGGAGCAGAAGTATACGATCCTCAAAAGAATCAATTCAAGATTAAAAAAGGGCCTATTTTTACGAATCTGCTCCTCTCAGATGAGATTAATCGTGCTCCTGCAAAAGTGCAGTCGGCTCTTTTAGAAGCGATGCAGGAACGTCAGGTGACCTTGTCCGATCAAAGTTTTGAACTCTCTTCCCCATTTTTGGTTATGGCAACCCAAAATCCGATTGAAAACGAGGGGGTTTATCCTCTACCTGAAGCGCAGTTAGATCGCTTTATGCTAAAAATCAAAGTAGGGTATAACAGTGCCCAAGAAGAACTTCTAATCGCCCGTCGTATAGCCTCTAAGAGCTCAGAGAGCATTAATGCTGTTGTGGATTCTGTAACGCTTCAACAGCTTCAAGAAGCGGTGAAAATGGTTCATGTCGATGAAGAAGTCGAGCGCTACATGATTACGCTTGTAAGAGCTACGAGAGAACCACAGAACTTTGGGTTGGAATCTATCAAACGCTATATCCAGTTTGGTGCTTCCCCTCGTGTCAGTATCGATATGTTTAAAGCCGTTCGTGCTGTTGCTTTTTTAAAGGGCAAGGACTTTGTCACCCCTAGCGATATTGCTAGTATTGTCAAAGACTTGATGCGCCATCGTATCGTGCTGTCGTATGAGGCTGAGGCAGAAGGGATCGACGTAGATACCCTTATTGAGCAAATTGTAACCGCAGTTCCTGTTCCGTAAATCATGAAAAACAGCCGCGAAATTCTTATCAAAGCACGCCGTCAAATCGTCGGTGACCGTATTGGTAACAATGCCTCAATGTTTCGAGGTGAAGGGTACGATTTCCTTGAGTTGCGTGAATACATTTCCGGTGATGATACCCGTCATATTGATTGGAACATCACGGCAAAAATGCAGCGCCCCTATGTCAAAGTATTTCGTGAAGAACGCGAACTCAGTGTCGTTAGTGTCGCTATGTTAGGCGGTGCATTGGATTTTGGTAAAGAAACACGTAAAATTGAGTCTGTAGCTGAAGTAATCGCGTTGATAGGGTATTCGGCATTGGGTAACGGAGATCTGTTTTCTCATTATAACTTTTCAAAAGAGATGCGAGATGAGGTACGTGCAGGGAAAAAAAGATTTACCGTGACACAGAGTGTAGAATCTGTGATGAATGCTCTCTTGTTGAATCACATAGCAGATTATACCGCTATGGCACACACCCTGTATAAACGACTCAAGCGGCGTTCCCTGATTGTGGTTATCGGTGATTTTTTTGAGATTCCGGATATGCGATTATTAGCTAAAAGACATGAAGTTGTGGCCATAATCGTACGAGATCGTCAGGAAGAAAAACCAGAAGCAATGGGTTTTACCGCTTTAATAGATCCAGAAAGTGCCGCAGTGTTGGAAGGGGACTTTAATACGGCGAGTATTCAAAAATATCAGGAACAAGTCCGTATCCATGATGGGAAGCTGTTTGATCAATTTCGCCGTGACGGGATTCGCTCAACGAAGCTTTATACCGACAGTAACGCTTCAGTGGTACTGCGACGATTGTTTGAGGGGAGATTATGAAATCCACTTCTATGGATATCCCCGTACATGATGTAGCGCCCCTTTTGGAGATCCATGACTATTCGCTTGTTTGGTTTGCGATGTTTGCAGTGTGCGTGTTAGTTGTTAGTTATGGGATTGTAAAAAAAATGGGTGCAATAAAAAAGACTAAAGAAGTCAATGAGCGGCAGAAACGCTATGAGAATTTGATTCATATGGATCTGACGAATCCCAAAAAATCAGCATATAGTATCACGCAAGAAGCTTCTTTTTTTGCACAGGATAATGAACAGATGCAAGATGCTTATAAGACGCTTTTGGCGTATTTGGAAGCGTATAAGTATACTCCAAACGTGGAAGCAATGGATAAAGAGTGTTTAGCTCTTTATAAAGCGTACTGTCAGATGATTGTTGTGTAGGTTACGAAAAAATATCTTGCAGTTTATTGGCATTTTTCATCTCATCGTGCAATGAGGTGTAGTCTTTTACCAGTAACGCCTCTTTCATGGTGGCAAGCTCACGCTCAAAGAGTTCAATAGCCTCAAGTACATTCTCGCGGTTTTGTCGAAAGATGTCTTCCCACATGAACGGAGAACTTTGAGCCAATCGGCTCATTGAACGAAATCCTCCGGCTGCAAGGGTCAGAATGTTCTCTTTTTCTTCTTGTGCTAATACGGTATTAGCAAGTGCGTACGAAATAATGTGAGGCATATGACTGATAAACGCTGCATGGCGGTCATGCTGATCGGCCCCCATAGTATGTACTTGCATATTGATAGCACGAAAGAGTTTGAGTGCTGTTGAGCGTTGTACTTCCCCGCTGTGCTCTAGATCACACATTACCAGGACTTTATTGGTATAAAGCCCTTCAAGAGCTGCATTGGGGCCAAATTGTTCGGTTCCTGTCATCGGATGAGCGGCCACAAAATTTTTGCGTAAAACCTCAGGAACGGCTTGAACTATGAGCGCCTTGGTACTTCCTAGATCAATAAGGGTGATATCGCTGCCTGCTAGATCAACACATTGACCTAAAAGACGAATTACCGCATCAACGGGCACTGCAAAAAAGATGACATCACAACGCTTTTTAAGCGTTTCAAAAGGGACAATAGCGTGAACAAGCCCACGTTCAAGGGCAATTTTTTGATGTTCAAGATTATGATCACTGCCTACAACGGAAGTGATAAAAGGGAGCTTTTGAAGGGAAAGTGCTAAAGAACCCCCCATCAGACCAAGCCCGACGATACCTATGTTCATTATGAACCTTTAAATAATTATACTTTGTGAATCGTATTTTAGCAGATTTTGGGTTAGATTTACGGTACATTAATTATCACAGTGATAGAATAAGGGCTAATTTAACGCCATGGATTTCAAATTGAATAAAATTACTCTTTCTCTCTTTCTTTCTACCTCATTACTTTGTGCTGCTACCCAAACGATTACAAGTATTAAATATGAGGGGATGATTCACATCTCTGAGGCTGTGGCCAAGCAGCTTAATGAAGTTAAAATTGGAGAACCGCTTGATCCAATTCGTTTGGATAAAACGATTAAAACCTTTTTCGAGCAAGGGTATTTTGAAGATGTATGGGCGGATCAAGAAGAGGGAACCGTAACGTTTCATTTTAAAGAGAAAGCAATTATTTCCAAAATTGAGCTCAAAGGGTTCAAAGAAAATGATGAAGATGCGCAAAAAAGTTTGTTGCAAATAGAAAAAGGTGCTTTGTACGATGTAAAGCGTATTGAAGGTGCCAAAAAACGGATTGTTGATGCGCTAAATCAAGAGGGAAAAATTGACTCTGTGGTAGAGGTGGAGACACAAACGCTTGATAATGGCAGTATGAGTGTGAAGTTTATAGCCAATGAAGGGCGAGAAATCATTATCAAAGAGCTTCGCTATAACGGAGTTATAGGTTTGGATCCCGATGAGTTTGATAAGGTCGTTGCCAATAAAGAGCGTGATTTTATGGGATGGATGTGGGGACGTAACGACGGTAAGCTGAAAATTGCAGAATTACAATACGATCCATTGCGTATTCACGACTACTATATGCAGTTTGGATATTTAAATGCAAAAATAGATGCCCCATTTGTAGCGGTTGATTTTAACCATTATGAAGCAACGATGGCATACAACGTTTTTGAGGGAGATATCTTCCGTGTTAGCGATATCCTTATTTTTCAAGATACAGCTGTCATCGAAGACCAGGCACTTTTGGATGTGATCAAACTGGAAAAAAACAAGCCGTTTAATATTAAGACTTTCCGAGATGATGCCGAGAGTATTAAAACTAAAATAGCCGATCTTGGATACGCCTTTGTTCAGGTTCAGCCTGATTTACGCCAAGATAAAGAGACAAAAACCGTTGAAGTGATTTACCGTATAGTACCTGGTAAAAAAGTGCATATCAGAAATGTGATTATTGCGGGTAATAATAGAACACTAGACCGCGTAGTACGTCGTGAGCTATTTTTAGCTCCAGGTGATTTATACAGTTCAACGAATTTAAAAGACTCACGTAATGCTATTGGTCGTACCGGTTATTTTGAAACAAATACAATTGAAGAAAAGCGTATCGATGATGAGACTATGGACATTATTGTTCAAACAAAAGAAGCTCCGACGGGTAATATACAACTGGGCGGAGGATATGGAAGCTTCGGCGGGTTAATGCTCAGCGCTGCCATCAGTGATCGTAATATTTTTGGTTCAGGGATTACGGTAGGACTAAACTTAGAAAAATCACAACGAACCAGTAGTTATGCCTTTAATATTTCTAATCCACGCTTGAATGACAGTGACTTTAGCGGTAATTTCGCAATCAACAATACTTCTACTAAATATTATACCTATACAACGACCTCTAAAGGGGTTAGTCTTGGAGTAGGGCATCGTTTTGATCGTTATTGGAGCGGGTATGTTGGGTACAACTATTCGCAAAATGCATACAGTGATTTATCGGATGTGAATCTGACTCAGGATCAATTGCGCTTTTTTGAAAGTTATGCAAAAAGTTCAGTGATGCTATCTGCATCGTATGATAGTACGGATGACTATTATATTGCACGTGAGGGGATGAATTTTACACAAAGTTTTGAAAAAGCAGGAATTGGTGGAGATGCTGAATTTATTAAAAGCCGTAGTAACTTTGGAATCTATCGAGGCTTGCAGAAGTTAACTGATTTTGATTTGATTTTACGCTATAAAGCCCGTTTTAACTACGTTACTGATTCTGGCTTCCTTCCAATTAATGAGAGATTCTTCATGGGTGGGATTGGTTCAGTTCGTGGTTATAGAAGTTTCTCTATTTCACCTACATTGACCGATGCCACAGGTGCTACGCTGTTAAGTTCAACAGGAGCAGTGCAAAGGAATGGTGGAACACAAACTTTTTCCAACAGTTTTGAGATGAGTTTTCCTCTGGTACCGGAAGCGCGTATGCGTGCTACTGCTTTTTACGATTACGGAATGATCGGGGATAAAAGTCTCTCAGAAATATCTCGCAGCAGTGTTGGGGTATCTTTAGAATGGTTCTCTCCGGTTGGTCCGCTTCAACTGGTCTTCGCTAAACCTTTAGGGCAAAAAGAGGGTGACCAGACAGCCGTTTTTGAATTTACAATTGGGCAACGCTTCTAAGAAAGATTAGTCGCGTAGCTGAATGGATAGATGTGCCGGAAGCGGAAGATTCTTAAGTTGTTCACGCGCGAGATAGAGATCTTTTCCCTCCACCGTTAGCTTACCATCAGAAAATGCAAGGGTTAGTGCTGATGCACTACTGCGTTGCGCTAGCAGTATATGCGAAAGCCACAGTATTGTGTACAGTGCATCCAATATTTTCACAGCGGGTAAAAGTGATCCATAACTGTTTTTTGGGATTAAGTCTGAGGAAGTGTTCCCTTTTTTAAACAAGAGCAAATGGGAAACAAGTGCGATTTGAGAATGGGTTAATCCGTAATTCAAGGCATTCAGTGCCAAATAGTGACTGTGTTTTTGATAGGCATAATAGCGTACACCTAGCCCTATAGGAAGAAGTTTTGCCACCATAACAAGTTCGGTACGATAGGACTCTGGAAGATCAAGATGGGTATGCATTAGTGTAAATAGACGCTTAGCTAATGCAGAACATTCAACGCTATGATTGCTAAACGTAGCATATGTATCTAATAAATAGCGTACCGATGGATTATAGTTAGCAGGAAAACGGTCGCCTGCATTACGCAACAAATCACTTAAATAAACTCCCTCTCGAACGCCCACCCCACTGCAAACAAATTCTTCTACCTCTAAGCGTCTAGCAATTCGTTGCAATATGAGTGTTCCCGGTTTGATAGTATCAAAACGGTCTGCTTTAATATTGAGGGATTTTAACTTTTTGGGAGATGCTTCGATGATGGCATCGCAAAAAGAAATAAAGGTCTCTTTATCGGTGGTACAGCCATGCAGTTTTTTAAGAGGGTAGTTCTCTTTTTTCATAAGGGAGCGGGTGAGTGCTCGAAACGTTCCTCCTACTCCTATTAGCGTTTGCATTGATCCAAAGGGCAAAGTCTCCAGAGCATTGTCAATGTAGCGTGTAGCACCCTCTATGTCCCCGTGATCCATAAAGAGTTCTTTGAGTCGTACGGTACCAATATTGAGAGAAAACATTTCTATGACTTTGCCCCTAGAAATGTGGGCAAATTCACTTGACCCTCCACCTACATCTACACTAATAGCATCCATAGGAGGCAATAGATTGGCACAGGCCATACCGCCTAAATAAGCTTCTCTGACACCATCTATAATTTTGATACTAAGAGAGTGCTCTTGACGAATACGTGAGATAAACTCTGTTGAGTTTGGAGCATCACGTAATGCTGATGTAGCAACACAGAGAATCTTACGAGCTTTGAAGGAACGGGCAATGAGGAGAAACTCTCCTAATGCACTTGCAGTACGGTCCATAGCGGATTGTTGCAAATGTCCGTTATTACGGTAGGCATTTTCACTCAGACGAACTGAGCTTTTGACTTCATGCAGAATGTGAAAGGCAAAACGGCTGGTCTTTTGAACAACCGCCATACGCATTGAGTTAGACCCAATGTCTATGATGGCGGTGCATTGCGCCATCTATTCTTCTTCTTCAGTCAGCTGTTTAAATTTATAAAGAAGTTCTTGGGTTGTCTCAACATTTTCTTTGTCAGGGATAATACAATCGACAGGACAAACAGGAATACAGGCTGGTTCATCGTACAATCCAACACATTCTGTACAGCGATCTGGGTCAATTATGTAAATTGGATCACCTTCTTCAATAGCATCCATTGGACACTCTTCGCGGCATGCATCACATGCAATACATTCATCCGTAATGATTAGTGGCATAGTTAAACCTTGTTTAGTAATATGATAATGGGCGATTTATAGCAGAATCTACCTTAATAAAAGGTTTTATTTACGTTGCGGTAATAAACAGTAAAGTTTTGCGGGCAAAACAAGTCGTGCAATGGTCCCGTCAATCCCATCAATACGGTTTGTGATTGTTATATCGGCCCCGATAGCTTCTGCAGCACTTTTGGCCAAAAATAGCCCCAATCCTGCCCCTGACTTATTTCCTTGACGTTTAAACGGTGCAAATAGATCAATCGCTTCATCAACGCCACATCCCTCATCAATGACTTCGATTATGATGTCTGTATTATGGAGGTAACTGTGAAAAAGAATGGTTTTACCGGGAGCCGTGAATTTCATGGCGTTTTGTAAAAAGTTTTGCAATATTTGATTGAGCAGGGTCACTTGTAAAACAGCTGTAAATGTTTCAGGTTCAAAATGTGTTTTGAATATCTTGTTTTCACTGTGTGTTAGCAGAGCAAAATCTCCTTCCCATTTTTTGAGAATTTGGATAATATCGGCTTCTACTGGCATTTCAAGCTGTGCCCCCTCTTGACGACCGATATTGAGGATATCACTGACAATCTTATTCATCTCATCAACACTTTGATTGGTTATTTTGATCGCTTCAATATATTCTTCGGCACTTCTCTTTTTAATCAAGGTAACCTGATTTTTGAGTTTTATGACAGCCAATGGAGTTTTGAGTTCGTGTGCCGTACCAATAAAAAGTTCTTTTTGGTACTTAACAAAATTTTGAATACGCCCCATTAGGCGATTGAGGGTTTCACCTAATGGCTGGAATTCATTGGGTAATTGATCCACCTTTATTGGGCGAAGGAGATGCTCATTCATGTCAGCAAGTCGTTTTGTTAAAGCACTGACAGGAGCAATAAGCATTTTTGAAAAAGCGATGGCATAGAGAATAATAACGATAAATCCAAAAGCGTTGATGATAAAAATAGATTGTAAAATTTTTTGGAGCAGTAATTTAGTGGCACTAATATCACGACTGATTTTGAGATACGTTGAGTGTTCAAAATCAAAGGGATAGATGAGGGTCAAGGTTGTGATTTGATCTTGATCGGTTACCTCACTAAACTCAAGAGAACCCTCATCTTTTTTAAGGGTAATCAAATCAACCTTGAGTTCTGATAAGGGGTCTGTATCTATATGCTGTAAGCTTGTGAGTGATTTTGAAGTGGAAATACTTTGAGCTCTAGTAACGAGTTCTGTTTGTTTTTCATCGTAAATGGATTGCTTAATAAATAGGTATAAAAAGGAGGAAAAAAGGACTACAAGTGCCGCCGAAGCGACAATAAGCTGGAATAAAAAACGGCGTCTTATACTTCTTTTCGAAAACAAAGGGCGTCCTTTATAGGAAGAAGGCTAACGTTAGTTGACTTCTTTTGGGAAACAAAAACGGTATCCGCGACGGCGTACTGTTTCAATCGTGGTAATACCAAGTGGCTTATCCATTTTTTGACGAATTTGATTAATAGCAACTTCGATAACGTTTGGTGTTACAAGTTCAGGCTCTTCCCAGATTGCATCAAGGAGTTGCTCTTTAGAGACAATTTGATCGCGGTGACGAGCAAGGTGTGTCAAAACTTCAAAAGGTTTACCTTTGAGTTCAATCTCTTTTTCTTTGTAGATGATCTTCTCTTCTTCAGGGTTGATAATGAGATCGTCGATTTCGATGATGTTACTTCCACCAAAACGTAAGCGTGCCTCGATACGAGCAATTAGGACATCAAAATCAAATGGTTTACGGATATAATCATCAGCACCTGCTCGTAGAGCATCGATTTCACTTTGATTGTCATCACGAGCTGAGAGAACAACAATTACTGTCTTTGGTGTATTGGATTTAATATCGGGGATGATATCAACACTGTTGCCATCAGGAAGCATCCAGTCCATTAAGATAAGGTCATAATTTCGGATATCAAGATAGTATTCACCATCTTTTAGGGTTTCCACGACATCACTTTGGTAGCCAAACTCTTTGAGCCCTTCAGAAAGGGTTTTGTTAAGCGTTACTTCGTCTTCAATAATTAGAATGCGCATTTACGTTCCTCGAAAGCGGATATTTTGGCAAAATTATAACACAGTTTTAGGAAATCTTAAAGTTTTATTCAATTTTCTTTAAAAATTGAAACGCTCTTGAACAGCAACCGTGCAATTGGCCAGAATATCAGGTTTTCGTAAGGTGAGGGAGAGGGTCTGTATGGAAGTAAATTTTTCTTTGAGTGATTGGCTCAGTGATTCTAGGGCTTCTTCAATAAGGAAAAAATGTTTTGTTTGAACGCTGTGCGTGATGTGGTCAGCAACATCGGCATAATTGATAAAGCGATTTGGGGAATAATCGTAGTCAATGATACAGTCGATGACTACTTTTTGAGCAGTTAAGCGCTCATGTTCTAATATCCCGATGATACACTCAAAGGTGAGGTTTTCAATGAGAATGGTCATGCGACGCGTTTCTCTTCTCCTTTGAAAAGGCGAACAAAGTTAGGGATGTGTTTATAAAACAAGATAAAGGCGATAAATACAACCGGTGTATGAAACATAGTCGGCTGTAAAACAAACGAGGCAATAACAAGTGCAGCTAAACCTAGCATCGATGAAAGTGATGAGATACGGATTGTTTTTGCAGCAATCCCCCATACAGCAAGAGCAATCGCCGTTTCAATCGGTAACATTACCGCCATAACTCCCATTCCCGTTGCAACTCCTTTGCCTCCCTCAAACCATAGGTATGGACTAAAACAGTGCCCGATAACGGCAAGAACAGCGACCAACCACACAACAGCCTCGCTCATACCAAAATATTTAGCTGCCAATACAACAGCGATTCCCTTGAGTGCATCGAGTGCAAGAGTAGCAGCCCCCAGCTTTTTGGCTAAAGAGGGATTGGTTTCTTTGACAACACGCAGTACATTCGTTGCACCGATACTGCCTGAGCCTGATTCTTTGATGTTAACACCTGCGAATAATTTGGCAAGTATTAGTCCAAAAGGGATACCGCCAAGGGCATAAGCAAGAAGGTAAAACTGTACGTTTTGATTGAATAAAAATTCCATGATGTATGACTCTTCTTCATTAATTAGATGTGCTATTATATTTAAACTATCGTAACAGAGAACTAAAATAGATATAATTGCAGTATAAAGATAAGCGAGGAATAATTTATAATGAATTCAGAAGAGATAAAACAAAAAATTATTGAGTTAAAAAACCGCCTTAGTGTCACAGTCGTGGCTCATTTTTATCAACGTGATGAAGTTTTTGAGATGGGTGATATCACAGGAGATTCACTTGAGCTTGCCAAACGCACGATGGCAGATGATTCCGAGTATGTTGTTTTTTGCGGGGTCGGTTTTATGGGGCAGAGTGTGAAAATTCTCAGCCCCGAGAAACGGGTGTTAATGCCAAAAATAGCATGTTGTGCGATGGCACGGATGATTGACAGCCTCTACTTTGATGAATCGATTGCCTATTTGGAAAAACACGGGATCAAGGCCGATGATATTCTTCCGATCACGTATATCAATTCCAATGCCGATGTCAAAGCCAAAGTAGGTAAGATGGGTGGAATGGTGTGTACGAGCTCCAATGCCAAAATGATCATCGAAAAAGCATTGAGCGAAGGTAAAAAGATCCTCTTCGTCCCCGATCGCTGTTTGGGTCAAAACATTGCCAATATGATGGGATTACAATCGTGCGTTATTGGGGATGAGACGGATCCAAACCTTGCCGATATTATTTGTTATAACGGTTTTTGTTCGGTACATCAACTCTTTAGTGTAGATGATATCGAGTTTTACCGTAATAAATATCCAGGTATTTTAATCGCAGTACACCCTGAGTGTGACCCTGCCATCTGTGCTAAAGCAGACTTCGTAGGATCAACCTCGCAGTTGATAAAATACATCACTGAGCTGCCGGAGGATCAAAAAGTAGCGGTAGGAACTGAGTTTAATATGGTGAACCGTTTGAGAGCTAAAAACACTTATGTTCTCTCTTCGACCAAGCCAGAATGTCCGACGATGAATGAAACCACACTGGAAGATTTATATCTAACTCTCAAATCGATTGAAGACGGTACGCCTATTAATGAGATCGAAGTGGATGCAGATACAAGTTACTGGGCAAAAGTTGCACTGGATCGGATGTTGGCACTATAGCTATATGTTACAATAAAGATAAAGTTTTTGGAGGGCAGAGAAAATGAATGAAAAAGAATTGATATTACATAAACTTATTCTTTTAAAACCCGAGATTAGTAAAGAATATCATATTACTTCTATTGCTCTTTTTGGTTCATTCGCTCGTGGTGAACAAACGCCTAATAGCGATGTTGATGTACTCGTTGATTTCTCCGATACGCCTGATTTACTACGTTTCATCGAGCTTGAAGAGAAGATAAAAGCGGTACTGGGACGAAATGTTGATTTGGTTCCTCGTAGAAAACTCAGAGCTGAATTGTTTGAGCAAATTGAAAATGAGAAAATAGCGGTATGAAGCGTAATTATGCTTTGTATGTCGATGATATATTGCGTAGCATTGAGAAGAGTGAACGATTTGTCGAAGGGTATGATTTTGAATCCTTTAAAGAGGATGATAAAAGTGTTAGTGCATGTGTCCGTGAGATTGAAGTAATTGGTGAAGCGGCCAAACAAATACCCGATGAAATAACAAAAGACTATCTCAATATTCCGTGGTCACTAATGGCAAAAATGAGAGATAAAATGATTCATTGGTATTTTGAGATTGATGAAGAAATTGTATGGAAAGTGATAAAAGAGCAGTTTCCAACACTGAAAATCAATCTTGAAAAGATGAAAAAAGAACTTTTTTAAATAAGGACGAGAAGAGTATGATCGAACAATTTATCCGCGACGTATTAGCCGAAGACATCGGACGAGGGGACCTCTATGCACGGGTTTCAGAAGCAGTTGTGGCTTCGGCAAAAATCATTGCCAAAAGCGATGGAGTCGTTGCAGGTGAAGAATATCTGAATGTTTTAGCTGATATACAAAGATTTACGATTGTGTGGCATAAGCGTGACGGAGAAAAATTTGTAAAAGGGGAAGTGCTTATGGAACTGCAGGGCGATTCGCATACGCTTTTACGCATCGAGCGTACATTGCTCAATATACTGTTGCATGCAAGCTCGATCGCTACTTTGACACGTAAATATGTCGAAATAATCGCGCCCTATGGGACACGACTGCTTGATACCCGAAAAACTCGACCTTTGCTAAGGACTTTTGAAAAATATGCGACTCGTATCGGGGGTGCAACCAATCATCGAATGGGACTTGATGATGCCCTCATGCTCAAAGACACTCATCTTAAAACGATTGAAAACCTTGAAGCCTATATGGAAGAAGCGCGCCGTAAAATCCCTTTCACGTCAAAAATTGAAATCGAAGCAGAAGATTTTGAATCGGCTGCACATGCAATGCGCGTAGGCGCGGATATTGTCATGTGTGATAATATGACTCCTGAAGAGCTTAGTAAAGTGGTGAAGTATAAATGGGAACACCACAGTGATGTGCTACTCGAAGCTAGCGGCAACATCTCTTTGGATACGATCGAGAGTTATGCGGCGACAGGTGTCGATGCGATTAGCTCGGGAGCGTTGATCCATCAAGCTAACTGGATTGATCTGTCCATGAAAATGGATTAATACGTGGCTGACGATCAAGAAAAAACAGAAGAACCCACCGCCAAGAAGCTCGAAGATGCAAGAGCCGAAGGTAATGTTCCCAAAAGTCAGGATATTTCGGGTGTTATGATCCTGATCGTTGCTATTTTGGCATTGTGGATGATGTTTTCGTTTATTGCCGAGCGACTTTTAAATTTGGTTCGCTATTATTTTTCGTTGATGAATCACCCCCTGGAAAAAACCAATTTAATTGATATTGCTTTTATCACCTTTAAAGAGTTTTTAATCATGGCTCTTCCTATTAGTATTGTTATTGCTATTGCAGGGGTTGCCGGTACGGTGGCACAAATCGGATTTAATTTTACGACCAAACCGCTGACCCCTAATTTTTCTAAACTTGATCCGATTGCCGGATTAAAAAACATGTTGAGCATGCAAAAAGTCTTAGAGTCACTTAAAATCACGTTTAAATCCTTTACCGCGTTAGGCGTCGGATTTTTATTTTTTTGGTCGTTTATCAAAGAGCTTCCTACCGTGGCCTTGTTTGGTTTATGGGAGCAGATGTCGTGGTTTACTGAAAAAGCGATTATTATAGCGGCCGTAATGCTGGTGATATTGTTTGTATTCGCGGTTATTGACCTGGTTATAACGCGTAAACACTATTTTGATAAGCTTAAAATGTCCATGCAAGAGATCAAAGATGAGTTCAAAAGTATGGAAGGGGATCCGCATATTAAAGCAAAGATCCGTCAAATTCAGATGCAAGCAGCACGAAAGCGGATGATGTCATCGGTTCCTACAGCGGATGTGATTATTACCAATCCAACCCACTATGCAGTTGCAATTAAATACGATGAAACGAAACATAATGCTCCCGTAGTCGTAGCAAAAGGGGTGGATAATATTGCCATCCAGATTAAAAAAGTCGCACGGGAAAATGGGGTGCATGTGGTACAAAATCCTCCGCTTGCACGATCACTTTATAAAGAAGTTGAGATTGACCATCCGATTCCGGATATGTTGTTTACCGCGGTTGCTGAGGTGTTGGCATATGTGTATAAAATGGGTAAAAAGCGCAAGGGGTAAGTGTGAATCTTCGTATAGTAGATTTTTTGGGAAAGAAAAAAACGGTTACCGCGGTTTTTTTGGTCATTTTAATTGTTTTAGGCGCAATTTTTTGGTCTTTGAGACAGCAAAAAACCTCACAAACACTTGAGCACCTGAGCGATCAGCTCTCTCTAGCTCTGGATAATCAACTTGATAAAGAACGTGAAACTGCATTACGCTTTGCTTTAATCTTGGGTAAAAATACAGCACTTGGCGCAGCACTGGAAAATAATGACGAAGACTTAGGATTTAAGATTCTTTCAGAAGTGATGGAATCGATCAAAACACATACCAATGTTCTAATCCGTTCACAGATAATTACATCCGATTATATTATTTTTACACGAAGCTGGGACAGCTCCTATGCTGGAATGCCACTGGAATATTTTCGTCCGGATCTACTTTATTTTCAAAATCATCGTAAGCCACGTTCGGAGATAGAAGTAGGACGTAAATTAGGGGTTAAAGCGACTGTACCGATTTACAATAAAGCGAAGATGCTTGGCTTTGTCGAGGTCCTTTCATTTTTTGAGCCAACGAAAGAGTATTTTGATCGTTTAGGCATTGATCTGTATATTTTAATGGACAAACGATTTTACGATACGGCGGTTTTTATGCAAGAAAACCCTAGCATCGGTAAAAAGTATATCTTGGCAAATTCAAAATATACCCAAAAAGATATCAAAGACTTAAATGGGATTGATTATCAAGCACTAAAAGATGCGCATGCGGTGTCACATAAAGGGAAATATTTCTTTTATGAACCGATGAAAAATGGGGAAGGTGAGATTATTGGAGCCTTTGTCTTTTCATTAACACAAAAACAAATCAGTAATTATGCGCATTCAGAACAAGAAGACATCTCTTTTTTAATCCCGCTAAGTCGTGATCAAATTTATGATACGATGGCCAAAGAATCATTGGGAAATGCTATTTTTCAGACAAAGTACGATAAAGAGTTGCTTTATATGAAAGACATTGTCCCTCCTGAAGACAGGGACCTGTATTTAGAGGAAGCACGTGAGCGATTAAATGCGTATTCAAAAGAAGAATTGATCGGTATCATGCTCAATTACAAAGTGTCAAAAAAAGTGCAAGGAGAAATTCGATGAAGGTATTGCTTTTAGAAGATGAATACATGTTGCGGGTTAGCATTACAGAATTTTTAGAAGATATTGGATTTGAGGTTATTGGATTTTCAAATGGAGAGAAAGCATTTGATGCCATTTATGAAACACCATTCGATCTTTATTTATTGGATGTCAATGTTCCTGGGATGAATGGATTTGATCTGCTACGTACCTTACGCAAAGAAGGAAATAAAGTCCCGGCCATCTTTTTAACGTCAATGGTCAATGTCGATAATTTACAAGAGGGGTATAAATCGGGATGTTGTGACTACATACGCAAGCCGTTTGATCTAACAGAACTACAGGTTCGAATCATGCATGCGTTAAAAGATCATTATCATGACGGGGAAGATTTACTGGATTTAGGGGGTGGACTTGTCTATGACACCGAAAAATTTGTGCTTAGTTTCAATGGTGAATCCATTACTTTGAGTAAAACAGAAAAAGAGATATTTGGGGTATTGCTAAAGCACCAAAATCAGATTGTATCGGTTACTATGTTTCAAGATGAAATATGGGGTGAATACGTTGATCCAGCCAATATTCGTGTCCAAATCAACAACCTACGTAAAAAACTGCCGATAGATATTATTCAAAACCGTCGGGGCTTGGGATACATTATTGAACGATAATCGCTACGCGTTAAAGAACGCTTTTTTGTATACGATGATCGTTGCCACACTTTTGTTGGTACCGATATATGTCTATGTCACGTATATGAAGTATGTTCAAGAAATTCAGTATGAATTTAAGCTCAAAGGGCAGTCTCGCATGATTATCAGCGCGATGGAAGATTTTGATCAAGCGGATAATAAAGCATTTGACTATCCACGCTTTCAATCCTTTGATTCGGGGTTGTATGATGAGTATTTTACCCCTATATTTACGTTAATCAAGGAACCCTTAAATACGCAAAAAGCCGGATATTATGTTCAAGATGGTTATGCCTATTTGGTTGTTCCATTACCGGAACGACGATATTTTGATGCGGCATATCTTATTGTTGGCGGAAAGATATCGTATGTGAGTGTTTATCAGGACGTTGTGATTCTTTTATTGGTCGTTTCAATCCTGATTTTTATAGTCTCTCTCTTTTTCCTTGATCGCTTTGCGCTGCGATTTCAGCGTGTTAACCAGCGACTTGACCGTTTTATAAAAGATTCGATGCATGAGATCAATACGCCTCTGTCAATTATTAATGTCAACATTGATCTTTATAATCGCAGTAATACGACGAATAAATATCTTCAAAGAATCAAAGCCGCAGCCAAAACATTGGCAAACATATACAATGATATGGACTATCTGATTAAAAATGAGAGGGTTGTTTTTGATTATGAATTGATAAGCTTGAGTCATTATTTACGAGAGCGTATTGACTATTTTCAAGAAGTAGCGGCACTTCGCAACATTACAATAGAGTCTCATATTTCGGATGGAATCACTCTTTTTTTTAATCCTACACAACTACAGCGGATAATTGACAACAATATTTCCAATGCGATCAAATACTCGTATGAAGAAGGAAAGATTGAGATTTCGCTGGAAGTCAAGAATGATCAATGTTATATGGTTTTTAAAGACAATGGCGTTGGGATAAAAGACAGTCAACAAATCTTTGATCGTTACTATAGAGAAAATAAAGAGAAAGGTGGTTTCGGTATTGGGCTCAATATCGTAAAATCGATTATTGACAATGCCAATATCGATTTACACATTGATTCTCAAGAAGAAGAAGGCAGTACCTTTGCGTATCATTTTAACCCTCCAGTCTATAATAAATCATAATACAACTATAATTTTTTATTTTTTTACATAATTTTTACAAATCTGATGTACAATAATCCTGATCAACAAATCAAGGAGAGCTAATGCGAAAAATAATGATGCTTGGAATTGCTACCTTTTTAGGTGCAGCCGATCTTTCGACAGCGATTGAAAGTCCGGATGCAAAAGCAATTTTGTTAAAAGATGCGCTTCCCGCAGCCAAGGTACATACGATGCCAGCAGGGTGTCTTACTGACAATGCTGCCTCAATTGCACGTGGAAATTATATTTTCCATAATCTTAATGGAAAAGATGCAAAAGAAAATCCGCCAGAGGGTTTAACGCGATTACTTCCAAATGGAAAAGAAAAGCAAATGGGTAACTGTGTTGCTTGCCATAATATCGAAGGGGCAAAAGGATATGGCAATATCGGGCCTGACCTAACCAACTATAAAGCGTTATATATGGATAGCGGTGCGAGAACTGGGCAATTTTTATATCAGCAAATCGCTGATCCGCGTAAGGATAATCCAAATACACACATGACGGTTAATTTGGCAAATGGGCTCTTTTCTGAGAGTGAAGTATGCGATTTGATGTCGTATATTGTTTCTAAAAAATAAATTTTAAGTATAAGGGAGAAAAAAATGGAGCGTAGATCATTTTTAAAAGGATTTGGAACGGTAACAGCATGTGCTGCGTTGATTCCTACTATTACACATGCGGCAGATGAAGCTAAAAAAGTTACTGGCCCTAATGAGATGAGTACTGAGTCAGCAATTGCTGCAATTACCGGTGGAAAGCCCGTAACAGCATCTGCAAAAGTATCACTTTCTGCACCTGAAATCGCAGAAAATGGAGCAGTTGTACCGGTTAAAGTCAGTGTCGAAAGCCCAATGAGCGCAAATGACCACGTTAAAGCTATTCATGTCTTGGCAACTAAAAATAATAATACTCGATGTGCTAATGTCTATTTGACACCTGCTAATGGAGAAGCATCTTTTGGAACACGCGTTAAGCTGGGTTCTACTCAAGATGTCTTGGCTATTGCTGAGATGAGTGATGGTACTTTTTTAAGTGCAAAGCAAAATGTTAAAGTAACCATCGGTGGATGTGGTTGATTTCGTTCTAAGCATAAAATATAAGAAAAAATAAAAAGGATATTAGAGATGAAAACACTGATTAAGATTAAACCAAACAGCTATAAAGTTGGAGATATCGTTAAAGTCGATTTTATGGCAATGCATCCAATGGAATCAGGAATGCGTAAAGATAAAGATACAGGGAAAATAGTACCTGCCCACTATATCAATGAAGTAAATTTCTTGTTCAACGATAAAGTGCTTACGAAAATGGTAACATGGGAATCCCTTTCGGTTAACCCTGTATTATCGATTAGTCTTAAAGTTTCGGGCGCAGGAACACTCAAAGTTCTTGCAAAAGACAATAAAGGCGAAAGCGTAGAGACAAGCGCAGCCATTACTCCAAAAGGATAAATTATGCGTAAACTTTCTATTTGTACAGCTTTATTCTCACTTGCATTGTGCGGTATATTAAATGCCGAAGAATCAATGAGTATGAATGCTGCTGATAAAGCGATGTATGCTGAAATGTTGGAAAACAATCCTGCTGCTATGGATGTGGCAGAAGGTGAAGAGCTATTTAATGCTCTGATCGGACAAGAAGCTTATGCCAAGATGCTTGGGATAAAAGTAAAAGATTTACCGGTAACAGTCGCTGGCTTCCCTCGTTTGGTAAAAGCGGCAGGTAAAGTAGTGACATTGTCTCAATCACTTCAGATGGCAGCGGCAGATCAAGGAAAAGCTATTCCAAAGCTTGAAAGCAAAGAAATGGTAAAAATGTCTGCATATGTCAAATCATTGGCAAATGATAAAAAGATAAACATTGATGTAAAAGCAAATAAGCAGATGCAAGAGATGGTAGCGCTTGGACAGAAAATATTTGAAGAACGCCGCGGCGGACGTGGTCTTTCATGTAACAGCTGTCACAGTGCTGATATCGTAGGATCACGCCTGCGTATGCAAGCACTTCCTGATTTAGGATCTAGTGAGACAGCATCAGCTGCAACATGGCCTGCGTATCGTATGACACAAAGCGCGATGGTTACATTGGACAAACGAATGCAACAATGTATGAAAAATGCATTATTGGCTGAATTACCGTTAGGTTCAAAAGAGATGGTCGGTCTTGAAGTATATGTTGCTCATAAAGCCAAAGGGAATCCTATGCAGATCCCTGGCCTGAAGCGTTAAGGACTTAGAATGGATGTATCACGAAGAGACTTTTTTCACATAGCTGCGGCATTAGGAATCGGATTACCGACCCTTGGAGCAGCAGCACCAACACCTACGCGTCTTGATCAAGTAGGATTAAAAGATATTTACGGATTTAATGCAAAAGGAAAGGTGACGTTACTGCATATCTGTGATTTGCATGCGCATATCAAGCCTATGTACTGGCGTGAGCCTTCGACATTGATTTCAGCTCCAAACCTCACAGGAACTCCGGGGTTCTTATGCGGTGAGTCGTTTTTGAAACACTATGGGATGAAGGGTAAAACCTTGGACGCCTATTTTGATACGTTTATGAATTTTGACACGTTAGCCCATAAATTTGGGAAAATGGGGGGGATCGCTCACATGAAAACCCTCATCAACCATGTCAAAACAGAGCGTGGCGCTGACAATGTATTGCTTCTGGATTCAGGGGATACATGGCAAGGAACAGGCCTTGCCCTCAAAACAGAGGGTGAAGCGATTGTCAAAGCACAAAATTACCTAGGCGTAGACGTAATGGTCGGTCACTGGGAATTTACGTACGGTAAAAAACGGGTACGTGAACTCATCGAAATGCTCAAAGGGAAATTTATTTCTCAAAATATTGTTGGGGATGATTCATTTGCGGATGATTATGAAGAGCTGATTTTTGAACCCTACACGATCGAAGAGCGTGGTGGTGCTAAAATCGGTATCATCGGTCAATCATTTCCATTTACCTCAACAGCCAATCCAAAAGAGTTTACCCAAGGGTGGAGTTTTGGATTACGTCTTGATACGCTTCAGACGTATGTTGATAAATTACGTAAAGAAGAAAAAGTAGATTGTGTGGTTTTATTATCACACGATGGTTTCAGTGTTGACCAAGAGGTTGCGCGTCAGGTCAAGGGGATCGACTTTATCCTAAGCGGCCATACTCATGATCCATCACCAAAACCGACAGTTGTTAATGGTACGGTAATTATTATTGCAGGAAGCCACGGTAAATACGTTGGACGTTTGGATATCGATATCCAAAACCATAGAGTAAAAGGGTATGAGTATAAACTTATCCCAGTGGCAGCCAATCTCATCCCTGCTGATCCAGAGGGTGTTGATTTGGTCAATTCTCTTTATGCTCCGCATGAAAAAGAGTTTAGTGAGATATTGGGTGTCACCAAAAACATCTTATACAAACGCGATACCTTTCACTCTCCATTTGATGAGTTGATCAATGACTCGATTATGGACGCTATGGATTCGGACATATCGTTTACTCCAGGATATCGTTGGGGGACTACCGTTTTAGGTGGCGAAGCCATTACGATGGACAATGTATACGATATGACAGCGATTACGTATCCAAATGTTTATACTTTTGAGATGGGTGGAAAACAAATACGAAATGTTTTAGAAGACATTGCGGACAATGTTTTCAATGCTAACCCATTATACCAACAAGGTGGTGACATGAGCCGTCTTGGCGGTGTGACGTATGATATTAAGGTTGGGGCTCCGACGGGGAAACGTATCACGAATATCATGGTGAAAGGTAAACCACTGGATGACCGTAAGATTTACAAAGTGTCATCATGGGGCGGAAACCTGCAAAATGCAGGTACAAACTTAAATGATAAGTTGACACGACCAGTTTATGATATAACTGCTGGTTATATAAGAAAACAAAAAAAGGTCGATATAAGCGGTAACAGTAATGTTAACATTCTAGATTACGATTGTGGTTGCCCTAAGAAGGGCTCTAAAAGTTGCTAACGCAGTTTCAAATTTATTCTGAGGAGATTAAATGAAATTAGTAAATCTTAGTATTGCAGCAGCAGCTGCATGTTTATTCGCTACGTCGGCGCATGCACTTAAATCTGAAGATCGTGTTGTCAAAGGCAATTATCAAGTTGAGTATACCAAAGCACCGGGCGATGTCAATTCATTCACTGAAATGTTCACTGAGGGTGACGTGTATGGACGTCTACGTTCAAACTCGTTTTTTTGGGATTGGGATAATCAAAATGATGGCACAACAGCTGATAATAAGATGTGGGGCTTGGGTGGAAGTTTGGTCTATAAAACCGGGTTTTACAAAGGATTTGGTGCAACGGTTGGTTTTTATGGAGTGACGCAAGTTTTAGGTGACAATAAAGATGGATTTAGCTCTACAGCAAACTACGGAAAATCAGGAAAAGATACGTACCACACCCGTGCAGATGGATCAGAAGGTAATATCGGTGTCTTCGCCGAAGCCTATGGTGAATACAAAGCGGGCAAAACAGACGTAAAAGTAGGTCGCCAAATGATCGACAGTGTTATGCTGGCATCCAATGACACTAAATTTATTCCTAACACGTTTGAAGCGGCAGTGATTGAAAACAAAGATATTCCTAACACGAAACTACGTGCCGGCTATATCATGTCACAAAAACTTCGCGATCACCAAACATTTCACAGTTTGATTGCATTTGAGAAGTACAATCGAAATGATGATTCTGGTGTTCACAAAGGGTTATCAACTAAAAATATCAATAGTGTAGGTGAAGATCTAAATCCTGAAATGCTTTTGGCGACGGTTGATAATACATCTATCCCTAATTTAAAGCTACATGGTGAATATGTTGGATTGGATGGTTTTGTGAACACGGCAATTCTAGAAGCAAATTACCAAATCGCTCTTGGGGATAAGTGGACATTGACACCGGGAATTCGTTATCTAAATCAAATGGATGATGGCGCGGGTGCTATTGGCGGTGCATCTTTGAATGGTTCTTTAGGGAGAGATAAATCAGGCGCAGCTTACAATACTGCTGCTGGTAGTTATACTAATGCAAAAAGTGCTGATGGTAGTATCCTCATGGGTCGTTTGGTAGCAGCTAACGGTCCGCTGGAATTAATGGCAGGATATTCAAAAGTCTCTGATGATGCTGATATTATTGCTCCATGGCGTGGGTTCCCGACGGGAGGATATACTCGTTCAATGGCGCAACTGAACTGGATTGCAAATACCAAGTCGTGGATGGTAAAAGCAGCGTATGATTTCGGAAAAGCAGGAGTGGTTCCTGGATTGAAAATTGCGGCTGACTATGTTGATATGAATTTCGATGATGCTAAAGTGGCTGCAAAATCTACCGATTTTACAGACCGTAACATTTTCCATGTGGATGCATGGCAAACATTTAAAGCGGTACCGAATACCGAGTTTAAAGTGCGTTTCGCAACCATTGATGCTAAGCCTTCAGCTGGCACTGTAGTAGACAATAACTCATATAACGAATATCGTTTTGAAGTTAACTACCTGTTCTAAGGGATAAAACATGCGTTGGATGTTGCCATTACTTGTCTTTCTAAGCACGTTGAGCGGGTTTGAGTTTGATCTCAAGCCTCAGCGCCTCACCCCTGATGTCACCTGTTTTTTTGGGGAACCTGAAGCGATGAATAAGAGCAATAATGGCAACATGTCTAACTCCTGTTATATCGATACCAAAAAGAGCTATGTCGTGATCGACAGTGGCTCTTCGTACTTGTATGCCGATGCGGCATACAAAGCGATGCAAAAAATCAAACCATTGCCTGTTGAACTGGTGATCAATACCCATGTTCATGATGATCATTGGTTAGGAAACGGATACTTCACGCAAACGGGAGTTATGGTTTTGGGTTCGGATGACTTTATTCATAATGCTAGCATTGATTCTCCTTCCCGAATCCAAACCCATATCTCTCCAGAAGCGTACGCCATGACGGTTCCGACTCGGCCTACACAATTCATAAGCGAGAATAAAACACTTACAATCGGAGATCAAGAAATACAACTGCGCCTTATGCCCAAAAAAGCGCACAGTGATAAAGATCTAGTTGTATTTTTGCCCAAATTAAAAGTACTTTTTGCCGGTGACTTGGTTTTTAATGATCGTGTTCTTTCATTGAGAGATGGAGATATAAATGGTTGGATTGAGGCATTGGATGACCTCAAAACATTGAATGCAACGACTATAGTTGGTGGACATGGGTTTCGAACCGATGAAAAAGCCATGGATATGACGTATGATTATCTTATAGATATGCGCGTACAAGTCCGGGCCGCTATTGCTGCTGGAACAGGGATTGATGAAAGCGTCCATAAAATAGCAATGCCAACCTATCAAACCCTCAAAATGTATGATACATTACACCGTGGAAATGTTGATGCAGCGTACCGTATGTTAGAATGGGAGCAGTAACAATAGTGTGTATGATTATAGGGGAGAAAATTAAATGATTAAAAAGTTTTTTATGACATTACTGTTATGTTTGACAGCTTACGGTGAAACGCAATTCGCACAGCCAAAGCCGGCGATTGATAATCCACGTAAGATTATTTTTTCGATCGTTTCCGGGGATGATGAAGCGATAAACCATGTATTGAGCTCAGCCAATAATGTACTGAAATTTTATGGTCCTGAGAACGTTGAAATGGAAATTGTTGCTTACTATCATGGGATAAGAGCACTGTTAGAAAGTGAAAAAGATATTTCTATTCGTGTGAGAGCGCTGATGCAATACGATGTGAAGTTTGTGGCTTGTGGCAATACGATGGAAACCAAAAAAATCAAACCCACTGAGCTGATAGAAGGTACTGAAATTGTTACAGCTGGCATTGTAGAGATAATTGAACGGGTTAAGTCCGGTTCGACATATATTAGACCCTAGGGAGATAGAATGAAAAAATGGTTATTGGTTTTGATTTTATCAATGTGTCTTAATGCAGAAGAGGGATTGAAAAAAGTTGTTTTTGATTTGACCATTGGAGATCTAAAAGAATTTGAGCAAAAAGTTCTTATCGGAATGGTCAAAAATAAAGATTATTATCAAAGCAATATGCAAGAACTTGAGGTAGCAGTAGTTATTCATGGTGATGCGTATAAATTTTTTATCAAGGACTTATCGAATTCACCTTATAAAGATGATACTAAGTTAATATCAGAACGTGAATCACTTGAAAAAAGACTCAAAAGTTCAGTAGAGAATTACCATGTCAAGTTTTATATTTGTCAAGCAGGTATGAATCATCTCAAAATTGCAAATGAGAATATTTATGATTTTGTGACACCTGTAGTGACTTCAACCATTGGATTGATTGATCTGCAAAACGAAGGTTATGCGTATATGCCTATACGATAATTATTGGAAGTTAAATTTAAAAACAGGAGTTAAAATGAAAAAAATAATGCTATTAGCATGGTTAATGCTAGGAATAGTTGCTTTGCATGCAGCAGGTGATATACGTATATTCAGTGTTGCAAATGCAGATGGAAAGATTAATGCAAAAATCATAGAAAAAGAGCTCGAAGCAAACGGCTTTGTTATTTCTTCTAACACGGATATGAATGGTCCGTTTTTAAAACAGTTTGGTAAAAGTGATTTTACTCAATTTAATTTATTGACAGTTTTTCATAAAAAACTTACTGAGTCATTAGTGCGAGCCCATACGGATGCTGGTATTTTTATTCCAATGGGTTTTGGTATTTATCAGCGTAACAATGATAAAAACTTTTATGTATCTGTATTAACAGCAGAAGCGATGCAAAAAATTGCCGGATTTAATGCACCTGAATTTGCATTGATTGAAAAAGAAGTTCTAGCAACACTCAAAAAAGCACTTCCAACGGCTACAATTACGTTAACACAGCCTGCTTTACCACCCGAAGCACCTTTATTGACCCGTTATGTCAAACCTACTGACTCAGCAAATTGGGAAAGTGATAAGGGCGGTACTGAAATGTTGGTAGAAGAGGGGCTGAAGCCATATGGATTTATACTCTCAAACTTCACTGATTATAATTTATATGTCAATGAGGATGTATCACCAAGTCCGTTTGATTTTTATGATACGTATTCTATTTGTAAACTTAAAGTCATTAATACAGTTGCCAATACACGACCAGAAGCTGGAACATTTGCTCCATGTTCTCTGATGATCTATAAGGTAAAAGGTTCAAATGAAATCGTAATGGGTTTCCCAAGTGTCTATAATTGGATCAGCAGTGCACACATCACAGATCCTGATGGAAAAGAGGCTTTATTGCAAGCACAAAAAGATTTTGAAGAAGTTCTAAAATCTGTTACGGAGTAAATCTCCGTAGCTATAAAATTATTCGTTTTATATCCCATTTCATAATTACTGCAAGAATAAAATCCTCTCCATCATTAATAATTAATATATCTACTATACATAGACAACTATCGGATGCTAAATACTATGAATAAAAGTGGACCTATTGGTAAGAATTGTATTTAGTGATTAAGTAATCCAGTATTGATTAGCATACAGCACCGCCGAGAATGAAATTAGTATTAATATTGCAGGGGAGCAATGCAAATGTAACTTGACAAATCTTAGGAGAATTATTGCCTCGACGGTGTTGTATACCAATGGGATAACAGAGAAAACCTCTGTTATATGGATCGAACGTTATTGTATTTTGATGTATGAGTAACCTTTTGCTTGGTCCTCTATGACTTTTATAACACCGGCTGGTGTTGTCTTGACAATATCAAGTAACTGTTCAGGTTTTACATTTTTCTTTTCCATGGTATTTTGACAAGCAAGCAGATTAATATACCCAGAGGTAGCTACCAATGTTTTCAAACGTGCTTGTGTTGGTTGAGTATAGGGCATTTCTACAAAGCCAGTATCTTTAAAGTCCTTCATAAAATACTGCAGACATGGTCCTAATGCAACAACATCAATTTCGTAATCGGTTAAATTCTTTTGATAGTAACTAACAACATTGTTGAGTGTATTGATCATGAGATCAACGTTTTTATCATCTGGAACGTCACATTGATAGACAATTCTTACCGGTTTATTGGCATTCTCTCCAGCCTGAAGAGGCAAAGAAGAGACAAGCAATGTTAAGAGTGATAGTGCTAATGTTTTTGATTTCATATGTATCCTTTTATCGTTAATTAAAATTCTGCCGTCACCATGACGCCGTATCGATCACCCATATTATCAAGTACTAATTGTGCAGCTGAATTACCTGGAGCTTTTGCTTCACGCATCGCATAGTTGAAATCAATACGTGTTGAGCCTTTTAAACGGTATGAGCAGCCAAGTGTCGTTGTTGTGAAATCACGTTGACCTTTTTCATCATTGGTCAAACGACTCATCCAATCATAGCGACCGAAGACCTCAAATTTTTTCGGGACAATTTCATATTGCAGATTAACGTAACCACCATCGGCTTTGTTGGACTTATCCGCTGCAAATTGGAAATCCCAGTCTACAACAGCAGGATCACTGCTTGTATCTTTTGCTCCGGTAAAAATCATTCCCTCAGCTTTTGTAAGCTCAGCTTCAAATCGGAGACCATCACGATAGTAGGTCATCCCTAGTCCGTATCGATTACGATCAAATTCTTTTGGCGTTAAGTTTCCAGTGATAGTAGGAGTTTGTCCTGTTCCTGATAGGAGTGTTCGCGTACCTTTCATACCCCAGATATAAAACTTCATGGATTCGGTATAGTAACCTCGTCCAGCACCAAATTCTTCTTCTAGGGCAAGATAACCATAATGGGTTCTTTGTTTATCGGAGGTTTCTAATGAAACCCCCGTCCCGTTACCCAACATATAGGCATAACTGACTTTCCAGTCTTTTGAAACATCCAGGGTATCAAAAATCTGTACCCCTGTATCTCTAAATGCTCCTACTGGACCGCTTGCAGTACCAGCATAGTGTGTTGTTAATGCACCGCCAGCTGCAGCTCCCGTTTGGGCTGCTCCAACTTTGCTGGCTGAACGTTCAAGCAGTAGCTGATCGGTCATGGTGGTAAAGTTCATATAAGGGGAGACAAAAACTGCTTGTAAACCCTCCTCACTACCTGGGTATTTGAACATACCTAATCGCACTTTTGCACCTGGAACATGTTTTAAAGTAACGGAAGCATCCGTAAGATACGTTCCTTTGTCACTGTGTCCAGCTGGATTTGTTACGCCGTTATTTCCAAACTCCGTCATAACAAAGTAGTCGACGAGATTTTCATCGTCTGCCATTCCCCTTGCAGCAAGTCTGGCACGAAATAGGTTGAATCCGGATTGATCTTAGACATCAGGATTGAGTAAGCCAAAAGGGGTGGTTGTATATCCCGTGGGACTTACAGCTATTTTGGTATCATCAACCATGTAGTTTGCTTGAACAAATCCCCATATCTTTGGCATATGATTACGATAAGGGACAATAACTCCTTTTGGAGCAACGGTCTCGGGTTGAGTACCTTGAAGAAACAGCCAGTCTGCAGCTTTAGCATCGGTTGAAAGCGTCATTGCTAATGCGAGTATCATAGAGAGTTTAACACCTGTATTAACATGCATTTTTAGCATGTTTTTTTGATCATTCATACGTTCACCTTTGGTTAAATATTTTTGAATGTTATCTGTTGTTTGTAAAAATTGTGTAAATTAATGTGATACTTTTGTGACATCATTCACTGTAAAGCAATAAACGTATAAAAAGATGGATTGAGGATGTAACATGGTGGGTAAGTGCTAAAATATGGTAGAATCGCGTTCTTTGTTATCCTAAAATAAGAGTACACGATGCCATTTTCCTTGATTGATAAATCAAATCACATTGTCCTTATCGCACATGAAAACCCTGATGCAGATTCGTTGGGATCGGCATCCGCGTTTTACTCTTATCTTTTACGCACGCAAAAAAAAGTCACCTTTTATTGTTCTTCTCCCACTATCGCAGCTCACCTGGTATTTATCCCTTGGAGTGAGAAAATAAGTAACCGTTTTCCGTCGGATGCGGATTTGGCGATTAGTTTTGATTGTGGTAGTTTTAGCAGATTAGGAGTAGATTACAGTGGTGAACTCATAAATTTTGATCACCATATCAGTAATGAACAATACGGTACACTAAACTGCATCGATACCGCTGCTATGAGCACTACACAAGTGGTGTATGACTGGTTTATCGGGCAGGATATAAAAATAAATGCTAAAATGGCAAATGCGCTTTATGCTGGATTAATAGATGACACTAAATGTTTTCGTGATCCTAAATGCACACTGAAAATTTTTAGTATAGCGCTTCGGTTGCTTGAACTGGGTGCCAATCATGAGCAATGTGTCAATGGATTGTACAATAGTAAAACATTGGCCTCTTTGAGGCTTCAAGCTGAAATGCTTAAGTGCATGACACTTGTTTTGGATGGTCGATTGGCACTGTTTGAAGTGGACCAGGAACTTTTGGCTTCAACAGGGGCTTCTTTGGTGGATTGTAAAGCAGTTTTGGATGAAGCCATTACCCTGAAAATCGTTAGTGTGGCCTTGCTGTTAGCGGTGCGTAAACGAGGAGGAATTAGCCTCTCATTACGCAGTGATGGAGTTGTGAATGCTTCTGAGATGATGCAAAGATATCAAGGTGGCGGTCATCATGACCGTGCAGGTGCAAAAGTGATGGATAAACCATTAGCACAAATTAGAGAAGAAATTATCAGTTATATCAAAGAGGAGTTAGAATGAGAAGACGAAACAGTGGTACAGGGATGATAGGATGGGCTGTCGGGTTAGCAGCGATAGGTGCTATAGGATTTATGGCATTTTCACCCATGTTTGAGCGCAATGACCCAACTGTAACTGTTTCTCATGATGGGTATTGGAACTTTCAAGAACCCATTCATGTCAGTGTTGAAGACGAAAGTGGACTAAAATCGTTTAAAGCTACTATTTCAACAGATCATGATGACTGGGTTGTGGTGGATGATTCGAGTATGGACAAAGAGAAGAAAAGAGTCTTTGAAGTACTCCCGCCAAAAGGACGTAGAAGTGTTGAGGCACAATCGGTTATTTTAAAAATCGAAGCAACAGACAACAGTCTTTGGGGCCTCTTTATGGGGAATACCTATAAGAAAGAGATTGCATTGGTGATTGATCAGCGTCGTCCTGTTCTTTCTATTATTGCCAGTTCATATAAGATCCAAAAAGGGGGAGCTGCTATTGTTATTTTCAAGGCGAGTGATCCTCACATGGAAAGTTTGAAAATACACACTAATTTTGGTAAGACATTCATTGCACAGCCTTTTTACAAACCAGGTTATTACGCATCTTTATTAGCATGGCCGGTACAGGCTCCAAGCTTTAGTGCAACGGTAGTCGCTCGTGATAAAGCAGGTAATGAGACACGAAGCTCGGTACCGGTACGATTAAAAGACCATGCGTATAAAGTATCTAAAATAGAGCTCAGTGATGCCTTCTTGGATGGTAAGATTGCAGAATTAGCAAATGTGTATCAGCAAACAATAGGGGTTGATGATAGACTAGAACAATTTCGTATAATCAACGAAAAAGTACGTGCAGATAATGAAAAAATTATTCATCAAATTACCTCTAAAGTTTCTACCGCTATGGTAAGTGATTTCAGACCAGTTCCCTTTTATCCATTGGTGAATGGTCAAAAAGTAGCTGATTTTGGAGATCATCGTATTTACAGTTACAAAGGTCAAGAGAATGTGAGTCAAGCGTATCATATGGGATTGGACCTTGCTAGTGTACAAATGGACTCGATTAGAAGCTCTAACAATGGAAATGTCGTTTTTGTTAAAACAAACGGTATTTACGGAAATCTTCCGATTATAGATCATGGACTTGGGCTTTACACTTTATACGGGCATTGTTCGGAAGTGCATGTGCAGGAACGAGATCGTGTGGCTTCTCAACAAGAGATCGCGAGAACAGGTATGAGCGGTTATGCGATGGGGGATCATCTACATTTTGGTATCTTGGTACAAGGTATTGAAGTCCGTCCAGAAGAGTGGATGGACAGTAAATGGATCGCGGATAATGTTACCAATGTGATTGATTCAGCAAAAATGTTCATCAATCAGCAGTAATAATGTGGCTATAATCATAAACAAGGTTTCGGTGTAAGGGATTAGTATGACAAGACAAACAACCATCGCAAAAAGTGTTGAACTCGTTGGGATAGGACTGCATAAAGGGGTTCCTGTCCATTTGCGTTTAGAACCTATGGAGAGTAACAGCGGGATTGTCTTTTTTCGAAGTGATGCAGGAGTGTCAATCCCCTTGACACCCCAAAGTGTTGTAGATACTAAAATGGCCACGGTTATCGGTAAAGACGGTGTGGTAATCTCAACAATTGAGCATATGCTGTCTGCAATTTATGCTTACGGGATTGATAACATACGAGTAGTGGTTAATGCAGACGAAGTACCTGTTATGGACGGTTCATCCATGAGTTTCTGTATGCTGTTGGATGAAGCAGGAATCATGGAGCTGGAAAGTCCTAAAAAGATCATGCGTATTAAAAAAGAGGTTGAAGTCAAAGAGGGGGACAAATATGTCAAACTCTCTCCCTCTGATGATCTTAGCTATGACTTTACGATTAAATTTTCACATCCGGCAATAGATAAACAAACGTATGTATTGAAATTCACCAAAGAAAATTATAAAAAAGAGATTGCCCGAGCACGCACGTTCGGATTTGTGCATGAGGTTCAATATCTTCGTTCCAAAGGACTCGCGTTAGGTGGAAGTTTGGAGAATGCTGTGGTTTTGGATGATAAAAAAGTACTGAATCCAGAAGGTCTTCGCTTTACAGATGAATTTGTTCGCCACAAGATTTTGGATGCGATTGGTGATATGTCACTGATTGGGATGAATTTTATCGGTAACTATGAAGCTTTTGCGGGGAGTCATGATCTAAATCATAAGCTGACTCTTGAACTGTTAAAAGACCCGGCTAACTATGAGGTTATTGAACTCGTTATGGCAGAATCAGAAGAACTGGTCAAAGCATATGCATGATGCGCTCATTATAGCGCTAGGAAGTCCTGTTCATGTTGGGATATACGATGAATATGGAAAACTAATCGAATCTATTGAGAATGATGGCTTAGGTTCGGATGTATTACCCTCAATCTTTGAAGACTTGTTGAATCGTTATAGCCTTAAACGTTTAATTTACGCGAATGGTCCGGGCAGTTTTATGGGGATTAAAGTAGCGTATCTTTTTTTAAAGACCTTGAGTATTGTCCAAAATATCCCATTATTCGCAGTTGATGGGTTCTTTTTTAATGAAAATCACCCGATAAAAGCAGTAGGAAAGCTCTATTTTGTTAAAAATAGTAATGTGATTAGCGTGGAGCCATTAGACAATCCTACTCTTAGAGGATTTGAGCTTCCACAAACAATAGATGTAAAGAATTTTAATACTGACAGTGCCCCATATTATGGAATTGAAGCGGTTGGATAAGGAAATAAAGTGTTTATAAGTGTACCCGCAACCAGCGCCAATTTAGGACCTGGATTTGATTCATTAGGATTGGCTGTTGATTTACGTAATCGTGTTGAATTACTCCCGTCTCGTTTTTTCACCGTGGCAATCAAAGGTGAGGGGGAAAACAATCCTCGACTTAAAGGGAATAACCTCTTTGTGAGTATTTTTAATGAGCATTATCGTCGTTTAACTCAGAAACGTCAAAATTTTAAATTTACTTTTTACAATCAAATTCCCATGTCCCGTGGTCTTGGAAGCTCATCAGCAGTAATCGTAAGTGCGATCAGTTGTGCTCATGAAGCAGCAGCAGTAAAAGTGTCTAAACGGCGTATCTTAAACCATGCGTTAACGTATGAATCTCACCCTGATAACATTACCCCTGCGGTTATGGGTGGATTCAACTGTGCAATGGTAGAAAAACAAAAAGTTTTTTCTCAACAAAAACACATGCCTGATTACCTTAAAGCTATAGTCGTGATCCCGAATAAACCAATCTCGACGGCTAAATCACGTACAACACTACCTCGATCATACAGTAAAGAGAGTGCAGTGTTTAATCTTTCACATACTGCAGTGACGGTAGGAGCATTTTTTAATGAGGATTGGGAAATGTTACGTCTAGCAAGCCAAGACCGATTTCATCAAAGAATTCGAATGAAGATGTTACCGGAGCTTTTTGAGGTACAAAAAATAGCGTATGAAAGTGGGGCTTTGATGAGCACACTTTCGGGAAGTGGATCCACTTTTTTTAATATGGTTTATGATGAAGATGCTAGAGCATTGGCAGATAAATTTAGAAGTGAATTCCCTGATTTTGAAGTAAAAATTCTGAACTTTGATAATGATGGACTGGTTATAGAACGGTAAGTAAAGAAAGTATTGGATATAATGGCGAAAATTATAAATAAACCAACGCGTATGTGTGTGGTATGTCGCGAACGCTCTAATCAATTGTCCCTTTTAAGGCTTCAATGCCGTGAGGGAGTTTTGGAATCTCATTGCGGGGTAGGGCGCAGTTTTTATCTATGCTTTAATTGTATTGAGCATAAAAAAACACCAGGGCTTCTCGCTCGTCAGTGCAAAAGTAACGCGCTTGAGATGCTTAAGAATCGGTTAAAGGAGATAGTCGTTAATGATGGATAAAGTAAGAGTTCATGAAATTGCCAAGGAACTTGGTGTCAATTCTAAAGAGGTTGTTGATAAAGCAGCAGCGATGGGATTGAATATTAAAACAGCTTCAAGTAGCGTGTCAATGGAAGAGGCTGAAAAAATCATGAACTACATCATGAGCGGAGCAGCTGTCGAAAGTAATACGCCAAAAGCGGTTGTTCAAGAAGAAGCTGTAGTTCCAACTGCAGAAGTTAAAGTAGAAACGAAAGTAGCATCCACTCCTGTAAAAGTTGATACTGCATCAGCACCAAAGGCCACGTCAGTAGTTCAAGATCAAGCAGAGATTGAAATTACTGAAGTCGAAGTACCAAAACGTTCTGGTCTGAAGATTGTCAAAAAAGTACGTCCTGTTGAGGAAGTAGTCGTTGCGGTAAAGCATGAGAATGTTAATGTGTCTCAGTACGGTAAAGTAAGTGCAGAAGTACAGCGTGAACTTGAAGCCAAAAAAGCTAAAAAAGCGCATAGTAACTCTCCGTCTCAGCGAAAAGACCAGGGTGTAAGGCTTGATATATTTGGTGGAGACATCTCTAACGTATCAATGGACTATGAAGAAAATCAAGTCGTCTTGATGGATCTCAATGATTTAGGGCAGAACCTCCCTCCTGAAGAAGAGCAGAAACCAAGAGAGAAAAAACCACCTGGACGTAATGCGGGTAAAAAGCAAGGTGCCAACAAAGGTAAACCTCGTAAAGTTTCTAGAGAAGCACGTAAAAAGTATACAAAAGACGCAAAAGAAGATGAAGTCATTACTCACGTAGAGATTCCAGAAGACGTGCGTGTCTATGAATTTGCGGAAAAAGTGGGTCAAAGTATCTCTAATGTTATCAAAGTCCTTTTTGACCTTGGAATGATGGTGACTAAAAACGACTTTTTGGGTAAAGATGAAATTGAAATCTTAGCCAGCGAATTTGACGTTGAAGTAACAACCATCGATCCAAAAGACGCGTTCAATTTGGAAGAAGCATACGATGAGTCATTGGTTGATTCTGAGAATTTGGAAGAGCGTCCACCGGTTATCACCATTATGGGACACGTTGACCATGGTAAAACATCGTTGCTTGATGCAATCCGTAGTGCAAAAGTAGCGCACGGCGAAGCAGGCGGAATCACTCAGCATATTGGTGCGTATTCTGTTGAACAAAAAGGTAAATTGATTACTTTCTTGGATACTCCTGGTCACGAAGCCTTTAGTGCAATGCGTGCTCGCGGTGCACAATTAACAGATATTATTATCATCGTTGTTGCCGCAGATGATGGCGTTAAGCCACAAACACGCGAAGCCGTACAGCATGCGAAAGATGCAAAAGTTCCGGTTATTGTGGCTATTAATAAAATGGACAAGCCGGGCGCAAATCCAGATTTAGTTAAAGGTCAAATGGCAGAATTGGGTCTTAACCCTATCGAGTGGGGTGGAGATGTCGAGTTTATCGGTGTATCAGCAAAAGCGATGACCGGTCTTGATGAACTTTTGGAAGCTATTTTGTTGCAATCTGAAATCATGGAACTAAAAGCAGACTCAACCGCTATGGCAAAAGCCGTTGTTGTTGAGAGTACTCTTGAAAAAGGGCGTGGACCGGTTGCAACAGTAATCGTACAAAACGGTACGCTTAAAGTGGGAGACAACATCGTTTGTGGTGGTTCATACGGGCGTGTACGTGCTCTTATTAATGATCGAAAAGCACAGCTTCAGGAAATTGGACCAAGTCGAACGGCTGTTGTTGTTGGTTTGAATGAAGTTCCTCCATCAGGGGAAATCATGATGGCGATGGAAAGTGACAGAGAAGCAAGAGAGTATGCCCAAAAGCGTTATGAGTATGATCGTCACAGAGAGCTATCACTTAGTACGAAGACTACATTTGATGAATTGACGTCATTGGTTGTAGAAGGACGTATCAAAGCGTTGAAAGTCGTTCTTAAAACAGACGTACACGGTTCTCTTGAAGCGATTAAAGCAGCTCTTGCTGATCTTCGTAATGAAGAGGTTAAAGTTGAGGTTATTTCATCTGGTGTCGGTGGAATTACAGAAAACGACGTTGCCTTGGTCAATAACAGTGAAAACTGTGCCTTGCTTGGGTTTAATGTCCGTCCTACGGGGAATGTAAAAGCCGCTGCAAAACAAATGGGTGTTGATATCAAGACCTATTCGATCATTTATGAGCTTATTGATGATATCAAGCTTATGTTGACAGGTATGATGGCTCCACAATTCCGTGAAGAAAACACAGGTCAAGCAGAAGTACGTGATACATTCCCAATGCCAAAAGGTGCTGGAACTATTGCTGGATGTGTTGTTGTAGACGGTAAGTTAGTTCGTGGTGGAATGGTTCGTGTTATTCGTGAGGGTGTTGTTATCCATGAGGGTGACTTGACATCATTGAGACGTTTCAAAGACGATGTCAAAGAAGTAACCAAAGGGTTTGACTGTGGTGTTGTTCTTAATGGATACTTGGATGTTAAAGTCGGTGACGTTATCGAGACCTTCAAGAAAATCGAGAAAAAAGTAACCCTGTGACTCCTGGACAGATTAAAGTAAAACGGACGGAATCAATTCTCAAAGAGTTGATCCCTGAAGCACTCTCTCAGCTTTCCGATGCACGTTTACGTGAAGTCGATGTTATCGATGTGAAATGTTCCAAAGGTCGCAGTGACGCAAAAATCTATCTCGATCCTCATTCCTATACTCCACAAGAAAAAGCCGCTTTTATCCGCTTACTAGAAAAAGCACGACCTATCATTGAAGAGTATTGTTTACGTGATCAAGGGTGGTTTCGCTCCCCTACATTGACTTTTGTATTTGATGATACCTTGAAGCGAAGTCAAAATATTGAGGCACTTTTTGCCAAAATCGCTAAGGAGAAGACAGATGAGTCTTGAAAGTGATATCAAAAAAATGGTCGAATCAGTTGGGCTTGGGCTCTATGATATCGGCATCGTAAATGAAAATGAAAACACGATTTACCGTGTCAGTGTGACAGCACCCGGTGGTGTCAGTTTGGATCAATGTGCCAATCTATCGCACTTGATCTCTCCTCTTTTGGACATCACGGTTCCTGTAAGCGGTGACTACCGACTTGAAGTGAGCTCTCCGGGTATTGAGCGTCGCCTTAAAAGCATTGAGCATTTTGTCCAATCAATTGGCGAAAAAGTATCCGTTACGACGATTGAAAAAGAAAAAATTGAGGGTGAATTGATTGCTGCGAACAGTGAGAATATGACCATCAAAACAAAAGAAGATGGTGACAAATCTGTCCCTTTTCGCTCAATTAACAAGGCTAAGACCTATTTTGAGTGGTGATGAATACTACCGCTGAACTCTCTGCTATGAATCTCGCGCTCGAAGCGGCGTGGGACTATCAACTTTTAACTTTTCCTAATCCCGCTGTAGGTGCTGTTTGCATCGGTGAGTCAGGTGAAATCCTCTCAATAGGTGCCCATAAAAAAGCGGGTGGTCCTCATGCGGAGGTTTATGCACTGCGTGATGCTTATAAAGTTTTGAGTGGTGATACAGCACTCAAGGAGTGCGATGATTCAGCTTTCATACATACCTATCTTCGTCAACATCATAAGGGATGCTTTGAATCTATTTCAATGGTTGTGACACTTGAACCCTGTGCCCACAGTGGAAAAACACCCTCATGTGCAGCATTAATACGCGATTTGAAAATCAATAAAATTACTATTTCTTCAAAAGATCCTAATCCAAAAGCTGCAGGTGGGCTGAAACTTTTAGAAGAGTGTGGTTGTGAATGTACAATTGGTGTAATGGAAAAAGAAGGGCAAAACCTTTTACAACCCTTTATCCAATGGCAGACAAAGCCATTTGTCTTTTTTAAATGGGCACAACGACTTGATGGAACCGTAGATGGTGGGATAATAAGCTCAACTATCTCACGAGAGCATGTGCATGCGTTGAGAGATAAATGTGACCTGATTGTTATTGGCGGAAATACGGTACGCATGGATCGTCCTACGTTGGATGCACGACTGGTTAATGGAAAAGCACCTGATGTTCTTATCTACTCTCATACAACGGATTTTGACCAATCAATTCCATTATTTGGGATTGAAAATAGAGAGGTATTTATCGAATCAACATTGGATAAGGTTCACTCCTATAGTTTAGTGATGATTGAAGGGGGTGCTTTTATGATGGAAGCGACTCATGATATATGCGATTGGTATGTGAGTTACATTGCACCTAAAATAGGCGGTGGAATGAGTAGAATAGGCCAGAATCAAGTGGATTTTGAGGTAATGAGCGCTAAAATTCAAGAAGACATCATCCTATGGATGAAAAAGAAATAGGGGCCAAGTATGACGCGTCAAGAAAAGATTGTATCGATGTTTAATGATATTGCGCCGACCTATGATCGAGCAAATCGTGTTTTAAGTATGGGTATTGATACTTTTTGGCGTAAACGTGCCTGTGATCTCGCTTTTGGCTATTGTGAGTCCAAAGTTTTGGACAAGATAGTAGATGTTGCGTGTGGTACTGGCGACATGATGGGATATTGGAAACGTCGTGGAGATATCAAAGGGATTGCTATTAGCGAGATTGTCGGAGTGGATCCCTCTGAGGGTATGGTGAACGTTGCTCGTGAAAAATTTCCTGATTTTACGTATCACATAGCACCCGCGACACAGCTTTCATGTGAAGACGCGAGTGCGGATATTATCAGTATTTCCTACGGTATACGTAATGTGGTTGAGCGAGAGGCTGCATTGCAGGAGTTTAACCGCTCTCTTAAGAGTGGAGGCTTGGTAGTTATTCTCGAATTTATGAAAAATGAAAATCCATCAGCCCTTGGAAAAGTACGGGATTGGTACATGAACAATGTCCTTCCGCGTATCGGAGGATTGATCTCTAATAATTATGAAGCGTATCGTTATTTACCCGATTCGATCGAAGGATTTTTGAGTGTAGAGATGCTGCAAAGAGAATTGGAAAAGAGTGGATTTGAGATGCTGTATACGCAAAGTTTTTCCATGAATATCTCATCATTGATGATCGCGCGTAAAAAATGAATACGACGCTTAGCGTCTCAGGCCTCAATGAGCAGATCAAGACGCTTTTAGAGACGACGTTTGAGTTTGTGAGCGTTGAGGGAGAACTTTCCCGCATTATCAATCACAACAGCGGCCATATCTATTTTACCCTCAAAGATGCCGACTCAAGCCTAAAATGCGTGATGTTTCGCGGTAATGCTGCACGATTAAAGTTTGCATTAACAGAAGGGGCACATGTCGTCATTCATGGGGCTTTATCGCTGTATAAACCACGGGGTGAATATCAAATAAACTGTGTCAGCGCAGAACCATATGGTCAGGGTGCTTTGGCAGTTGCGTTTGAACAGCTCAAAAAAAAGCTGGAAGCACAAGGCTATTTTGATCCAACACGAAAAAAACTCTTTCCAAAATACCCAAAAACGATTGCCTTAGTCACCTCTGCTACCGGGGCTGCCTTACAGGATATGCAGCGTATAGCCTCACAACGGTGGCCACTTGTTAAACTGATTGTCATCGATGTGTTGGTTCAAGGAACACAGGCGGCTGAGATGATTTCTAATGGTCTACAGTATGCAGATTCACTGAATGTGGATGCCGTCATAGTAGGACGTGGGGGCGGAAGTATCGAAGATTTATGGCCGTTTAATGAAGAGGTTGTTGCCAATGCGCTTTTTGCGATGAAGACACCGGTGGTATCAGCAGTAGGGCATGAGATTGACTGGGTCATCAGTGACTATGTCAGTGACTTACGGGCACCTACACCCAGTGCGGCTATGCAGATGTTATTACCGGATCGTAATGAATTGGTACAAAGTATTGATGAAATGCGTTATGGGGCTTATGGGATGATCATGCAGCGGCTTGAGCGAAAGCGTGAGCAGCTGGTCAATATGCAGGAATCTTTTAAACGTCATGGAGTTGAACATCGTTTGGACGCTCAACGTCAACAGATAACGGAGCTAAAAGAGCGGTTAAATGTACAAATAATGATAAATCTTCAACGATGTTCACGCGATCTCAGCCCTCTCAAAGAACGACTGAGTGACTACACACAAAATCTCTTGCGACAACGTACCTCTTTAGTGGCACAACTGATGGAAGCATTTGAGTCACAGCATCCAAAACATAAGAATAAACGAGGCTTTGCACAAATCGCAAAAGAAGGAAAAGTGATTGATCTGGATGATCTAAGTGTTGGAGATGAGTATGAAGCGATGAACGATCACCGTAGTGTTCGCTCACAGGTAGTAGAAATTATTGTAATGAAATAGCTGGAAAGTACATATGCGCTAATGTCGCTCCTTCTGCTGCAAAACGTTTGAAAAACCTGTCCATAGGGTCTTCTTTATTCCAAATAGGTTTTTTCGTTTTAGCAAGTACTTCAACCCGTTTTTTAGCATCAAACTCTACGCCGATGTTGTCCACTAAGCCGACTTGTTTCGCTTGAGCTGCGGTGAAGATATGGGCATCGGCGAATTCACTGCTTTGATTGATATCGAGTTTGCGGGCCTGTGCTACATCATGCACAAATAAAGCATACGTTCCATTGATCACTTTGTCTAATTCTGCACGCTCTAGTGCGTTCCATGGGCGGTCAAAGGTACCTACTTGTTTGTACGTTCCTGCATGGACTACCTGTGTTTTTACCCCTACTTTTTTCATTAACTCAGATACGTCCGCTCCTTGCATGATCACTCCAATAGAGCCAATCATGCTACCTGGATTGGCAATGATTTCATTTCCCCAGATCGCGGAGTAATAGCCACCGCTTGCCATGATACCTGCTGCATATACCACGGTTGGTTTTACTTGGCTCAAGCGTTTGATTGCATAAGCAATTTCGACGGAGGGAGCAACGGCACCACCCGGAGAGTCAATAGAAAAAAGAACCCCTTTGATGTCTTTGTCCTCGCGTGCTTCATCTATTTGTTCAAGGATGGAGGTAGCATCAAGAATGGGCCCTGTTAGCGTGATCTTTTGAAGATTATGAGAACTCATTGTCTCATCACCGGAGGGAATTATCAGCCAAAGGACAAAAAGGACCAAGAGGGTCGCTTTAAAATTAGTTTGGATAAATTGTATGATTGAAGCGAGTAGTGAGCCTATCTTTTTAAGTGTTTCCATTATTGGTTTCCTTTTACTTTTTGGCCTTGGATATAGACCGATTCGATAACACGCGGTTGCAGTAACAGGTGAATCGCTAACTGCTCATTGATCGGATAATCAACACGGGCAACCAAGATATCCGCATCATAATTAGGGGCAATTTTACCACAGTTTAGATTCAATGCCTGGGCTGCATTAACTGTGACGCTGTTCCACAGCTGGTAGGCTAAGGTGAGTAGATCATGTGAGTGGTGCATAAACAGTGCGATCTTCATCTCCTCAAATAAATCAAGAGCATAGTTGGAACTCAGACCATCGGTTCCACATACCCAACGTATAGTTTGAGAGTGTATTTTTTCCAAATCAATAGCACCATTTCCTAAAAGTCGATTTGAAATAGGGCAGTGGATGATCGTGTGGTTACCTTGTTTAAGTAATGCCAATTCATTTTCTTTTGTATGAACAACATGGGTAAAGAGGGTGGGAATGTCATGAAATAGCTGTAAAAAATCTTCGGCGGTATTGGCAGCTTGGTGCTGTTTTAAAAAGTTTTCAAAAAAAGGCTTGAAATCACCGCCGTTTTCATCAAGCCATTCTCGCTCACTTGGGCTCTCCATAAAATGAGCGGTTAGACGCAAGGTATGTGCTTTGGCGTAGGCGACTGCTTTTTGAATTAAAACACGATGTACGGAGTAGGGAGAATGAATGGCGATTGAGGGATAAAAGCCTTCTCTCTGGTTACCTTGGGAAGCAAAAAGTCGTTCTTGAAAATTGCCATATAGGGCATCCGCCATTTTGGGATCGGAGCCGATGAGTTCATTAAAATAGACCACTTTTTGTGGGGCATTAAAACAAGGTGCTAAATCATAACCATAGGAACTAACCGCGCCAAAAGCGGTAATTCCTTGTGAGAGCATAGTATCAATGGTTTGGGTAATGCACTCATCGTCACAGTCGTTTATCAAATCATCACGATTCGCCATCACACTGGAAAGCCATGGCATAAAACCGCCATAGGTCAAAGTGGAGCGATTGGCACTGAATTCCAAATGGACATGAGGGTTAATAAGTCCCGGAAGAAGTACCGAACCAATTCCAAGCTCAATGCACTGATCCCCATAGTGTGAACGTAAATCATCATTGGGAGAAATCTCAAGGATTGTTTTGTCGAAAACTACTCCGTGATCATGTAAAATCGTATTGTTTTGTAAAATAGCATCGGCGAGTAATATGTGCATCAGTATATTCCTTTATAGACGAAATTATACTCGTAAAATGGTTGAAAAAAGCCCTTTTAGTTCCTTATAATCTATTACCGTTTATAATCTACCCTTAAAAAGAAACACTCAAGGTATATGAATGAAAATAGCGGTAATCCAAGGTCCTAATCTCAATATGTTGGGAGCTCGTGAACAACAAGTTTACGGTCCAATGCGTCTAGAGCAAATCCATGCACAAATGAAAGAGTTTGCAGAGCAAAATGGGATTGAAATTGAGTTTTATCAAAGTAATCTGGAGGGTGAGATTGTAGATCGTATCCAAGAGTGCTATGGTGATACGGACGGGATTATTATTAATCCAGCGGCGTATACACATACATCTATTGCGATTCGTGATGCTATTGCTGCGGTGAACCTTCCGACTATCGAAGTGCATATCAGTAATATTTATCGTCGTGAAGAGTTCCGTCAAAAAAGTATGACGGCTCCTGTATGTACTTCTTCTATTATCGGATTTGGACCGTTTGGATACCATTTGGCAATGGTAGGAATGATGCAAGTATTGAGTGAAATTACGGCATTACGTGCAGCACAGCAAGGTACACAAGAGTAACAATATGCCCTTGAAACGCCCATTGGATGAACAACATTGTGTGATCATCAATCGGTGTTTTCCACGGTATAGGGCAAAGCCCTCTGGATATCGACACCGAGTTGTATTAGGTGTCGGCGGAAATGTGGGTGATACCCAGCGTCGCTTGGAACGTTTGTGGATTTATTTATGCCGTAGCCCGCAGATTTATCCAATTCAAAACGGGATAATTGTTCGCAATCCCCCATTTGGCTACACACAGCAAGCTGATTTTTACAATACCGTGATGGAAATCGCAACCTCTTTGGCCCCACAGAGATTGTTACGATGGCTTTTACGAATAGAAAAGCATTTTGGACGAAAACGTAGTTTTGCAAATGCTCCAAGAACGCTTGATTTGGATATGATATTCTTTGCAAATAGGGTGATGAATACCAAACAACTCACGCTTCCTCATCCTGGATACAAAGAACGACTCAGCGTCCTGATCCCCTTACGAAGCTTGGGACCTAACGCACAAAAAAGACGGAGACTATATGAAAATCTTGACCTTTAGTGGTTCTACTCCTGCCGAAGCGCTTAAAAAAGCGCAATTGGAAGTGGGAGAAGATGCAATGCTCATCGAAACCCGAGAGATCCAAAAAAAGTCGCTGGGTAAAAGTGCGCTGTACGAGATTGTCGTCGGTGTCGAAGAAGAATCCATATCCAAACCAATCCCAAGAAATAAAGAACCGTTAACGCAGCAACGACCTATTGCACAAAAAAGCAGTGATGTCCTCTTTAATATTTCACAAGCAGCCAAGCAAATTTCTAAAATTGCCGAAGTCACGGAAGAAGAACGTACCCCAAAACACAGCCCTGCAGTGCCTAATGAAGACCTCAAGCGAATCAAAGATGAGATCGAAAAACTTGGGGACAAAGTAAAAATCATTCAAAATATGTTTTGGGATGAAAAATCGCCAAAAACATCCGTTGCGATTCCTCCCGAGTTTTCAGAGATCTATCGTCTTGCTCAGCAAAGTGGAATGAATCAGGAACATCTCGATGAGATCATGCAGCTAACATTAGAGCATATGCCCTCCAAAATGCGGGAAAACTCTGAAACGGTAAAACGTTATTTTCAAGTTTTACTACGTAAGATGATTCCGGTTCGTTTGGAAACATCACCCAAGATGGGCGGTAAAAAAGTAGTGATGCTTGTGGGTCCTACGGGAGTAGGAAAAACCACCTCGATTGCAAAACTGGCAGCACGATATTCCTATTTGTTAGAAAAAAAATACAAAGTAGGACTGGTTGTTTTGGACACGTATCGTATTGGTGCGGTTGAACAGCTCATGCAGTATGCTCGTATGATGAAACTTGGGATTGAAACCGTAGTCGATCCTCCAGAGTTTTCCAGTGCGCTTGATTCTTTACGGTATAGTGATTATATTTTGATTGATACGATGGGATCTTCTCCGTATGATAAGGGTAAAATCGAAAAAATATATGAATGTTTACGTTCTAATGATACCGAGTATAGCGTTGATGTAGTGCTCGTACTGCCAAGCTCTATCAAATATGAGGATCTAAAAGCGACGTATGATAACTTTGCTCCATTGGGCATTGATACGATGATGTTTACAAAGCTTGATGAGACCAGAGGGTTTGGTAATATTTTTTCATTGGTATACGAGACAAAAATACCTATCAGTTATTTTTCAGTAGGGCAAGAAGTACCGGAAGATCTGGTGGTATCAAACAGTGACTTTTTGGTTGACTGTTTGCTGAATGGATTTCGTAAAGGTGAAAGCTCATGATACATCAAGCCGCCAAGCTCGAAGCATTGGTGAACCAAAATAGGAATGTTTCGCCTAAAAAAACCCGTTTTATAGCCATTACGAGTGGAAAAGGCGGTGTTGGGAAAAGTACTATCAGCTCTAACATGGCACATATGATGGCGAAGCATGGATTAAAAGTCGGTATTTTTGATGCGGATATCGGCTTGGCCAATCTGGATGTAATGTTCAATGTCAAAATCAAAAAGAACATTTTACATGTCCTCAAAGGGGAAGCTACTGTTGAAGAGATCTTGGTTCCTATTGAAAAAAACTTAGTGCTGATCCCAGGTGAAAGCGGCGAAGAGATTTTTAAATATGCTTCCTCCGGGATATTTGAACGCTTTATGGGCGAAGCGCATGTTTTGGATGACTTGGATGTGTTGATTATCGATACGGGTGCGGGTATTGGAGAACACACACAGCTTTTTTTGCGAGCATGTGATGATGTGATCGTCGTGACGGTTCCTGATCCTGCTGCTATTACAGATGCCTATGCCACAATCAAAATCACATCGCGTCTTCGTGATGAAATCAATGTTATAATGAATCAGGTTCGAAACGATAATGAGGCAGCTGCATTGTTTGAAAAAATTCAAAAAGTTGCGCTTGTCAATATTGGGGATAAGCTGCGCTTAAACTATTTAGGGCAGATATCCAGCGATCAAAAAGTGGCTATTAGTGTCAAAAAAAGAGCTTTATTCGCACGAGAGTTTCCTTCTTCGAAACCTTCAATGGAATTAGAGATGATTGTGAAGCGTATTGCAAAGAAATTGGAACGAAATGTGCTAGTAAATCCCCAAGAGAGTGGATTGGGCGGATTGTTCAAGCGTTTAATGGAACACTTCTAATATTATCAAGGCTGTTTATGCGGGGTTCGAATTTTGTTGCTTTTTTAACGGTACAAGGATTTATCGCCGGGATCGTTTTTGGGTTATTGCAATCGGACAACGCTGAAGAGTTTTTGGTTTATGTTCTCCTTATCTCTATTTTTTTCTATCTTTTTGCACATATGTGTGTAGGCTTTTATTTCCAGACATTGGGTGTTAAGGCACATTCATTTCCTAAACATACGCATGAACGAAGTTTGGATGGTTATGTGCGTGAAATTAATCGACGTGAGCAATTTATTGATGCATATTACGCAAATAAAGATGAGTTATTAAGCAGTGATGAAGGGAGAAAAGCATGAGCGGTGCGGGGATTTACTGTCAAGAACTAAAGCACATTGAAGACCAGCTCGCTTTGCAATACCTTCCTGCGGTGAAAGCAATGTCTTTTCGTCTCAAAGAGCGTTTGCCTAGCTCGATTGATTACATGGACTTATGTGCTATTGGTACCGAAGAACTGGTTAAACTGGCGCGTCGTTACGATGAGGCCCAAAATGATTCGTTTTGGGGATATGCAAAAACGAGAGTCTATGGTGCTATGTTGGATTATTTACGCTCGCTTGATCTGGTTAGCCGTTCTAGCAGAAGACTGATAAAAGAGATTGATAGAGCTATTGAGCGTCACCTTTGTGAGAATGATACTGAGCCAACAAACCAAGAACTGGCTATTATTCTGAATATGGAAGTTGAAAAAGTTCATGATGCACGTATCGCATCGGATATTTATACGGTCTTGCCATTGGATGATCAGCTGGGAAACGAGTTTGATGGTGGAACATTAGAACGTATGGAACATGAAGAACTTGTCGATGTGATTCGAGAAGTACTGACCAAATTTGATGAACGTGAGCAGATGATAATACAGCTGTATTATTTTGAAGAACTAACACTCAAAGAGATCAGTGAGATCGTAAACATTACAGAGTCTCGAATTTCTCAGATACATAAATCCGTTATTCGACGTATTAAAGAAGTGGTGGAAGGATAAAAGATGGCAGATATTTTATCCCAAGAAGAGATTGATGCCCTATTGGATGTTGTTGATGATGATGGTGATGTAGGCGGTTTAGATACGGAGGAAGAGGCTACTTTTTCCTCGCATCGTCAGATAACGCTGTATGACTTTAAGCGTCCTAACCGTGTTTCAAAAGAGCAGCTTCGTGCATTTCGCGGGATTCATGACAAAATGGCTCGTTCGATCTCTTCACAGATTTCTTCGATTATGCGGTCGATTGTAGAAATACAGCTGCATTCGGTTGACCAGATGACGTATGGCGAATTTTTGATGTCTTTGCCAAACCCAACGAGTTTTAATGTCTTTTCGATGAAGCCTTTGGAAGGTAATGGTGTTTTAGAGATCAATCCCTCAATCGCTTTTCCTATGTTGGATCGTATTTTGGGAGGACGGGGAGAGCCTTTTGAAGCAAGCCGCGAATTTTCAGATATCGAGCTTTCGTTATTTGAAACGATCTTGCGCGTTATGATGAATACCTTGCGTGAAGCATGGGGCCCGGTTACGGATCTGTATCCTCAAGTTGAGTCTAAAGAGTCGAGTCCAAACGTCGTTCAGATTGTGGCACAAAATGAAATTGTTGTCATGGTCGTTATGGAAATTATTATCGGGCACAGTTCGGGTATGATGAACATCTGTTATCCGGTTATTGCACTGGAACCTATTTTGCCGAAATTGGCGAGCCGTGATTTGATGCTTAATGAAACCAGTTCTAAAAAAAGTCGTAATCAAGAACTTCAAGTGCTCTTAGGGGGTGCTCATGTCAATTTTGAAGTCAATCTAGGAACGGCGGAGTTGACACTGCAGGAACTATTAGATGTCGAAGTAGGGGATATTTTACGTCTTAATGTCGCGGCAAATGATGTTGTGAGTGTCAGTGTGGATGGCAAAGAGCGTTTTATAGCAGAGATGGGACTGCGTCGTTTCCGTAAATCGGTACAAATCACTACGAAAATTGATACAGAAAAAGATGCGGTCAAGCGAGCACTTAAAGAGTTTGAGATGAAACGAAAAGCTCGTGCCGCAGTAGCCAAAGAGATCGTTAAAACTAAAGATGATTTTGAAGAGGATGAATAATGAGTGATTTTGCGGGGTTATTCGCCCAAGAGACAACGGCAACCATTGAAGGACTAACCGGTCAAGCGCCATCAGTTGGATTTAAAGAGTTAGAAATCATCTCGATCGTTTCGAATGTTATTCCTCCTATCGCATCGGTTCACTTAACTTTTTCAGGTCCAGTTGAAGGTAAAGGGATGGTATTGGTTCAGCCCTCTTTGGCAACTGCGCTTGGGGATATGATGCTTGGCGGTGATGGCGAGAGCAAAGATGACATGAACGATGAAGATCTTGATGCCATAAAAGAGATTATTTCCAATATTGTAGGAGCGATGAGTACCACACTAGCTTCTCAAAAAGAACTGCCAAAGTTTACAATAAAAACGGATGACGCTCTTTTTATACCAGATGATGGAGAAGCAGACTTAGACGGTTATGCCAAAATGTATGTCTTTACTTTTAGCTTAGGATCTATCAACTCACTAATCATGTTTGCTATTGATTCGGGAATTGTGGAAGCATTGGAAGGGCCAAGTGTTGTGACAACCAACAATGCATCATCTTCTACTTCTGATGTACCATCAAGTGGAGATTCTCAAAGACCCCAGCGTAAACTCGATGATACAGAGATGAAAAATATCGGTCTTATTTTGGATGTCAAACTTCCGGTACGTGTTCGAATAGGAAAGAAAAAAATGCTTTTAAAAGATGTTTTGAGTATGGATATCGGTTCGGTTATTGAACTCAATCAGTTAGCCAATGATCCATTGGATATTTTAGTAGATGATAATGTAATTGCGCAAGGCGAAGTGGTCATTGTAGATGGAAACTTTGGAGTTCAGATTACGTCTATAGGCAGTAAGCGAGATCGTCTTACAAAGCTTAAGGGCTAAGCATGCGACACGGAAGATCGAAAAAAAAAGAGTATCAAAGCAATCGCTACGTAAAGGACATCAAATCCGGTGATGTATGGAGTGTTTTTAAGATCATTGCCGATTTTGTACAAGGTTTTGATGAGCTAGGAGACCTTGGCCCCTCAGTGACAATATTTGGAAGCGCGCGTGTGGATGAAAATCATCCTTATTATATTCAGGCAACACAATTGGCCAGCATGTTAGGTGAGCGAGGATTTAATATTATAACCGGAGGTGGACCGGGTGTTATGGAAGCTGCAAATCGGGGAGCTTTTGAGCACGAAGATGTTGAATCCATCGGACTAAACATCGAACTCCCAGAAGAACAAGACCCAAACCGGTATATTACCAAAGGGCGAAGTTTTGACTATTTCTTTTCCCGTAAAGTGATGTTGGTTAAATACTCGATGGCGTATGTTATTTTTCCCGGAGGTTTCGGAACGCTTGATGAGTTGTTTGAAGCATTGACACTGATTCAAACACGAAAAGTCTGGGGAGTTCATCTATTTGTCATTGGGACAGAATTTTATACCCCGCTTATGCAGTTTATGAGAGACAAGATGTTGGCTGAGGGGATGATCGATGAAAAAGATCTGAAGCTTATAACTTTGACCGATGATCTTGATTTTGTCGTACATGAAATTGAAAAATCATTGGTTGCACAAGTGGCGATACTCGAAAAAGAAGGTCTGGATGATACGAAGTATTATAAAGTCCTTTCCTCTTATTTTGATAACAGACCAATCTGTGATAAGGATGAGGATTAATGGCCAAAAAAGTATTGATCGGAATGAGTGGCGGGGTTGATTCAACCGTATCCACGTTACTGTTAAAAGAGCAAGGTTATGAGGTAGAAGGGGTTTACATGAAACTTCATTCTAAACCTGGTTATCATGAGATCCATCAAGCCAGAGCGCAAAAAGCGGCTGAATTTGCAGGTGTAAAGTTACATATTTTGGATTTACAAGAACGATTCAATGAAAAAGTATTTACCCCCTTCATCCAAACGTATCAAGAGGGTAAAACGCCTAACCCTTGTGCCTTGTGCAACCGTAATATAAAATTTGGGTCTATGGTGGAGTTCGCAGACAGTATAGGGGCTGAGTTTATTGCTACAGGTCATTATATTCGACATGACGGGCAATATTTGCTTCAAGCACATGATGATACCAAAGATCAAAGCTACTTCCTTTTTTACATCAATCCAACGTTAGTACCGCGGTTGCTTTTTCCACTAGGTGAAAAACATAAAGTCGATATCAAAGCGTATGCAGCAGGCATCGAAGGGTTGGAATCTTTTGCATCGCAGGGCGAGTCCAGTGAGATATGCTTTGTAGAGACGACGTATGCGGATGTGTTAAAGCCGTATGTAAATGTGGATCAAGAAGGGGATGTTCTTGATCTAGAGGGTAATGTAGTCGGAAAACATAAAGGCTACATGCATTACACCATTGGTAAGCGTAAAGGATTTACGGTACATGGTGCACATGATCCCCATTTTGTTGTTGAGATCAGAGCTAAAACGAATCAAATTGTAGTAGGTCCACGCGAAGCGCTTGAGTGTTATGACGTTGAACTGGAAAACATCAATATGTTTGATGAACGAAAAGAGTTTGATTCTACGGTCAAGCTTCGTTATCGTACAGAAGCAGTCAACTGCCACGTAATCATTGAGGGTGAACGAGCAAAAGTCACTTTGGAGACACCTGTCTTAGGAATCGCAGCGGGACAAGCTGGCGTTTTTTATGACGGCGATAAACTTATTGGTGGTGGGTGGATTGTTTAATCCCAAGCAAAAAATTATTGCTGCGGGTATTATCGGTAATATCATTGAGTATTATGATTTTGCACTGATTGGTTTTTTAGCGGTCATGATGGGAAACCTTTTCTTCCCCTCTACTAGCCCCTTCCTCTCTCTTTTAGGCTCTTTTGGTGCCTTTGCTGCTGGTATGATTATGCGTCCTGTTGGGGCGGCTATTTTTGGGCATATTGGTGATCGAGTAGGGCGGCGATTTGCCTTGATCAGTTCGCTTGTATTGATGGCATTGCCCACTTTTTTAATTGGTTTTTTACCTACCTATGCTCAAATTGGAATCATGGCACCTATTTTATTGGTCTCTTTACGTATGATCCAGGGACTCTCTGTAGGCGGAGAGTATGCCAGTTCGATTGTCTATCTCGTAGAGCAAGCGGGTGCGGGACGGCAAAATCTTTATGGTTCATTTGTCTCCGTAGGGGCTAAGATAGGTATGGCCCTTGGCTCTTCTTTATGTGGTGGATTACTATGGTATTTGGGTGAAGATACAATGGGTGAATGGGGTTGGCGTATCCCGTTTATTCTCAGTATCTTTATTGCGATGATTGGAATCTATCTACGTAGAGGGTTGATTGATGATTATGAGCCAAGTGAAGAAAAGTTAGTTCCGATAGTAGCTATCTTCCGTCACCATCGTAAAGTCTTTGGAAAGTTTCTCATTGTTGCATCCGTTGTTTGGATGTTTTACTATACCCTCTTCATATATTTGCCAATTTGGCTTGAGGGAAGTGCCGGTTTGAGTAAAATGCAATCGGGACAGATCAATACGTTTTCAATCATCATGGGAGTTGTATTTATCCCGCTTATGGCGATGTTAGCAGATAAAATAGGTTCCCTTCGAGTGATGAAGATAGCCGCATTATCGAGTGCAGTTACTATTTTTCCACTTTTGTATATGATGATTCATGGTGGATTTTTGGGAGCACTGATTGCAACAGCGGCTATGGTCGTTTTACTGTGTGCGTATCAAGCCCCTATTTTTGCAGCTACGGTCATGGGGATAGACCATCATGGGTTTCGTGCATCATTTACGGCACTGATTTTAGGAAGTGCCGCTGGAATTGTAGGTGGTATTACCCCTGCGCTTATGACATCCCTTGTCGAATTGACGCATAATCCCTATTCACCGGCATATTTGATCGGACTTTCGTCCTTGATTGCATGGAGCGTTCTCAAGCGTATACGAGTTTAAAATATCAGGAAGCATTGGCCTCTAGATTAGAAGATTCACTGGGAACTTGTTCATTCTCTTCTGATGGAAGGCTTACTGGAGCATCATCATGGATATTGAAGAGTGAATCCAAAGAGGTATTTGTCTCGGATGAATCAGTTGTATCCGCCTTAGGTATTGTCATCACCTCTTTATAGATGGATTGGATTACCCCTCTGCGTTTCATGATCTTGAGGATAATACGAGAACGATTTTTGACGTATTTTTGGTTTCCTGTTGGATTGTATCGGATTGGATTGGGCAATACGGCTGCTAGACGTGAAGCCTCTTTAGCGGTTAAGTTCTTGGCACTTTTGTGATAATAGTGACGTGCAGCTGCTTCAATACCAAATATCCCATCTCCCCATTCGGCAACATTGAGATAGATTTCTAAAATACGGCGTTTACTGAGTGTTTTTTCGATACGCCATGTGATGATCGCTTCTTTTATTTTTCGGACAGGATTTTTACTCGGGGAGAGGTAGAGGTTTTTGGAGAGCTGTTGACTAATAGTACTTCCTCCTGCCAGTGTTCCCTTTTTAATACTTCGTTCAATGGCATTTTCCATCCCTTTGACATCAAAACCGTCATGTTTCCAAAAACCGTCATCTTCACCGATCAGTACCGCTTTAATGATATTAGGCGAAATATTACTCATATTCACCCATTTTTGAGTGATCTGCATATCACGGTTTTCAGCTGCCCATTCATCCTGACGGTATTGCATGAAAGCGGTTGGAACAGGGCGTATTTCTTTGAGGGCATTAATATCGGGATACACAAAATAGCGAGCAATATCTACTGCACCTAACAGCAAAAGAATAAGCGTTATCTTCCAAATTTTTTTCATTCATGATCCGAGGAAAGTTGCGGTAAATGCCATTGTTTATAATAGGCTAAAAGCCGTAATATAATCGCAAATGCAGCGATAATGGCAACTTGAATGGTATGTATACCGATTAGCTTATTGGAAATCAGTAGTAATATAGCCACTATCAGCGCAATAGAACCGTAAAAATCGGTTACAAGAACTGATGGGACTTGATTGATCATCGTATCTCGTATTACCCCTCCGCCCACTGCTGTGAGAAAGCTCAGGATAATGACACCGAAAAAATTAAAACCGGCATCCATAGCCAACAGTGCTCCCGTAATACTAAAGGCCACCAGTCCAATCGTATCGCTGATGACAAAGAGTCTTTTCCGTTCCAGTTGATCACTGCGATAGAGACGAAACACAAAGGCTACCGTAATAGTAGCGATTACGGTAATGGCAGGGTAGTACTCCGTAAAGGCAAATGGGGTACGTATTAAAATGGCATCTCGAACAACACCTCCGCCCAATGCAGTGATACAAGCCGCAATAATAATTCCCAATAAGTCGAGTTTATGACGCACGCCGATGAGAAATCCGCTTAAGGCAAAAGCAACAATCCCGAGAATATCGGCAAAAACGACGAGATTAAATTCAGACATTAGGCGCGCGGTAGTTTTCTTTGAAGGCTACGTATCGTTTGGCAGAAGCATACAATTCGGCTACTTCTTCATTTGTGAGCTCTCGCACTACTTTGGCAGGGCTTCCCATAATGAGCGAACGGGGAGGGAAGATTTTATTTTTAGTGACCAGTGCACCCGCACCGACAATTGATTCTTTACCAATAACCGCACCATCGAGGATAGTGGCACTCATCCCGATTAAGCAGGCATCTTCAATGGTACAACCATGCAGCATAACGCGATGCCCTACAGTCACATCATTGCCAATAACGGTTGGATACCCATCGCTCATGTCTTCGAGCTTGTGGTGGGTTATATGGATCATGCTTAAGTCTTGAATATTGGTACGGTCACCGATAGTGATGAAGTGTACATCCCCGCGAACAACGCAGCCAAACCAAATACTGACATCTTCGCCCATCGTAACACGTCCGATAACATCTGCTGATGGAGCAATCCAAACGCGGTCTTGCATCTGGGGAATATAGTGTAAATAATTACTGATCATAAATATCCTTCTTAACTTTCTTTAAATAACCGAGCAGTGAGTTGCTGGGCATAATTTGGAGCTTGTTTTTTGGTGGAATTATACACTTTTGTCGTGTGTGTTTCCACTATTTGATGGGTGTTGATAACACTGCTGCTTTCATGTTTTACTTGGACATAGGTACCGTCATTTTGGAGCTCATGGGCCAGTACATTATCGGAAATTTGCAACTGTAACACTTGCAATAATTTTGCAGAGACCTCTTCACCCTCAATAGGGGTCAACAATTCAATGCGTCGTAACAGATTACGCGGCATCCAATCGGCACTGCTGATATACGTTTGTGGATTAGAGTGCTTAAAATAAAACATACGCGCATGTTCCAAATATTTTCCGATGATCGAAATGACACGAATATTGTCACTGACACCGGGTATATTAGGCCGCAGACAACAAATTCCACGGATGATAAGCTGGATCTTTACACCAGCCATAGATGCTTTATAGAGCGCTTTGATAATGTCTCCATCTACGAGCGAGTTCATTTTGGCAATGATCACCCCCTCAGAGCCCATGCGTGTTTCGTTTTGGATCAACGAAAGGATCTTCGGTTTTATTTGTGTAGGAGCCATATACAGTTCATTAAGCTTCCCTTTTTTGCTAAATCCGGTGAGAAAGTGAAAAAAGCGGGTCAGATCATGGGTAATGGCATCGTTAGAGGTCATGTAGCTAATATCGGTATAAACCGTAGCGGTTGAGGGATTGTAGTTTCCTGTTCCCAAATGGGCATATTGTTTGAGTTTTCCATCGACACGGCGAGTGATGAGTGCTGCTTTTGCATGGACTTTGAATCCGGTGATCCCATAGATAACATGGGCTCCAGCAGCCTCAAGTGCCTTGGCCCAGATCAGATTGTTTTCTTCATCAAAACGGGCTTTAAGCTCTACCATGACCGTGACCTGTTTACCTGATTCTGCTGCGGCAATGAGGGATTGGACAATCAGCGATTTAGAGCCTGAACGGTATAAGGTCATACGGATCGAGACAACATCAGGATCTTTGGCTGCGGTTTGGATGAGGCGAACAACCGGTTCAAAACTTTCAAAGGGATGGTATAAAAGGAGGTCTTGCTTGTCTAAAATGGCATATAAATTCTCTTCAGAATTGAGTGGAGGAAGATTACGAGGTTTGAAACTAGGGCTGGTCAAATGTGCAAATTCTTTATTACCGACGACCTCCCAAAGCGCTCCCAAGTTGAGATAGGTTTGAAAACGATAAATATCATCTTTGAACACGTTGGCATGACGGTTAAAGAAATTGAGCAAATCATCATCCGCATGGTTACTAAGCTCCAATCGAACCAATTCCCCTTTTTTTCGAAGCTTTAGCCCCTCTTCGAGGATTTCCATAAAGTCGTCGGCTTCCTCTTCTTCAATGGCGATGTCGGCATTTCGAGTGACACGAAAAGCGGCAAATTTGATCAGTTCATAGCCTGGGAAGAGATCATGGATATGTTCAGATACGATACTTCCAATAGGGATATAAATACGGTTGTCGATATCCACAAATCGTGGTAATACTCTGGGAATACGTACGATTCCATAGCGCTCCATATTAGCGTCATCTTTATCACGCAGTTTGACAATCAAACCAAAACTGAGATTGTTCAAATGGGGGAAAGGGTGGGTAGCATCGACGGCAATAGGGACAATAACCGGATAAATGTTTTCATAGAAATAACGGTTTAGGATTTGGCGTTGTGCTTGAGTTACTTCTTTGTATGACTTGAAAAAGATCCCTTCTTTTTCAAGATTTGTCATGATCCCTTGCAAACAGTGTTCAACCTCTTGTTGCTCGTTGTGTAAATATTGGCGTATTTCACGAAGTTGATGCAAAGGGGTAAATCGGTCAGCCCCCGATACATTGACCCCGGCACTGAAAAGTTTTTTCAAGCCCGCCACACGGATCATGTAAAATTCATCAAGATTGGTGGCATAGATGGCTAAAAATTTTAATCGTTCAAACAAAGGCAGAGACACTTCTTCTGCTTGCTTGAGTACGCGCGTATTAAATTGTAGCCATGAAAGTTCACGGTTAATATAGAGAGCTGGATCTTTTAAATTAGTAGACATTTTGGGCACCATCATTGTTATGTTTACGTGATTATATTATACTTTGATAACAAAAGGGAGTTTTATGAGCGTTTTTGCCATTATTATGTTTGCAGCGACACTGTATTTTGCGTATCAAATATACATGCATGTTCAATCTTTGGAAGACAGTCCTCAGGTGAATGATGAAAAATCAGGGGGAATCTCAGAGGTAAATCAACTTGTTGAAGAAGCGGATGAAGCGTATCAAAATGAAGACTTGAAAACGGCACAGGAAAAATTGGGAGCCGCCTATCTGACACAACCGCACGATATTGAGATTTTAAATAAATTAGCATTTGTGCATGCAAAACGCGGTGATATACAGTTAGCCATAGATCTCTACAATCGCTCGTTGGGTATGGACGAGAATGATGATCTAACCCATAATGCTTTGGCTTCTTTGTATCGCACCAACGGCTCGTTGGTCTTGGCAAAAGAACATTACGAGAAAGCCTTGATGATTGATGATGAATATGCGGTGACGTATTATAACTATGCAAATCTATTGGTTGATTTAGGAGAGAATAAACAAGCTGAAGAGATGTATCTTAAAGCCCTGGAATTAGACAGCCAGATGAGCGATGCACATGAAGCGTTAGAAAGTTTGAGGAAAGCGCAATGAACCAAAATCAAGCCAGACTGGCAGTATTAATCGATGCCGATAACTCTCAGCCCTCTATTATCGCAGGATTACTGGATGAAATCGCCGCACATGGTATCGCAAGTGTTAAGCGTATTTATGGAGACTGGACCGATACCAAACTAAAAGGATGGAAACATGAACTGCTTACCCATGGATTACACCCCATGCAGCAGTTTGCGTACACTACGGGAAAAAATGCAACCGACAGTGCCATGATCATCGACGCGATGGATTTACTGTACACGAAAAATTTTGATGGTTTTTGCATCGTTTCCAGCGACAGTGATTTCACACGTTTGGCCAGCCGTATTCGAGAATCAGGGATAAAAGTATACGGATTCGGGGAACAAAAAACACCTAAATCCTTTATCGGTGTGTGCGATAAGTTTATTTATACCGAAAACTTACGACGAACGCATACTACAGTGGAATCAACCGCCAAGATCAAGCATGATGAAAAAGCACTTCTCACCTTGGTACAAAATGCGGTAGAAGACACGACCAATGAAGCTGGATGGTCGTACATGGGAGCCATCGGTCAAAACCTGATCAACAAACTTCCCGAATTTGACCCCCGTAGCTACGGCTATAAAAAACTCGTCGATTTGATCGAAGGTCTTGGAGTATTCGAATTCAAATACTCCGATCCGCTTTCAGGGTCACAATCCATACATGTCCGATTAAAACGTAAAAAAAGGAGTTATGAAAAATGACGGTACGAGAGATTTACGCATTTTTAGACGCTCTTTCCCCTTTTGAACTGCAAGAAAGCTGGGATAATTCAGGACTTCTAGTAGGTGATTTTACGCAAGAAATTAGCACGGTCATCCTCTCTATTGATATTGATGAAGCTTTAATCGAGTCTATACCGGACAATGCACTTCTAATAACCCATCATCCTATTATTTTTGGAGGGCTTAAGCAGCTGAAATTCAATCAGTATCCTGCCAAACTCATAGCTCCGATGATCCGTAAAAACATTACGAACATCGCTATGCACACGAATTTTGATCAAACGCATCTCAATGAGTATGTGGCAACGCATGTGTTAGGCTACGATATTATCACCAAAGAGGGATTTGTAGCGTATCTAGGAGTGGATGAGCCTTTTGAAGTATTTGCGCAAAAGATTAAAATGGCATTAGGGCTTAGCGTGATTCGATCCGTTCAATGCCATGAGCATATACGCTCTTGTGCATTGGTAACGGGTTCTGGAGCCTCTTTGATGCGCAATATCGAAGCCGATTGTTTCTTGACAGGGGACATAAAATATCACGATGCAATGGAAGCCAAAACCCTAGGATTATCGATGATGGATATAGGACATTATGAAAGTGAACATTATTTTGGGGAAGTTTTGGCAACACACTTGGAAAAATTAGGATTGAGTGTTATAATTTCACCATCGAAAAACCCCTTCACCTATCATTGAGTAATTGGGACCTCCGAAAAGGAAACTTATGAACAAACATTTAGAACAGCTTATCGACCTTTCGTTGATAGACAAAGAGATCGATGCGTTCGAACCGCAAATCGAAGAGGCAAACCTCCAGTACGATGCACTTTTGGCAACTAAAAACTCCGTTGTGAATGAAATCGCAACACTCTCTGGCGAGATCAAAGATGAGCAAATCAAGAAGCAAAAAAATGAGCTTCACCTTGCAGAATTGTCCGCTAAATTGGAAGAAAACAGCAAGAAAAGTGCTGAGATCAAAACCGAACGTGAGATGAAATCACTTCAGCTTGAAGAAGAAATTGCTAAAGAGCAAGTCAACTTTGCCAATGAAGAGATTGATCGTTTGGAAAAACTCATTGCGCATAAGCAAACGAAAATCGATGAGCTTGCTGCAAAAGAAGCAGAAATCGAAGGAAAAATTTCGGGCGTAAAAGCAGACGTTGATGTTAAATTGTCAAAAATCGATGCAGACCGCAAGGTAATTTTTGCGAAAAAAGAGATTTTGGTTGCAGCAATGAACCAAAAAGGTCTCTCTTTTTACCAAAAGATCCGTCGCTGGGCTAAAAATACGACAGCAGTTCCTGTTCGTAACCAAGCATGTATGGGCTGTTACATGGCACTTAGCGATAAAGTCTATTCAGAAGTCATCAAAGGTGAAGAGATCACTACCTGTCCACATTGCGGACGCTTGTTGTATCTTGAGCCTAATACTGAAGAGATTGGGGCGTAAATCCCTTCGTGAAGGTATTTGACCTTTTCTATACCTTTTTAGCCGCAGTTCTTTTTCTTGCGGCTCTCCCTTTTTTAATCCTTCTCTCTTTTAAGAAAAAATACCGTCATTCGATTCCAGCACGCTTTTTTGTATGGAAAAATCCTCCCTTTGCTTCTCATGACATCTGGTTTCATGTCTGTTCTTTGGGTGAAGCAAAAGCCATTGCTCCTTTGATCGAACGTTTAGGTGAGTTTAAAATAGCGATCACGACCATCACCCACACAGGCTATGAAGTAGCCTCTAAATACCCGGCACAAGTACGCTACTTACCCTATGAACTTTGGTTGTGGTTATGGATACGTACTCCCAAAATGGTGGTGGTACTGGAAGCAGAGTTTTGGTATTTATTGTTTCGCATTGCCAATGCGCGCGGGGCAAAAGTGATTGCTCTAAACGCACGTATCAGTGAGCGAAGTTTTCCAAAATATTATAAGATGCGATGGTTTTACAAACGATTACTGGCACAGTGCGATCGTATCTTTTGCCAAAGCACAGAGGATATGGTTCGCTTTATCGCATTGGGTGCTACGAATGTAGAAGTGCTGGGTAATATCAAACTCGCACAAAAGATCATTGCAACCAAAGAGTACCCAAAACCTCCATGCACGCTCATTGTAGCCGCAAGTACCCATGAGGGAGAGGAAGAGGCTATTATCAAGGCCTTTTTGACCTATAAAGAAGCTAATACAGATGCAAAACTGTTGGTTGTCCCACGTCATCCGGAACGTTTTGAAAAAGTATTTGCGATTATTCAAAAAACAGCACCGCATCTCAGCACTGTTCGTTGGAGTGATTCCAAAGAGTTACAAAGCGATATTATTCTTGTCAATGCGATGGGAGAGCTCAACAATCTCTATGCGATCAGTGACATCGCGATTCTAGGAGGAGCATTTGCACCTATAGGCGGGCACAATCCTCTGGAACCAGCTTATTTTGGATGTAAGATCATTACGGGTGAACATATCTTCTCACAGCGGGAACTCTTGAAATATGTCCATCATGTACAGTTTGTGACACCGCAGGGCATTGCACAAGCCCTAGTAGACGCGCAAACACTTCCACCTTCACATGTTGATGAAACGATTGACTTGGATATTATCATTGATTATTTAAAAGTGCAGAGTCAGCTATAAATATTTACTCTTTATTAATTTTATAATTACATCTTCTTATTTTATTAACTACAAAACTATCTTACCTGAAGTACGAACCTGCTATAATTCCAAATATTAACGGATTGAAAATCAACCTGAGGACAGTAGAATGAAAGAAAAAGCGTACAAATTATTATCAGCACAAGAGGGAATCTCCAATTCCGAAGCAAAGTCATTGATCGACCGCGGATTGGTTTATGTGGGGAACTCAAAAGTGATGATTGCTCGGGGTGAGATCAGCCCGAAGACTTCTTTCATTGTCCAAAAGGTCGAAAAAGTTCGTCCTATTTTTGAAAATGATGACTTGATCGTTGTCGATAAACCGGCATTTGTTAACTCAGATGAGATAGAGCGACAGTTCAAAGGTTCGCAGTTATTGCATCGTCTTGACCGTGAGACCAGCGGTGTACTGATGTTGGTTAAAAATGAAGAGTTCCGCCTCAAAGCGATTTCTGCCTTTAAAAAAGACGAAGTCTATAAAGAGTACGTGGCATGGGTAGATGGGATTGTGAGTGAACCGTTTATAATCGATCAGCCGCTTATCACTGAAAAAGTAGGTAACAAGGCCTACACCAAGGTCGCCAAAAAAGGGAAACCTGCGATTACGGAAGTAACCCCGTTGATTGTATCGGGTAAAAAGACCAAAGTACAGCTCATCATCCATCATGGACGCACCCATCAAATACGGGCACATCTCAAATACGCACAGTTTCCGATTGTAGGCGATGAGAGTTACGGCGGACGTCAGTCAAAGCGTGTGATGTTGCATGCTCGTAAGGTTATTTTGATGGGACGAACGTTTGAAGCACAAGAGCCGAAGGTATTTGATCACTTCGGTAATTAATTGACGACAAAGTAACAATTTGCTATAATGCGAAACTTTAACTAGGCCCTTTATAGACGCGATTTAGGAGTATAAGTGTTTGAAACACTAACAGAATCATTTACATCAGCAGTACGCAAAATTCGTTTTCATGACGATGAAAAAGCACTTACCAAAGCATTGGGTGAGCTTAAAAAAGCACTCTTAAAAGCTGATGTACACCACAAAGTGGTCAAAGATTTGATTGATTCTGTTGAGGCTAAGACCAAGCTATCGGCTATTGGCAAAGATCAGTTTCTAGACGCTCTTCGCAGTTCATTGTATGACCTTCTAAAGGTCAAAGGAAATGCTGGTTTTGTCTATGCACCTGTCTCTCCTACGGTTATTTTGATGACCGGATTACAAGGTTCAGGAAAAACGACTACCACGGGTAAGCTGGCTAACTATTTAAAAGTACGTCAGAAAAAACGTGTTTTGGTCGTTGCGGCTGACTTACAGCGTCTTGCTGCGGTTGAACAGCTTCGACAAGTGTGTGCTTCGATTGAAGTTGAACTGTATGCAGATGAGGTCAGTAAAAATCCTGTTGACGTTGTCAAAGGGGCATTGGAACACGCTAAAAAATCATTGGTCGATGTGGTACTAATCGATACGGCAGGACGATTGGCTATCGATGATGCGCTCATGGGTGAATTGGCCGAAGTCAAAGCGGCGGCAAAGCCGCATGAGATTTTCTATGTAGCGGACTCCATGAGTGGACAAGATGCGGTTCGAACAGCAGAGAGCTTTAATGAAAAGATCGGTATCGACGGGGTTATCCTAACGAAGTATGATGGAGATTCCAAGGGTGGTGTTGCTTTAGGGATCGCTTCTCAGATTCAAGTTCCGTTGCGCTTTATTGGTGCGGGTGAAAAGATGGAAGATCTTGAGATCTTCTTGCCGGATCGTATCGTCAACCGTTTGATGGGTCTTGGGGATATCGAAGGTCTTGCTGAGCGTACTTCTTCGATCATTGATGAGAAAAAAGCAAAAGAGCTTAACCGTAAGATCAAAAAAGGCGAGTTTAATTTTAACGACTTTTTAGAGCAGATGGAAAGCCTCAAGAAAATGGGAAGCATGAAATCCATCATGGGTATGATCCCCGGCATGAGCGGTATGGCATCTGCGCTCAAAGATTTTGACATGGAAAACTCAGGCGAGTTGAAAAAGATCAAAGCGCTTGTATCTTCTATGACGATGAAAGAGCGTGAAGACCCAGAGTTGCTCAACAATACACGCAAAGCCCGTATCTCAAAAGGGTGTGGATTGACCGTGGTTGATGTTAACCGTATTTTGAAGCAGTTTAAAAATGCTTCTAAAATGGCAAAACGCTTTTCAGGTAAAAAAGGGATGCAAGACCTACAAAACATGATGGGTCAGATGCAAGGGGCTAAAATCCCACGATAAACCTAGAGCGTTAAGCAGGGGATTTTAGTTAAAATCTCTGACTTAGCGTTCCAGCGATTTAGAGGTTTTTTTTTACTTTTGTGGGTAAAACACTCTTCTAAGTTACTGAGCGCGACACTATAATTACAAAAGGATATAACATGGCAACAGTCATTCGCTTAACCCGTATGGGACGTAAAAAACAACCTTTCTACCGTATCGCTGTAACAGACAGCCGTAAGCGTCGTGATGGTGGTTGGATTGAATTGATCGGTTATTATAACCCAATGACAGAGCCTTCAACGGTTAAAGTTGATGAAGAGCGTCTTGCGTATTGGATGAGCGTTGGTGCTCAGTTATCTGATCGCGTTAAAAAAATCACAGGTAAATAATCATGGTAGCCGACTTCGTCGCCGGATTCGCGCGATTAATCGCGTCTTATCCTGAAGAGATCAGGGTAGATACGCATGAGGGCGATGAAGTCACCGAGATTGTACTGCACGCTAATCAAGCGGATGTAGGCAAGCTTATCGGCAAAGAGGGCAAAATGATCGGTGCGATTAAAACCGTTATTTCAGGCTGTAAAGCCAAAGATGGTAAGAGTTACCGTATCAATGTCGAACCGATTTCGTAATTCACCTGATTCTACCCTTCTTCATGTCGCCACGATTGGTCGTACAGTGGCCTTGAAAGGCGACATGAAATTGAATCTCTTCACAGATTTCCCCGAACAATTTAAAAAAAATGCAACGTTTACGCTCGATAATGGCTCTGTAATCACTCTTGGTAGTTACAATCCTGATCGTGAGCTTGTGCATATTGTCGGTTACGATACTCCAGAAGCTGCCAAAACATTGACCAATGCAAAGCTGTACACCACGTACGAGGAAACTCGCCAGAGATGTAAGCTCAAAGAGGGTGAATATTTTTGGTTTGACCTTATTGGATTATCGATCTATGAAGGCAATGTACTATTAGGGACATTGGATGAGATTGAACGTATCGGTCCACAGGATTATTTGTCGGTCAAGACAGATGGCGCATTAGTGACCAAAGGACTTCCTGAAACATTTTTAATCCCTTATATTGATCGTTTTGTGCTCAAAGCAGATTTAGAGGGTAAAAAAATCATGGTCGAGGGCGGTTTGGATTTATTGGAAGCATCGTGATGCATTTTACGTATGTCACTCTTTTTTCAAACTTGATTGAAGGGTATTTCCAAGACTCTATTCTAAAACGGGCGATTGAATCGAATAAGTTTCATATCTCATTTTTGAATCCGAGGGATTACAGCGCATCCAAGCACGCTAAGGTAGATGATACGTGTGTTGGAGGCGGAGCAGGGATGGTCATGACGCCACAACCTTTGTTTGATGCACTGTCGACATTGGATGATGAGGCCTATATCATCTTTGCAGCACCAGTTGGCAAGCAGTTTACACAAAATGATGCAAAACGTTTAGCCAACAAATCGCATATCGTATTTGTAAGCGGTCGGTATGAAGGTATTGATGAGAGAGTCATCGAAACCTTTGCCGATGAAGTCTTTAGCATTGGGGATTATGTCCTCACTGGCGGTGAGCTTCCATCGCTTGTAATGACCGATGCGATTGTCCGAAATATAGAGGGTGTTCTAGGAAACAGTGAATCGTTGGAAACTGAAAGTTTTGAAACGCCACTTTTAGAAGCACCTTCTTTTGGAAAACCGCCAATATATAACAATTTGGGTGTTCCATCAGAATACTTAAAGGGAAATCACAGTAAAATTCAAGCACTAAAATTAGCTATGTCTGAATGCAAAACAAAATATTTCAGACCTGAACAGCTACTGAAGCATAAAATAAGGACGTCTTATGAAAAATAAATACATCGCTGGCTTTGAGCAAGCACAAATGGAAGGTAAAAACGTTCCACAGTTTCGCGCAGGTGATACTGTACGTCTTTCTGTAATCATTAAAGAGGGTGAGAAATCACGTACTCAGGTTTATGAAGGTGTTTGTATCTCTATTCGTGGAGAAGGCACAGGCCGTACTATCACGGTTCGTAAAATCGGAGCTAATGCTATCGGTATCGAGCGTGTATTCCCAATCTACAGCGACAGCTTAGAGAAAATCGAAGTATTACGTCGTGGTCGCGTTCGTCGTGCTAAATTGTTCTATCTTCGTGATCTTGCTGGTAAGAAAGCTCGTATCAAAGAAATTCGTCGCCCTAAATAATCCCCATTGTCACTCTTTTGAGTGGCAAAGCTTCTTCCTTCTTTCGTCTAAATCACTAACTACGGTCTTTCTATCTTTAAAAATACTGCTATTGCCAATATTGCTGTAAATAAAATCATGCTTATAAACGCATAGGTTGTCCCCATTGTACTGTCTTGAAACGGAAGCCCTCCTGTGTTCATCCCAAAAAATCCGACGACGAGGTTTAGAGGTAAAAATACAATAGAAACGATTGTGAGTATATAGATACTGCGATTCATCCGATCGTTTGAACGAAGTGTGTAGTAGTTGTATAAGTTATTAAGCTGATCGTTGGCACTCACATTGGTACGCAAGGTACGCTCCAAATGTTCGTGGAGGTCATTGAACTCATTGAGAGGGAAATTAGTATTTGATTTTGATTTTGTGATAAACATGCCCAAGACATCTACCGCTTTTAGAATGATCCGTTCTGAATGTGAAAGCTCTTCTTTAAAGGCATGCCAGTGCTCCATAAAACGCGATCCAAGTTGACGGTATAACTTTGTTTCCAAGGTGACTATTTTTTCTTGCATCTTATCAATTTCATTCATAAGTGTGTCGATTTTTGTATCTAAAAAATGGTAAAGACCATCTAAATCATCCGTCAGTTAAAGTAAATTTTTGGCATTTTGATCATAATAGTAGACTTTTTGCTGGTGTAAAACGAATCCATAAGAGTGAAATTTAGCTTTATTGCCAATATGTTCGGGTAAGCGAAGAACGAGGATTTGATAATCGTGATATTCTTCGAACGTTGAAGGATGAAGAGGGTCTTGAAGATCTTCTTGGTGAAGATCGTGTAATGTGATCATAGCTAGTCTCCTTTAAGTGCGCGTTCCATATCTCTTTTTAGACTTTTTTCTTTTAAATCTTCCCGCTTATCGTAAAGCTTTTTACCTTTGGCGATGGCAACTTGAAGTTTTGCAAGATTGCGATCGTTGAAATAGATACTCAGAGGTACAAGAGTAAAGCCTTCTTTTTCGACTGCTTTAAACATCTTCTCAATTTGCTTTTTATGCAAAAGTAATTTACGGCTTCCGCGCTCTTCATGACCGTAATAATGATGCGTTGTATTTAAAATCCCAATATGGACATTAAACAGTATGGCTTCACCGCGTACGATTTTGATAAACCCGTCTTTGAGATTGACACGTCCTGCTCGTAGGGCTTTAACTTCGCTTCCGTGTAAGACCACGCCTGCTTCAAACTTCTCTTCAATGTGAAAGTCAAAAAATGCTTTTTTATTGGTGGCTATGTTTTCACCCATGTGTAGGTTCCTTTAATCTGAAAAAACTGCTTCCGCTACCGGAAAAAAACCATCCATCTTGTTCGCTAAGTTCGCTATAGCACCCAAGGGCGGAGAGATACAGATCATTTGCTTCTTTTGGGTCCATGCGTGCGAGAATATCGCGTGATGGGGTTGCTTCCAAGAGTATCGCTTCTTGGGCGCTAATGGGGGAGTAGAGGTGCTGACGATAATAGCTATATACTGTAGGGGTGCTTATCTGAATACTTGGAGTATTGATCTCAAACTCCAGTAATGGCTCATGAAAGGGTTGGACGATTTCACCGATACCACTTACGTTGGCACTTTCGTATCCATAGATGAAAAAGGGGACATCTGCACCTACTGTTGCTCCGATACGTGCAAGTTCATCATGCGTGAGCCCAAGGGCTAGGATGTCATTACACATATTTAAAAATGTAGCGGCATCGGAGCTTCCACCACCAAGACCTGCAAATGAAGGGATTCTTTTTTCCACACATAGGGCATGTGTCTGCATCCATGTAAGCAGTTCTTTACTTTGTGTGGTTTGGAGTAATGCTTTGTATGCTTTATAAATGGTATTGTCGTTTATTGGACACGTAAAATCCCCTCTAAGCTCAAAATCCCCAGCTTCTTTTTCCTCAAACCATAGGGTGTCATAGAGAGTATTCACACGCATAAAGCGAGAGGTTATAGTGTGATAATCTCCTCTTTTTCCCGTTATTTTGAGAAAAATATTGACTTTTGCAAAGGCGTTGTAGTAGGTCATAGTTTGAATTTTTGGGCGAGCTGGCGTAAGAGAGAATCGTCTTGCTGTGTTGATGCTGCTTGATTGGAATCTTTTACGGCATTGATGAGTTCGCTGCGTAATACACGAACATTCAGAGGTGCATCGATGCCGAGTTTGACACTTCCTTTGTCAATTGAAATGACTTTCAAAGTGATGGAATCTCCAATGAGAATAGATTCATCCAGTTTGCGTGAAAGTATCAGCATGCAGCAACCTTGTTGAGTAAATAGTGTATTTTTTCATCGGTGAACTCAAGAACAGAGATAGTATCACCATTGTCAATCCAGTAGGTTCCGTTGGCGTGTATCTCAAAATCTTCTTTGCTAAGCGGTTGTCCCAGAAGGATTGATTCGCCATTGCCATTATAGCAATTTTTAGGGATTCCTAAAGCTTTTTTAATATCAATTGGACGCTCATCATCGTAAACAAATTGACCTTCATTGAGTCGTTCTAAAGCACTTAAGGCTCCATTACAGCCAAGTTTATTGGCAATTAACTCACCCAGTGAACGAATATAGCTCCCCTCAGAGACCGTCGCTTCAAAAGTCACAAAAGGGTGACAATAATGGACAAGATGAATATCATAAATGGTGGAGGTCACGCTTTTGAGTTCTACCTCAATACCGGCACGTGCAAACTCGTAGGCACGTTTACCATTGAGTCGTTTAGCACTGTACTTGGGTGGCAGATAGGTCAACTCTCCTTTTAGCGATTCGATGGCTTGGATAAGAGTCTCTTTGGGGATGGGTGCAATGGTGTCAATATCCTCGATTTTTTCGATATCCAAAGTTGGTGAATACGCGCCAAGCCACAGTGTTGCACGGTAGCGTTTTGGGGCTTTGTTTAAAAATCGAAACAATCGACCGTGATTTCCGAATGCTACAATCAAGACACCTTTGGCAAAAGGGTCAAGGGTTCCTGAATATCCGGCTTTTTTTTCTCCAAAACGGCGCTTAATACGTCCCAGAAGTTGATTGGAACTCATGCCCGTAGGTTTATAGGCTACAAAAAGTTTAGAGGACATTGATTAGAGCTTTTCTACAAAAGAGGCAAGAATATCGCGTTTATTGCCGCCAAAGTTGATGAGCAACTTAAACTCGCGTCCCGATTTACTCACACCCTCGACTCTTCCTGCCCCAAATATTTTGTGGCGAACCAGATCCCCTTTTTTAAAGGAGGTGTTTTTTTCTAAGATCAAAGACCCCTCGCACAATCCTGCCTCATTGATAAATCGGCTTTTATGCAAATCGGTACGGCGGCCTTTGTAAAAACGGCTGTTTACACTGGAAATGGTGAGGTTGGATTTGGCGCGGGTGAAGGCAACGTAGCCCAAACGGCGTTCCTCTTCCAAATCACTCCCATCACCCACTAGAGGCAAGAACCCTTCTTCCATTCCGATAACAAAAAGGTGCTCAAATTCCAGCCCTTTGGACGCATGGATACTCATGATGTAGATGCTCTCACCCTCTACTTGGTCTTGATCACTTTGCAAGGTGATGTCGTTTAGAAACTCAGCGAGTTGTGCATCAGGGTTTTGTTTGACGTAATCACGAAACAATCCGTAAAACTCATCAACGTTGGAAATTTTATCGCTCTCATCGGGCAGCCCTTTGAGGGTTTCTTTGATCTTAAAACGCTCTTCGAGAGCATCGATGAATTTGTACATGGCTTCTGCCGCAATGGTGCGAAGCTCATTGATCTCAACGATAAATTTACGCAGTTCTTGGGTGCTTTTTTTACGTGCTAAAGCTTCTAGCTCACTGTCGCTGGAGGTGACAATAAACTCAAACATCGATTTTTCAGCTTCCATAGCAGTGAGCTCTATTTTTTCGATACTGGCTTTTCCAAGACCGCGTTTTGGTTTATTGATGATGCGTTTGAGGGAGAAATTATCATGTACGTTGGTGATGACACGAAGATAACTGATCAGGTCTTTGATCTCTGCACGATCATAGAAACGCAGTCCGCCGACAAGACGATAGGCAATACCGCCACGATTGAGTCCCTCTTCAAGAGATCGACTCAGGGCATTGATACGGTAAAGAACGGCTATATCGCTGGCACGGACTCCTTTGTCCAATAAAACGCGTATTGCTTTTGCGATCTTTTTGGCTTCTTCGCTTTCGTCATTGGACGCAAGGATCGTGACATCGTCTCCACCTGTCTTGGTAGCGATGAGGGTTTTACCCAGTCGTGAGCGATTGTGTTCGATGAGTGAGTTGGCGACAGTGAGAATCGCTTGGGTGGAGCGGTAATTGTACTCGAGTTTGACGACGGTGGCATCTGCGAAGTCTTGATCAAACTCTAAGATATTACGAACATGTGCCCCGCGCCATCCATAGATGCTTTGATCATCATCACCGACAACACATAGGTTGTTATGCGACGTACACAGTTTTTGTAAAAGACGCAACTGCAGTTCATTGGTGTCTTGGTATTCATCGATCATGATGTAGCGGTATTTTTGGCTGGTTTGTATGCATAAATCTGGATTATCATCCAAAAGCTGAAAGGTAAGACACAACAGATCATCAAAATCGACCAGGTTGTTTTTGACTAAATAGACTTGGTACTCTTCATAAATCTTGGCAATATTTTTGTAGTTGGTCAGTTCTGCTTGGGAGTAGGCTTCTTGGGGATCGATCATCGAGTTTTTATAGCGTGAGATCTCACTGGCGATAAGGGCTGTTGGGAGTTCAGCATTTATTTTTTTGAGGATCTTTTTTTTATCGTCGGTATCAATAACCACAAAATTGTTACTGCGCCCCAAAAGGTGAATGTGAAATTTTAAAAATAAGAGTCCAAACTTATGAAAGGTACACAATAGGGGAGGAAAAGAGTTTTGGGTTATTAGACCCATTGCTCGCTCACGCATCTCTTTGGCGGCTTTGTTGGTAAACGTAAGGGTCAATGTTTGGCTGGAGGGTATTCCAACGGTATCTAGTAAATAGGCTAATCGCGAGGTAATGGTTTTAGTTTTACCGCTGCCTGCACCTGCTAGGATCAAAAGCGGACCCTCAGTTTGTTCAACGGCTTGTCGCTGTGCATCGTTGAGACTATCGAAAATTTTATCCATAATAATAGTGCGCCTTCGTGCATGAATTCTTTTATTATAGCCCAATCTTTCACAAAGCTATTTAAAAGTGTCAATCTCTTGTAATCAACATAATAATGGGTTATAATACGTTTATACACTTTACTTATAGGAATCATTATGTTAAAAGATTTTGCGAAACTACTGACTTTTTTGACGGTTATCAAAGAAAAAAGTTTTTCAAAAGCCTCAGCTAAACTGGGAATTTCACAGCCTGCAGTCACACAACAGATTAAATTTCTTGAGGAATATTTGGATACGCGCATCGTCGAGCGTAAGAAAAATGGGATTAAATTAACCAAAGAGGGTGAAGACCTCTATAGAATAGCGGTTAGATTGGAAAAAGCAATTTTAGCCAGTGAAAAAGATCTTCTTAAAATCATCAACAAAGAATTTACGTTTGTAGTTGGTGCTTCGTACGCGATTGGAAACTATGTCCTTCCTAAGTATCTTGCTAAGTTAAAAGATAAAATCCACAATGAAGTACACGTTCGTGTAGCTCTTTCTGAAGAAATTATCGACCAACTATTGGATAAAAAAATTGATATCGCATTGATTGAATCACCAGTATTTAAAGATGGGGTTATCTATCGAGAGTGGGAAGAGGATGAGTTGGTTATTTTTTCCAATCAACCGATTCCAAAACAGCTACGTAAAGAAGATCTGTACAAATTTGACTGGATCTGTCGTGATGAAGCGTCTCATACGCGTAAACTGACATCCGAAGTCTTTGAAGAGATTGGAGTCGATTGTGCAAGCTTTAGCGTTATTGGTGTCGTTGCCAGTACGACAACGATCAAAGAGACGATCATGCATTCACCTAAAAATGCAGAGCGCCCTGTTGTATCGGTTATCTCTCAACACGTTATTGGTGAAGAAGTTGAAGAGGGGCGATTGTATGAAGGACGTATTAAAAATTATAAGATCAAGCGTAAATTTTACATCGCATACAGTAAAGAGCGTAAGCACGATGCCTTTATTGACAATGTAGTTACTTTCTTACATGGGATCAAGCTGTAAGCTACCCCTTATGTCTTCGCGGGCTCTTTTATAAACTTCTGATTTTCAGGATTGGAGAGAAAAGAGCTCATCGAGTTTTTGACCCCTTCATCTTTTTCAATATTGACACTTACAGACTGTTCGCGAGGTAAAGCGAGATTTACAAATGCGGGAGTGTCATCAATAATAATCTGAACAATACTTAATAATGGTACACTGACCACGCTTCCGATATTCGCATGACCAAATCCTGCTTCAAAATACAGCATATTGTTTTCCAATCGTGCGCTTTCAAAGGTATACCCTGCTAGAAAGAAGAGAGTCATAGCTCTAAATTCACTGCTAATATCCTCAGGAAGTGGCGGATCAAAGGTTAAATGTTCTATTTTACATAATATGCCAAAGTTTTGGTTACTTTCAAATAGATGTATCAGTATTTCACGAGCGTGCGTTTCCATGAGCCTGGCAAACGAAGGATTTTTAATAATATCGAAGAGCATTCTTTACAGCCTGTTTGTGTATTTTAAGTAATTATACCATTTTCGATCTCCACAAATCCCACCATCGCATTCATTATGGCAATCTTCTGTGCATGAGCTATATCTATCGGGGTCAAAACAGCAGGTAATAAAAACCCTTCATCCAATAGTCTTGCGCGTGTAGTCCCTCGTAAAAGAGGTACTTGGGGTGTTAGCCATTGTCCCTCAATGTATAGGGCAATATTGGCGATGGTAGTGTCTCTAATTACCCCTTCTTTAACGATAAGCACATCATCGCATGACTCTCTACGCTCAAATAAGCTATTGAGATTATCGCGATGGGTGTATTTGAGAGGATAGTGAATGGTGTCGTCGCATACCAAACGCAGTGAGGTAATGGTTCGAGGAGTGTAGGGATGATACTCTATGTGAAAATCAGTAGCATCGTATACAAACCGACATCGGTACAGTCCGCTTGAAGGAGGGACAATGAGTGTGTTTAAATCAAAGTGTGTTTGGGACCCCAAACATTGCAAAGAAGCGTTCAGACGTTCTTGATGGTAGGAGAGATGCGCAACGAGACCATCCTGGCAACGGATGGTCTCGAAAAGAAGATCAGGCTTCAAACAACGCGGTACTTAAATAGCGTTCCGCCGTATCGCATAAAATAGTCACGATGGTCTTGCCTTGGTTCTCTGGACGTTTTGCTACTTGCATAGCGGCATAGACATTGGCACCTGCGGATATACCTACGAGCATTCCCTCGGTCTTGGCGAGTTCTTTGGCGGTTGCGATAGCATCTTCGTTACTCACCGCGATGATCTCATTGTAAACAGAGACATTGAGGACATCGGGGATAAATCCTGCGCCAATACCTTGGATCTTATGGGGTCCTGCTTTGCCGCCTGCAAGTACGGGAGAGTCTTTGGGCTCGACGGCGATAATCTGGATATGGGGTAAAGAGGCTTTTAAAAGCTCACCTGTTCCCGTGATGGTACCGCCTGTCCCTACTGCTGCAACAAAAATATCAACTTTACCGTCGGTATCGCGCAATATTTCAGGTCCTGTTGTCTCTCGATGGATCTGCGGATTGGCAGGATTGGAAAATTGCTGTAGGACAATCGCATTTGGGGTGTTTGCTGCAAGATTATTGGCTTCATCAATCGCCCCCTTCATCCCTTGGGCCGCTGGAGTCAACACGAGTTTGGCACCCAATGCTAACAAAAGATTACGGCGCTCAAGACTCATGGATTCAGGCATCGTCAAGGTGAGGTTTAACCCTAATGCCGCACAAATTGATGCTAACGCAATACCGGTATTGCCGCTTGTAGGCTCGATGATGAGCGTATCCGCCGTTATTTTTCCCTCTGCCATAGCCGATTTGATCATGTTGATACCAATACGGTCTTTGACAGAACTGGTCGGATTCATAAACTCACATTTACCTAATATGGTCGCACCAGTAGCGGTGGATTGAGTATTGAGTCTCACAAGCGGAGTATTGCCGATGAGCTCTGTTATGTTAGCAGCGATCTTCATTGTGACATCCATTTTTGACATATTATAGTGTGTATTTGAAAAAATCCAAAGATATATGAGTGCCTAATTCAAGTATAAACAACTAATGGGTTTTAAATGTTAAGTCGGTATAATCTCGCAATAAAAATCTATAATTTAGAGGTACCTGATGGAATGCAAAAAAATTAACAAAATGTTGATTGCAAACCGCGGTGAGATTGCATTGCGTATTATTCGAGCCTGTAAAGAGCTTGAGATTAAAAGTGTTGTAGTTTTTTCAGAAGCAGACGTTAATGGCGTATGGGTGCGTAAAGCGGATGAGTGTTATCCGATCATGGGTGATCCTATCGCTGCGTATTTGGATTATGATCGTATTATCAATTTGGCAAAAAAAGCAGATTGTGATGCGATTCATCCTGGATACGGATTCCTCTCAGAGAGTGCAGAATTTGCGTCAGCATGTGCGGATAACGGCATTATTTTCGTCGGTCCAAAACCTGAGCATATCGCGTTGTTTGGTGACAAGATGGCATCCAAAGTAGCGATGCGCGAAGTGGGTGTTCCGATGCTTCCGGGTACGGATGAGCCGATTGACAACATCAATGATGCTGAGAAGATCGCGAGCGATATCGGATTCCCGATCATCATCAAAGCTGCATTTGGTGGAGGTGGACGTGGTATGCGTATCGTTGAAAAAGCATCTGACTTCAAAGAGATGTACGAATCAGCGACCAATGAAGCGATCCGTTTTTTCAACCGTGGAGAAGTGTTTATTGAGAAATATCTCAAAAATCCTCGTCATATTGAAATCCAAATGGTTGCAGACAAATACGGCAATATCGTTCACTTAGGTGATCGTGACTGTTCGATACAGCGTCGTCACCAAAAAGTAATCGAAATCGCTCCATCACCGCTTCTCAGCAGAGACGTTCGTCGCGAGCTTTACCGAGTATCTAAAAAAGCGATGTATCGTTTAGGGTATGAGAGTGTTGGAACGATCGAGTATCTAGTTGACCAAGACGACAATTTTTACTTCATCGAGATGAATACTCGTGTCCAAGTTGAGCATCCGGTAACAGAGCTTATCTCAGGTATCGATTTGATTCAGCGTATGATCCAAATCGCTGAGGGCGATAGACTTATATACATGCAAGAAGAGATTCATCTTCGCGGATATGCGATCGAGTTTCGTATCAATGCTGAAAATCCGAAATTGGGCTTCGTTCCATCACCGGGTCTTATCACACGTTATCTTGCCCCAGGTGGTCCAGGTGTACGTATGGACAGTATGGCGTATACGAACTACCTTATCCCATCAAACTATGACTCTATGATCGCTAAGTTGATCGTATCAGGGCAAACGTGGGAAGATTGTGTCCGTAAGGCAAGACGTGCTTTGGATGAGTTCATCATCGAAGGTGTCCCTACTAATATCGCATTGCACCGCCAGATCGTCCGTGACCAAGATTTCATCGATGGTAAACTTGACACAGGGTACCTAGATGGAAAACTTCAAACGTTTAATCTTGATGCTATCCATAACATGGAAGACGAAGAAGAAAAGATGAAACACATCGAAGAACTAATCGCCGCGATCAATGCAAAGAACCTAACCGTTCGCCACTAGTGTATGCCGTTTGCCCGATTTACGGGCAAAATATCCACTCTTTTTTCTTTAATATACTATTCCCGTTCCTCCACCATTAGCTGCATGAAACACCATCGTACCATTTTTACGAGCATAAAAACGTATCAGAAGATTCTGTAGTGTGGGTTCTATCGAGGGTTTGAACCAGCCGTTATTACTGATGGCTATCATGTACTTGGCATCAGGCGTATAGAGTTCTTCTCGTGTCGCTTCATAGCAGATTGCATTACGAAACTTCACCCCTTTGATAATGAAATCCGTTGGTTTATCGGCGGTTACGAAATTAGAGCCACCTTCAAACACATGGCGATTGACCCAATCTTGTAAAATCTTCGGCAGCGGTATGTACTCTCCAAACGGGACGAGAATCGTTTTTTTGGCAACCGTAATCTCCCCTTTATTAAAGAGATAGGAAACATTATAATGCAATTGATTCTCTTCGTGCAGTGTACCCGTTAAGATAGCTATGGACTGAGAGCGTAGCTGCAGTTGTTCTTCAAGGAAGGGATAATGGTTCATATAAAGGACAAACGCGGATTCTGGGAGTACGACGAGATCGTATCCTTGAGCGATGGCCAGATCTATTTGGCGCAGGTTTTCATTGAGGATGTCACTCATCATGGATTCTTGCCATTTTAGGTCTTGTGAGATGTCCGTAGAGACCAGTTTTATGCGTAAATCAGGAATTTTTGGCGGTGTATAAGGGAAGGGTATGGCGATGATAAGCGCCAATAAAGGGATGATTTTTTTATACTTTACAAAGTATGACGTCGATGCAAGTGAGAGTAAGACAACAGCAAACTGCCATTTTTCATAGCCGATATAACTCTCAACGAAAATCAGTTCGGGCTGCATCCAGTTGAAATCCATCGGCCAAAAATAGGTAAGTACAAAAAGAATCAGTGCCCGAAGCCATGGATTATTAGTTAATCCCATCGAACCGTAATACAGAGCATAGACGACTCCAAATCCTAATGCAACCCATATTTTTGCCCAGCCCAACCCATAATACTGAAAGCTGTATCCGATCCAATAACACCATAATAAGCCGATCCAAAAACCCGCAATGGGCAAGGTGCGTTTGGGTGCATGCAAAAGCCCATAGAGAGCTAGGAGCCCTGCGATGGTATTGAGGGCTTTAAGCGTGAGGTGAAAATGTTCAAAATAGATGAAAGCACTGAAGCTAATGGCTATGAGCAGGGGAAGCGTGAGAAGTTCGAAAGTTGTTTTTGATTGTAGTTTCATGGGGAAATTATACCGATGTTAATCTATTATGAGTATAATGCAGTCATATTTTGTTCAAGGATTTCTATGGAATTTGTCTCCCAATTGCTCCCGTTTGCATTTTTGATTGCAATCATGTATTTTGTTATTATTCGCCCACAACAACAGCAGGCTAAAAAGCACACTGAGATGCTGGCTTCTTTGGTTAAAGGGGATATGGTTGTCACTACTGGTGGTTTGATTGTAGAAATTAAAAAAGTAGAAGAGAAGTTTTTCTCCGTAAAATTCAACAATGATGTCGAAGGGCGCTTGGTAAAAGACGCTGTGGCAAGAAAGTACGAGGATGAAGCTTAATTATCGCGTAGCGCTCCTCATCTTTGCCACGATCTTCGGACTGGCTTTTTCACTTCCTTCTGTTATGCAAACTCAAAGCGGTGCAAAAATCACGTTGGGTCTTGATCTGCAAGGTGGTTTACACATGCTATTGGGTGTGAAGACGAATGAAGCAGTGACTTCTCAGATCAAATCTGTGGCATCAGGAATCAAACACTTTAGCGAGCATAACGATATCCTTCTTGATGGGCTTAGTACCAGTAAGAATACGGTTACGTTTGAACTTTTGGATGAAGACGATGCGATTGTCATGGATGAGTACTTGAAAAAAGTGGACGGTACGATCGTCCATTCTGCAAAAGGGCAGTATTCTTTGGCAATGACACCAGCGGCCATTGAAAAGCTCAAAGTCCAATCGGTGGATCAAGCTATTGAGACCATTCGTAATCGACTCGATCAATTTGGTCTTTCAGAGCCAAACGTTGCAAAACAAGGTGTTGATAAGATCTTGGTTGAATTGCCAGGGATCAAAACACCTCAAGAAGAACAGCGTGCTCGTGAGCTGATCTCCCGTGCGGCTAAGTTAGAGATGATGGCAATCGACGAAGATCGTGCGATGCGCTCTAATGATGTGACTGAAATGGAAGCGGAAAGTTTTGGAGACAGACTTCTAGAAGATGCGATAGAACCAAACATCAAACATCTTGTACATGAGATCGCTATTCTTGATGGAACGATGCTGACCAACGCGCAAGTTGGATACGATCAAAACAACCGTCCTATCATTAATTTCTCACTTAATTCTGAGGGAGCTCAGATATTTGGGGACTTTACGGGTAAAAATGTCGGAAAACGTCTTGCGATCGTCTTGGATGGAAAAGTCTATTCTGCTCCTGTGATCAACGAACGTATCGGTGGTGGTTCAGGACAGATCAGTGGGAATTATTCGGTTGCAGAAGCTAATGATCTGGCTATCGCTCTTCGTTCAGGCGCTTTGCTTGCACCGATTTATATGATGGAAAAACGCTCTGTTGGACCAAGTCTGGGTGCGGACAGTATTAAAGCCAGTTTGATAGCGTTTGCTACGGGTGCTTTATTGGTTGTTTTCTTTATGATCGTTTATTATGGCTATGCGGGTGTTATTGCTACGACGGCGATGGTCATCAATATCGTGTTGATAATCGCATTTATGGCGATGTTTGGCGCGACGCTTACCCTACCTGGTATGGCGGGTATTGTTCTGACGGTCGGTATGGCCGTGGATGGAAACGTCATTATTAATGAACGTATTCGTGAGCTTTTACGAGAAGGTTCTTCGATTCGAAATGCTATTGAAGGGGGCTATACGAAAGCGTTTAGTACCCTTGTGGATGCGAATCTCACGACATTGATTGCGGCGGTTGCATTGTATACCTATGGTACGGGCCCGATTAAAGGGTTTGCTGTCACGTTGGCAGTGGGAATTATTGTATCGATGTTTACGGCTATTATGGGAACGCATGGCATTTTCAATATGCTCATGACGCGAATCGAAAAAAGTGGCAATATGAACCGTTGGTTTGGTATTCGTCTAGAGCGTAAGGAGTAACCGTGGAGTTTTTCAAAGCTCAAAAAGCATTTAATTTTATGGGATGGGTAAAGCCCATTTTTACGTTTTCATTTTTAATCACGCTTGTTGCGTTGTATTTGATTTTCCAAAAAGGGTTTGTATACGGGATTGATTTTGCCGGCGGTACCGTGGTACAGGTAAAATACGATAAACCGGTACAAATCGAGCAAGTTCGTAAGCATCTTTCATCGACACAGTTTTCTTCTGCAGGGATTCAGGAATTCGGTTCACCCGAAGAGATCGTTTTACGTCTGCAAAACTCTACGTCGGATGTGACAAAAGATACAGCGCTTAGTGTTACTCAAGCACTTAAAGGTACTGGAAATTTTGAGATCCGACGTGTTGATATTGTAGGGCCAAAAGTAGGGAAAGAATTGCAAACACAAGGGACAATCGCTCTCTTGGTCTCTGTTTTAGGGATTTTACTCTATGTCGCATTTCGTTTTGAATGGCGTTTTGGGGTTGCCGCTATTATCTCACTGACACATGATGTGGTCATTACTGCGGGGATGGTGAGTTTGTTTGAAGTTGAGTTTGACTTAACCGTCTTGGCCGCTTTGTTGACGATTCTAGGATTTTCAATCAATGATACGATCGTTATTTTTGACCGTATTCGTGAGACGAAATGAGAGTGTGACCAATACGCTTTCACGTACTATTTTGACGGTTACTACGGTTTTCTTTGTTATTTTGACTCTTTTCTTGTTCGGAGGAGAGATTATTCACGGATTTAGCTTTGCGATGCTGATTGGTATCATTTTTGGGGCATACAGTTCGATCTTTGTGGCATCTCCATTTTTGATCTGGTTTGGTTACGATGTGGCAAAAGCAAAAGCGGCACAAGCACAGCGATTGCGAAATACAATGGAAAAAGAGAAAATGCGTGCTCAATTTGAGCAGGGCATGGTTTAATCAGGAGTTTTTTTGAATTACGTTTCCAAAGATATTGAAGCCAAATGGCAAAAATTTTGGCTAGAGCATAAAAGCTTTGAGCCAAGTGAAGATTTTTCGAAAGAAAAAAAATACATCTTGAGCATGTTCCCGTTCCCTAGTGGAAGACTGCACATGGGACATGTACGAAACTACACGCTCAGTGATACGTTTGCCCGTTATTACCGTCAGCAAGGTTTCAATGTCTTACACCCGATCGGATTTGACAGCTTTGGTATGCCTGCTGAAAATGCGGCGATCAAAAATGGCTCCCATCCAAAGGGATGGACCTACGACAATATCGACTACATGAAAAAAGAGTTTGCCTCTTTGGGCTTTTCTTTTTCAAAAGATAGAGAGCTTGCAACCAGCGATGAACTGTATACGAAATTTGAGCAGGGCTTTATCATCGATATGTATGAAAAAGGGCTTCTCTATCGTAAAAAAGGGATGCTCAACTGGTGCCCGCATGATATGACGGTACTGGCAAATGAGCAAGTCGTTGATGGCTGTTGTTGGAGATGCGATACTCCTATCGTCAAAAAAGACATGAACCAATACTATTTCAAGATCACCCAATACGGTGACGAGCTGTTAGAGGATTTACATAAGCTCGAGGGCGGTTGGCCTAAACAGGTTTTGACCATGCAAGAGAACTGGATTGGAAAATCCAATGGTTTAGCGTTTAATCTATTTTTTGATGAAGAGAGTAAAGCAAATCTTGGGTCGAATTTTGACTCTTTTGATGTCTTTACTACACGCCCTGATACCATTTATGGTGTGTCCTATACTGCATTGGCACCTGAACATCCTATCGTGACGTACATGATCGACAATGCTTTGTTGGACGCTGCGGTTATTACTCAAATTAAAGAGATGAAAAACAGTTCATCGATCGATCGCCAAAAAGAAAAAAGTGGTGTATCTCTAGGGCTCAATGTTATTCATCCGCTAACGAATGAAAAAATCCCTGTATGGATCGCTAATTTTGTATTGATGGATTACGGCAGTGGTGCAGTTATGGCTGTACCCGCACATGATGATCGTGATTTTGATTTTGCAAAGAAGTATAGTTTACCGATTCATGCGGTTATAAAACCCGCGGATGGTGAATTGGATTTAACTAAAGCATACACAGAAGTGGGAGTGCTGTTTAATTCAGGAAAGTTTGACGGTATCAATTCCAAAGAGGCCCAAAGTAAAGTCATTGACCATTTTGAAAGTGCTAAACTAGGGCAAAAGACGACCAATTATAAACTCAAGGACTGGGGCGTATCGCGTCAGCGCTATTGGGGTGCACCAATTCCTTTTGTCCATTGTGATGATTGTGGCTTGGTGATGGAGAAAAAAGAGAATCTTCCTATTGCACTTCCTCATGATGTGGAGATCACAGGAGAGGGAAATCCACTCGAAAAACACCCAACGTGGAAGCATTGTAAATGTCCTGTCTGTGGAAAAGATGCGATTCGTGAAACGGATACGATGGATACGTTCGTCGAATCAAGTTGGTATTTCTTACGTTTTTGTGCATCGCCTGCAAATTGGGAAAAAGAAGCATTTTCAGCCGAACAAATCAAATATTGGATGCACCCTAAAGGGCATGAAGGTGTCGATCACTACATAGGTGGGATCGAACACGCTATTTTGCATCTATTGTATGCCCGTTTCTTTACTAAAGTCTTTAGAGATCTAGGGTATGTAGAGTTTGATGAGCCGTTTGATAAGCTGTTAACACAAGGGATGGTCTTAAAAGATGGGGCAAAAATGTCCAAATCCAAAGGAAATACGGTCGATCCTGACGCCATAATCGAAAAATACGGTGCAGATACGGCGCGTTTGTTTATATTGTTTGCGGCTCCTCCGACACAAGAGCTGGAATGGAATGACAGTGCGGTTGAGGGTGCGTATCGGTTTTTGAAACGTTTTGCGGATCGAAGTCAATTTGCCCAAAAAACAGCAACCTTGCCAAAAATTGATCATTCAACGCTTAGCAAAGAAGAAAAAGCAGCACGTAAAAAAGTCTATGAAGCATTGAATCGTGCAAACGAAGTGTACAATGAGCGTTATACTTTCAATACGATGATCGCAGGTGTCATGGAAGCTATGAACGCTTTGAATGAACAAAATAATCCTAAAGTATGGACAGAAGGGTATTGGGTTTTAACCTCGATTTTAGAGCCGATTGTCCCCCATATATGTTGGGAACTGTCTCACGCTCTTTTTGGTGGGAAAAATTTAGGCGTTCAAAAAGTATGCGAAGAGGTCTTTGAAGTCGAAGCGCTTACATTGGGAGTATCGGTAAACGGTAAGAACCGCGCCACGATCGAAGTAGGTGTTCAAGAGTCCGAAGAGACAATTATCGAAATTGCCAAAGCATCCGTGGAAAAATGGATAGAGGGAAAAGAGATTGTCAAAGCAATCGTGATCCCAGGTAAGCTGGTCAATCTGGTCATAAAAGGATAAATATGCGTATTTTGGCAGGGTGTATAATCGCGGTTATGGTGTTCACGGGGTGTGGATATGTGAGTGCCGCTCATTATACACAGTCGGTTGTTGGAGAGAGCGTGAGTACGGAAGTACTGATCTCTATGGAAGACCCGCAAAATACCGTTATTATCAAAGATGCTGTAGACACAGCGATTATTACCAAATTTCGTACTTCCTTAACCTCGAAAAATGCGTCACAAACCCATCTTAAAGTACAAATTTCATCGGTTGGCTTTTCGCCGATACGTTATGACACTAACGGGTATGTGACAACCTATCGTACTACGGTAAGTATGCATATTGATCGTATTACATCGGACAAAGTACATGGGTATAATACCTCGGGTATGTATGACTTTGACATTGAACCCAATGCGATTATCTCAGATAGAGCACGTTTTAATGCCATCACTATAGGTGCGCAAAAAGCCATTGATGCTTTTGTTGCACAAATTGCGGCAGAAGGTTCGAACCCACCTAAGGAATAAGTTATGACGATTAATCAAATTGTACGTAATACCGTTGAGCGTTTAAAGGCAGAGGGGAAAGCGTGGAGTCCTGATCTTTATGCTGAAGCATTTTGTATTGAAGCTAAAAAAGCAGGTGTTAAGGTAGAAGACTGTCAGGGGATTGACCGTTATACCCCATTGATGGATAAAAAGACACAGGATGAAGTGAAACAATATCGTGTCAAAACAACCGCTGAATTGGTACGATTTTTGATCTCTAAAATGAGTCGTTTAAATCCGAGTGAAGCATCCATATTGGTTGAAGCGTTAAGCGCTTTGACAAAAGTAATGGCTATGAGTATCACTACTTTACATAATCATAATGCTACTGCTTTAGCTAAGAAAACAATCAGTATGATTGAGACTCAAGGGGGAAAAACCCAGATTGAGCTTCTGAAGCAAGCCTGGGAAAACTTTCTTGAAATGTACGATGATAGTTTTTTAGAAAAGTTATCGGATTATGGAAAAGTCGATTCCCATAATTTAAAAAAAACCATTGAGAGTTTGCGTATTGATTCTTCTGCACCGCAAAAAAACGACCTTACTCGCGTAGCACAGTTGCTGGTAATGGGACTTTCACCCTCCATTGCTCCTGCAATAGACGATAAGACAGCGCTCTTGACCCAAAAACTGCAAGAGAATCCTGATTATATTTCCCGTGATGTGTTTGAAAAAGAGATTAGGGCAGCAATTGCCATGCGTATCGCACTGGATAAACAAAGCGTTGAAGAGATGGTAAAAGGATTGGATGAATTGTTGGGGAAACTCTCCGTACAGTTGATTGATCTTATAGAGCGCAGTGAAAACTCAACGACTGAAATACGGGATGTCAAGCGAGACCTTGAGGCGCTTGATTCCGATAAGCCCAAAGATTTTAAAACAGCGCATAAGCGATTGTACGCGATTGCGACGGCGTTGGAAGAAAAAGTCGAAATATTAAGTATTGATTTACGCTCGCATAATACGAAGGTCAATGAAATGGGTCAAAAAATTGCGGTGCTTGAATCCCAACTGGAAACTGCGACACAAGCGTCTAGGGAAGATTTTTTAACAAAACTGCTTAACAAACGCGCCCTCCAAGAAGTCATAGAGGTCAAAGAAGCAGAATATGAGCGGTATGGCCGTAATTACTGTATCGCTATGCTTGATTTGGACTTTTTTAAATCTGTCAATGACACCTATGGACACGAAGCCGGAGATGCAGTTCTCAAAGCATTTGCCCAAATTCTTAAAGATGAAGCCCGTGTTAATGATACAGTAGGACGTTTTGGGGGAGAAGAGTTTTTAGCAATACTGGGGGACACGGATCTTTCAGGGGCACAAACATTTGCGCAAAAGGTACGCGGGCATGTGGAAGAAGCTCATTTTATGTACCAAGGACAACGTATTACGGTTACGGTCAGCATTGGGATTGCACAGCGTAAGGATTATCCATCATTGGATACTCTTAAAGTAGGTGCGGATGAGCGTTTGTATGATGCCAAGCACAAAGGGCGCAACCGCGTAGAGGCATGATGGATCTCGAATCATTTTTAGCCGCTAAACCACTCTTTTACGATGTTATTGATTATGATCGGTTCCCAAAAGCCTATGCAAAAATTGCTCACTTTCTGCATCTCCCCAAAATCATCCATATTGTCGGAACGAATGGCAAAGGAAGTACGGGGCGATTTTTAGCCACGGCTTTGAGTCGTGCTGGTAAAAAAACGGGGCATTATACGTCTCCTCATATTCTCCAATTCAATGAACGTATATGGATCGATGGTGAGGATGTCAGTGATGCTACATTGAATGATGCCTATCAAAAGCTAGGAAAATTTTTAGACACTTCTACGGCTGAGTCTTTGAGCTATTTTGAGTACACAACGCTGCTGGCGATGGTAGCTTTTGAGTCGTGTGAGTATGTGGTCTTGGAAGCCGGGCTTGGCGGTGAATTTGATGCGACGAATGTGTTTGATAAAGTGCTCAGCATCTTCACCCCGATTGCTTTTGATCATGCCGCTTTTTTAGGATCAACCATTGAATCAATAGCGAGTACAAAATTGCGCAGTATGCAAACCAATGCGCTGTTGGGGATACAAAAATACGATGAGGTTCAGAGTATAGCACATGAGATTGCAGTGAGTAAACAGTGCCGATTGCAAACGCTTCAGGAATCTATAGATTCGCGTATTCGCACGAGGGGATTGCAACTTGCCCTAAAAAACGGATTGAGCGAGTATTTACGGGATAATTGTGAACTGGCTATGGTGGCGTTTGAGTTACTAGGGTACAAGGCTCAAGAAGTATATTTTGATCAAAAAGCCCTTTTTGGACGACTGAGTAAAGTTGCGCACAACGTGACTTTGGATGTCGGACATAACGCTCTTGCCGCAAGCGCGATTGCAGCAGCTTTTCAAGGTAAAAAAATAAGCCTGATCTACAACAGCTATGGGGATAAAGACTACCGTGAGATTTTGAGTCTTTTGGCTCCGATCATTGATTGTGTAGAGATTATCACGGTAGATGAGGAGCGTATTGTTGAGCGCCCTTTGTTGGAAGCAGTTTTAGTAGAGCTTGGGCTTACCTATGGAACATTTGAATCCATAGATCCCCAGAAAGAATATCTCGTTTTTGGTTCCTTCAGTGTAGCCGAAGCATTTTTAAAGAGGATGGGTAAGCTATAGTGCTCTGTGGTCACATGAAAATAGCACTTATAAATTTTCGCTATAATTATTCTAATTTACTGTAAGGTTTTCACTTGTCAATTTTTCAAAAATCTGTTTTAAATTCAGTCAAACAAGATGAAAGCCTCATCGCACAGCGATGGGCAAAATATCAAAGCTATTTAGCCAAAGTTGAAGCGATCAAAGGCTTTAAAGAAGAGGTGTATCAAGACGGATTTTTTAAAGATATTTTTGAATCCTGCTTAGGCTATACCCTCAAAACCACCAACCCAGATGATTATAATTTGGAACGGGAAAAGAAAAATGAAACTGATGGCAAAAAAGCCGACGGCGTTATTTATGTTAACGGTGAGATTATCGGGATAGTCGAGCTAAAAGATCAAAAGACCAAAAATCTTGATGTGGTTGAGGGTCAAGCTTTTAACTATCACGCCTCTCACTCCAATTCCAAATACATTATTATTTCCAACTTCAATGAACTGCGCTTTTACATCGATAAAAAAACAGCCTATGAAAAGTTCAATCTTTTTACCCTCACGTATGACGAATTTAAAAAGCTTCACGTACTCATTTGCTTTGAGAGTCTAAAAGAGGATATCCCCCTCAAACTCAAAGAGAAATCGGCAAGTTTTGAGCAAACAATTTCAAAAGAACTCTATCGTGACTTTAGCCAATTTAGATCACATCTTTTTGAGAATATTATCAAGAACAATTACTCTGCCGAAACTTCCGTTCGTGGTAAGCTTGTCGAACCACAACACCCTTCGACAGGCTCAGGGCGAACGGAGTTAGACAAACAAACCCTCCTGCGCCTCACCCAAAAACTCTGCGACCGAATCATCTTTATCCTCTTTGCCGAAGATCGAAATTTATTAAAAGCAAATACCGTCAAAGAGATACGCTCACGCCACCAACAAGATGGTTTTGGTGACCGCAGTATGTACGATTACTACAAGCTCTATTTTAACGCTATCAACACGGGAAACGACAAACTCGGCATTCCGAAATATAATGGTGGATTGTTCGCCACCGACGAGATGCTTGACTCTCTTAAAATAGATGATAGCTACCTCGACATGGAAGCACAAAAACTCTCAGACTTTGATTTTGAAAGTGATATTAGTGTCAACATTTTGGGACATATTTTCGAGCAGTCGCTTACTGACCTCGAAGAGATGAACGCCTCAATCAACGATACAGAGTTTGACAAGAAAAAATCCAAGCGTAAAAAAGATGGAGTATTTTATACTCCTGAATATATTACACGTTACATCGTCGAAAACACCCTAGGCAAATTGTGTAGTGACAAAAAAACAGAGCTGAAAATCGAGTCCGAAACGGTGGTTGTCAATCCTCGTAAACTCACGAAGCAAGAGCAGAGCTACAAAGAAATATTGTTAAACTACAGAGAATGGCTAACCCATCTCAAAATCCTAGACCCTGCTTGCGGAAGCGGTGCGTTTCTTAACCAAGCGCTAGAGTTTCTCATCCGTGAGCATACCCTCATACGGGATTTACTGTTGCCGTATGAGGATTTGATGATCGGATACGAAGTCGAAAAAAGTATCCTCGAACATAACCTCTACGGTGTGGATATAAACGAGGATGCAGTGGAGATTGCGAAGCTTAGTTTATGGCTACGAACTGCTCATAAGGGGCGAGAGCTTATCAATTTAGGTGCTAAAATAAAATGTGGAAATAGTCTTATATCAGATCGTAGCGTTGCTGAAAATGCGTTTGTATGGGAAGATGAATTTCCCGAAGTTTTTGCACAAGGTGGTTTCGATGTTGTTATTGGGAACCCGCCTTATGGCGCACAACTCAGCGAAAAACATAAAAAATATTTCTATGAGCGTTTTAAAACTGTTGAATATCAGCTTGATACATATTTGCTTTTTATTGAAAAATCTATTGACCTTTTAAAACCAGATTCTTTAATTGGTTTTATTATGCCTAACACATGGATGTCATCATTATTTGCTAAAAAAATAAGAAATTTTATTACCTATAAAGTAACAATTCCAGAAATTACACATTATGATTACTTTGTATTTGAGGATGCAACTGTAGAAGCAGATACATATTTTTTCAAAACGACTGAACCATTAAACAACCAAATCACTATCAAAATAAAAAATAAAATCTCTGAAAAAAGTCATATTGTGAATCAAGAGATATGGCAAAAGAATGGAGAGCCGATTAACATCTATGAGACAATGGAACTACAAATTATAAAAGCAAAAATGTTAGATTCGACTCCATTAGGTGAGATTACACAAATCGTTCAAGGAACAAAACCTTTTCAGGTTAATAAAGGTGTTCCAAAACAAACAAAAGAAATTTTAGAAAAAAAACCTTTTGTATCAGAAATAAAAAATGATGATACATTTTTGCCGTTATTAAGAGGTAGTTTAATGGAGCGTTATTCAATCCATTGGAGCAATAACTATTGGATTAGTTATGGGGAATGGTTGGCTGAACCGAGATTGTCAGCTAAATTTGATTGTGATGAAAAATTAGTAATTCGACAAACTTCTGACTCATTAATTGCTACATATGATAATCAGCAGTTTATTGCAAGGGATAACTTATATGTTATAAGAAATGATGAAAAAAATATAAATTTAAAATACCTTTTAGCCCTTATAAACTCGAAACTATTAACATGGTTTTATAGAAATATTATCAACCCTGAAGAGGGAAAAGCATTAGCACAAGTTAAACGAGGGCATTTGCAAATCTTACCTATTAAAAGGTCATCGGCAGATGATGAAACACAGTTTATAAATTTTGTGGATGAAATTTTAAATGCCAAAGAAACACTCAAAAAATACAAAAAACACTTCGATAGCCTAAGTGCGATTGATAAAATCGAGATAAAAGAGGCGACGGAAAAACTAGAGGCTAGAGTAGTCGAGTGCGAAAAAGAGATCGATGGGATGGTGTATGCGCTTTATGGTTTGAGTGCGGATGAGATTAGAATTGTGGAGGGGAAAGTGTGAGCAATACAATCAAAACTATCCAAAATCTTTTAAGAATACAAAAACGCTTTGATTTGGCATTGAAATTTGAAAATGCTTATATTGAAAAGGATGAACATAGAGAATGGAATGAAACCTATAAAATTGCAATATTTTATGTCAATCCAATTTATTATTTTGAATTACAAAAGATTGACACGGAAGATAAACAACTTATTTTAGAATTCATTAATGGGTTTAGATCCGATTATAGTGAAACAACTAATATTGAATTCGCTATTAACGAAAATATCCATCAATCTAATATCGGCGATGCAGTTTATATTTTTGTTGATGAATCAGGTGATATGGATTTCTCCACCAAGGGTAGCAAACATTATATGTTTAACTTTTTGGTTAAAACTCGTCCGTTTCAACTGCATGAGTATATTGCCAATTATCGCTATGAATTGATTGAACGAAATCTTGATCCTTTTGTAAAAGAGGTATTGGATATTGAAGCTTTTCATGCGTGCGAAGATAATAAATATATAAGACAAAAAATGTTTGAAACTATCAGCACCTTTACTAAAGAAGCGGTACAAGTCTATTCATACATTCTTGAAAAACCAAAAGTTCATCCCGAAAAACGGAAAGAGCGTTCTATCTTTTATGTAGACAACCTTATGTTTGCTATTACGCAGCTACTCGATAAAATTCACATCAATCGAAATTTTATAATTATCACGGATAGATTACCTGTTCTTGCAAATAAAAATGCACAAATTAAAGCACTTAAAAAAGGCATCAAACAGTATTTAAAGACAAATGGTAAAGACTTGCGCTACACAATCCATCATCATTGTAGTGCATCCAGTTCAAATTTACAGATTATTGACTATATCGGATGGGCTGTTAACCGAAAATATGAGCATGGTGATCCAAGCTATTATGAAATGATTAAACAGTATTTATTGGAAGAAGAAGTTATGACAAGAGATAGAGTCGAAGTTCATTATTAAATGACCCATGCTACCTATCCGAAGAAGCCTCCCTTGGAGTCTTGTCAGTAGCTGGGAACCTTTAACTAGAATTATACCATACAATTAGGAAATGATAAATAAAGAGTTATGAAAATGTGAAGAGGCTGAATTAAGATGAGCAAAGATGGGGATGGATACCGTGTCAAGCACGGTATGACGGAGAAAATAGAGTATTACAAAATGATTAAACAGTAATATTTTGATGAAATTATGAAGAGAGACTTGGCTTTCAGCTGCAAGCAGTACCAGACAATGTGCGTCCGTTAGAAAGCCTAAGTGATGGAATGATAGAATAAAAATAGTTAAATAGCAATAAAGGGAATCAATTGACGTTACATGACAAGGTATTGCATGAGTTATGTGCGGCGATATATATTGATAATACACATTCTGAATATTCAAAATTTGCAAAAGCAGGTGATCTCGTCAATCAAGCTTATTTTAAAATTGCTAGCAAAGAATTTGCTTATATTAAAACCTCCAATCCTGCTAAGGTCATAGAATCTGATTTTGATTTTTTGATGGGTCTGTACAATAAGCATATCAAAGAGCATCAAGTGATGTTTTTGCTTTTCAATATTTTCGAGACGGCTATTCGCTCAAAAGCGGCAATTGTCTTGTCTGAAAAGTACAGTTCAGCAAATCAAGATGATTGGCTACATAATCGATCTTTGGTTCCCACTAAAATTCAGCATACATTAGATAAATCTAAAGAAATTATCACTCTTGATAGTGAGAATATTCTACTGATGGATACATTTCAAATTTTCGATTATATTTTGCTCGGCGGCTTAAAGACATTGTATATTTCGTTTTGGGTGGATTTGTCAGACCTATTTGAAGAAAAAACTTTTAAAGGTCATGATTTAAAAAAGATCGGTAAAAAAGCTATGACGTTGATGCTGGAATCGATACGAAAGTCTCGTAATGACAATGCACACCATAAACCGTTTCATAGTAGCAGAAAGAGACGGCATGAAATCGTCGATGATATGGAATTGATTTTGGCACATCTGGGCTTTAATCTCGAAGATGCTATAAATAATATCGATCCACAACATCGAATCATCAGATTAAAATATAGATGATGAAAAAAACGGGGACACGCTGAATTAAAATGAGAGGGAGAAAAAAACTTTGATGAGCGAGGAAAGAAAAGGATAATGTCACAAGCCAGATTTTACGAATATCTAAAAAACAATCCTAAAAACCGATGCGATATCATCATCTGTGAGGATGTAAAAGAAGCGGGAGAACTGTCGGATGTTGCCAAATTCTTAAATATTGACACGGTTGTTTTTCCTGATTTTCGTGCGATGTATATGGATGACTTACGTCCGTTTGGAGAAGAGCTGTTTGCACTGTTTGCGGCATTGCGGTCGTATTACAAAGCGGGCAAAAAGCCCTTGGTCATCTCACCGCTTAAAACCTTGCTGTACCCGATGCCAAAAGAGACATTACTGCAAAGCACAGAGATTGAATTTGCTTCGCGTATTGATTTAAGTGCATTAAAGCAGAGATTACTGCATTGGGGCTATACCTTTGTGGATATGGTGGAAATGGAAGGTGAAGTCTCACATCGTGGGGATATTTTGGATATTTATATTCCGGGTGAGGAAAATCCACATCGTATCAGTTTGTTCGATGATGAAGTAGAAGAGATCAAAGCATTTGATGTAGAGACACAGCGTACACTGACAGAGGAACTGGCCTCAATTAGTGTGACGAGTGCTTTTTTCTCTTTGGACGAGGGACAATTTGAGCGTTTTGAAAAAGAGATAGCAAAGTGCGAAAGTGACAGTTTTGTCAAAGACATCGCATCGTTAGGTTTTTGGATACTGGGTAATGAAGGAAATGATTTTACTCTGGATAAGAAAGTGATGCGTCTTCGTGAGATGAAAAGCCTATTGGATGAATCCTATGGTACGGATCATCCTATGCTACCAAGAGAACATTTAGAGTGCTCTGTTATACCTGAAGCCGTACACTATTCGCCGTTGATTGCCCCGAGTTTGGAAACATTACGCAGTGTCCATAAAAAGAAAAAATTCACCATTATCGCGGCCAATGAGATGCAGCTAAAAGCGGCGAATATTTTTGATCTTACGGGGTTAGAGGTTAAAACTGCAGGGATAGTCCTCAATCTCATAGGCCCCGATGAGGTGATCATTTCACTCAATAAGCATGAGAAAAAACGCCGCCGTCGTAAAACCTCGATATTGTTGGATGATCTCAAAGTAGGGGATTACGTTGTTCATGAAGAGTACGGTGTAGGGATATTTGAGGGGATTGAACAAGCCGAAATTTTGGGTGCGATCAAAGATTTTGTCGTCCTTAAATACATGGGGGATGATAAACTTCTTCTTCCAGTTGAGAATCTCGATGCGATTGACCGCTACATCGCTTCAGGATCACTGCCGGTACTGGATCGCTTAGGAAAAGGAAGCTTCGGTAAACTCAAAGAGTCTGTACGTATGCGCCTCTTTGAGATCGCATCAGAAATCGTAGGCATTGCGGCAAGCCGTGCGTTGATCAAGGCATCCGTTATGCAAGTCGATGCGGGAGAACTGCGCCGTTTTCAAAATGCGGCAGGTTTTGATTACACTCCTGATCAAGCCAGTGCGATTGCCGCCATCGTCAGCGATTTAAGCTCTGGGCACATCATGGATCGACTGCTCAGCGGTGATGTCGGTTTTGGAAAAACCGAAGTGGCAATGAATGCTATTTTTACCGCCGCACGTGGAGGGTATCAGACCTTGTTAGTCGTACCTACGACCCTGTTGAGCTCACAACACTTTACCTCGCTCAAAACCAGGCTGGGTTCATTTGGATTGCGGGTTGCCAAGCTGGACCGTTTTGTCACTGCTAAAGAAAAAACAGCCACACTCAAAGCGCTTTCATTGGGAGAGATTGATTGTGTCGTGGGAACGCATGCGCTGTTCAATGTCAGCTGCGCGAAGTTGGGTCTGGTCATCATCGATGAAGAGCATAAATTTGGAGTCAAACAAAAAGAGAAACTCAAATCACTGTACGACAATGTGCATCTTCTCTCCATGAGTGCCACTCCAATCCCTCGCAGTCTCAATCAAGCCCTAAGCTCGATTAAAACGATGTCTGAGCTTCTTACCCCTCCTAGTGAGCGTCTAGGCGTCCGAACTTTTGTTAAAAACTACGATGAGAAGTTGATCAAAGAGGTCATTTTACGTGAGCTTCGTCGTGGTGGTCAGCTTTTCTACGTTCATAACTCGATTGATTCGATGGTGATTAAATCAGGAGAACTCAAAGCGATTCTCCCAAATTTACGTATTTTGATCCTTCACTCACAAATTGGTGCGGCTCAAACGGAAGAGGAACTCAAAAAATTTGAAGACCGCGAATACGATGTCTTGTTAGCAACTTCGATTATCGAATCAGGGATACATATGCCGACGGTTAACACGATGATCATCGATGGTGCGGACCGATTTGGTATGGCAGACTTGCATCAGTTACGAGGGCGTGTAGGGCGTGGTCATATCGAAGGATATGCGTATTTTATTGTTAATGATAAAGACAACCTTACCGAAGAGGCAAAGAAAAGACTTATAGCCCTTGAATCAAACTCCTTTTTGGGAAGCGGTTCGATGTTGGCGCACCATGATCTGGAAATCAGAGGAGGGGGAAATCTCGTAGGGGATGCGCAAAGCGGACATATCAAAAATATCGGGTATGCCTTGTATTTGCGTATGTTGGAAGATGCGATCAAAATTCTCACCAATCAAACCACTACCGTACGTGCCAAAGTAGATATAAAACTCACGGTCAGCGCCTTTATCAGCGATGAGGTCGTACGAGAAGACCGTCTACGTTTAGAGATCTATCGACGTCTCAGTCATTGTGAAGAACCAACAGAGATCTATGAGATCGAAGAAGAGATTGGAGATCGTTTTGGTAAACTGGACAATCCGACCAAACAATTTTTTGAGATAATGGTTATCAAGCTTTTAAGTATTGAAAAAAAGATCAAAATGGTGGGTAACTACAACCAAAACATCACGATTGAGTATCTGAATGGGTCAAAAGAGACCTTGCAAAGTAAAAGTAAAGATGATGATGATTTGATTGCGACTGTTCTGCATTATTTGCGTACGGCAAAGCCGAAGGTCCTATAATGAGTTTTTGTTCCTATTACGATACGCAAGTATGTCATTCGTGCTCACAGATTGATCTGTTCTATGCAGAGCAATTAACTGAGAAGAGTGCTCATTTACATAAGGCACTGGAAGCTTTTAGAGTGCAAGAGTGGTTGAAGCCCGTTGCGAGTCAGCTCAAGGGATTTCGCAATAAAGCCAAAATGGTAGCTTCTAACAGTGATGAGGGGATAGTCTTGGGGCTATCGGATGAAGTAAGTTTGATCAACTGCCCTTTATACGATATCAGTATGCAAACTGTGCTGGAGCACACGCAAAACTGGCTAAGAGGGTTGGGAATAAAAGCCTATGATGTGAAAAAGAAAAAGGGTGAGCTGAAATATGTGCTGCTGACGCGTAGCTCTTATAATGGCACTATGATGCTGCGTTTTATATTGCGTTCTCATGGAGTCATTTCACGATTGCAAGGCAATATGGAGTCACTCCTAGTATTGGCTCCTGATATTCGTGTCATCTCTGTGAACATTCAGCCCGTTCACATGGCGATACTGGAAGGGGAGGAAGAGATCTTTTTGACCGAGGAAACACGCTTGGAAGAACAACTCAATGGCATCCCTCTTTTTATTCGACCCAAAAGTTTTTTTCAAACGAATCCAGACATAGCGGCAAAACTGTATAAAACCGTTGCAAAGTGGACTGATGATCTTGAGGCTAAGAGCATTATTGATCTTTTCTGCGGTGTTGGCGGCTTTGCGTTGCATGTGGCTACTAATGAACGAAATGTTATTGGCGTCGAGATTGAGAATGAAGCTATTGAGTGTGCCAAAGATTCAGCGCTCATTTTGGGCATTGATACCCTGACATTTAAAGCACTTGATGCGGTGAGCTTTAGTACGGAAACGTCAAAAGCTCCGGATGTTGTTATCGTGAATCCTCCACGTAGGGGATTGGGGCAAGAGTTGTGCAAATGGTTAGAGAGAGTCTCACCTGAAGATATCCTCTACTCAAGCTGTAATGCAACCAGTCTTGCAAAAGACATAGAGTGGCTTAAATCCTATGAGATTATCAAAGTACAGTTGTTTGATATGTTTGCACACACTCAGCATTATGAGACACTGGTCCATTTGAAAAAGAAGTAAATCGTTTTATTTACGAAGGTTCATATTGTGCTGTAGCACGAGATGGTCAAATTTTTGCGCTCTTGCTAAGTGTTTTTTTACTTTATTTAATGGCTTATAGGTCGAAAAATTGGTAATATCTGTAAAGTTTGCCTTAATCCCTAAGGTCACATTATAACTGTCCTGAGTAATATTATTCATATATTCAGTAGAAAAATAACTGAGATTCAGAGAGTATGCATTGCATATTTGATCTTGATTAATACTGTAGGCATAACCTACTTTAATCGCATCATCAAGATAATAGTTGATCTTACTTTCGTAATTTTCCTCTTTTACTGCAAGCGTGTTGTAAATCTGACTGCTGTTTAAGTGAGTGTCGATTGTTCCTATAGGTGTTTCAAATCGTTTTCCTGTTTGTATATAGGTGTTTTTTATGATTTGACTGTTAGCTTTGGTATCTTCAGAAACTTGGGGACCATTTAATCTGCTAATATTTTCTCCTAGCTCTACATAGAGATCATTATTGAGCATATAGCCAACGGAAACTGCACTGGAATATTGGTTAAAGTCATTATGTATGGAATTATTTTCTTGCACATTTTGATTAATGTAGTTCGCCCCGATATTGATGTAAGTAGAATTTTGAAACGGATTGTAGGTGAGAACAGCACCCGTTTTAAATACAGTGTCAGAGCCTTCGACTTTTACTTTTAGATTGTGTGTATTATAAAAAAGACCCACGCCGTTGCTTATGTTTTTGTCTGTGCTTTTAACGCCATAAATAAAGACTTTTTTATTTTTGATTAATAGACTTAAATCATCCATCGTAGAAGCATTGAGTGTGATTGATCCAAAAATCAAAATCAATATACTAAATAGCTTAATATGCTTCAAAGTTAGAAATTTTTTTTTATTGGTTATGTGTTGTGATTTGATCATTCAGACGGATGATATGACCGTGTGTATCATGGTAAACCGTAACTAACTGGCTATTTGTACACTGTTGCAAGTTGGTATCGTCTAGGTCGAAATAATCGGCATAGTCTTTAGCGTCATATAGTAAATGTTCACTAGGGGCTTGGTGTCGGTTTAGTCTTGACAATATAAATAATACAATGGGTGTCGTAATCAATACAATAATAGCGTGTTCAAAGGTTACGCTATGAATTTCACCAAATATCCAATCTGCGATTTCATCGGCGGGTGCACCCAGTGTAATTATTTTATAAAATATGAGAAATACAGGCTTCCATAAATAAAGAAAACCCAACCAAAGTAAGACCGTTATTCCGTCCCAAAAGATCCGTTTGGCTTTAGGCAATTCACGACGCTTGTTAATGATTAATGTTTCCAAGTAGCCTGATTCCCTTCAATGAAGATGCTTTAAATAGGGAAAATTATAGCAGAATAATCGTATAATAGCGTCGTCAAAAAAACATAGAACTCATGGATAAAATTTGAATTTTTTAGTGAAATGGTTGTAATGTATAAACTTTTTTTTATCCTTTTGCTCTTGAATCAACTATCTCTCTTTGCGCACTCAAATTCTCGTGACAGTATCCGAGGTAATTCATGGTTTATGGATGTTAATCAAACTTTGTTTTTAGGGCAATGGGGTACGAATACCGTCAAACCACTCCCTGTTGGGACGTATAAAAATGTGATCACCCATGGCGATGGTACCCTTAAAAATATCACTCTCACCTTTGATGATGCTCCCGATGAACTGAACACCCATAAACTACTGGATATTCTCAAAGAAAATGATGTTAAAGCCTCTTTTTTTATGATTGGTGAAAATATGAGAGGCAGTAACATTGCATTGGTAAAGCGAGCTTACGATGAAGGGCATCTTGTTTTAAGTCACAGTTTTAGCCATCCGCGTATGACCGATCTTAATGCTACGGGTATGAGTGCTCAATTGGATCGAACGTCTCAGCGTATCGAAGAAATTACCGGAAAATATCCGTTATTGTTTCGTCCGCCATACGGTGCCATCAATCCTTTGGTGGTGGATGTCACCAATGAGCATAATATGACGACGATTTTATGGTCTATGGATTCGCTTGACTGGGCGATTGATGATCCAAAACCTATTGTCCAAATCGTTGGCAGTAAGATTCAAAGCGGTGATATTATCATGATGCATTGTAATAGCAGCAGTGTCGGTGCCCTGACCCAAATCATCAAAAACCTCAAAGAGCAGGGGTATACCTTTGTAAGCCTTGAAGATTTGCTCAAGATCAAAGCCTATCGCCAACAACTTAATGAGAAGAAGTAGAGCAATGAAAATACTCTCTTTGATCTTTTGTTTGTTTGTTGCATTTAGTAATGCAGACGTCCTTAGGATTGACTCACAAGAAGTAGTTATTGATGCGAACAATAAACTCATGTGGCAGGATAGCCGTGATGTTGAAAGAGTGAGTCAGGATTTACAAGGGGCAAGGGCGTATTGTGCAAATCTTAGTTTTGCAGGACACAGTGATTGGAGACTTCCAATTATGGATGATTTATTTTCAATTAGAGATGAAAAAAGAGCAAATATTGCCATTAATACAGCTTTTAAAAATGTAATACCAAAAAATTATTGGTCTTCAAGCAATGTTTACGACAGCGGGTACGCATGGAGTATGAATTTCGAGAATGGTGACGATTCGCTCCAGCTAAAGAATTCAAATTTTTATGTACGTTGTGTCCGTGATAATTAATATATTGATCCATCACAATACGATAAGCAGTAGGTAAAAATGCTTTTTAACAGTTATGAGTTTATCTTTTTATTTTTACCAATCACGTTGGGTATTTATTTTTGGCTTAATAAAAAACGGCTGACACAAGCTTCAAAAGCGTGGATGGTATTTTCATCCTTGTTTTTTTATTCATGGTGGAATGTTATCTATCTACCAATTATGTTGGGTTCTATTCTCTTTAATTTTGCAGTTGGTTCGACGATTACTCATATCAATGGTACGCAATCTTCCAAGAAACGGATCTCTTCTAAAACGATGTTGATCTTCGGGATTATCGCCAATGTCCTGCTATTGGCTTATTTTAAATACATGGACTTTTTTATTCTTAATCTCAACGCTATGGTCGGTACGCATTTGGATTTAATCCATATCGTACTTCCATTGGGAATCAGTTTTTTCACCTTCACTCAGATCGCTTATTTGGTGGATGCGTATCGAGATGAAGTCAAAGAGATGGATTATCTTAATTACACCCTCTTTGTCACGTTTTTCCCTCATGTACTGGCGGGTCCTATTTTGCATCATAAAGAGATGATGCCGCAGTTTGATGCTGTTCGAAACAAAGTGTTCAACACCAAAAATATCACTGCAGGGATGTATCTGTTTGCGATCGGGCTTTTTAAAAAGGTGGTTATCGCCGATACTTTCGTGGTTTGGGTATCGTGTGGATATGGCAGTACAGATTCGTTGACATTCGTAACCGCTTGGACGACATCACTTTCCTACACATTTCAGCTTTATTTTGATTTTAGCGGTTATACCGATATGGCACTTGCCGTTGCATTGCTTTTTAATATCAAACTCCCGATCAATTTTAACAGTCCGTATAAAGCGTTGAGTATCCAAGATTTCTGGCGACGATGGCACATTACACTATCGCGCTTTTTACGCGACTACATCTATTTCCCCCTAGGAGGAAATCAAAAGGGACAATGGCGAACGTATAGTAATCTTTTTGCTGTTTTTTTAGTCGGTGGTTTATGGCATGGTGCATCATGGATGTTTGTGATGTGGGGTGCTTTACATGGCGGTGCTATTGTCCTTCATCGTGTATGGCAGAGTATGGGGTTCAAGATGAACGCATTACTGGCATGGTTCATTACGTTTAACTTTATCAACATCACTTGGATCTTCTTTCGGGCAAAAGAGTGGGACGATGCGGTGAATGTACTGCGCGGGATGTTTGGATTCAATGAGCTTGGAGATATCACCGAGTTAGCTGAGTTTGGTGGATTGTCAACCATAGATTTGGTAATGATGCTGATCGTGTTTATGATCGGGTTTAGCACTTTTTTCACAAAGAATTCCAATCAGATGGTTAGTGCTTTGCGTTTGAATAAAAAAAGCATGTTCTTTGGAGCATTCTTGATGTGTGTTGGTATATTGCATCTGAGTAAAGTATCTACTTTTCTCTATTTTAATTTTTAGGCTTATTTATGAAACCAATGCAATGGATAATCAACATTATTCTATTTGTCATACTAGGGCTTCTGGCTATGGGTGTTGTGAACTTTATACTGGACCCATTTGCGCAATACGCAAAAGCACAGTTGTATAAGCCCGTTTATGACAATGAGCGTTATTTAAACTCTGGATTAGCCAAAACGTATGATTACAAGCAGGTGATTATCGGCTCATCCATGACAGAAAACTTTGTTCTTTCCGAAGCTAAAGAGACTTTAGGATTTGATAAACCGATCAAGCTTTGTATGTCTGCAGCAACGGCGTATGAGATTAGCGTCGTGTTGAAGCATGCGTATGAGCATCGTAAAATCGACACCGTTATCTATGGGCTTGATCTTTTTTCATTTACGGGAAATACAACACGTCTGTTTGGAGGCGAGGGGTCACTCCCTTTTTATTTGTACGATGACAATCTTTTAAACGACTATCGCTATCTTTTTAATTTCGACACTTTTAAATTTTCCGTAGACTCGTTAATCGTTCCAAAAGAAGCTGTAATGTTTGATTATAACCGTATGTATCAGTGGCAGCATGAGTTTCATGAAGATGATTTTAATCGGGCCGATCGTATTTCGGAATGGAAAGAAAAGTATGGGTTTAATCCAGATTATCGTAAAGAAGAATATGCTCTTGAAGCGATGAAGAAGAATGTTGACATCAATTTAATTCCACTTATCCAAAATCATCCTGAAACTACCTTTTATATATTTTATCCACCGTACTCGATATTGGCATACAAAGATATGCAAAACAAGGGATGGCTTAATACCGTAGAGCGATTCAAGCGCCATGTATTTATTACCTTGGCGCATTATCCAAATGTAAAACTATACGACTTTCAACAATCTAAAGAGGTGACGTGCGATCTTGATAACTACAAAGACTTGCTTCACTATCATCAGCGCATTAATACATGGATGTTACAAGAGATGAAAGGTGGTAAATATCTGATAAAAGACAATTTCCAGTTGCAAAAAGCCAACCGAGCACTCTCTAAAAATATAAAAGAGTGTGGCAACTTTTAAAACGGTTAAGCTAACTTTTTTTAGGCTTTTGATGCGCGCCACGATCTGGACTAACCCAACGTGCGCGACCTTTTTTACCAAATAAAACTTTAGGTACGGCGGTAACGGCAGTAAACAAGTTAAGCAGCCAATAGGCAAACGGATACCAAATCATCCAGAAGTAGTTTTTACCTAACCCTTCATCATAATGCCCATCGAGCCATTTACTCACGGCAAACTGTATCAAACATGCTCCGATTAAGATGATACTGGTCTCATCCGGTAATATAGGTGAATGAGATGGCATGACATAGTTAATCGGTATAAATAGGCTCATAAACCAGACTGCAAATACTAATATCATACTGTATGCCCAAAGAGTGCTGAGCATCAGTTCTACCATGAGTCCCCATAGATGGGTTTGTTTTGGACGAAATAAAACAGTGAAGTTTTTAAACATGACTTGAACGCCGCCCATAGCCCAACGTAATCGCTGTTTCCATAATCCGCTTAAGGTCTCAGGCATTAAAATCCATACCAAGGCGCGAGGTTCAAAGCGTACATCCCAACCATTACGCTGTAGTTTCCAGGTAACATCGATGTCTTCAGTCAGCATATCTGGACTCCAGTAGCCAACTTCATGCACCGCTGCTTTTCGAAAACCGGTAATGACTCCTGAAACGGTAAATATACGTCCAAAACTGCGCTGAGCACGTTTGATCATCCCGACGATGGATGAAAATTCGCCTACTTGAATTTTCCCTAAGAGTGTTGAGCGATTGCGTATTCTTGGATTGCCCGTTACGGCGGCAACTTCTGGATAACGGATAAAATGTTTCACCATCCAATAGGGACAATATTTGTCAATAAGAGCATCACCGTCGATACCGATCAAATATTCATACTTTGCCAATAGGGCACCGGCTTGCAGCCCTAATGCTTTTCCTTGATTTTCGGCTAAATTAACCACTTTTAATTTTGGATTGTCTTTGGCTAAATTAAGCAGTATTTCTAATGTATCGTCTTTGCTGCCATCATTGATAGCGATGACTTCAAATTCTGGATAATCTACATTTAGAGCATAGGTAATGGTTTCGATCGCATTTTCACCTTCGTTATAGCAGGGGATCAAAATACTGACACCCGGCCAGCTTTCATTGGGTCTAAGCTCTGGAATCGTATGCGTAAGATAAGGTTTTTCATTTTTGTAATAAAAAAAGATAGCTCCTATAATCCATAAACTTGACATAAAGAGTGGATAGTAAAAGATAAAACCTAAAAGTGTATGCCATATTAAATGCAACAGAACAGTAAAAGTCATTAAAATCCTTCTCGGTTATTGTGTAGGAGGATAGGGATGCATACGTAAGGGTATTTGGACAAAATCTTCACGAATCGCATCGGCATCGGGTACATTTTTAAATACATTATCAGGGTAGTAGGCAAGATGATTAATCCCCATATCCTGAAGATCGCTGATGGTCTGGCTTATTTCTGCTTTAGGCAACGGTTCGCTTTCTTTTCGCCAATTGACCGTTTGTAGTTCCATGACTACGCGTTCAACTCCACAGTGCTCTTTTTTAACGTTATTGACGATTTGTGTGTAAAACGCCTTGTGGTCATCGGCTTGCTCCATATAGGGCATTGCCATGATGGCGGTGTAGTCATACTTTTTGATTGAATCAGAGAGACTTTGTGCGTACCACTCTTGTGCATCTGGGTTGATAGCCACTTGGGCATAAAGATTACGCGCTGTTTTAAGCCCAGGTTGCTCATTTCGCACAATTTGTGCCAATTCCATGGCAAAGTCGTCTAAATAGTTTGTTTTGAGCGTTGTCCATCGTTGAAACTGCTTTCTATTGGCACGAATTTGGGTCACATTTGACGCCAACCCCCATTTTTTGTATTGTGCACGTGCTGCGTTACTGTCATCTTCAAAATCGGATAGGGTCACATCGTCATGAAACAATATCCCATCGATGTAGGCTGATTTGGACAAATCTTCGTAGATCTCTTTAATGACTTTTTTTGCTTTTGGTGAAAAGGGAGAGAGTCGTGGATATCCCATGTTCAGATGGGTTGGATCTACTTGCAATGTCACAACAGTATCGTTTACTGCTGGATTGTTTTGTGGTAATTGCCACGCGATCATTGGCATCCATGCATAAATACGTTTGACTTGGGTACGTGTTGAAATTTGCCAGGCCACACGATTAAACAAATCGGCACGCATCGGTACGTTTCGGGTTGAAAAATAGACATAATCGGCTGCACCATTGGCGTCAGGATCGGCAAATGCCTGCAGATAGATCGTGTTAATACCCAATGTTTTTATACGGTCCAGTAATGCACCTAAATTTCTTTCTTGTTGAGCGGGATCAGCATCGTAGATATAATCCAGATCAATATGGGCCGCTTTGGTAATGCGATCATCGTCTATGAAATTCCCATTTCGAACCAACATGATGAGTTCTAATTCTTTCAGCGTCATTTTTTGCTCAACCAATATGCGTCGTAGTCCCCATAAAGGGGTAATTGCAGTATTGCTCCCATCATCTAGTGTTAATCCGATGGGCATTCCCAATTTTTCAGCAATTTTTCGAACCTCTATATTGTAATGTCCATAAGGCCAGACGATGATACGTGGTTTTTGCCCTGTGTATTTCTCTAAAAAAGTATTGTTTTTCAGTAAATCATTGTAAACACGTTTTTGATAACGTGCTTCATCTTCATATTTTTGTGTCTGAGCCAACCATTGGCGGGTTCTAACCGCTGGCTGCATATTGCCTTGAGGATTGCCTGCAATACCTTTGTGCAAAGAGTGTGTATGACTGGCGATTTCAATGAGACCGCTGTGGACCATCTCTTTGAGCTGTTCTTGATTTAAAAACTTTTCACGTCCAATCATATGCCCATCAAAATCTACCTTTTCTTTGGCCTCCAACCAACTTCCGACCAATGCGATGACAACCGGAACTTTATATTTTTTGATAAGGGGAAAGGCGTTAGTATAAACCGATGCATACCCATCGTCAAATGTCATCAAAACTGCTTTGTCCGGCAAAGGCTTGCCCTCTTTACGGTATTTTAAAATAGCATCAATATTTACAAAGTGGTAACCGTTTTTGATAAACCATTGAATTTGCGCTTCAAAATTAGCAGGTGTAACAGCATAGCTTGAATCAAGCGTTTCACTTTTTTCGGAAATTTCATGATAGCTTAGAATGGTAAATTCGTTGGGGTTTTTATCACGACTGCATTTATTGGGTAGCTCATTTGCAAAAAGAGTGCTACTCATAAAGACTAAAACTACCAACAGGTATTTAATAATTGGTTTTGGTTTAAAGGTCGCTGATCTAAGCATGATAAGATTACTTTATTTTAAATTTTAATCTTAGATTATACATTAGATTCTCTTCGAGATATCCATGTACGTGAGGTACAGCCGTACATCAAATTCAAGCTGATGATATTGGGGTTCGATGTGTTTGCATAGGGAATAAAACGCTTTATTATGCTCTTTTTCTTTGAGATGGGCTAGCTCATGAACCACGATCATCCGTAAAAAAGGCTCGGGTACTTTTTTAAACAGATGCGAGATTCGTATCTCATTTTTGGCCTTGAGTTTTCCCCCTGAACGCGTGAGACAAAGGTATGGGTTCCCAATGCGGAGTGCAGATCACGTATTTTGGTGTCATAATGAACTTTTGTAATCGGTGGAGAATGGCGAAAATGGCTGTTTTTGAGATCCATCACATAATCATAGAGACTTTTATCGGTTGTATAGGTGTGATTATCAGGATATTTGTGTTCCAGATGACTCCCCAAATTTCCGCTGTTGATGAGGTCCTGAACCTGCGTTTTTATGGTCTCGTTGTATCCATTGATGTACTTTAGCATAGGGAATTATACAAAAGCTTTGTTTCGGTACACTTTCGTAATTAACAATAGATAAGGTTTAAGTAGTGAAAATAGCATTTATAGGCGATATCGTAGGTCGTCCCGGTCGTAGTATGATCAAAGAAAACTTGAGAAAATTGCGAAAATCAGAGGGGATTGATTTCGTTATCGGAAACTATGAAAATGCATCACATGGTTTTGGATTGACCCTCAAAAATGCCAAAGAGCTTTTTGAATTAGGCATAGACGCCATGACCGGTGGCAATCACACCTGGGATAAAAAAGAGGTCATTCCTTTACTTGAGACATTACCGCTTCTACGTCCTCATAATTATCCACTGGGTGTCCCTGGAACAGGCTGTAAGATATTTGAGGTAGCAGGCGAAAAACTGGCTGTGTTAAACATTATGGGGCATTACGGTATGCCGTATGTAGACAATGCCTTTCGATGTGCCCGTGATACAGTTGCCGACTTAAAAGAGCAGGGGATCAAATCAATCTTTGTTGATGTGCATGCAGAAGCTTCCAGTGAAAAAAGAGCGATGATGATGTTGTTGCAAGGAGAAGTCAGCGGTATCATGGGCACCCATACCCATGTGGGAACTGATGATCTACAGATATCACATGGAACAGCGTATCTCACCGACATAGGGCTTAGCGGTTGTCGTGATAATGTGATTGGGATGGATGAAAAAGTACCCTTGGAGCGATTTTTGACAGGGGTTTCAGGGAGATTTGAAGTCCCTGAAAAATGCAAACGAATTTTGCAGGTGGCCGTCATGACACTGGAAGACGGTAAATGTGTCCAAGCACAAAAATTTAAAATATTTGATGATGGCAGAACACTTGTTACAGATGCATGGATGGAAGAGTGACCGAACTCTCTGATTCATGGGAACTGTACACTGCCCTTGAACGCTTAGACCTGCTCCAAAACTCACAGCCTCTTTGGTGGCCGCAACACGGTACGTTTGAAGTCGTTGTAGGCGCAATCCTGACGCAAAATACTCAATGGACCAGAGTCACGGTCTCACTTGAAAATCTTGCTCAAGCAAAAGCCTTGAGCCTCGAAATACTTTCTCAAATTGACCCTGAGACCTTGATGGAACTCATCCGTCCAAGCGGACTCATCAATGCAAAATCCAAAAACATCATACTATTGTCTCGAGCTATTCTAGAGGAATTTAGTTCCTTTGATGCCTTTAAGGAAGAAGTGACACGAGAATGGTTGTTGGCACAAAAGGGAATAGGGCCAGAGACGGCGGATTCTATTCTCTGCTATGCGTGTGAGCGTCCCGTGATGGTTGTCGATAGTTATACGGCACGATTGTTGCGAGCTTTTGGCTATGAGTTTGAAAACTACAATGATCTACAGGAGTGGTGCGAGCGTGGTATCAGAGAGCATTGTGATGAATCGATGCTTCAGCGTACTTTTGCTCATTTTCACGGGATGATTGTGGAATATGTGAAGAGCAATAGTAAGGGAAAAGTGGTAAATACTATGAAAATTTTAGATATCAAGTAGGTATCTAATTTGTTGTATAGGTTAAATTTCCTCAGCATCAAAAAAATCATTGTCTATAGCTTTGACTTCGTAATAATTTTTCGTTTGAACACCGACGTTATATTTATGCATTAGGTCAACAAGTTTTGCTCCATCGATTAGGATGATAGTGTGGTGTGCATCTCTTGCTTTAATTTTTGCTTTTTCGTCAAATCCAGATGTAGTTACGAAAATTCCTTTTCGAGTGTCACCACTCATGGCTCCAATAAAATTTCTTATGTCTGTTTCACGAACTTTGTTTTCACTGTATCGTTTTGCTTGAATATATATTTTTTCTAATCCAAGTTGATCTTCATTAATAATACCGTCGATACCACCATCACCAGACTTAGCAGTTTCAATAAAATCACCATACCCCATTTTGTTCAATAAAATAAGTATGATTTTTTCGAAAGCATAAGGATCAACTTCTTTTAACTTTGATAACAACTCATTTTTGACTTCACGTTCAATTTGTTCAAAACCAGAATCAATTAGATCTTGGGGGCTTGCATCACTTTTAATATTTTTATTTAATCTAGCTTCATCCTCTGGCTTAAAAAAAGTAATAACATTTGATTGAATATCAGTAAGTGATATATTTTCTGATTTAGCGGATTTTCCTTTGTCTGTTATTTGTACATAACCTCGTTGAGGATAATGGACTAATCCACCTTTTTTCAAGTATGACTTGCCCCAGGCTATACGGTTCTCGATGAGTCTATCACCACTTTTGGTTTTTTCTTCTAAAAGTTCTTGAGATAAGTTTGAATAAAATTTTTCTTCAACTAATCGAATTAAATCACGTCCCTTTATAATAGAACCATCTGATAAAATTTCCAAAATAGGAAGGAATGTTTCATTGAATTTTGGTAAGTCCATTAAAGTCCCGCTTGTGTAATGTTTTTTCTTTTATATCGAATCAATAAAACTTTACAGTAACTTTTGACTCCCTTCACTTTCTTACTAATTTATCATCTACTTGAGTTTGTGCTATAATTTATAAGGATGAACAAATGAGGGGGAGAAAATGAGTGAAAATGATATTATGAAAATTAGCGATACGATTATACGTATTGCGCAACCTCAGAAACTCCTTTTATTTGGTAGTGGTGCAATAGGAACGATGAAGGCTGATAGCGATCTTGATTTTCTCGTTGTAACAAAACACTGTAATGATGAAGATGTGCAGGTTCGTCGTGAACTTTATCGTCAAAACGTTCGTATCCCTCTCGATATTATCTATGTTACTCCCGAAGCATTATCGGTAAAACTTTTAACGAATGATCCCGCATTTAATGATCTTTATTATAATGCCAAGGTGATGTATGGGTAATACATCAGCGGCGATTGAATGGTTATCTTTTGCATACAAAGACTTAGAAGAAGCAGTTCTCTTAGATCAGCACGATTTTTATACTGATAAGATCGGATTTTCATTACAGCAAGCGAGTGAAAAATGTCTTAAAGCAGTATTTGCTTATGAGAATAAAAAGATTACAAAAGTTCATGATTTAGTTGAGCTGTTGGCTGAGATTGATAATATTTTAAAATTTGATGATTATGTTGAAATGATGACTCGGTTAAATGGATTCTACATCGCTTCACGCTATCCGATGCCAGTTATCTTCTCTCCCTCAAAAGAGCAAACCAAAGTGTATATTATTAAAACGCAAGAGCTTTACGAAACTATCAAAAATATTTGCTTGTAATTGAGTAGATGAAACACAATAGTAACGGGAAAAGCGTTATAATTCCACCATTATTTCAAGGAGCTTAAATGCGTTTTTTTATTTTTTCGGTATTGGCAGTTGCAGTGTTTAGCGGATGTACAGTAAAAGAGTTTGGTGATGGCGTAAGCTCGGGTGTTGATGATGTTAAACGTGTTGTTCGCGGGAATAATAACTAAGTTTTGCTGGATAAAGAAGTCTTAGAAGACTTCTTTGACACGACCTACTTCTCCGCTCATTAACCGTACTTTGATCCCATGCGGGTGATTGCTGGAGTTGGTGAGGATGTCTCGCACGATTCCCTCTGTGAGGTTTCCTGTGCGTTGATCTTCTTTGAGCACGATGGTTACGCGCTTTCCTGATTGAATATTTTTACGTTCTTTACCGTCCAAGATGGATTCCTTAATCTCGAAGATTGAGCCATGATGGCGGATTGTCAAAACACAATGCGCTGGAATTCCAGTCATTCTTTTCACCGTGACGAGCATGTAGCTTTCCGTCGATGTAAATGTATTGAAGTCCGGTAACCGTACTGGTGAGTTTTTTGCCTGCTGCTAGTGCTGCTATGACTGCTTCTCTGCTTTCCATACATTATCCTTTAAAATTGCTCTTTAAAACACCCGTTGGTGCCTTAGCGGAATAAATTAATGAATGTTTCGTTTAGGTAAATAGTTAGTAGAAATAGTATGAATTAAATAAGGGTAGTAGTGAAAGAGCGGGCAGATAAATCTGCCCAAGGTAAACTTAGAGAACAGTTACGTTTTCTGCTTGTGGACCTTTATCGCCTTGGCCAACAGTATAAGATACTTTTTGACCCTCTTCTAGAGAAACACGACCATAACCAGTGTGGTTGATTTGACGAAAGTGTACAAACAAATCTTTGTCTCCGTTGTCTTGTTGGATAAATCCAAAACCTTTTTCACTGTTGAACCATTTAACTGTTCCGTTTACTGTAGCTGCCATGTGGTAACCCTTTTGTTGTTAATACATCTTGTTGCCAAGATGGTCGAAAATCTAATATTGGAGTATTCTAAAGGGTAATCATACTGGTGGCACAAGGCCTCTAATAAAACACTTACCTAAAGATGAAACTCTAAAAATCATCTTTCTATGACTTAATTATAACTGAAAAATATTAAATGTGCAAGGAATCATTTGGTATTTAGATCTTGGTTGGTTAGAATCTTAGAAAAATTAGGTGAATACTATGAACAATATATCAAAAGAAGAATCAATTAAGGGTGCTTTTATGGGAGCAATCATCGGTGATGCCTTATGTTTAGGGAGTCATTACGAATACGATGCTCAGAAAATATACAAAGCGTATGGGAATAAACCTATTGAAAAATTTATGGCACCGGGTGAAATGATGGGGGGACAAACTCATGGAATCGGATGGGGAGAGCGAAATTATCATCCCGGTAAGAGTGCAGGAGGTACGACGGACTACGGTGATTATAATATCGTAGTGTTAGAGCACTTAGCTGCTACTGCCAATCCTCCAAGAGCGTTTAGTGTGGCGGAGATAATACCCCACTGGATGAATCGTTTGGAAAACAACTGGGGTTCATGGATATGTACCATGACCAAAGAGACTTATTCGCAGATAAAAAATGGATTCCCGGTTGAACAGTTGGGTGGAATCTCAAACGCTATGGCGATTCGTCATGTTGCGGCACATGCCTACTATGAAACCGAAGAGGAGCTTGTAGATGTTGCACGTAAATCGATGTTTACGCATAAGAGTAGCGAAGCACTGGGTGGAGGAGAGTTTTTTGCACGAGTGACCCATCGTGTGATAAACGGCGCCACACCTCAAGATGCGATTGAATCGGTTGCGGTTCAAATGGGTGGTTTCTTTGAAACAAAAGTCGTTCAGGCGATTGCAAAATACAAAGAGGCAACCAATCCTGATGCGCCGCTGTCTCGTGAGCCGTTTGCCGATGATTTGGCATTGACCAGTATGGCACGACTTTGGGACATCGGACGTTCAGAACCTATCAAAGTCGGAAAAGCCAGCCCGACAGAGGGGACATTGCCAGGTGCTGTCTACTTCATCCTCAAATACGCTGATCAAGAAGACGGGTTAAAGAAAGCACTCCAAGCCAATGCGATGGTAGGGGGGGATAATGCATCACGCTCTATAGCTATCGGAATGGTTTTAGGAGCGTACAGGGGTGTAAACGCTATACCTAAAGAGTGGCAGGAAACCTTGGAACAATGGGATTATTGTGATAATCTATTGAACCAATTACCACTTCTGAAAAAATAACAAAGGGATAGGATGAATACGAAAGAAACAAACATTTATGAAACCGATGAACTCGTGGGGCAATACTGCGATTTTCAATATGGAGATGAATATTTTGGTGTGACCAATTTTGCAAAAGCATGTGCCCATAAAGCAATTGAATATAGTAAAAATACACCTCAAAAAAAAGCGCTGGATTTAGGATGTGCAACAGGATACGCATCGTTTGAGTTGGCAAAGAAGTTTGACTATGTTGACGGAATCGATTATTCACAGGCCTTTGTCAATGTGGGGAGTGAATTCCAAAAAGCGGGACGTATTAGCTATACGCAAAACGGCGAAGGGGAGATCAAAAACCGTAAAGAAGTGGCTATCGATGATTTCGGATTTGGTGCAGTGAGTGATAAAGTGCATTTTTCGCAAGGCGATGCATGTGCGCTAAATCCAGAGTTTACAGAATACGATTTGATAATGGCAACGAACCTTATCGACCGATTGTATCAGCCACACCTGTTTTTGAAAAGTATCCATGAACGTCTGAATGAAAATGGGATTTTGGTACTGACCTCTCCTTATACCTGGAAAGAAGAATACACGGCTAAAGAGTTCTGGGTAGGTGGTTATGCAGATGAAAACGGCAAGGAAATCACGACGCTCAATGCTCTGATCGATATGCTGGGAGAAAACTTTGAACTCGTTACTACAGAAGACGTCCCTTTTGTCATCCGTGAAACACCGCGTAAATTTCAATACACGATTTCTCAGATGTCGGTGTGGAAAAAGAAATAAGACTTGCGTTAAACCTTTGATTGCACCGTAATTTTGGTTGCTTCAAAGAGTTCTGCCGCCTTTGCGATCATCGGCTCACTAAGAACATCTGAACCGTCAAACTCTTTGACACTGGTCTCATCGCATTGGCTTACACAGCTTCCCACACTGATCTCAGATTCTTCAATCATCGATGCAGATTCAAATAAAGGCTCAGTAGGAGTCTCTATGGGCGCTTCAGCTTCAATGCTTTCTTTACTGCAGGCTTCTGATTTGATGACAGTGTCAATCCCGTAAATTTCTCGGACAAATTGACGAATAATCCCAAAGCTGTTTTTGAGCAGTTCTTTATCATCCCCTGATGCACAGCTTTCCCATGTAAGAGTATTGTCTTCATAAGAGAGGAAGGCAACATTACGCTCAAAGCATTCACCCAAGGTAATGCTGCGATCACGGATCTTATCGCAAAGAAGTTCAAATGAAGATTTACTAGGGGTGTCAGGCACAACGTGGATATTTGGAGTTTGGGCTTCAGGTACTTTGTGAGCTGCTGCTACTGGAATATCATGCATTGGTGTACGGGATTCGAGTGATTCGATCATCTCATCAATCTCTTTGATCTTTAAGGCTTCGATCATTTTAAAGACAATCAAGCTGATGACAAAGCCGCCATCGGCATTGATAGCAAAGAGAGTTTTTGCATCGCTGAGAATTCGAAAAAAGCGTTCAATGATCAGGGGACTAAATCGATGACTCCCCTCATACAGTTTGTCTTTGAGATACGCGATCAGTTCATCTACGACCATCTCCGCTTCATAGGCTTCGAGTTCTTTGAGCTTTTCAATCAATACTGGACGATCTTTGGCAAAGATGGCATCAAAAAGCGTATCTATGTATTTTGGGTCCAGCAGTCCTAACATGTCGGCAATGGTTTGGACGTCTACAAAGCCTTTGGAGTAAATGATAGCTTGATCGAGTAGGGTAAGTGTATCGCGCAGACTTCCAAAGCCGCTGCGTGCCAAAATATCAAGCGCTTCATTTTGAAATTCAATTTTTTCTAAATGGAGGATATGGGAGAGATGATGAACGATATTGGGGATACTGATACGCTTGAAACGAAAGTGCTGGGTACGGCTCAAAATAGTGGCAGGTAGTTTAAGCGGATCGGTTGTTGCAAGGATGAATTTCACATACTCAGGAGGCTCTTCTAGCGTTTTTAGTAATGCGTTATGAGCCTCTTTGGTGAGCATATGGACTTCATCGATGATAAATATCTTGTACTTGCCACTGGCTGGACGGTATTTGGTGTGTTCGATCAAATCCCGTATATCATCGATCTTTCGGCTGGATGCGGCATCCATCTCGATAATATCAATGTGTCGTCCCTCGTTGGCCATCGTACAGTTGGGACATATGTCACAGGGCGATGAGGTCGGGCCATCATCACACATCAGTGATTTAGCTAAAATCCGCGCCGTAGAGGTTTTGCCCGAACCACGTAGGCCTGAGAAGAGGTACGCGTGGGATAAACGTTTGGTATCAAGTGCCAAAGAAAGTGTTTGAGAAATACTCTCTTGACCGATCAGTTCTTCAAATCGTCTTGGACGGTATTTAAGTGCTAAGACTTCAGATTTTTGGCTCATATATTTTCTCCTAGCCACTCACGGGCAGTTTTACGTAAGCCCTCCGGATTCTCGGAAGCAAAAAATTTAAGTTCTGTACGCGCATAACGTTGAGTCAAATCGTAATGTTTTTCGAGATATTCGACAATCGCTTCACCGGAGTGGATCAGGGTGCTTTTTCCGTCAAAATAGCGATGAATAGCATCGGCAACAAGAGGAAAATGGGTACATCCTAAGATGATGGCATCAGGTGCTTTGGAGAGATTGGAAAAGTAGTAGTGCAAAGTACTTTGCAGGATTTCTCCATCGTACAATCCCTCTTCAACGATCGGGACCAGTAATGTAGTGGCAATAGCGCTTAAATTATGGTAGCCAAGCTCTTGAAGCCCTTTTTCATAGGCTTGCGATTTGACAGTTGCTTTGGTCCCTAGAATCAATATATCGGCATTGGTGTCGGGCATTGCGTTTTTCAGTGCTAATACACCGGGATCAACCACACCGATAACGTCGTATTTGCTGTGCAAACGCATTTCAGCCAGAGCATACGCGCTGACGGTATTACACGCAGTGATCAACAAATCGATTTCAAAGTTTTTGAAAAATTCGAGGGCTTCGAGAGAGTATCGGATGATGGTATTTTGGTCTTTTACCCCATAAGGGACACGGGCAGTATCACCAAAATAGATGATCTCTTCAAAAAGCTGGTGCTCTAGCAACGATTTAACGACGCTTAAGCCTCCAACGCCGCTGTCAAAGACTCCAACACGCATTTTATTTGGCTGACTCGCCGTTATTCATGCTGTCCAAAAACTCAGCATTGCTTTTGCTCTTGTTCATGGTGCTGTAGAGGAAACGTAGTGCCTCGACTTCATCTTCTTGTTTGTGCAGCATTGAACGTAAAATAAAGACTTTTTGTAAAACGTCTGCACCCAAAAGAAGCTCTTCTTTTCGTGTTCCTGATTTGAGGATATCGATAGCCGGGTAAATACGTCGTTCAGAGATCTTACGGCTGAGAACGACTTCGGAGTTACCGGTACCTTTGAACTCTTCAAAAATAACCTCGTCCATTTTACTGCCGGTTTCGACCAATGCGGTTGCAATGATGGTCAAACTTCCACCATTTTCGATGTTACGTGCGGCACCGAAGAAACGTTTTGGTTTGTGCAGGGCATTGGCATCAACCCCTCCTGAGAGGACTTTACCGCTTGATGGGGTAACGGTATTGTATGCACGAGCTAGTCGTGTGATAGAGTCCAATAAAATAACAACGTCTTTACCAAGCTCAACACGACGTTTCGCACGTTCGATTACCATTTCGGCAACTTTTACGTGGTTTTTGGCAGGTTCATCAAAGGTTGAACTGTAGACTTCACCCTTGACTGAACGCTCCATATCGGTAACTTCTTCAGGACGCTCATCAACGAGCAAGACCATAAGCTCGATTTCAGGGTGATTGTTGGTAATCCCGTGAGCAATCTCTTTCATAAGTTCTGTCTTACCTGAACGTGGAGGTGCTACGATCAAACCGCGTTGTCCTTTTCCAATAGGAGAGAAAAGATCCATCATACGTCCCGTGAGTTTCATCGGATTGTGCTCGAGTTTGATCTGCTCTAACGCATAAAGAGGTGTGAGATTTTCAAAAAGAGGGCGTTTTTTTGACTCTTCAGGTGGAAGATAGTTGATTGCTTCGACTTTGAGAAGGGCATAATAGCGCTCTTGGTCTTTGGGTGCACGAACTTGTCCTGTAACGATATCCCCATTACGCAACGCGAAACGGCGAATCTGTGTGCTAGAAACATAGGCATCGTGCATGGAATCACTAAAGCCTTGATCGATAGCACGTAAGAAACCGTAACCATCCTGCATAATCTCCAAAATACCCGTAAAGAGAATGAATCCGCCTTGCTGTACCTGTGTTTTGAGGATTTCGAAGATCAGGTCTTGGCGTTTAAGCTCATTGGGATCTTCGACATTTAATGTGCTTGCGATAGTAAGTAACTCTTCGAGTGACTTTGTTCGAAGTGCTTCAATGGTGAATCCATCTACAGGGGTATGGGTACGATTTTTGGAGTTATTTCGAGGAGTAGGGGTTTTTACGTTTTCGCTCATTATGAAGGAAGCCTTAGTGTGTATGTAGGTTTTTGGTGTGAGATATGCAGTTGCAAAATAGTAATCTATGTATGCTGACATTATAACAATCCATCATAGGGTTGTCAAGCCACTCGTTTTTTTCATTTCTCATGATTTTCTCACGTTGAATCCATAAAATACCATCATGCTATTTTAATGATGAGGTTTTAATATGACAATGAGAGCTAGATGGGCATACAGTGCTATCGTAATTCCCTTTTTGGGGTATGCGGTCAGTTTTAACGATATTTGTGAACGGGCTTATACTGTTTCGGGAGAAGTGATTCAATCCAATGGTCGTATCAATACTATTGGTTTTGAAAAAGCTTCAGCGATGGCTCACGAGCCTTTAAGTGTTGAAACATCTGCCAAAAAAGTAAAAGGAAATGGTTCTATAAATAGTATTAACAGCGGTACAGAGTATGGGGTTATGGTGGATTATGCGTTTAAAAATCCATCCTTGCGT
>NCIJ01000002.1 GCA_002282015.1 Sulfuricurvum sp. 17-40-25 | reverse complement strand
GAGACTTTAGCAAATTTAATTTGCTTCTTTAAGCTTTTGGTTGTAAAAACTACTTTTTAGCAGCTTTTTATACTGCCCATTTTAACTCCGCCGTTGACAGATATTACGACAAAATCCCATAATCTGGTTATTACTATAGAGCCATCAGATGCAGGAAAAACCATCTATTTAGCATTAGCATTAGACATTGATCGTACCGATATACTGTGTTTTGAAGAAGATAAAGTTCACTTGGCACGTCTTATTGCAAAACGTGAACGGGATGTTCCTAACACAAATTCTGGCGAGAACAGTGTGGCAGATATCGTAGTGACACGGCATAATTTTTTACTTTTACGTGAAGAAGAGCTTAACGAAGGCTACAGTGTTATGCCAATTGCGCAAATCGGGGCAGTAGCGGACAGTGGGTCTGTTACTCTGGATTCAGTATTTGTTCCAACCTATTTGCACAGCCATAAAAATTTATTTTTAGTAGCTCAACTAAAAGAGCTGAACAATATCCTCAATTTTCGTATTGTAAAACTTTCTGAAAAGTTAAGTGACAGTACTATTCAAGTAGCTGAATTGGGTGATTACCTGATGCTTGGATTGATTAATCGTTATTACAATCGATTTCATTTCTTTCTCTCCCAAGAAAAAGTGCATCCTCAAGAGATTTATTTAGAGCTTATTTCTCTTGCTTCTGAACTCTCCATATTTATGAAAAAAGAAAAACATATCAACGGTGATTTTCAATACAATCATAAGTTACAAAAAGAGAGTTTTGCGCTGTTGTTGCATGAGCTTAAAACCATGCTAAGTGCTGTTTTAGAACAAAACAGTATCAAAATGCCAATTGAGGCACGTAAATACGGTATTTATGTTTCAAAAATCGAAGACAAAACACTCATAGATACCTGTGGATTTGTTTTAGCGGTTTCATCAGACATCCCACCTGAAAAGCTCAAAAAAATGGTAATGGACAATCTAAAAATCGGAACCATTGAAACCATACGGGACTTGGTCAACTATCATTTGGCAGGATATAAAATCAAAGTTCTACCAACGGCTCCAAGACAAATCCCTTATCGTGTTAATCATACGTATTTTCAACTCGACATCTCTGCGGAAGAGAAAAAAGTTTTGCATACCTCTGGAGGAATGGCACTGCATTTAACCGGTGAGATAGAAGGCATTGAATACCATTTATGGGCCATTCGAGGAAATAACGACTAGGTTGTAAGTACTGTTGTGTCATAGTTGCGCCATTATAAGGAGTCCTAATGGCCGCTGGATCGACGATTTGCAAAGCACAGCTGAGTATGGCTGATATGGATCGAAATTATTATGAGACGCATGAAATAACGATTGCGCAACACCCCTCTGAGACACAACAACGTTTAATGATCCGATTGGCAGCATTTGCACTCAATGCGGCTGATAGGTTAACGATTTGTAAGGGAATCGGCGGAGAGGATGAAGAACCTGAGTTATGGGACAAAAACTATGGCGGTGACATCGAGCTATGGATTGATCTAGGACAGGTCGATGAAAAACGACTGCGAAAAGCATGCGGAAGAGCTGAGCAGGTAATCGTCTATACCTACAATCAAAAAAGTGCCCAAGCATGGTGGCGACAAAACAGTACTACGTATGCACGATTTAAAAATCTCAGTGTTAGGCATTTGAATGCTGAGGGAATAGACAAACTGTGTGCACGTACTATGCGGTTACAGTGTAACATCGCGGATGGGGAATTGACCATGCACAGTGAGCTTGGTGATGTGGTTATCACACAAGAAATATGGCAGTGATCTAGGGCAAATTAATGAATGAGTGTGAAAAAGACGATACTATAACGAATATAAACAATATATTATTTTAGTAAAAGTAGAAAGGATAGGCGGATGCAAGAAGAACGGAAAAAAATTCTTCAGTATGCCTTGAATTATGATATCAAGGATGTCCACACGTATTCAGGATACAAAGGTGATTTGATGGTAAAAATCATTGCCAAAGAAGAAAAAGTAGTCACCGCTATCCAAGAGTACGCGTTGTCTCTAGAGATCAAAGAAGTAGTTGTTAAACATAATGTGGATTATGAGCTTTATTGCGTGACTGCTGAAGAATGGGTGTAGAGTCTGTATTATTTGATTCTCGTAGCCGTTAAAAATACATAATCTTTGCCCGTTAGGGTTACTCGAAATTTCTTCTGCTGTAAATATTTTTTACAATAATAGACATCTTTGTACAACAGCGTCATCTCCGAATAAGCATAATTAGGCGCTTTTGCTCCATAAATCATCTCCCCTCCCATCCATCGACAGTTTGGAAAGCCTAAGATCAGTGCACCACTAGGTGTCAGATACTCTTGGACGAGCCTCATAAATAGCGGTTTGAACTCAATACCAGGACTCTGAAGCGTCCCAATAGTGATGATGAGATCAAAGTGTCCCAGCTCTAGAGAAGAAAGGTCGTTGATATCATGGACGTAGAAAGTGGTATTGCCCTCATTAAATCGCTCACGTGCCTTTTCAATCGCTGAGACAGAGTGATCGATACCTACGAGCTCTATGTTGTAATATTCTTCTTCTGAGAGGATTTTACGAATAAGATCAAACTCATCCCCCGTATTGATCCCCAGATTTAAAATCCGTTTTCGTTCACCCACACGGACACTTCGTAGTGCTCGTAGATAGGGAGATAAAAAGGCTAGCTCTTCGTTTTTATGAATGGCACTAAAACGAGATTCTACCCCGTATTTTTCTTCTTTGGCATCACTGTGATGAAAGGAATCACTGAGATCTAATTTCTCATACGTCAGTTGTACGGTATATTCCGAAACAATCTTGGGTGTCAGCATTCGGCAAAAAAGCAGTTCGCCTAGATCACTCCATGCCTTATAGCTGCGATAGATGTAGTTGACATCATCAATGGATACCGACTCTCCAGCATAGTTCCCGCGACTTATATCGGGATTAATGACTTCAAAAGTGAGAGAATCGTTTTCTTTGAGCATTTCGTGAGCCCATGCGAGTATATCACTGAGAGATTGGGAGGTGAAGGTTTTCATGGTGCGATTTTATCATAGATGAGAACGATTTTCACTATGAGTAGATACTCTTAAACTCTTTGCTCAGAATAGCGAATTCCAGTGAATCGACTTGTATATCCCATAAATCAGATTTTGGAAATGGGATCACTTCTCCCGTTCTTTTATAGCCTCTTCGCTCATAGTATTCGATGAGTTCTACACGGTGAGTGATGACTTCCATAATGGCAGTGTTTATTTTCCATGTATGGTTAGCTTCAGATTCCGCGTAGGATAACATCGCTTTTCCGATTCCGTTTCCTTGTAGGGTTGGTTCGACGGCGAAAAGTCCGAAGTGGACGCTATCTAGCTTGCGATGTGCATGGATAGTAGCGGTAATGATTTCATTGGTTTGAGCGATCAAGATGAGTGAATCAGGGTCATTGAACAGTTGAAATAACCCTGCTTCATCAATGCGTTTACCACTGAGTAGATCTGCTTCGCTTGTCCATCCTGCACGAGAACTTTCACCGCGATAGGATCGGTTAAGCAGGGAAGTGAGGGTTTCAATATCATCTATGGTGGCGTGTCGGAAGATCATGATGGGATTGTAGCATATTGCGAGTGCAGTTTTAAAATTAGGGTTGGAATGTTAAAATTAAATTATTATTTGATGATTGTAGTTAAAATTAAAAAAACTTCTAAAGGGTTACTATGAATGAGACACTAAGTATTTATAGAGCCACTAAAATAGATTCTAGAGAAGTGTCGACATTGGTAGGTGAACTTTTACATGAGATCATGAACCGTATAGGCATTGTCGCTTTTAATTTTGATTTAGAAGAAACGACACAGCGATTGGAAGATTTTATTATCAATGAGAAAAATTTTGTTTTTGTAGCAAAAGATAAAACTACAGATGAACTTATTGGTTTTGTAACGGTGTATGAGGGGTATGCCCTTTATGCCGAGGGGGCATTTGGCACGATGGCGGAGTTATATGTTCGATCAGCGTATCGTTCAAGAGGTATTGGTAAGATATTGGTTCGATCGGTCAAAGAGTTCGGTAATGAGAGAAGCTGGAAACGTCTGGAGGTAACGACTCCTCCTCTGCCAGAGTTTGATGCTACATTGGCATTTTATGAGCGAGAAAAATTTGAGATTTCGGGTGGACGTAAGTTAAAGGTGTTAATCTAAATGGAGAAATTTTTAGAGTCATCAGACATCATCGACTTTAGCCATCCTTTCGTTAGTGCCAAAGCTCGTGAATTAACCCAAGGGTGTAACAGCGAGACAGAGACAGTCAAGCGGTGTTTCGAGTTCGTTCGCGATGAGATACGTCATACGGGTGATGCAGGTGAAGGAGTCACGACATGCAGTGCGAGTGAAGTCCTCGAATACAAGACGGGATGGTGTTATGCTAAAAGCCATCTGTTAGCGGCATTGCTACGTGTTAATGGAATACCTACAGCATTATGCTATCAACGACTCAGTTGTTCGGAATATACACAAGGAGTTTACTGTCTCCATGGACTGAATGCTGTGTATCTAAAAGAGTATGGCTGGTACCGTATCGATGCACGTGGCAATAAAGCGGGAGTAGATGCACAGTTCAACCCACCTCATGAAAAACTCGCATTTGAGCTTGGTGAGAATGAATACGATTTGAGCGAGCTCTACGCTGAGCCTCTTGATGTAGTAGTTAAAGCTCTTAAAACCCGAAAAAATTATACTGAAATGGTCGGGAATTTTCCGGATATAAAATGATAATCAAGGATTATCAAATTAATCCAAAATATTCACGTGCAGCGGAATCATAATCAACGTCGGTGAGGGTTATAATACCGTTATCGATGATCTTTAGGCTATTGTCCATGAGAATTTTGCGGCCAGTGGCGGTTTGCATGACGGCGAGTTTCTTTTGGGTAAATATGGTATCGGGATGGGTAGCGTTAAAATAGTTGCTCAGGCTAAACTCGATCCACTCCTGTGGTGTAAGGGCAAAGCCGTATTGCGGTGTCCATTCATCATTAACCAATGAGGTAAGCACATATTCATCATCCCGTAGTTCAAGTAAAAATCGATCGCCGTTTTGATCGGCATGTTCCTCATGTGCAATCCGCATCGGTTCACGCAAACCGTATCCGCCAAACCCTGTATCGCATAGGTAGTTTTTACCTTCGATAGTGACGATAACGACCATATGAGTTTTTGGACGGCGAGTAGGATAAAACATCGGACGCGCCCCTGCGAAATACCATTCAAATCCCACAGCAGTGAGTGCCATCGCAAACAGACCGTTGACTTCGTAGCAGTATCCGCCCCGTGAATCGGTGACGATTTTTGTGTAGATATCTTCGGGAAGGAGTGAGGGAATTTTGCCCGCTTGTACCGTTGTGTTTTCAAACGGTACGGATTGGAGCTGATGGCTCATAAGCGCTGTGAGCGTTATGTGATTGGGAGACATATCACCACTATAACCAATACGATTAAGATAGTCAGGGAGGGAGAAGTTGGATGAGGTCATACATTTTTTCCTGGTTTGAATGTACTTAAATCCAGAGGAATAAGCTTGCGTTGTATGTATCCGTCAAGCCTACCTGCACGATCCTCATCATGGCACCACTCTTTGAGATCATTGCGTTGGTTAATGAATTCGTATCGTGGTACGCTCATGCCACAGCTGTGTTCGACGCAATAAATTGTGAGTTTAATAAATTGTCGCATCCCTTTTAGATCAGAAGAATGAAATAACTCTTGCAGCTCTGTATCTTTTTTATCGATTGTTTCGCCCTTGCAAAAGAGACGTAAAATCATAGGATTATCTGTAAATGAGCAAAACATAATTGTTATTTCTCCATGGGCTGCACTGTCTCGAGCCGTGCGATTTCCACTTCCGGCATAGTCGAGAAATACTGCTTCATTATCACCGGTTATTTTGAAACAGTCATATCCCCGAGGACTGAGGTTGACTTCTTCACCGCTACTGCTTGCGATGAAGAACATTTTCTGCTCGGCGATAAACGCTTTGTCCTGATCGTTTAGTGATGCGTTTTGGCTACCCATGGTAATCCTTTTTGTAATGAGAAAGTATATCGATTTTTAGTTGCAATTCTCTAAATTAGGATTTGAATGTTAAAATAAAAGTATTGAATGAGATCCACTATATGTGTGATGCAGGTGAGGGAATCACAACGTGTAGTACGAGTGATAATGATCAGTAAGAGTCACATCAAAGGAGTTGCATGAACATTAACTATCAAATCAATCCGACACTCTCTACTAAAGAATTTATTGATATTTTAAGTCATTCAACGCTTGGAGAACGCAGACCTATTGATGATTTAGAATGCATCGAGAATATGATTAAAAATGCTGATATTATTGTTACAGCGGTAATTGATGATAAGATTGTAGGGGTAGCACGAGCCGTTACAGATTTTAGTTATTGCTGCTATTTGTCGGATTTGGCAGTAGATGCTGAGCTCCAACATCATGGGGTAGGTAAAATGCTCATCATAAAAATGAGGGAACAATTGGGTTCAAAATGTAAAATGATTTTACTCTCTGCTCCCTCGGCTGTAGAGTATTATCCAAAAATTGGTTTTTCACAACACTCATCGGCATGGGTATTGGACAGTTATAAAGAAATTTTATGAGTATTCAAAATAATATCACCGACAATATGGACGTTTTTGCAGAAAACTTTGAGGGGATCGACCTGCATGGCCAGAAGATCAGTAAATCGGAGTTTGAAGACTGTACGTTTATCTCTTGCGATTTTAGTGAGACCTTTTTTTTCGCGTGTAAGTTTGTCGAATGCCGTTTTGTAAACTGTAATATGAGTGTGATGAAATTGACCAATACCAAGATGAGCGATGTTGATTTTTTGTCGTGCAAGATGATTGGGATCGATTGGACGATGGGGGATTGGAAGAGTTTACTCACTGCTGAGCCTTTGCGATTTACGCAGTGCATTCTCAATGACAGCAATTTTTTGGGTTTGACGTTGGAGCGCATAGTGGTGACGGAATGCCGAGCTAAAGAGGTTGATTTTAGTAACGCGATACTTATAAACGGTAATTTTACAGGTACGGATTTTAAAGGTGCATTGTTTGCCAATACTCATCTTGAAGGTGCCGATTTTACGAATGCACAAAACACCTCGATAGACATACGTTCCAACCATCTCAAGGGTGCAATTTTCAGCCGTTACGAGGCACTATTTTTACTCGAAACGATGGGGATTGTGTTGGTGGATTAAGTATATTGAGTGTGTTTTTACACTATTTTGATAATCATTGGGTAGAATCTATCAAATAATACTAAAAGGATTCTCATGTTTTCACGTTCTATTGTACTTTCAACAGCATTTCTTTTTTCATCTGTCTTAATCGCAGCGTCACTTCCTGACATTAAAATGCCCGATAATGGGTTGTCTTTTCGTGAGGTAGAAGGGTATCAGGATTATAAGATTGTTGCTACGCATTTTCGTACTGACAAAAAAGAGTTGCGCTATATTATGGCAAATCCAATCGCCATGGAAGCGCTTATGGCAAAAAAACAGCCGCTTCCAGAGGGAAGTAAGATCGTGAAGGTCGCATGGAGTGTGAAACCGATGGCAACATTTCCAGATGCACTTGAAGCTGATCAGCTTCAACGGGTCGAATACATGGTAAAAGACTCAAAAAACTATAATCAAAACGGCGATCATTGGGGATATGCACGATACGTTAAAAAAGGGGATACCTATGTACCGTATGCAAAAGGTTCTTCAGAGTGTGTTGCCTGTCATGCATCGGTTGCGTCAGATGATTACCTCTTTACAAGTTTTCAAAAGACGTATTAATTAAATATCCATCTTGCCAATAGCGCATGAGACGAAACTCTTGGCGCTAGTTGTCAGTGTCTGCAGGGTATTGAGTTCATCGGTTGTTAATGGATAGCCCAGACTTCTCAGTTTTAGTTTGAGCTTCTCCATTTGATTGTCTTCGATGTTCAACGTGATCTTGCGTGGTTCACACTCGAGATCAACGCTCACTTCGCCAAAATCATCTGCCAGGCTTTTCATAAGCGTATTGGCACATCCTCCGCATTTAACATTAAGAACTTCAAAAGTTTGTTGCATGATAAATCCTTTTTTAAGAGCTTAGATTAGAATAGTTTAGCACAATACGGTGAACGATTATAGCGATACCACGTTTGTAGAGAGTAAGATACGCATTGTGTCGTAAGCATTACCGATCTCACCAACACTAACAGCAGTAGGATTGATTCCAAAATCACTCAGACATAGTCCACAGGTATAAACCGTAACACCGCGACCTACAAGAGCTTGCAACGATGCGATAATCTCGCTGTTTTCTACTTGTGTTGTGAGCAGTACCCCTTCGTTTACAAAGATGATGTATCGAGGAAGTGCTTCAAATTCCAAGGTTGTTTTTAAAAATCCATTCATCAGTTTTTTGCCAAGTTCTCCATTGCCGATTCGATCCGTTTTGACAAATATAGTTCGATTTAAAAGAGTAGATTCACTAGTATGCTCGACGACATCACAGCCAAATCCTTTGACGATTCTCATCACAGTTACCCCGTATGGGCGTTTTTCTTCAGTGGAAGTACACCCTTGAGAAAGGGCAAATCTTCGGCAGTTTTCCACGGATGATACACTGTTTAGCTCGAGATCGATAATCCCGTCTTGGGGGAGTGATTCGAGGGCTTTTTTGAGTTCCAGCACAGGTTTTGGACAGTCTAAGTCTTTGCAGTCAAGATTCATGAGGTATACCTTTTTTAAATATCAAATTTTTGAGACTTCGTTCTTCATTTATTGCAGGGAAACTCGCTAAATTTTCCAGTCTCTTAATATAGCTAAATTCAGGGGCATTTTCGTAAAAAAGCTCTTTGATAAATGCTGTATTCAACTCAGGAGCATTGAGTGCGGCTAAGACGGTGCATTCTTCGGCGGCGAACTCGTGAAGTCTTCGGATGATCTTCGCATAGTCGCTTGTTGCCGCAAAAGAGCCTTTTTGAAAACTGGGGGGGTCGATGATGATGAGATCATACGGTCCCGCTTTTTTGATACGGCTCCATGATTTAAGGATATTATAGGGCATGAACTGCACTTTTTTGGTATCAAGACCATTAAGTCTGTGATTTTCTCGTCCTGTGGTGAGGACATTTTTATTCATATCGACATTGACAACTGATGTTGCCCCTCCCTCGATTGCCACAACAGAGAATGAGCAGGTGTAGGAAAAGAGGTTTAGAACATTTTTACCCTTTGCATGGTCACGGACAAAGGTGTGTCCGATTGTCATATCGGGAAAAAATCCGATGTTTTGAGCATTAAGGAAGTTAATATGGTATTTGAGGTCATTTTCGATGGCAAAGGTTTGCGTAGGTATTTCCCCTGCTATTATCGTTGATGGGGCATCTTTAGTATAGCGTTGTTGAACTACCAATGCTTCCCATTTACCTTCAGCCGTATAGAAATCACGTAACATTGAGACAATTGCTTCTTCTTCGTCATCCATGTCAAATAACACAGCAAAGAGGACTTTGTCTACGCTGTCAACCGTGAGAAAACTGTATCCGTCATAGGCATTTCCTCTCCCATGAAAGAGACGTGTGTACTCTGTTGTTACGGTAGTGGCATTGGTTTTTAAGTGATGTTGTAAGTCGTCTAAAGTCATATAAATATCTGGCTTATTTAGTGAGATTTGCTCAAACCAGTTAAAATGATTAATTCCATTTTCGAACAATCGGTTTGCATACAATCTATGGATGCAGTAATAAATGCGTCATCGTTCAGAGTATCTGCATAATCTATATACTCATATCCATTATATGTGACGATCATATCAAAGAAAAGCCGTAATGACCTTCCGTTTCCTTCACTGAATGGATGTAAGACGATAAGCTCACACATGTAATATGCCAAACGTTTGGCAAACTTTTCTTTAGTTGATTCGTCTTCGTAATCACGTAAATAATTTTCTGATTCAAGTTGTTTAAAAATATCTTCCGAAAATCCGTCCAAATTCATATAGGGACAAAACATACTTGTCCCTTTTGAAATATTCACGGCACGATATTCTCCTGCCCATGCATAAAGTGTTTCGAATAGATGCTTATGGATTGTTTGAAGGTAGTTTTGGTCGAAGCAAGTACCCTCTGTTAAGTTCGTGTGAAAATACTCATAGCTTTTAAGAAGGAGTTCACGCTCAAGCTCATGTATGAGTTGAGAATCATGAATATTGAGTTTATTGATTGGAATGTCGCTGTTTTCGTAATAGATATGATTGGAAGGTGGGTAGTATTTCATTTATGCGAAAGTATTTTTTTAACTTGCTCTTTCACTTCTTTTTTATCAGTAGGCTTGTACCCTTCGATCATCTGAGAAACATTGACGGCTTTAAGAGCTTTATGTGCTGAAAATGGAGGCTTGCTCATTGGCTTATCCTAATTCAATTTATTGTCTTATTGTAGCATAAATACAAAATACCAAGAAGTAAGTTTCTTACACTTATTGTGTTAGTAATGTTAACTCATCATTAGATTAAAACAGTTCCCACGGCTTGTTCCATAGTGCAAGCTTTTTAGTACACTCAGGACTCAAAAACCGCTCTCCTTCATCGGGCGGTGAAACAAACTCAAATGTTTCATCATATAGTCTAAAACGTAGGGCATACGCATGCAGATAGCCACGATCTTCTTTCCGTGCTTCGTCAGCATTGGCGTAACGTTCATCTCCAGCACACGGAGAGCCTAAACTTTTGAGGGCGACGCGGATTTGGTGGGTTTTTCCGGTATGGGGTTTGATGAGAAAAAAGCGTTCGTGGGTACGCAATGCACAGCTGATAAACTGTGTGATAGCGGGATTGTCCATGGTAGGCAGAAGTTTATAGTCACCGCGTCTTGCGGCTCCCATGTCTGCTTTTACCCAGCCTTGTTTCTTTTTTGGTTTTCGCATGCTGATGGCGAGATAGTATTTTTCGACCTCACGGTTTTCAAACATTTTGCCAAACTGTGCGGCGGCTTCGGAGGTTTTGGCGAGTATGACCAAGCCTGAGGTCATCTTGTCCAGACGGTGGACGGGGAAGAGGGGTATGCCAACCTCTTGGCTTACCTGTACGACAAATCCTGCCTCTTCTTCGGAATGAAAATTGACTCCTGCATTTTTTACAGCGATGATAAATGAGGGATGGTCACATATAATTGTCATGATGAGATTATAGCGAAAGGATAGTTGCTTAGACTTGACTTGATAGATTTAAATGTATATAATCATTACATACATTTAGTAAAAGGTCGGTGATGTTTGATTGTCTGAATGTCGAACGATTACGTGGATTTGAATGGGATGATGGCAACATCGAAAAAAATAAACTCAAGCATGGACTCGATTTTTGGCTGATTGAAGCGATATTTTTTAACGAACCATTACTCGTTTATGAAGACACAGCACACTCAGAAGAAGAATGTCGATGCTATGCACTCGGAAAGACCGATGATACTCAATATCTTTTTGTTGCTTTCACTGTACGGGAGCAAAAGATCAGAGTAATTTCGGCACGCGCTATGAGTAAAAAGGAGAGAAGCTATTATGAAAAAAATTCCTGAATTAAAAACAGAAGAAGAGACAGCAATATTTTGGGACGAGCATGACTCTACCGAATACATCGACTGGGACAAAGCCAAACCGATGCGTCTTACAAAGTTGCAAAAAAGCGCGAAAACAATCTCGATTCGTATGCCTATTGATATGATTGAAACGTTGAAAATTCAAGCAAATAAAAATGATATTCCGTATCAATCGTATCTCAAGATGTTGATTGCGGATGGCTTAAAGGCTCACGGTTAATAATTCATCTAAGGATAATAATCGATACTCTCCAACCTTTAAATCCCCAAGCGTTAAATTACCGATACGAGTACGGTGCAATGCGGTGACATGATTGCCAACAGCGGCAAACATGCGACGCACTTGATGGTAGCGCCCCTCAGTGATCTCGAGTGTTACGTGGGTCTCATCTATGATGCTGAGTTTTGCAGGTAGACACGCGGTTTTTTCACCGTTGAGCATGAGGCTTCCAGCGCTAAATATCTCTGCTTCATTCCCTTTTAACGGTCTATCCAGTGTTACTTCATACAACTTTGGGACATGATATTTGGGGGAGGTGAGGCGATGAAGTAATTGACCATCATCCGTCAGTAATAAAAGCCCGCTGGTCTCTTTGTCCAACCGTCCGATTGTGGAGATTTTGGGATCACGATTTCGCCATCGAGTGGGAAGCAGATCATAGACAAGTTGCCCCTCTCCATCATCATGAGAACAGACTAGGCCCACAGGTTTATTCATTAGAATAACGATTCCTTGCAAGGGATCAAGAGGTTCACCGTTAAATTGTACATCATGATGAAAGGCTTTGAAGTCGCTTTTTTTGACTTGTTTTCCCTCAACAGTGACATGCCCTGAGGCAATGAGCTTTTTAGACTCATTACGGCTTGCGTATCCGAGGCTCGTGAGGAGCTGATCGAGTCTCTGTTTAGAGGGCGTTGAGTTTTTCATCGGTTTCTTTGGTAATACGCTCAAATTCATTGCTGGCAACTTCGAGACGCTCAAATAGCTCCTCGATCATCTTCTCATCCGCAGCGACGCTTTTGGACACTTCCATAAGTTTACTACTATCGCCGTTATTGGAATAGGTGATGAGTTGTTCGTGGGAAGTTTTGAGTTTGTCTTCGAGTTTCATAATGGTATTTTCACAATGATCGATCTCTTTTTTGAGAGGGTTTAAGAGACGAGAACGTTCTTGGACTATCTCTGCACGTTGTTGTTTTTGCTCTTTCTTGGAACCTTGTTGTACTGGTTTTGGTGCTTTTGGCGCATCGCTGATATCGTCTTCCCAGCCAATTTTTTCTAAAAACTCATCGTAGGTACCGTTGAAAAATTCTGCACCGCCCTCACGGAAAATGATAAGCTGATCAGCCAGCTCACGTAACAGCATTTCAGAGTGGGTAACGATGACCGTAGAGCCTTCAAAACGTTTGACCGCATCGGTGAGTGAATCGATGGATTGCATGTCGAGGTGGTTGGTCGGCTCATCGAGGAACAGGAGGTTGGCAGGAGTAGCGATGATCTTACCCAGCATGACACGGCTGCGCTCTCCCCCTGAGAGGATACTGATCTTTTTTTCGGCATCATCGCCACTGAACATCATCGTTCCGCAGATACCGCGCACTCTGACATTGGGCAGGGTATTGTCCGCGCTTTGAATTTCATCGATGATGGTACTGTTGGTATTAAGCCGCTCAATATTGGTCTGACCGAAATGGGCTATGGCAGTTGATGGGTGCATCGTGATCTCACCGTTTGGCGTTAACACACCTGCTATTGCATTGAGCAGGGTTGATTTTCCTTTACCATTTTTACCGATGATGGCGAGGCACTTGTTTTTTTCTAAATTAAAAGTGAGATTTTCAAAGAGCAATTCGTTGGCGTTGTATCCAAAAGAGAGGTCTTTGACGCTCATGATCACTTTGGCAGGAGTAGGGGAATAGGAGAATGAAAACGATAGGTCGCTATCGTTTTCCAGATTTTCCATAATCCCCATTTTATCGAGCTCTTTTTGTTTGGATTGTGCCATGACGGCCGTGGAAGCACGGGCTTTGTTACGAGCTACAAAGTCGATGAGTTCTTCACGCTTTTTATCGTGATTTATTTTTGTTTTGAGGTACAGTTCATCTTCTTGTGCCATCATCTCATAATATTTGACACTGTTTCCTTTGATGATCGAAACATTTTTACGGCGCAGACCCATCGTGTGTGTGCTCACGGAGTCCATGAAATCACGATCGTGGGTTATGAGGATCACTTCGCCCTCAAACGAACGGATAAAGGCACCAAGCCATCGTAAAGAGACGATATCGAGGTAGTTGGTCGGTTCGTCCAAAAGCAGGAGATTGGGTTCAGTGACGAGGAGTTTGACGAGGTTCATACGAATTTGATACCCGCCGGAAAAGCTCAATGGATCACGATCTAAATCTTCTTGCGTGAATCCTAAACCAAAGAGGATTTTTTCGACTTTATAGACATCGTGTTGGGCATCATCTTCTAAGACCGAAGCACACTCATCACGCACCGTTTTATGGGTAAAATGCAGATGTTGACGAAGCGTGCCGATACGGTAGTTCTTGGGGATGATGATCTCGCCGCTATCGTAATGTTCTTCATCCAAAATGATTTTAAAAAGAGTGGATTTTCCCGTACCGTTACGTCCGACGAAGCCAACTTTATTACCGCTATTTAGTTTGAGGGACAAGTCCTCAAAGAGAACTCGCGTGCCGTAGCTTTTAATGAGATTGTTGATTTGGATCATTATTCTTCTATTTTATGAGGGAGTTTACCATGTATAGCTTCTTTAGTAGAGAGCATGTTTTCGATTTGAAGTTTCACCTTATCATAACGAAACTGCTCTTTGAATCCTTGGATTCTTCCACCTGCGGCATTAGGGTGTCCACCACCGCCTACCCATTCGCCGGACATCATCGCGACATCCACACGGTTGTGTCCGCGAAGACTCATCGTACCACGTGTTCCGACATCTAAAAAGAAATCAAACTCACCATAGGTAGTCAAAAATCCGTTTCCGATGATGGAAGTATTACCCAAGCCATAGCTCAAAAATCCGCGCCATCCTTTGTAATAGATGGTCATAACAGAGCGTTTTGTCCCCAATAAGCTAACAATATGTTTGGTAGAAAGATTGTCCAAAGTATTGTCCACACCGTCTTTAAAAAAATCTTTTTTCATTTTATGAAGCGCTTCATCTAGCGCGATATTGGCGTTAGGGGCAAAGCGCATAAGTGCTGCTTGTTCCAGCATAGCGAGTTTATAGCCACGATCTTCGGAGGCAAACATAACACGATTGATCTCTTTGGCATCGCTGATGAGACGCATACAGACTTTACCGTATTCAAAATCTTCTACTTCGTCTTGGTGCCATAAATCAACGGCGTTAACCACTTTGACAAAGGCTTCGAGCCATCCGCCGCTTTGTAGTCCGTAATGCTCTTGAGCATACTCATAGACGATCCTGGTCGCACAGCGTTCAGTATCTAGAAAATACCATGGATACAAAGCCGCAGTATCTTTTCCACTACCGTGGTGATCGAGCAGGGTGATGGTGATCTTCCAACCGGTATCATTGAGACGGTTAATCTCATTGTTAAGCCATTTAGCCTCTTCGGGATAGAGATTAAGGTCGCTGATCAAAATAGTCGCTTCTTGTTTCTCTTTTTTGATAAGCTCTACGATCTCAGTAAGTCGCTCCATCACTTCTGCACCGTAATTGGCGTTATAACTGATCATTGTGTGTGTTGTTTGTGCCATAACGAGCTGACAGCTGTAGCCGTCTAAGTCGATATGCGAAAGGTGGTAAATGGTCTTGTTCATGAATATATCCTATTTATTTAATGTAATGGAGCCAAGTACTTCAAACTTGGCACTGGAGTCGATTTCAGCATGCGAAAGGACGATAATTTCAAGATTGAAGCGTTCGTAAATCTCTGCCAACGGTCGGCGTAGTTTTGGATCAACAATAATGACGATGGGTGATACCCCTTTTTGCAGCAGTTCACTTGCTTTTTCACTGGTAGCTTGAATGAGGGCATTGATCTCTCCAACATTAAGCATCAGCTGTTTAATGCCATCGTGTTCTTGAGATTTTTCAAGTAATCGTTGTTCGCTCATAGCGTCAAATGTCAACAATTTTATAATTCCATCAGCCCCAGTATAGGCTTGGGTGATAATACGCGAAAGTTTTGCCCGTACATGTTCGGTGATGACGTCCACGCTTTTGGTGTATTCGGCAACGTCGGCTATGGTTTCGAGAATGGTGATCATGTCTTTGAGAGGGACACGTTCGTGCAAAAGGCCTTTGAACACACGTTGGATCAAGCCGATGTTGGCAACTTTGAGTAAGTCATCAATGACGACTGGATAATCATTTTTGATCTTATCAATGAGTATTTGGGTTTCTTGACGGGTTAGTAGCTCTTCTGCATGTTTCTTGATTAACTCACTCATGTGTGTTGAGATAACGGTTGCAGGGTCGACAACCGTATACCCATTGATGATCGCATCTTCTTTTTGTTCTGGGGCAATCCAAAAGGCGTCAAGCCCAAATGCCGGCTCCTTGGTCGGTTCACCGCCCTCAAGCTCTCCGATGGCCATTCCACTGTCCATAGCGAGATAACGATCGGGCTGGATCATGCCATCACCGATAGAGACCCCTTTAAGTAAAATAGAGTATTGGTTTGGTTTGAGATGCAGATTATCACGGATACGTACCTGAGGCATTAAGAAACCAAAATCAGAAGCGATCTTACGGCGCATTGAGCGAATACGCTCCAATAAATCTCCCCCTTGTGTTCCATCCGCAAGACGGATGAGCTGATAGCCAAGGGTGAGTTCAAGCATCTCGATTTTGAGGATGTCCTCCAGTGCTGCTTCTTCTTCTTTGGCAATCTCTTCGTTGGATCGTTTGCGTGTTGTGGAGGAAGCAGAGGCACCGGCTTCAGTAGTCTCATCACTTGAAGGATTAGAAGTTCCTGATTCACCGATTGAGGGGGATTTAGTAAGGACAAAGTCCCCTTTTTCAAATTTATACAACGCGTAACCAAGCCCTAAAAAGACCAAACCGACAAAGCCCATTGAGATCGTTGGAAGTCCAGGAACAGCGGCAAACATCAGCATGATCACACCCACGATGATCATGACTTTGGCATTACCCATGAGTTGATTGATACTTCCCTCGGCAAAATTGCCCTCATCGTTGGAAGCACGTGTGATCATGATACCCGTTGCTGTTGAGATAATTAACGCAGGAATTTGGGAGACAAGACCATCCCCAATAGTGAGTATGGTATACGTTTGTGCACTTGCGGATACATCCAGATCAAATTGAAAAATACCGATTAAAAAACCGCCGATGATATTGATTGTGGTGATGATGATCCCCGCAATCGCATCCCCTTTGATAAACTTACCCGATCCGTCCATGGCTCCATAGAAATTGGCATCTTGTAAAATCTCAGCACGACGGCGTTTGGCCTCAGCTTCTTCGATGAGTCCACTGTTGAGATCGGCGTCAATGGCCATCTGTTTACCCGGCATTGCATCGAGGGTAAAGCGCGCTGCGACTTCTGCAACGCGGTTTGAACCCTTGGTAATAACCATAAAATTGATCAAAACGATGATACTAAAAACGATAATCCCGATGACATAGTTGCCGCCGATAACGAAATTTCCAAAACTCGTGACGATATCACTGACGGCTTCTGGTCCCTCATGACCATGACTGAGAATCATTCTTGTGGTGGCAATATTCAGCGAGAGACGAAAGAGGGTGATAATGAGCAAAAGTGTTGGAAAGGTTGTCAAGTCCGTAGGACGTGGAATGTACAGTGAAATAAGCAAGACGAGAACCGAAATTGCGATAACAATCGCGAGCAGCATATCGAGCATTCCGCTGGGTAAAGGGACGATAATAATCGCCAAAATAGCCATGACAAAAACGACCATACTAAGGTCACGAGATGCAAATATTGCCGAAAGGATGGTGCTGGCGTTAATGGCTCTCTTTTTTACTTTTGCCAAGCGTTACTCTTCTAAATTCAAGTTATTTAATTAAGGTCATTATAGCTTAAAACTATTAGAGGTACTTTAGGGTGCTTTTTATAGTAAATAAGTTTTTTTTTGGCTATAATTGCGACCTGCTTTGAGAAAATTATTTTTCGAGTAAATAAACTACCCATCAGGAGGCTATTATGGCTTTAGATACGGCTAAAAAAATAGAAATCATTAAACAGTACCAACGTACTGAAGGTGACACTGGTTCAAGTGAAGTTCAAATCGCACTTCTTTCAACTCGTATTGCTGAGTTAACAGAACACCTTAAAATTTTCAAAAAAGATCACTCTTCACGTTTGGGCCTTTTGAAATTAGTTGGACAACGTCGTCGTTTGATGCGTTATTTGAAGCGTACAAACCGTCCAAGCTACATCAAGTTAATTGCTGAGCTTAACATCCGCGACAATATCTAAATTTCTTTTAGATAGAACTACCTCTTTACTGAGGTAGTTTGTACTTTCTTATTTTTTATCTCCTATTTTATTCTTATCAATCGGTATTCCGCCACATTCCAGAGTATTGACCAAATCTGTAGTATAAAGTTTATCAAAATTAGCAATCATGATTTTTCTAAGGTACTCTTTTTCTGCTTGTTCCGCCCGCATTAAACTTCCTGCAAAGATCCCTTTTTTATCAAGAACCAATGAAGTAATGTCGCTGTCCATATTGATGTGGTTCATCAACTCTCTGATATTGGTCTCAAAGATGGAGCTGAGAAGCGAAAACATCCCTGCTAAATAAGCTTTATCTTTGTTTTGCGGTGATGCATCGGCTTCCATACTTTCGGCTCTTTTTATGGCGAGTTCTAGCAGTGTCTTGGATGCAGGATTTTTAGAGAGTTCCGAGTATAAATAGAGCATCAGCCATCGAAGCAGTTTTTGTCTCCCCATCAGGTTGATCACTTGGGTCAACGATTCGACTTTAACGTTGAGTTTTTCGGAGTTATTGAAAAATTGGATCAGTTTATACGATAAATCAGCCTGTTTTTTTAAAAAATGTTCCAGTTTTTCATTGGCGGTATTGTCTTCTTTGATGATTTTAATGAGTTGAAGAATGATAAATTGAGCAGCTTCTTTGGGACCAATGATTTCGATCACATCAGGTCGGTCCAAGTAGTAGCCTTGAAACAAGTGAAACCCTAGATCTTGGCATTTTTTATAATCTTCTTTTGTCTCAATATTTTGAGCTAAAAGTTGAATACGAGTTCCTTCAAATTTTTTCATTACTTTTTCTAGATTTTCGGGTTGTGAGAGGGCAACATCCATTTTGATGATATCGATAAAGTTGAACAGTTGTTTAAATTTATTGATCATAGCTGCACTGGAGTCAAAACGCTCTAATGAGAGCATGAACCCTCTTTTTTTGTACTGGATGATTTTATTGACTATAGTTTCATCGAGCTTGATGTCTTCGTGGATATTGAGGACAAATCGATCCTTATCCAAAACATCCAAAATCCCTTTGGTCAGGGTAAATTCATCTATATTAACAAATCCAAGACTCTTTTTTCCAAGCAGTTTGTCGAGTTCGGGACTGGTTATAGAACTCATGATAAGCTGGGATGTACCTCTAACGCTGTCTGATAATCCGGTATCCCTGTTTGAGCTGTCTTTAAAGAGGAGTTCATAGGCAAAAATCTGGTGTTTTTTATTAAAAATCTTTTGTACTGAGAGGTTTATAATATTCATCTTTTATCCTTGTACAATGTTAGCTTTTAAGCGATTTGGTATAAATTTTAAAGTCTTTTTCACAATAGGCTTACCCATACTCCCACATCCAATTCTGACTTGGCAGAACCTGTGTAGGCTCCAGCTATAGGAGGTACGCATTGAGCTAAACGTGAAACGGCTACAGCTATATGATCGCTTCCAACGATGTCACCAATGGTTGGATCAAATCCTTTCCATCCGGCCCCTGGCAAATACACTTCAGCCCATGCGTGAGTTGATCCGACTTCCTGTACCATTAACGGCGCATGAAGATATCCACTGACAAATCGAGAAGCAAGCCCTAAGCACTTCATGGCCTCCATAAAAAGCAATGCGAAGTCTCGACATGACCCTGTACCCAATGAGAGTGTTTCAAGAGCAGTTTGAACACCCGGTTCTTCTCTTACACGGTAGGAAAGTGTCATATTAATATGCTTGGCTATACGTTGTAAGAGCGTGTAAGTCTGAATGTTTTCATTTTGTTGCCAAAAATTGCTAATCCATGTGTTTACAACATTGGTTGTTTTTGCATCAGGTAATGTCAGGTACGGAAAAAGTAAAATAGGGTCATCACCTTGGTAAACAAAGGGATAATCTATAGCATAGTCTTCAACAATAAAGTCCAGAGGATCTTCATTGAACTGCTGGATGATGACTTCACTCTCAATTAAAAGCTGAGTAGTAGGAGCCGTGAAACTTGCGATTGCAACCGAGTTTCCTTCCACGTCACGATGCCAATTTAAAGTTGAAGAAGGTGTCGTTTTTAATCCAAAAGATTCGATACGAAGCTCATGGTCTTCTCTTGGGCGCAGAAGAAGAGTGTGCGGTTCTAGGATTACACTGGAAGAATAGTTATAGTACGTACGATGAATGATTTTATAGCGTTGCATTCGTTTCTTCCTTTTTAGACTATGGATGGCTATGCTTTTATTTGAGGAAAATATTAAACACCAAAAATCTTTTTAGCTCGCTCTAAATCTTCCACCGTGTCAATTCCAAATCCGCTACTAGCTACTTTTACCATGGATATCTTTTTGCCGTGGTACAAGGCTCGAAGCTGTTCGAGTTTTTCGATGTCTTCGAGCGGTGCTTCACCAAGGGCACAGAAATCGTGTAGAGATTTTTTTGTAAATCCATAAATCCCAATATGTCCAAAATAGTTCGCTTCACCACTGCGATTAAAGGGAATTGGTGAACGGGAGAAATAAATGGCATTATGGACATCATCGGTGATGACCTTGACCATGTTGGGATCTTGTGCTGATTCGGTATTGATAGCATTGTAACAGCTTGCCATTATAAACGGAGCTTTTTGAGTTTTGAGTTCATTAAGTCGTTGGATTAAGAGTGTTAAGACTTCGGTCTCAATAAACGGCTCATCGGCTTGGACGTTGATGATGAGTTCATCATCCGGAATATCAAGCAGTTGCGCGCATTCATTGATACGGTCGGTGCCGCTTTTATGTGTGGTGGAGGTGAGGCGTGCTTCAACGCCATGCGCGGCACAGACATCTAAAATGGTTTCATCGTCGCATGCTACTACCACACGGTCGATGGATTCAACCCGTTTAGCGGTACGAATCACCATCGGAAGTCCTCCGATATCTGCGAGAACTTTTTGTGGAAAACGAGTAGAAGCGAGACGGGCAGGGATGATAATCATGATTTGACCTACTTGAAGATATAATTGTCTAAATAATAACGAAAAGAGTCGTAAATGCTCCTTTATCAACCCGATGGCGGTTACTGTTACAACAGTGATTCGATATTGTTGTACGGATTTATCACACACTTCAATCCCAAAGGCAGAATGCTGGACGTAGGTGCTGGATGCGGTATCGTAGGACTATTGGTAGGTCGTGATTGTGATGTCCAGCTGGAAGCAGTCGAGAAACAGAGTGTTTATACGCAAATTTCAAGACGAAATGCACAGATAAATAACATAGAGTATTGTTTACATGAGTGTGATTTTTTGGAATATGAGGACAAAAATGGATTTGATTGGATCGTCTCTAATCCCCCTTTTTACAGTGAAGGGTCTGCTCGATCGGATAATCCGATAATCCATCAGGCCCGTTACAATGTCCATATGCCGATAGTTGAGTATGCTCAAAAAATCGCCAAGCTTTTACGACCACAAGGTTCTGCCGTGATCTGTTACGATGCACGACAATTCGCGCAACTGTGCAGTGCATTTGAAGCTGTCAAATTAAGAGTGGTTGATGTACAATTCGTCCATTCTAAGAGCGATCGTCCCAGTACATTGGTGATGTTTCGAGTTAAAAAAAACAGCAAGTCGGCGATGAACGTATGGGCCCCACTCATTACGTTTGAAAACGATTCGTATACACCCGCCGTACAGGCGATTTATGACAAGGCAAAGGCACACAGCATCAAATGTCAGATTTAATGAAACAAGAAGGATTCAGCTATGCATTCGATCCAAGCGCATGTGCCTCGTGCGGGGGTAATTGCTGTACGGGTGAGAGTGGCAATATTTTTGTTTCTGTCACCGAAATAACCGCTATTGCAAAATTACTGGAAATGGAAGAGGGTGAGTTTCGCCGTACCTATCTACGAAAAGTTGCTTACCGTTATTCCCTCAAAGAAAAAATGGTAAACGGTTCACATGATTGTGTGTTTTTCAATCGTTCACAAAATGGGTGTAGTATATATCAAGCACGTCCTCTACAGTGTCGAACTTTTCCTTTTTGGGATTATTTTCGTCAGAGAGTGGATGAACTAAAAGCTGAATGCCCAGGGATAATAGAATGAACAAGCGCTTATGGATATTACTGATGTGTGCTGTAGTAGTACAAGCAACGAATATGAAGCTGAACACCCCAGTAGGAATAAGTGACGAGACGTATGTCTTGGCGGCGATGGATGCTCAAGTACGTCAAAAACACGATGTAGCTTCGCAATATTTTAAGTATTTATATGAAAAAACAGGGCAAAAAGAGTACTTATACGATTCATTACGTATGTATGAATCCATTAAAGACAGTAGTTTGTTCTCGAATGCGATAGATGAAGCACTGAGTGATAATCCTAAGGATAAAATATTATTACGCTTCCAACTTATTTCTCTACTCAAAGAAGGAAAATACGCAGAAGCTTCTCATGAGGGGCTTTTGCTGTCTCGAGAAACAAAAGAGAGTCCTGACTATTTATTACGTGCAGAAGCATTATTAAAACTTGGTAATTATCAAAGTGGTTACAGTGAGTTAAAAAAAGCCTATGAAATTAGCTATGATGAAGAAACGGCTGATCGTATGGCGTTACTTATGTATACGCAGTTGGGGCAAAAACAAGAAGCGATTAGCTTTTTAAAAGATCATATCAGTGCCCATGGCAATTCGAAAGTCATAGGTAAAAGGCTAGGAAGTCTGTATGCGGACAGCGGTGCATTGGAAGATGCAGCAGAAATTTATGAGGCTACGTATGAACTTACCAATGATCCTTTGATCGCACAAGAAGCTGTGAAAGTATATGCCTATCAGCGGGAGCTCCAAAAACTACGAATTTTACTAGAAAAATCAGAAGTAAATGATCCAATGCTCTTGGACTTGTATGTTCGGGAGAAGGAGTTTAAAAAAGCATCGGTATTAGCGCGTAAACTCTATAAGCGTGATGCCAACCCTCTGTATTTGGCACAAAGTTCGGTATTTGAATATGAAGCTGCCACGGATCACAATGACGCACAGTTACTAAAACAAGTCATCGATGGGTTAAAACAGGCCAATGAAGAAATAGATGATCCTGTCTATCTTAACTATTTGGGTTATTTGATGATTGATCATGACTTGGGTGTTGATGAGGGGATGCAATACGTTCAAAAAGCGCTCGATAAACATCCCGACTCTCCCTTTTATCTTGATTCACTCGCATGGGGAAAATACAAATTAGGTGAATGTGCTGAAGCCTTGCGTTTGATAAAACAAGTGGAGTCGATAATCGGTGCAGATGAACAAGAAGTAAAAGAACATCTAAAAGCAATCAAAAATTGTAAAACGAAGGAAAAGAAATGATTTTAGACGACATATTGGTAAAAACGAGAGAAGATGTCAAAGAGCGAGAAGCCAAGTTCAGTATGGATTGGCTGGGTCGATCGTTGGCATTTAACTCCAGAGCGCCACGTGATGTGTATTCATTTTTAACCTCCACAGAGGATGAACCGTTTCGCATTATCGCTGAGGTTAAAAAGGCGAGCCCTTCGAGAGGGGTGATTCGTGAAGACTTTGATCCTGTAGCCATTGCACAAGGGTATGAGCGTGGGGGTGCAAACGCTATTTCGATTTTGACAGAGCCCCATTTCTTTCAAGGAAACCTTGATTATCTCGCTGAGATTCGTCGTTATGTCGGTATCCCGTTATTGCGTAAAGACTTCATTGTTACCAAATATCAACTTCTCGAAGCATTGGTATATGGGGCTGATTTTGTCCTCCTTATCGCGGCAGCACTCTCCAAGGGCGAGCTCAAAGAACTATTAAACTACACGCGTCATCTTGGGATGGAAGCATTGGTAGAAATTCACGATAAAACGGAGTTGACCAAAGCGATCTATGCAGGTGCTGATATCATTGGGATTAATCATCGTAATCTTCAGACATTTGAGATGAATATGAATCTCAGTTACGATCTCATCCCTCTTATTCCTAATGGAAAAATCATTGTGGCTGAAAGCGGCATTTATGAGCACGGTCAACTGGGAGATTTGAATAAGGCAGGAGTAGATGCCTTTTTAGTGGGAGAATCACTTATGCGTCAGGACAATGTCGAAGAAGCACTGCAAAAACTTAAAAAAGGGTAAGTAAACTATAAAATATAAGGACTTGCTTACTTTTTAAGCAAGACACAGCAGTCATTTACGATACCATGGATAGATAACATTTTATTTGTGAAGGGAAAGTATGACAGAGCCTATTACACCTGAATTACAAAAATTTTACGATATTTTTGATGGCGTTGACCAAAGTAAAGTCTCAGAATTTAAAGACTTTTTGGAAACAAATGCCGTAAATTTTAACCTCTTTAAAGAGGGAAATTTTATCGAACGCTCTTTTCCGTTTGATATGATTCCTCGTATAATTCCAAAAAAAGAATTTGATCATTTAGAAGCGGGTATTATTCAGCGCGTTCGTGCGCTTAATGCCTTTTTAAATGATATTTATACCGATCAAAAGATTGTAGCCGATGGCATCGTTCCAAAAGAATACATAGATTCAGCTACAGGATATTTACCTAGTTTTCAAGGGGTTATTCCTCCAAAAGGGATTAGAACGCATATTAGCGGTATTGATTTGGTAAAAGATACCGTAAGCGGCGAGTGGGTAATCTTGGAAGATAATCTTCGTGTCCCAAGCGGGGTGAGTTATCCTCTCACCATCCGTCGTGCGTTTCGTCATACCTATCCGGAATTTTTTGAGCAGATGAAGATCTCTAAAATCCGCCAATACGGTACCGAGCTCAAAGATGCAATGGATCATGTCAATACTGGCGGGCTCAATGTTATCTTGACTCCTGGACGGTATAACTCGGCATTTTATGAGCACAGCTATTTGGCTAAAGTCACCGGAGCGACATTGGTAAACGGTGATGATCTAATTATCGAGGACAAAGTCGTTTATTTGAGAAGCTATAATGGTGAACGCTTGCGTGTTGGAGCTATTTATCGACGATTGGATGATGACTTCCTTGATCCGCAAGAGTTTGATGCAGAGAGCCTCATAGGGGTTCCTCATTTGATGAGTGCGTATCGTGCTGGTAATGTTGCAGTTATGAACGGTATAGGAAATGGGGTTGCAGATGATAAAGGTATCTATTATTTTGTTCCTGAAATGATCCGGTATTATCTCAAAGAAGAGCCAATTCTTTCCAATGCACCGACGTATTTACCGTATTATGAAAAAGATCGTGAGTATGTACTGGCTAACATTGATAAGCTTGTAATCAAAGACGTTGCGGAAGCAGGAGGATACGGTGTCTTGTTTGGTAATCGTTTAACACCGCAGCAGCGTGAAGAGATTATTGCAAAAATAATTGAAAATCCACGTCGTTTTATTGCACAAGAAGTCATTGAGTTTTACGATCTGCCTTGCATGTTAAATGGCGGTATAGAGCCTCGAAAAGCAGATTTACGTGCCTATGTGATCTATGGTGAGGAAATTACGGTAAGTATGGGCGGATTGACCCGATATGCGATGGAAGAGGGTAATTATTTGGTGAACTCTTCTCAAGGCGGAGGCTTTAAAGATACGTGGGTGGTGGAACTATGATAGATACAGCAATTACGATTAATATGGCACAGCGGCTTTATTGGAAAGGACGTTATGTACAGCGTGCTCAGACCATGCTCAAAGAACTGTTACTCGGATATGATAATGTCATTGATCGAGATATCGACTATGGTCGATATCATTACGCGAAATTAGACATAGAGATTGATTATGGTAATGCCTACGATTTTATATATCAGGGTGTTTATGGTAATCATAGCAGTTCTATTGCCTCTATCATAATGATGGCGAGAGAAAATGCAATCGAAGCACGTAATCTTTTGGAGGAGCGGGGATTTGCACGGCTCAATTTGATTCATAATTGTATTGTAAGTGCACGAGGAAAAGAAGTTACTCCTGCTATGGTAGAAGACTTCATCGATGATCTTTCTTTTATTTTGGGTATTTTTTCCTCAGAACTAGGACGTACAAAAGCCTATAATTTTGTGCGCTTAGGGCAATACGTTGAACGATTTGACCTCATTTTGAGACTGTATGGTGGATTTGATTATGTTAATGCTGAATTGGATGCTATGAATACATTGGCAAAACGACTCAACCCTGACTATCAATTCAATAAAATTTTTACGTCAGATCTCACCAAAGCTTTGGCTCTTGTAAACGGTATAATCAATAAAGTGATTGAAGAAAAAGCATGTATATTTGATACTGTTGAAAAAGAGTCGCAAACACAAGGATAATAATGGGAATGATAGAAGAAGTATTAACGATTGAATTGCCAGTAGGAGAAAGTTTCCGGATTCAGCGATGTCGTTATACACCTATAAAAGAGAAGCCGACAAAACGGATCTCGGTAGTCAGCGGTATCCATGGAGATGAGTTAGAAGGCCAGTACGTTTGTTTTTTATTAGGACAATGGTTGCGAGAGCATCGTGAAGCGATCAAGGGAACCATTGATATTTACCCTGCAATTAACAGTCTAGGAATCGACAGTATTACCCGTTCCGTCCCTTTTTACAATGTTGATCTCAATCGTACCTTTCCTGGCAGTAAAAATGACTTTCTACCGGCACAGATTGCCGATGGAGTTGTGAATGCAATGCAAGGGAGTGATTTTGCAATCGACATACACTCCAGTAATATCTTTTTACGAGAGATTCCTCAGGTACGTATTGCAAAATCTCAAGAAGATGTCCTAGTTCCTTTAGCGAACTTACTAAACATTGATTTTGTCTGGGTACATGATGCCGTGACGGTTTTGGAATCAACGTTTGCTCATGCGATGAATACGATTGGTACGAAAACATTGGTTGTAGAAATGGGTGTGGGGATGCGTTTAGGTATGGCGTATGGTCACCAATTATTGGATGGACTGCTTAATTTGATGGCACATGAGGGAATATTGGATATCGAACCGTTAAAGGTGCGTTTTCCAATCCAATCGCATGTAGGTGAAGTAGCGTATCTAAATGCTGCGTGTCCTGGATTATTTGTTCCTGTAATTGAGCATTGTCAGGTTATTGAAAAAGGTTCGGTTGTTGGTCATATCGTGAGTGCATTAAGTGGTGAAGTATTGGATGAAGTGATTGCTCCAATTGCTGGAATACTTTTTACCATCAGAGCCTATCCGATTGTGTATGAGGGTTCATTGCTTGGACGTATTTTTGGAGAAAAACAATGAAACGATTTGACATAGTAACACTTGAGTCTCCTAATAGAGCACCGTTACGAATTGAGGGTTTTTTATTTGGTGATGAAACTACAACAGGGCCTTCGGTCGCTATCGTTGGTGCCATGAGTGGGGATCATATCAATCAGCTTTATGTAGCATCAGGTTTGGTGGAATATTTACGTACCAAAGAAGAAGAAGGGCTAATTATCGGGAAGATTCTCGTGATTCCTGCGATTAATGCGTATGCGCTTAATATGGGTGAAAAAAATTGGCCATTGGACAAAACGGATCTCAATATGATGTTTCCAGGATATGCGCAAGGTGAAACGACACAACGCATTGCATCACGGCTTTTTGAGGAGCTCAAAGGATATGATTACGGGATTATCTTAGAAGGTCGTCGTGATCAGAGCATGTGTCTTCCGTATGTAAAGCTGATGCAAAGCGGTTACGAGGATTTGGAATGTACCAAAGATCTAGGATTGGGTTTTATCCATTACCGTCCGCATGATCCCATTGAAACAGCGATGCTTCAATATAACTGGCAACTGTGGGAAACGAAAGCATTTTCCATTGTTTTCGGAAAAAATGGAGCAATAGATCAAGGTACCAGTAATGAAGTGCATACGGCAATTATACGATTTCTTTCCAAACGTAAAATGCTCGACATTCCTGTTTTTGAAGGAAGAAAGAGCAATCTAGTCGATCCAAATCGGATCACTTTAGTCAAAGCATCGCGTGCAGGTATCCTTATTTCTAAAGTGCAGTGTGGAACTCATATTCAAAAGGGAAAGGTTCTAGGTAAAATCATAGATGCCCTGAGCGGTGAGAGACTTGAAAAATTGATCTCACCTTGCGAGGGGATTGTGACGTGTCAGTACGCTCATCCTCTCATCTTCCAAAATTCTATTGTGTTTAGAATCGCATCGGTAGACTTATGTTGTCAAATCGATACTGAGAAGTAGCTAGCTTCTTAGCTCAAGAGCTTCTTGGCACATTCGTTGATCCGTTTCCCATCAGCAAGAGCACCAATACTTTTGGAGGATGCTCCCATGATTCTTCCAATATCTTTAATAGACGTAGCGCCTATTTCAGCGATAATAGAACGTAGTGCGGTTTCGAGTTCTTCATCGTTAAGTTGTTGAGGAAGATAGGTCTCGAAGATAGCAGCTTCTGCAGCTTCTACATCGTATAAATCATCACGTCCTGCTTCTTTGTACTGTGTCATTGAATCGTTACGTTGTTTGACCTGTTTTTGGATGATTTTGATGATGTCCTCATCACTTAGTTCTTTGCGTTCGTCTACTTCGATTTGTTTCATAGCACTGGATAGAAGACGTAAGGCATCACGTTTGACGACTTCTTTTTCTTTCATAGCGGTTTTAATGTCATTATTGATTTGCTCTTTTAAACTCATTAGGATTCCTTGGAACTATTTTTGCTTATTATAGCTAAATAACCTTCTTGAATGGATCAATATCGTGACTAAAACTTACCTCTCTCTCGTTGCCGTATCGTTGCTCATCAGTGGATGTATGGCTAGACTCACGGAACCTGAGATAACTTTTACACCGCCTAAGTATGTGGAAGAGATGCCTGCACGTGAAGAAGAGAGCAGTTTCGCGGCACGTGGCAGCTTGTTTGGACAGGGTGACAGCCCTTTGTTTTCAGACCATAAAGCGATGCATGTGAATGATATTGTGACGGTTGTGATTTCTGAAAGCGCTAGAAGTTCGAATCAAGGTGTAAAAACACTTACCGAAGCAGACACAATAGGTCTTAATGGGGGTGTATTTACAAATGCTGGAACCAATTCAGCACTGAATTCAGCTACAGCGAAGCTAAATGGTGTTGCCAATATAGGTTTTAGTGGTGGTTCGACATCGGATTATGCAGGTTCAGGTTTAGCAACTAAAAATGCAACCTTTACGACTACGGTATCCGCACGTATTGTCAAAGTAATGGTCAATGGAAACTATTTCATTGTGGGACGCAGAGAGATCATGGTGGATGATCAAAAGCAAATCATGCAGTTAAGCGGTGTTATACGCCCATACGATATTGATCAAAACAATCAAATAAGTTCTGCCAAGATTTCCGATGCAAAAATCATGTATGCTAATGAAGGAGACATCGACCGTTCTGTGAATCAAGGATGGGCAAGCAAGATGGTTCAGGCCGTTTGGCCTTTCTAAGGTTCTAAAAGCTGTGCAATCTCATTTTGCGATACAGGAGCACTTTTATAGTACCCTTGAGCATAATCTACTCCTAGAGACTGTGTGAGATCAAATACGGCCCTATTATGAACAAACTCTCCAATCGTTTGTGCTTTAATCTGACGTGCAAAAGTAACTATTGTCTCTACCATCTTTTGACTAAGCTCGTTAGTGTCTAAATCTTTGATAAACATTCCGTCAATTTTAATGTATTCAACTTCCATGAGTGTTAAATGGGCGAAGTTGGAATGACCGGTACCAAAATCATCAATAGCAATCTTAAAGCCCAGTTTTTTGAGTTCTTTGATGATTTCCATCACGGAGTTTTCATCACGGTAGGTATCGGTTTCTAAGATTTCAAAAATAATTTTTGTGGGATCGATGGGATTAGAGTGAAGTTTGGTTTTGACCACCTCCAGTAATCTTCCTTTTTCAAAATCATCAAAGGAAGTATTGATCGAAAATTCTATTTCGGGATAAAGTTCTGCCATCTTGAAAACATGATCCAGCATCACCAAGGTAATGTCATGAAGTCTTCCAATTGATTTGGCTGCGGTTAAAAATTTGAAGGGAGAGATGATTTTATCCTCCAGTTCAAGTCGAACTAAAGCTTCGAATTTTTCAATTTTTTGTTTCTTATAATCGTAGATAGGCTGATAATAGGCGATAATTCTATTCTCCTCAAGTGCTTCTTTGACATTTTTACTCCAGAGCATATTTTCTTGATACACTTTGGTTATTTCGTGGATGTCATCGTATTTGACGTAGGTGCCTGCTGCGTTAAAAGGAACTTGGGTTAGTGCAATGTGTGCTTGCGCCATCATATCTATACCATCATCCTGCGTCCCCAGAGTAAGTCCTGCTGTGATAACAAAATGGATGTCTAAATCGTTATAACGGAACTTTTCTTTTGTAAGGATAGTCAGCAGGGATTGTAAAGCAGACTCTGTATGTTGGGATGATTGTTTGTCAACACGAAGGGCTAGGGTGTTCTCATTTTCTCGATAAAAAGTGCCTTCAATAGGGTAAGCGAGGAGATAATTGATTAAAAGTGTCAAAATACCATCGCCGACATCGGGACCATACAGAGCATTGTATTGATTAAAATTATTGATTTTTAAAAAGAACAGGGCTGACGTATCGTATTGAGTAACATCCCGCAGTAATTTATGATGATTAAATAACGCCGTTGTTTCATCATAATTGATAAGGTGTAGAAGCTCTTTATGTGTGTGATTGAGGTTGGTGGCGAGTAATTCGAGTTCTTCAATATCACTGCTTGGAAGGCTAAGGTATTCATCTTGACCTAGCTGGGAAGAAAGAGAAAGTATTTGCCCAACTGGTGTGGATATTTTGAGTGCCAAGTGCCGTACACGTCGTATCATGGCTATAAAATACACAGTGTAGAACAAGGTAAGGGTGAGAATAATGTAATAACCGATTTGATTGGCAGTATTCGACAGTGCTTCTACTGGACCGTAGATATCTTCTTTGTTAAGGATAAATATGATTTTGAAAACACTTCCGCTGACAGGTTGCGTAAATATAATTTTTCCTTCGGTTTCAAACATTTTTGGATTAACGCTTTGTAAAGATTTTGACGAGATACCGGCAAGTTCTTGTTTATAAATATCATAAAAACTTTGGACGTGAGTCTCTTTGAATGAACGATTTTCATCTGAAGAGAGCAGGAGATGGTTTTCCTTGTCTACAAGCATTGCATAAGCATTAAAAGGCAATTTCATTTGTTGAAAGATATTGGCAGCATTGTTGATAGAGACACTGGCACCAAGTACGCCGATAAAAGTATCATTAGCATACAAAGGGGACTCATATGCGCCAAGTTGTCCTAGGCTTGATGCCCATTCTTCTTGGTATAGAGGGATAAACTTGAGTTCCTTAGCGGGATTGTGCTTTGGGTCAACCGCATAATAAAAAGATTCTTGTGTTACATCCAAATCGTGCGTTAATTCATCGACGGGATTGATAGGGGGATAGGATAAAGAGTAATCTTTGGAGAGATTGATCCATGCACCTTGAAAAATATCTTTGTTGGAATCTACCATTTGCTGCATATGTGGGATTAACAAACTGAGAAGCTCAAGTGGTTTGGTATCATTGTTGTTGAGTACCGCGTGGTTGGTGGTGTAAATAGAACTTAATCCCCCCGGTTCACCGTCTCTAAAAAAGCCTTGATCATAGTACAGTGTTAACGGTGGGTAAGAATAGCGCTGAGGGTTACTGAATAGGGATTGAGCAAATAAATCAAGCTGCTCAATTTGAGTTTGTGCTTGAGTTAATTGCTGTTCAAGCTGTTTTGAAGTGTGCTGTGCAATTTCGGTAAAGGAATCAGTAGAAATCGTTGCCAATGCCAGTTTTGTTTCATTGGTTTGTCGATTGTTCATCCAAAAAAGTGTACCAATAAGAGAGCTTTCGATAAACAGTATTGGAACTAGAGATGCCCAAATAAACTTTGAAAGAATTGTTTTATATAAACTGCGCATGTTTGGATAGTCCATCTCTTTAATTCATAATCTGCCTTATTATAAGACAAAAAATTGAAATAAAGTTTGAAAGATTATCGTATGACTTCTAATGGATCAATATGGGCATTGCGTTGGGTGACCTGGAAGAGCAGTTCACGGGCAACACGTCCAATAATAGCCCCTTGTTTTAATCGCTGTCCCACAGAGATAGTAGGGGCAATTTTGTCCATATGGGCATAGATCGTATGTAATCCGTTATCGTGTTCAATGATGACAACATTATCAAGCATTGCTGTGGATTTTGCAAAAATGACTTTACCGTTAAAGATAGCTTTTACTTTTGCATCGGCTTCATTTGGATGTAATGAAACAGATTCATTGTAAATCTTGATACCGTAAACAGGATCAGTATAGGGACCAAAACGCTTCGTGACAACATAACTATCGAGTGGAGCAATCGTACGATCACCACTATAGTTCGCTGTTTTAGACGGCTGATAGGAAGAAATAGCTTCTTTCGCCCCTTCTGGAAGTGCTTTAGACCCAGGTTTTGGTGCTACAAGAGGTGGAGGTGCTTTTTTAGGTTTGAGGGCTTCTTGTTTAATGATATTTAAGCTTGCAAGAGTATTTTGGAGTGATTTTTGTTGGTTTACAATACGACCAAGAGAGCGTTTATAGGCTTGCTTTTCTTTTTCCAGTGTTGCGATGGCTTTTTCATTTTGCTTTTTTGTAAGTAATACGTTTTGTTTTTGTTTATCGATAATGGCAATGGATTGCTTTAAAACAGTGGTCTGACTGGCAAGTGCAGAAATTTTAGCGGCATTTTGACCAAAGATCACATTGAGCTCTTTGATCTCTTGTTTTATTTGTTTAAGATGGAGCTTTAATGCCTCTTCGGTGATGATTGCATTGGCTTCTTTGGCACGATCATCATTGATGAGCAGGGAAATAGACGTATTTCTAGCCAAGGCAAAGACAAGGCGCTGCTCAATATCATTTTGGGTTTTTATGAGTTGATTTTGTCGAACTTCTAATCCATTAAGGGTTAGCTTATTACTTTGATAGACACTCTCTTTGGAGTTAAGTTCGGTTACTAGGGTATTTATTTTTTCTTGCTGAAGACCTACGGCTTGTTTTTGCTGAAGTATTTTATGAGCAGTAGCTTCGAGTTTGCTGTTTAGGGATGAGTAGGTTTGCTTGGCTGCATCAAGTTTAGAGGTGGTTGATTGTATGCGTGCATCAATTTTGGCAGCGCACAGTGAAGTGCTGATTATGGTTGCAAGAATAAGTGAACGGGTTAAAACGGTCATTTATTTCTCTTCGTTAGGAAAAATAACGATCATAAAGGTTAACGTAATCGAGATTCCCAACGCAATAACCAATGAACGCAGGGCATCATTGACAAAGTCAAAGAGCTGTACGCTAATACCGATTGCCTTGAGCTGAGCGATTAAAAATCCGTAGTAATCGATAAGAAAAAAGGAAAAAGACAAGATAATGGTGGCAATAATTGCATCTACAATTGCCAAACGAAATAAGACAGCAGAACGAAGCCATACCGGTGCGCCAAATAAAGCCATAATACTCATACGTTCAGCGTGTTGAAACTGCCATAAACGCATCTCTTTAAGAATAAGCATAGACGTAACAGCAGCAATAGCTATAGAGAAAATCTGTACTACATTTTTAAATAGTAGCATCAGTTTATAGATAGTATCGTGTGTTTGTGCAAATCCTTCAACGCGTTCAACAGAAGGGTTACGCTGTAAGAGATGCTGGAGATTGTTGATCTCTTTTGGTGATGGGTATCGGTTAAGATAAATACGATAAAACTTAGGAAGGGTTAATCGCAAAAGCTCAAGATTCTTTTGACTCATTTCCCCTTTAAGACGATCCAACACTTGGGTTGTACTGATAGACTCACTGCGTTCTATCATAGAGCTCATCGATTTAAACTCTTCTGCAGTGAATGCTTTATTGGCAACAACAATAACAGAATAGTCGTCTTTGAGACGGGTTTCATAGGCTGCAATGGTACGATCAACTGCAACATAAATTTGTACCGATGCCAAAACAGTAAAAAGAGCGATAATAAGAGATATATGGTTTTTAAGCGATTTCATTGATGTTACCCGCGTCAATATGAAAGTGTTTGTAAGGGACGTTTAGTGTCTCTGGAATGTGGTGAGTGACAACTACTACGGTAGTCTTGAGTTGAGAGTTTGCACCCTCCAACAAGCTCCAAATAACGGAAGAGGAATATTCATCCAAATTTCCCGTCGGTTCATCTGCAAGGATCAAAATAGGATTATGTGCCAATGCCCGAGCCATTGCAACACGCTGTTGTTCTCCACCACTTAACTCAAGTGGGTATTTTCCCGCCTGATGGATGAGTTTGACATGTCCGAGCAGTTTTTGGACCTGAGTTCCACTGACATCGCTTGTATAGCCTGAGATGATAAGAGGAAGCATTACATTTTTCTCAATGGTCCACTCTTTGATCAGTTTATAATCTTGGAAGACGATTCCGATATGACGGCGTAGAAAATTAAGCTTAGAAGTACTGATACGGTTCATCTTCACACCACCGACAGTAAGCTGCCCTTGCTTTGGTTCAATAGCACCGTACAGGGATTTAAGAAGCGTTGATTTACCACTTCCGCTGGCTCCGGTGATAAAAACAAAGCTTCCTGCATCGATTGAGAAGGTTGCTTTAGAAATAATAGTTTCGAACTCTTTGTACGAAAGTGAAAGGTTTTGGGCAATAATAACTTTATCCATTGAGTAACTCATTTAATAAGATGTGGGCTTTTATATTAGCGCTTGAGCGAACCGGTTGTGTTGGAAAGTAGCGAGCCTTTCCATTTTCAACGATCAAGTAAAGATGTTCTGGACGGTCGAAACTTCCCATAGCAAGGCGAAGCATCCATCCTCCACCATCTATATCAAAACTAGCCTCTGCATTTAAAAAGCCCCATTCGCGTCGAAAAGTTTGACGCTCTAGTTTAGGGAGTATAGCATCATTAATAGGTGTTTGGCTAAAGATGAACTCCCCTTCTAATACTTTTGCAGGACTTTGGAAATCATTGATGAGCGTTACATCATAGATATTTTTTTCCATCCGCTTCCATCGGTCTTCGTATTTGCTGACGATTGCAATCTCTTGATTTTTACGTACTTCAAATCGTGCATACGAAGGATGAGAGTAGGTTTCAAGAGCGAAACGATAGTAGTTTTCACTGTCGGTACGTAATTCAAGTCTCCCTTGCACAGCTAATGTACGGAGTGCTTCTTCGACAAAAACATCACCGATAACCCGTCTGTGAGGTTTTTTATCCCATGGAACGGGAAAGTGGACATAAATACGGCTAAGGGTATTGGAAGGGATAAGCTCTAAAAATAAACGCGCATCGTAATCTAACACCATTATATTAGTAAGCTTTTGGATTGTGATTTGTTTTAGAGCTTGTTCAATAGAGGGTTTATGTATCTCAAGACCGATAAATAAAACATCAGGATTGAGAAGCGCTTGATGCAACAGATGTCGCGCTGATCCGAATCCTACTTCAACACGAACTTCACGATCACTTGGAAAAGTGTCTGCAAAAAAATCAACGGATTTAAGAGCATCATGCGTTTTGAGGTGAACATTTTCTCCAGCAGTATCCACATTAGAATCGAGTATGGTAATCCCAGAGTGGCGTGCGTAGGCAAGAAGAGCTTGTTTAATTAAATAATTGGGTGATGGACGGGTGATTTTGTCACTTTTGAGGAGATGCTTTTCTCCGCTCATTTTGTGCAGAACGAAAAACTCACGATCTCGAAAACGCGTAGCGATTAAAGATTCTTTCCCCTCACCGCGAGACGTAGCGATAAAATCAAAGGCTACATCCCCTTCGATAGCTGGAAGCGCGATAGGATGAAACGATTCTAGGTGTAAATGCGGCATATATTATTTTGTCTCATAGTGAAGTGGGATCGGCAGGGTTGGAAGAGAACGGATACCGTCTTTATCAACACTGATGACTTCATAAAGATACTCGACATTAGGATTCACATCTGAATCATGGAACTGTGTATCTGTTATGTTGTTGATCTCTACGAGTAAACGATCGATCCAACTTTTTTTAGTGGTTTTAATAACGGTATAGGATACGGTTCTAGGATCACTGTTTGCCCACGTTAAATCAACACCATTAGGACTTATTTTTCCATCAAATGAGGTTGGAGTTTTTGGTTTTACCAGGCTTGATCCCTGAACGGTAGGAGTACTTTGAAGACTTTCTAAACCGTCTTTATCGACAGCTGTGACTTTATAAAAGTAAACAGCCCCGTCTTCTTTGATAGTATCGGTGAAGTTTGGCTCATTAAGTTTTACATGGTAGGCATAGGCACCATTAGAAGTACTTGCACGGTAAATATTGTAATGATCCAAATCATCGATACTTGTTGCTTCCCAGCTCAACGAGATGGCTCTTGGAAGATCACTAGTAGCAGTGATGTTTTTGACTTCAGGTGGTAATGGTTTGGTAACGACCTTACTGGTTTCACTAGGGTCAGTGATCAGTTTGTCATAGGTAACGGCACGTACACGATAATAATACACTTGACCGTCTTTGAGGTCACGGTCAATAAACTCAGCATTTAAGCGTCCAGTGATGGTAGCTATTGCACTCCACTTTTGATCGTTAACATTCAGGCGGTCAATAATATAACTGTTTATTTTTGCATTAGGATGCGGACGCCACAAAAGTTTTGCACTGCGTGGCATATTGCCTACAGATTGGAAGAAGCTAACAGGTGCGATCATTGGTAGAGTACTTACACTGATTGTCTCACTGGCAGGAGATTCCGTATTTTCTGTGCCCTTGGATGAAAATCGATATTGATATTGTGTATTGGGTACTAGGTTTTCATCCACAAAGTGCGTTGCAAAACGGCTTTCGATCGTAGCGATGCGCTGCAGCTTTTGATCCTCATTACTTTGGAGTGAACGATAGACATAAAAACCGCTGACTTTTGGGTCTTCCATCGCTTTCCATTCAAATGCCGTTGATGTGATATCGGACAAAGAACCGTTGAGTGAAGGAACACTCAAGCTAGGATCAACAGTAATGGTCTTCTCTGGTTTTGGCAGTTTGCTACAACCGGTAAAAAGATTAAGCGCTAAAGAGATGCTCAAAACGTATAGAATCGATGTTCGCATGAAGTTCCTTTAAATTAAAATGTTTGTTTAAATAAGTCTCCATAACACTGTCCAAAGGAGCTTTGAAATGGAGAGATTCACCCGTGGTTGGATGAACCAAATACAGCATGTAAGCATGGAGCAAAATATGTTCCACCTTAATGTCTTTTGCTTGCCCGCCATAGAGGTGATCACCGTGGATATGACGGCTTATAGACTCGAGGTGAACACGGATTTGGTGTGTTCGTCCTGAGAAGAGTTTACAGACGATAAGCTCACTGTTACCATCATGAGAAGTGAGCAGTTTTCGAAACATCGTCTTGGCACTTTTACCCGCTTCATTGATTGCCATTTTAAGACGATTCTGGGCGCTTCTGCCGATTGGTCTGTCAATCGTTGTCTCTTCTTCTTTGAGAGGAGGGGTGCACACGGCTAGATAGTAACGTCCCATGCTTTTGTCTTGCAGTTGCTGAGAAAGCGCTTCATGAGCTGTGTTGTTTTTTGCTACCACCATAACACCGCAGGTCCCACGGTCAAGTCGATGGACAATACCGTGACGCTCTTCACCACTAAGGGTTGAAAGGCTGATTCCTTTGTGTTTAAGCCAATCCACAAGGGTGGGCTCTTTAACACTTGGTGCGGGATGAACGGTAAGGGCGCTTGGTTTATTGATAACTAAAATGTCATCATCTTCGAATAAAATTTGAACATCAAAATCAATCACCATAGCCGGTGTTGATTTTGGTTTTGGAAAAAGTACTTGAACGTATTGTCCCTCTTTGAGTTTTACCCCAGGTTTTGCGCAGCGTTTACCATTGATCTCAATGGCATTTTGCTCGATTAGTTGAGCGATTTGGTTACGTGTTTGTGCCAGCTTTTCGACTAAAAACAGGTCAAGGCGCATAGCCTTTTCAACCATAAAAGTTATATTTTCACGTTCCATTCATTTCCTTAGCATTGATGCCTTTGGGGTTAAGTCCCCTTATGCTACAATTCATTCAAAATTATTTAATTTAAAGATGAGATTGCAGTGCTCAATATTGATCGTAGAATTTTAGCACACTTTGACTTTGTGACGGTTGTGCTGCTGGTACCTATTATTTTTCTCTCAGGCTGGTTGATTACTGAGATTCATCCTGTGCTTGGGCAAAAGCATCTGACCTATGTGGTCATCGGTATTGGTGTTTTTATAACTCTTTTTTTATTGCCGGTTCGACGGCTGTTTTGGATGATCCCTATTTTTTATTGGGTGAGTATATTACTGCTTGTCGCAGTTGAGTTTGTAGGACATGCACGATTGGGGGCAAAACGATGGATTGAAATTCCGTTTGTGCACTTTACACTACAACCCTCAGAACTACTGAAGCCTGCCTTTGTTTTGATGTTGGCTTATCTAATCAGTCGAAATCCTCCCGATCGAGATGGCTACCGATTCAAAGAATTCATGAAGTTATCCTTTTTTATCCTATTGCCTTTTATCCTTATTGCTAAAGAGCCTGATTTGGGAACGGCTGTTGTCCTTGCATTACTGGGGTATGGGATTTTGTTTTTGGTCGGGGTGCATTGGAAAGTATGGATTGGATTGGGTACGGTATTTCTGATCTCGTTGCCTCTTGTATACACGCAGTTACATGATTATCAACGACAGCGTTTGGTGGATTTTGTCAGTGAAAAACCAAGTTATCACGTCGAGCAGTCCATTATTGCGATTGGTTCAGGCGGTTTTACAGGTAAAGACAAAGAAGATGCAACACAGACACAGATGAAATTCCTCCCTATCGCTTCGAGTGACTTTATTTTTGCCTATGTTGTAGAGCGTTTTGGATTTTTGGGTGGATTTATGCTTATTTCTTTGTATGCAGCACTTATTGTGCATCTTCTGATGCTTTCTACCTGGGCTAGTGATTATTATACCAAAGTGGTCTCAGGCGGTTTATCGCTCTTGATTTTTATTTATATGAGTATCAATATCGCGATGACGATGGGGCTTTTCCCCGTTGTAGGTGTCCCATTGCCCATGTTTAGTTATGGAGGCAGTAGTTTTGTGAACTTTATGGTCTTGTTTGCGGTCGGCAAAAAAAGCTTCGTCTAATCAAAGAACGCTTATAATTGCGCTCCACATTCATATGGGTCAATAGTTCAGTGGTTAGAGCCCTCCGCTCATAACGGAGTTGTCGCAGGTTCAAATCCTGCTTGACCCACCATCTTTAAATCTTCTTCATTTTATATAATTTCTTCACTAAATTTACTAATGATTAGATGCTATATCTAACCAGATTAATTCACAATTACTCCACATTCACATCCGATACTTGCATAACTTGTTTTTAAAAGGATGGATACCATGAAAAAGATTCTATTGGCATTGACATTTTCATCAGAAAAAAGGGGACAGGCTACTTTTATACAATAAAAAAGTTTATTGAAAAAGTTTTACCAACTTCATGCGCATCACCTCAAATGTTTGAAGTTCACCTACTAATCCCGCCAACCCCTCATCGCGTTCCGCCAAATATTTTTTAGTTTTAAAACTCTCTAGCCACATCGTTTGGAAATATTCTTCCGTGTAATAAAGCGGCTCATGTTGCATAATTAACGCCTTGGTTGCTTCTGGTGTAAATCGGTCATTATTCAGTTCGTAGAATTGGAGCATATCGTAGAGGTCTCGTGATTTGGTTCGTTTGTAGAACATTAGAGATTTCATCTTAAAGATTGTATCAAGTGAAGATATTTTGATATTTCCGATGGTTGTATAAATATCAGTAGAAAGAAATTCCTTGGTGCCAGTATTACCACCACCATCGAAAAATTGAATTTTTATACCGTTAACTATCCATGTTTGGAGATAGTATTCGACATTGTCACCAGCAAGTAAAAAATCTTCTTTGATTGCCTGTGAGGGTTCGATATAGTCGATATTACTCATGTCAAATTTCTCGATACAAAATTCTATGAATTTTTGAATGTCATCTAATGGTAGCTCCTGAGTTAAACAAAAGTCTAAATCTTCAGATATACGGTGATTGATATGATAGGAAAGAGCGGTTCCACCAACCAGTCTAAAATCATGCTTTTTGAAAATCTCGTGATTTTGGATGATTGGTAGAATCTGTTTGATTGCTTCGGTCATACGCTAAGCCCTGTCATCTTTTTAATTTGGAAGAGGGTGTTAAACGGTACTTTTCTTTCTTTAGCCATTTTAACCAACTCATCGGCACTGTATTGTTTGCTCAGATAGGTAATGTAACGTTTTTTAGGATGGCGTAGAAGTTCTTCTAGTGAAGGTAATGGATGAACTTCAAAATAGGTTTCAGGGTCTATGGAAAATTCAATCTGTTCTGAAGCTTCATTATAATCTTCAATTGGCATGGTATCTTCCAGTTTCATCAAGATTGAACGGACTCGTTCGATTCCAAATAGACGGATCAGTGTTTGAGTATCCTCTTGATTTGGTGTAGAGAGATAAATCCAAATGAGGCTATTAATCTCTATAAGTGAATGATCTTGACGTGACCATAGTAGATCAATCGTAAACCACTCTTTCCGAAGTTTGATGAAACGGGTTTTAGGGCTAAACTTTGATGGTGTATTTTTAGGTTGTAAATAGGTTTCAGCTTCATCAAGGCTAATAGTACGGAGGAGGATAAAAAGCTTTTGACGTTTTGGATTGGATTCCCAATCACTGAGCGTGCTATTAGCAATATGAAAAAACTGTGTGATTTCTGCTGTTGTCATATTTCCCTCCTCCTTGAAATTTATAGTGTTATTATATCCGAATATCGGAATTTATACAAATTTTTTAGTTTGGATAATTTTATAGTACGTAAAAAGTTCACAATTACTCCACATTCACATCCGATACTTGCATAACTTGTTTTTAAAAGGATGGATACCATGAAAAAGATTCTATTGGTGTTGGCATTGACATTTTCATCAGTGGTTGTGGCTAATGATGTTATTGGCGGGATAATTGGTGGAACTATGGGTGGAGTGATCGGGCATCAGTTCGGTAGAGGTGATGGTAACACTGCGGCAACGATTGGCGGTGCGGTTATCGGTACGATGATAGGTAGTAATAGTAACTACAGAAGCTATGATGAGGATTATGACAATCGTGTATACACGCCACGACGTTATGTGACGTATGTTGAACCTCAGAGAGTGTACTATGTACAGCCACAAACGGTTTATGTACAACAAGCACCGCGAGTAGTCTATACGCGTCATCATAAGCATCACAACCGTGATAATCGTTATAATCGTCGTAATGACGATTATAATTGCAGATAAGGTTTGTTCTTAGTTTTTTAGCTGAACGCCAAATGGAGGCGGAGTATATCCTTGCGGACGGTAACTAGCAGGGATAGTCGTCTCGTTTCCATCGCGTAATGTACCGTAATGTGGAGACATGATCTCAACTCCAGCTTCATTAAAGCGATCTTGGATTGCTGAGTGTAAATCAGAATAGGTACGTGCCATCTTACCGGGTTTATCGGTGTAAGCATTGAGCTCATATGAGACATAAAAATCATCCAACGATGTTTGCAAGACAAAGGGTGCAGGTTGCTGTAAAATATCGTCTGTTACTTTTGCAGCATTGATCAGTAATGCATGAACGTCTTTCCAGGGTACATCATAGCCAATGGTAACGGTGGTGTTAAGAATCAGACCGGCATCTTTTGTGCTTGAGCTGTAATTGATTATATGACCGCCAAGTACTAATGAATTTGGAATTGTAATATCGGCATTTTTAATGGTACGTATTCGAGTTACCAAAAAGTTTTTTTCGACTACATCTCCTATGGTATCTGCGATCTTAACACGATCCCCGATTTTAAAAGGACGCATATAGATCAGTACAATCCCTGCAACGATGTTGGCAATGGCTGAAGACGAACCCATAGAGAGCAATAATCCCATAAAAATAGATATTCCTTGGAAAAAGGGAGAATTTGATCCCGGAAGATAGGGAAAAATAACAATCGCTGCAAAGATGATGATCATGACACGGATTACCCCATAAGTAGGCAGTGCCAACTCGTGATAAAAACCTTCAAATTTTAGATTTCCATTATCTATTTCAGAGAAAAAGTAATGAACCATTTTAAGCAGATATCGAAACACATAGACGATAATGAAAATGTAAAAAATATTAGGAATAAAGGCAATAATAGCACTAATAACGACTTTGATAGGTGTCATAACATAGGTGATGAGTGTATCTGCCCAAGTTTTGGTAAAATCAAATAAGCTAAAGAGAAAAGTGATATAGCTATAAGCTACAAATATCACAAAGGTAAACATCACTACTTTCGCCATTAACGTGAGCAGTTCCATCTCTTTTTGAACGGATATTATGATCAATCCACCCAGCTCTATAGGTTTAAAAAAGGTCTTTTTTAATTCCATGAGTTTACGTAGAAGAGTGATATGCAGTATGCTACTGCTACGAATAAGAAACAAGGCAATCAGGGTTGAAAAAATGGCCCACATGACTTTTTGTAAAAGGGGTTTGGCATCAAATTCCTGTGTCCACGGTAATAAGGTAAAACTGGTTACCATAAAGTAGTATATGGATAGAAGTCCCAAAGAGATGCGAGTAAACTTTGTAATGGTAATGGTTAAAGAGCGAAGCGTCTCACCATGAATAATCTCAAATTTACGGAATGTAAGGGTTTTGAAAAGAGAAGAGCTTCCTACTCTTTTATAAAGGTAGCTGAAAATCTTTTCGAGAAGAAATAGAAATGCTACAAGCGCAACTAGCATTCCAGCTACTATGCCGACTTGACGAAATATATATTCTATTTTATGAGAAGCATGCTCGTTTTGAAGTCTGTCTTGTAATAATGTTACCGTTTGATCGCTAAATTCTCGAAGATCTTTATGGCTGTAGTTTGCATCGTCTGCTGTTACCGCCATAATGGATGTGGTACCGTAGCGGATCAAGCAATCGCTGCTTTTACACATAACAATCAAATGTGAAGGGTCAAAATCATTTTTTTTGGAAATCTCATTTAAGGTATTGGTAATTTGTTCAGCTCTTTGTTGAGCTGAAAATACGCCCAATGGAGCATAGATAGTGAGAACTTTTTTTCCATATAAGGTTACTGGATAGCCTGTTGGAGACGAGCTATCTGTTTCGGAAGCTATATTGGATGTACTAAGGCCTTGTGCAATAGCCATTAAAATGAAAAATAGTAAGATAAAAGCTTTCATTAAACTGCCCTTTGGGTATTTTGATCGGCATTATAGCTAATGCTTTTGGCATTCGCGATGGATTTTTTTAACGCCCATTCACCCCACTTATAAGCTTCAATCAAGAGAAATACAATGGCCGTAGAAATACCAATATAGATCAACATCTCTTTGTTAGGAGGTATAGCATGGAACCACTGTGGAACTACATATAAGGCAATACCTTGAAGTACGATACCGATGCTTATCCCAACCCATATCCATGGATTGATCGTCAGACTGCGACGTATATTAAGAAAAAAAGGCTCTTCTTCTTTTTGAGCCAGGATGCCATTTACCCATTGGGATGTGACAATGATACAAAATGATACTGTTAGGGCAGATTCATAGGTGTGTCCAGTGTCAAGAAGGTGGATGAAAACAGCGAGTGTTACTAATCCGTTAACCAATGAAACCCAGCTAATTCTTGCTATTTGCCAGCGATCAAAAAACTGTGTATCAAGTCTTCTAGGGGTATTTTTCATCACATTCCCTTCCTCATGGCACATAGGAAATGTTTTATCGGTGACTCCGTCAGTAACAATATTGACCCATAAGATCTGTGTTGGATGAATTGGGAGAGGAAGTCCCATTATTATGGCGCCGCTAATAATAATGATTTCATCAAAACACGTAGCGACAAGATAAAAGATAACTTTACGAAGGTTAGCTGCGATAATCCTTCCCTGGCGTATGGCATCGACGATAACGCCTAGATTATTATCCGTAATCACCATTTTGGAAGTCGATTTTGCGGCCTCGCTTCCATTACCCATCGCAATTCCCAAATCAGCTGCTTTGAGGGCAGGTACATCGTTGACCCCATCACCCGTGACGGCGACAATCTCACCTTTTGCTTGGAGAAGCTTGACAATTCGGTATTTGTGCTCAGGTAGTGCACGTGCGGCTACCGTACATGTTTGGAGGATGTGTTGAAGCTGTTCATCATCCATACCTTCGATATCATGGCCATTGAGAACAGTATCTCCTTCTTGCCAAATACCCACTTCTTTCGCGATGACTTGTGCAGTTAGGGGATTATCTCCCGTTACCATGATTACGCGTATCCCTGCTTCTTTAGCTTGTTGAACAGCATCTGCTACACCACTCTTTGCGGCATCTGCAAAACCGATCAAACCTACAAGACGAATAGTCCACTGTGCGGGGTCTTCCCATTTTTCATCACTGATACCGAAAGCTAAAACGCGTAATCCCTGTAATGCCATCGTATCATGGGCATTACGGAGCTGTTCTAGTTCTTCAGAGTTATTTTGAGATAGTGCTAGGAGCGCTTCATAGGCTCCTTTGATATAGAGACGTTCTGTACTTTCATTTTGATTGACGGTAGCCATCAGTCTGGTTGTAGGATCAAAAGGATGATAAAAAACACGTGGATTGTTATCTCGTAGGATGCTGTACTCATCGTTAATCCAACGTACCAATGCCATATCCACTGAGTCTCCGTGTTGGGCTGTCGCGTCGTTACACAAAGCAGCACACATTTTTAGGCCCTCTTGGTCCAGCGCTTCTATTGTGGAAACGGATAAAAATCCTTCGGTGATAGTGCCCGTTTTATCCGTAGCTATCACCGAGGCACTTCCCAATGATTCTACACTGGGAAGATGACGAACCAGAACTTTATGACGACTGAGACGGTAGGCTCCCAATGCCAGAATCAAGGTTACGACAATCGCCAGCCCTTCAGGGACGGCAGAGACCAGTTCTGCAATCAAGATTGACGTTATCTCTTCAGTACTTCGCCCCTGTTGCAATCCGATGATCCCGACAATGAATAAAATAGCGATTAAAATAATAATTAGACGTTTAGAAAAAATAGCTAAGGATCGAGTGAGGGGAGAATGGGGTGATTTCTCTTGCGCACTTTTTGCAATGGTGGCTAAATAGGTATGCTCTCCAGTTGCTGTGACAATACCCGTAGCAACCCCTTTGAGTATATGCGTTCCTGAAAAGAGCATATTACTCCTCTCATAGGGAAGGGCATCTGCATGCAGAAGTTGGAGAGACTGTTTGTTACTGGGGATAGATTCTCCCGTTAGGGTTGCTTCATCGGCTTGTAAAGCATGTGATTCAATGAGCCTGATGTCCGCTGAAACAAGGTCCCCTTCTCCTAAAAACACCACATCTCCAGGGACGAGGTCATCTGAAGGTATAAGGGCTTCCATTCCCATACGCAGTACACGGACATGGGTTTCAGTGAGTTTTTTAAGAGCACGTATCGATGTTTCAGCACGGTATTCTTGAACGAAACCCAATAAACTGTTGATTACCAGTATTCCAATAATAATCATACTGTCAGTAGTGTGTCCCATTGCTAAGGATAAGAGTGCCGCAATGATTAAAATTAGGACAATAGGACTCATAAATTGGCTTATGAAAATGGCTAAATAAGAGCGTTGTTCATCTTTTAGAAGATTACGTCCATAAAGACGTTGACGTTGTAGTGCAGAGGATGCTTCAACCCCAGATGGGGAACTGTCGAGTAAAAGATAGAGTTCCTCAGGTGTTTTTGAATGGGGAGCTTCTATGGATGCTTGCATATATGTATGATCTCCTTAAGTTTTTCTACCGAACAATCAGTTTGACATTATCCGATTTAGTTCTCATTTTTAGCCATGTTTCGATCTTTTGTTGTTCACTTCGAGTAAGCCGTTTTTTACTGTCTGCGTTGAGGATCAAACGGTTTACGCTACGGTTACGATCAAGCGCAGAAGAATCATAATTTCGGGATAGGATAACATTTCTGACTTTTGGAAAAAGTGTTTCTAGTTCATTGGGAACAGCTGTATAATATTCACGATCACTGGAGAGAAGACGAATCTGTTCTTTGAGTGTTGCCACTTCTTTTGCTTTATTGTCTAAGTCTGCTTTGGTATTTTTATACAAATCCGTCACTATATCAGCTTTTAAGGTTCTGACATCGACATCATCACGTTCACCGTTTTGATAAACCTTTAGCTTTGCATTGTCTAATCCAGCACTGATCATACGCATACTGATATGATCTAACTCTCCCTTAGGGACATGATCCCCGATTAAAAAGACTTTGATAATACGGTTCTTAGGATCTATTTTGACTTGAGCAACATCGGTATTTTTAAATTGAAGATGTTCAGTAACAAAGCTATTTGATTTAGCTTTAAACAGCTGGTCCTCAACAAGATGATAGGCCAAATATGAGCTGGGAAGAATGGTTACGATGACGATAATAGCGATATATCGTTGCGCTTTTTTGGCCGTTTGGGGATCAACGTATTTTTTTTCACTGAGATTAAAAAGTCGAACAATCAAAAATGAAGCCAGCGCGATAAAAACAGAGTTGATAGTATAAAGATAAAAAGCACCAAAAAAGTAGCTCCAATTTCCCAGCGCCAATCCAAACCCTGCGGTACATAAAGGTGGCATAAGTGCGGTCGCGATTGCAACACCCGGTATGACGTTACTTTTTTCTTTACGCGTTGCAGCAACGATCCCCGCTAATCCGCCAAATAGTCCTATCATAACGTCCCATACCGTTGGGGTAGTACGTGACAAGAGTTCTGACTGGGCTATATCTAAAGGTGAGATCAGAAAATAAAGGGTGGAAGTAAGAAGTCCAATAAGGGTTGCAATGGATAAATTTTTAAATGAACTGCGCAGTAACGAAAAATCATTAATCCCGGCACCGTATCCGATACCCATAATAGGTCCCATAAGAGGTGAGATCAACATGGCACCGATAATAACAGCGGTTGAGTTGACATTTAGACCGATGGATGCGACGAGAATAGCAAACATCAAAATCCAGAGGTTAGCCCCCTTCATATGGACATCCCCGCGAATACGGTCATCAATCACATCATCGTCGGCTTTATCCTCAGTGAGGCTTAACATATCACGAAAAATTTCTTTTGCTTTAATCCAAAAACGGTGTTCTTCAAGGCTTGTCATATTGCTTAATCCTTAGAAAGTTATATGCGTTAGTTATATTATAATACAATATTATTCAGAAAATTAAGCCTATATTGTCAAGAAGGCAATAAAATAGGGCTTTATGTTTACTTTTGTGTATTATACTAATAGGATCATAATTAGTGAATTTTTACTAAAAAAAGGAGAAATAGGTGGTTAAACCCATAGCATTAGACGGAATTGATCTGTCAACACATCCATTTGGCTGGATGTTGCTGCTCATTTTTATCATCGGATATTACTTCATTGCGATGGAAGATAAATATCATTTGGATAAGTCCAAACCCGCATTATTAATTGGAACATTTATGTTTATCCTTATCGGGGGATTCTATGCATTTTATGGCCTAAACTTTCTCCCCTTTACGAGGGAAATTACCCATTTAGTTTATGAGATTGCGGAGATATTTTTCTTCTTATTTGTTGCGATGACCTTTGTTGAAGCGCTGATCGAGAGAGGAGTGTTTAATGCACTCAAGGGTAAGTTAATCGCCAAGGGATACTCTTATCGAGAATTGTTTTGGATTACAGGATTTTTAGCCTTTTTTATCTCTCCGATTGCGGACAATCTGACAACAGCTCTCATCCTTTCCACGGTGTTAGTGACAATTGAGCGAAAAGACAAGGCCTTTTTGGTTCCTAGTGCGATCAATGTGGTTGTTGCTGCGAACGCAGGTGGTGCATGGAGTCCGTTTGGGGATATCACAACACTTATGGCATGGACAGCACATAAGGGGCAGTTTGCAGACTTTTTATATCTTTTCCCAGCATCGTTTATAGGGTGGCTGGTTACGGCGTATTTATTGGTACGCTATGTACCTGATCTGGATCCCAATAAAGATGGTGATCCCCAACTTGCTGAAAAAATTGAGATTCTCAAAGGTGGAAAAGTTATTATCGGGATTGGAATCGCAACCATCATTATGTCGGTGATTGCTAAACAGGTGATGCATTTACCTCCAATGTGGGGGATGCTGTTTGGACTTTCTGTTTTGAAGTTGTACATACACAGTCTGCAGCGACGTCATAAACAGGATGTTAATATCTTCAAATCCATCAGTAAAATCGAAAACAATACGCTTCTCTTTTTCTTTGGTATTTTGGCAGCAGTTGGTGCTCTTTATTTTGCCGGATTTTTAAATTATATTTCACAACTATATGATGCGTATGATCCAATGTATGTCAATATAGGTATTGGTTTTGTCTCTGCTATTATTGATAATGTACCGGTCATGTCCGCAGTGCTAAAAGCTAACCCTGCTATTGACCATGCACAATGGATGCTATTGACCCTTACCGCAGGTATTGGCGGATCACTGATCAGTTTTGGAAGTGCTGCTGGGGTTGGTGTTATGGGCAGAATGCGTGGTATTTACACATTCTCTGCTCATGTGAAACTTGCTTGGACAGTTTTGGTTGGTTACGGTGTATCTATTAGTATTTGGTATTTCCAATTTATGGTTTTAGGTGTTTATTAGACTATGATGGATTATATAAAAATGTTTAAACTCTTGGCTATTCTCGCATTATTGTTAACATCAAACATTCAAGCTTCAGATTCTAAAACCGTTGACACTATTCAAAAACCTATGTATGAACCGCTTATTGAGCGCTATATTTTGGATGAACTTAAAGAAGTCCGAATGGACAATCAGAGAATTCGCAGTGATGTTGAAAAGCGTATCGCAAAGGCTGAAGTAACCCAAACAGATCGTGCTGCTCGCTATATTACGGATACTGTCGGCAATATCTTTTATATTATCGCAGGGGCAACGTCTTTTTTAATCTTTGCAGGGTGGAATTCCCTTCGAGATATTCGTCAAAAGACAGAAGAGATCATTGAAGTGCGTGTCGAACAGATTACGAAAAAGTACAATGAAGAGCTTGAGCTGCTCCAACAGCGTCTGACCGATCAGTCGAAAAAAATATTGGCTAATCAAAATAGAATCTATAATACACAACTAAGTCATTCGCTATGGATGCGTGCAAACTTGGAAACCAATTTGCAGTCCAAGATCGAAGTCTATGATGAGATATTAAAGGTCAATAATGACGATGCAGAAGCTTATGCGTATAAAGCGGATGCCGTATTGGATTTGGATGAGTATGAATGGGCACTTAATTTGAGTAATAAAGCGATCGAAATTGATGCTGATTACGGGTATGCCTATTGGCAACGTGCGTGTGCGAATGCAAAACTGGATAATCGTAGTGATGCTATTATGGATTTGAAAACAGCATTGCATAAAAATCCAAATCTACGAGATGATATTGTCAATGAACCGTCATTTGATCGGATCAAAGACTCAAAAGAGTTTAAAGAGGCGATAGCGTAAAAATTCCATAATAAACAGAGTTCTAAAAAGAGCTTGAAATAAAAGGAGCAAAAAACAATGGAAACACCGGTACTTATATCATTTACCCTTTACATGCTTGTCATGGTAGGGATAGGACTTTATTTTTATTTCAAGACCAACGATCTCAGTGATTTTGTTCTTGGAGGACGTCAATTAGGACCTGGAGTTACTGCACTCAGTGCTGGAGCATCGGATATGAGCGGGTGGCTGCTTTTGGGATTGCCAGGTATGATGTACAGCGATGGAATTGTCGGTAGCTGGATTGCAGTTGGGCTTATTTTAGGAGCGTATTTGAACTGGCATTATATTGCCAAACCTCTGCGTGTTTACACTCATCATCTAAACGATGCGATCACGATCCCCGATTATTTTTCAAACCGTTTTGAAGATCATTCTAATACGTTGAGAATTGTTACTGCGGTCGTAATATTGGTGTTTTATACTCTCTATACCTCGTCTGGTCTTGTCGGTGGTGCCAAACTGTTTGAAGCAACCTTTCACCTTGATTACTCTACATCTCTTCTGGTTGGTAGTGTTATCATTGTCTCCTATACTTTTTTAGGAGGGTATAACGCTGTAAGCTGGACTGATTTTATTCAGGGTATTTTGATGATGCTGGCTTTGGTCATTACCCCTATTGTAGTGATCATGCATATTGGTGGTATTAGCGAAGGGTTAGCCCTTATTGAATCTGTTGACCCTGCTAAACTGGATATATTGAGCGGAACCTCGCTTATCGGTATTTTGTCATTAATGGCATGGGGGCTTGGCTATTTTGGTCAGCCGCACATTCTGGTCCGTTTTATGTCGATTCGTCATGAGGATGAGATGAACCGGGCTAAGACGATTGGTATGACGTGGATGATCTTATCGGTCATCGGCTCTTTAGCGGTAGGATTTTTTGGATTTGCGTACGTATTGTCTGAGGGGATAGACCTTCAAGACAGTGAGAAAATTTTTATTACTCTCTCCCAGTTACTCTTCAACCCATGGATTGCCGGTTTTTTACTAGCGGCAATTCTCGCGGCTATTATGAGTACTATTGATTCACAATTACTGGTCTCTTCATCGGTGCTTACACGTGATATTTATCATGCGCTAGTACGTAAAGAGGCATCAAACACTGAATTGGTATGGGTAGGGCGTGCGACAGTTATCGTGATAGCTGTGATTGCATGGTACCTCTCTACGGATCAAGATTCCAGTGTCTTGATGCTCGTAGCGTATGCTTGGGCAGGATTTGGAGCTGCTTTTGGTCCACTGATCATCCTCTCCTTATATAATCCCAACATCACTAGACTAGGAGCAATAGCAGGAATGGTTACGGGTTCACTTACGGTAATCATTTGGAAGCAGTTGGACGGAGGTCTCTTTGACCTCTATGAACTACTGCCAGGATTTATAGCAGCTTGGGGTGCTATAATAGTAGTGAGTAAAGTTGGGAATGAAAGTTCTAAACATACACAGAAAATTTTTGATGAAGTTCAAAAAAAATTAAAAACGAAAAGAAGTTAACTATGGCAACTAAAAAATTAAAACGTATCGTCATCAAAGTCGGCACCGCTGTCTTGAATGAAAATAATACTATCGCTAAAGAACGGATGATGAACCTCGTGACTTTGATCGCGAATCTTAAAAAAACGTATGATGTTATTTTGGTAACCTCAGGTGCTGTTGCAGCAGGGTATTCAGCACTTAAACTCGATAAAAGTAAGCAAATAGGGAGAAAAGCATTGGCAGCAGCGGGACAGCCGATTTTGATGTCAAGCTATAAAAGCATGTTTGCTATCTATGAGATGGACACAGCACAGATCCTTTTGACTGAAGACGATTTTGACTCACGTAAGCGTACCGTTATGTTTCAAGAGATTATTGATACGCATCTTGAATACGACATTGTCCCTATTATCAATGAAAACGATATTACCTCGACGCCAGAGCAAACATTTGGAGATAACGATCAGCTTTCCGCAAATGTAGCTTATGCTACGTGTGCGGATCTATTAGTTATCTTGAGTGATATCGACGGATACTACGATAAAAATCCGAGAGATTTTAAAGATGCAAAAATCATCAAAGAGATGACAGAGATCCCAAAAGAGGCATTAGCCGATGATTCTACTGCAAACAATGCTTTTGCAACAGGTGGAATTGTAACGAAACTCAAAGCTGCCGATTTCTTGATGAAACGCGGACATCAAATGTTTTTATGTAACGGATTTGATCTCACTGCTGCAGAAGATTATTTGTTTAAAGGCGAACATAATTTAGGTACATTGTTTAAACCAAAAAAATAAATTAAATGAAGCTATAGGGAGTGCTGATGAATGATATTCTGCATGAAATGAATGCATTGATGACGCTTTATCCCTTACTTACAAAACTTACTATTGTTGTTCTTGCTTTTTTTATAATTATGACTATCGTTAGTGTTGTAAAATCACGAGTCAATACCTTGGTTGATGAGAGTTCGACACGTTATAAAGTACGTAAAGTAGTGACAATGGTCGCTTATGCCATTTTTATTATTTTTGTCATTGCAACGTTTAAAAAAGACATGAGCGGTTTTGCTGTTGCCATCGGGGTTATCGGGGGTGGTATTGCCTTTGCTTTGCAAGAGGTAATTATCAGTATCGCTGGATGGCTTGCCATCACGTTTTCTTCATTTTACCGGGTTGGTGATCGGATTAAAATCGGTTCCATTTATGGAGATGTTATCGACATCGGGATATTAAGAACAACACTCATGGAGTGTGGAGAATGGGTTCAAAGCGATCTATATAACGGTCGGATTGTTCGTGTAGCGAACAGCTTTATTTTTAAAGATCCTGTGTATAACTACTCAGGAGAATTTCCTTTTTTGTGGGATGAGATAACACTGCCTATACGGTATGGAAGCTCAGTTGAGTATACGCGTCAAACACTAGAAGCAATTGCGGTCGAAGTAGTAGGTGATTTTACGGCATCCGTCACTAAAAGCTGGAAAAATTTGGCAAGAACGTATGCTGTTGAAGATGCCACAATAACACCGATGGTAACCATAGTGGCAAATGATAACTGGATCGCATTTACCCTACGCTATGTTGTGGATTTCAAAAAGCGGCGTTCAACCAGGGATCGTATGTATACCCGTTTTTTAGAAGAGGTTGATAAGAGCAATAAGCAAATTCAAATGTCTTCTGCAACATCTGAAATAGTCGCCTTTCCAAAATTACACGTTGAAATTGATAGGGTCTCTACATCATCCTAAAAGAAACGTTGTTCATATCAACAGCTTTATTATTTTTAATATCGTAGATGCCTTCAAATACATAGGGTAAAAAATGCTACAAATTTCACACACAGTATCTATTCCTGATTCAGAGATCGAGATCACTGCCATCCGCTCCCAAGGAGCAGGGGGGCAAAACGTCAACAAAGTCTCAACTGCGATCCACCTGCGCTTTGACATCAACACCTCGACACTTCCCGAACTCTACAAAGAACGGCTATTAGCTCTCACGGATCACCGGATTACCAAAGATGGAATCGTAAACATCAAATCCCAAGAATCGCGAAGTCAAGAAGAGAACAAAGAATCGGCGTTACAGCGGCTTAAAGAACTGATCAAAAGTGTCATGGTGACCCAGAAAAAACGCACAGCGACCAAACCGACGAGAAACTCGCAGAAACGGCGGATGGACAGCAAGACGAAGCACGGGAATATTAAGAAGATGCGGGGGAAAGTCAATAAAGGGGAAGGTTAAGAAACCTGTTTACATCATCCTAAAAGAAACGTTGTTCATATCAACAGCTTTATCATTTTTAATATCGTAGATACCATCAAATGTATAGGGGAACTGACCGTTAAACTCACCTATACGTGAACCTTTAGCCGTTGTCTCGGCGTAATAGTACTTTTTCCCATCAATAGTCAGATTGGCACTTAATAAGGGTAGTAAGCTTTCATCTTCAACCTGTACGACCACAAATACATGGTGAGGTACATACACAAATCGGTAGTCAAAGCCTCTTTCGTTAAGCAATGAAGCAAACAAATTTGATTTATCATCGCAATCTCCCCAGTTGGTTTGCAATACTTGTTTTGGACTGCGGCTGGTTTGGTCTGTCCGATAGGGTATGTGTGTGACATAATCAAAGAGTGTATTGATTTCACATGCATTATTGCCATGACATTTTTGGGTTAAATTACTTGCCAACCCTGACAGCTCTCCTGGTTTAGCAAGATTTGTTTTGATGTAGTGACCGTTTAATTCAATAACCCCTTTATCAAAAATACTAACGAATTCAGGTGAGTTTGGTAAGCGATAAGGTTTTAAATCTCTGGTTTGGATATTGGTAATGGAAAGTCCGACATAGACAAATAAACCAACACACGCTCCCACTAGGATAAAGCTCATAATTCCAGCTTTGTTTTTTGCTGTAGAGGTTGATATACTGGTGTGACTTAGGGCTGCTGATTTTAAGATTTCTCGGTACACAAGTAGGCAAAATACAATTACGATGGCGATTTTAATCCATATATCCATATTGGTGTGTCTTTAGTTAAGAGGTTTAATTGAATCTAAACAGACCTGTCAGGGTCTGTTAATTAGGCACGAAGATCGAGAGTTTGACCGATTCCTGTCAATGAAGAGCCTGAGTTTGATGATGCAACAGGTGCTTGCGCACTTTCTAACACCTTCATCACTCCTTGTTCCTGAACCTCTATTGCTTTTTTTAGTGCAAATATTTCAGGACTGGACACTGTATTTGAGCTAATTGCATCCATATTTATCCCTTTTTTTGGAGTTAAAGATATATCGGCAAAAGGTGAGTTTTTTAAAATGGGGTAACGCTTAATCCATCCGCTTTCCATGCTGTGATCCCACCGGAAACATTGAGAGGCATAAATCCATTATCAACCAAGATACGTGAAGCAGCAACGCTTCGACTACCGCTATGACAGTAGACAATGATCTTTTTATCTTTGACCTCTGAGAGCATTGAGAGGTTTTGAGCTAATACCTGCACGGGGATGAGTGTAGCTCCCTCGATGTGCTCTTTTGAAAACTCTTCAGGGGTTCGGACATCTAAAAGTGCTACATTGGTATCATTTTGTAGCAGTTCATAAGCTGATTTAGGAGAGATAGATTCAAAATCTGAAAAGATCCAACCTTTGACATAGGCAAAATAGCCAGCGATACCTGCAATCGCTAGATAATAGAAAAGAGTGGTGATTTGTTTTTTTGTCATGTTTGGCTCCAAAGTTAATAGAAGCGCTATAATAGTGCTACTAGGCTTTAACGAACGTGAATAAAATTGTGAACTTTATGTCATAATAATACATTATACAACAGGGGGATACAGTGCGAATTGTGATTGTCGGCGGCGGTATATCTGCGGTTTACCTGGCCAATACCATACTGAAAAAATCCCCCTTATCTGAAGTTCTCATCGTATCGGACGAGTCGCATTCACCCTATGATCGTATTCACTTGTGTGCCCTTGTCAATAAAAGCCAAGCGATTAAATCCATAACTCTGGATCTTCATCCAAAAGTACGTCTGGAACTTAACCAAACCGTTATTGGTATCGACATTTCAGCAAAACGCATTTTCAGCGAGCATGCCGTATTCGCCTACGATAAACTGATCATCGCGACCGGATCGAATCCCAAAACGCTGTTTGATATAGAACATATAACCAATGCCTCAACGTTTCGCAGTGAAAAAGACAGTGAAAAAATAGCGGATGGGATTGTCGGAAAAAATGTAGTCATCGTTGGTGTTGGACCGATTGGTCTAGAATTGCTCGACACATTGATGCAAAGCCCATCGGCCAAATCAATCACTTTACTGGCACGAAAAGAGTATCTTTATTCACAGGACTTGAGCCGTGAGGGGATTTCCTTGCTTCAAGGAATTTTTGAACAGGACCCTCGTATACACATTGAGTTTAATGATGAGATCATCGATAAAACCATCTCTAATAATACCATTACGAGTCTGCAAACACATCATAGAATTATTGAACATCCGTTTCTTATTTTTGGTGTTGGAATTACACCTCATATTGATTTTGCACGTCAAACCTTGGAATGTGATAAAGGTATTTTGGTGGACGACACTTTGTGTACTTCCAACCCCGATATTTATTGTGTGGGTGAAGCGGCACAACTACGAAGCAGTGGTTTTATAGCAGGGCGGGTCAAAGAGTGTACGTTGCAGGCAGATGTGGCTATTGGCAATATATTGGGATTAGAAACCAAACAGTTTGCTCAAGAAGTAGCGATTGATGGGTTAAAAGTAGGCTCATTTTTGTTTGCCGATGTCAGTTCCCCCAGTTATGATCCAAAGGATTCCGGAAATGAAACCCTTTTAATAACCCATGAAAACTGTGTTGATCAATACATCGTAAACAATGACAGGCTTAAACGTTTCATCGGAATTAATACCAATATTGATCTAATGTATCTTAAGCGCCTTATTGAAATGGATAAGCCTATTGATGCGGCTTATTTATATTCCAATCGACTGCATAGCGGTAAAGGCCGTCTTGTATGTAGCTGTGAGAGTGTTTATGAATCGCAACTTGTTGATATCATCAAGCAAAACGCTATTACCTCTTTTTCAGAGCTCAAACCCTATACCCAAGCTGGACGGGTATGCGGACGCTGTAAGCAAGATATCACGGCATTGATTGCAGCGACACCAGTGAATGCTGCGATGGCACAACAACTACACACACAACGAGAAGCGGATGTAAAAGAAGCCGAGATGGCACTGGTGCGTAGACGCATTGAAAAATACAATAAAATTCATCCCAAAAATCAGCTTAGTTTTGAGAATCTAGAAGAGGCAATGGAATCCTTTGACATGAGTCAGGAATTTAACAAATGGGTCTCGATGATCACCGCAACCATGAACTTGCACCCCGGATACGAGGACGTGGTCAAAGAAGGTGTGTCACAGCTCAATAAGATACCGATCATTTGGCTGGAACTTGCGGATTGCAGTGGAAACTCAGAAGGATTTATCAAATCCTCCCATCCGAAAATAGACGATTTGATTTTGAAATATATCTCACTGGATTATCATGAACTGCTAATGGCAGGCTCTGGTGATCAATCGGAGACCGTACTAGATGATATTTTAAAATATGATTCTGGAAAATACGTTCTTATCGTCGAGGGGGCTGTACCTCTTGGGCTTGATGGAAAGTTTTTGCGTATCGGTACCAAAGGGGAAACAGGGCATGCGCTACTAAAACGTGTAGCGCAAAATGCGGCGGCAGTGATTGCTGTAGGATCGTGCGCGTATGATGGAGGCGTCGTTGCGGCAGCTCCTAATCCTACGGGTGCTGTGGGTGTAGCCGAAGCACTTGGGCGTACCGATATCATCAATTTACCGGGATGTCCTGTCAATCCTATCAATATCGTCGGGACACTTTTGCATTTTATGATGTTTGAGGAGTTTCCAAAACTTGATGAAAAAAATCGTCCGGTATGGGCGTATGGAGCTAGAGTGCATGACAACTGCGAACGGCGCGGTCATTTTGATCTGGGTGAGTTTGTCTTGGAGTGGGGAGATGAAGGGGCTAAAAAGGGATGGTGTTTATTTATGATGGGATGTAAGGGTCCCTATGCACAGATGAACTGCTCACAGGTGAAGTTTAATGAGGGGACCAGTTGGCCTGTCCAAGTAGGTCATGGATGTTTTGCCTGTGGTGCGGGAAAAATTGCGTTTGATCAATACGCCAACCATCGACCGCTTACCAAGGAACCTCAATGAGTAAGAACAAAATAGTCATCGATCCCGTCACTCGAATCGAAGGACACTTGCGTATCGAAGTAGAAGTAGATGAGAATAATGTCGTCACCGAAGCATGGGCTTCAGGACAGCTGTTTCGAGGAATTGAGATTATACTAAAAGGGCGTGATCCCAGAGATGTCGGTTTAATCGCTCAGCGTATATGCGGTGTGTGTACCAACGTTCATTATCGCGCTTCCATCAGTGCAGTCGAAGACGCCTATGCCATCACTATTCCCAAAAATGCTGAGATCATTCGTAATCTCGTCAGTCTAGCTCTTTTTGTACAAGATCATATTATTCACTATTACCACCTTCACTCGCTTGATTTTGTCGATATTACGAGTGCGTTGGAAGCGGATTGCGCGAAAGCAGTCACGATGGCGCAACACTATCACGAGAATCCGTATCGTAACTCTGAGGGTCATTTACAGAGTGTCAAAGAGAAGCTGGGCAGTTTTGTCAAAGCAGGGCGTTTGGGGCTATTTTCAAACGGCTATTGGGGGCATGAGACCTATCGTCTGACACCCGAAGAGAATCTGGTGCACATGAACCATTACCTCGAAGCGCTTCGGATACAGCATGATATCTCCAAAGCGATTGCTATTTTTGCGGGCAAGACACCCCATCCTCAAAACTTGGTCGTCGGCGGGGTGACAAGTGTTATGGACATGCTCAATCCTCAACGGCTGAATGATTTTATGTTCATCATCAAAGAGGTACGGGAGTTTTTAGAGCGAGCATACATCCCCGATATCAAAATGGTCGTCAAAGCGTATGGTGAATCTATAAAACGTGGCGAGGGTCGTGGCAGCGGGAACTTTTTGTGCTGCGGTGGATATCGTTTACCTAACAAAGAACAGTTGTTTGAGGGTGGTGTCATCACGGGGCATGATTTTGATACCCTAGAAGCGTTTGATCCTGAAAAAATTACGGAAGAAGCATCACGAGCATGGTATGAAAACAATACTACGACCTCACCCTACGATCAAGATAGCACGCCGTTTTATACCGATCTCAATGAGGATGGGACACTTAAATCTGAGGGAAAATACAGCTGGATAAAAGCGCCGCGCTATGAGGGTAAAGTGATGGAAGTGGGTCCAGTTTCCCGTATGATCGTGGGAACAGTCAAGAACTCTCCTGTTATCAAACCCTATATGGACCGATTTATGAGTCAAACAGGGATGAAGCTGATCGATTTTTCCAGCAGTGTCGGGCGTAATGCAGCACGTGCGGTTGAGGCGCAGATATGTTGTGATTATCTTTTTGATTTTATGAGTGAATTGATCGAAAACATCAAATACTACGATGAGACCACTTGGACCAAGTATGTGTTTGAAGAGTTGCCGACAACGTCTAAAGGTCATGGTATCTTTGAAGTTCCCCGAGGGATATTGAGCCATTTTATCCGCATCGAAGAGGGCAAAGTCGCCAATTATCAAGTAGTCGCACCCACAACGTGGAACGCATCACCCAAAGATGCTGCGGGCGTGAGAGGACCGTATGAAGAAGCACTCATCGGGGTTAAACTCACTGATCCAACGCGTCCGTTGGAAGTCTTACGTGTTGTGCACTCGTTTGATCCGTGTTTGGCCTGTGCGGTTCATGTAATCGATACCAAGGGGCGTGAACTCTCACACTACAAGATACAGACCGTTTGTTCTGTATAAGAAACGCATGAATACTATCGCAGTCATCGGAGTAGGAAATATACTGTTTACCGATGATGGGATAGGGGTCTATGCGGCGAAGTATCTGGAAACGAACTACGGTTTTGAACCGCCCATCGAGATCATAGACGGGGGGACGCTGGGATTTAATCTCATGCAGTACTTTACCCACTATGATCACGTCATACTTCTCGATACCCTCTCAATTGATGAAAAAGCAGGATCAATCTACCATCTTCCCTCAGATGCTCTTCTGGGGCTTGGAGATACACGTAAAACGGTTCATGAGGTCGAAGTAACCCAAATGATCGAGTTGGCATCGTTGATGGACGTGAGGGCACTCATCAGCGTTCTAGGGATCATTCCCTCAGACATCCAAACCGTTGCTATGGATTTAAGTCCAATACTCAAAAAACGGTTTGATACATTTATCCAATCCCTTCTAGCAATATTGGAAGAAGTCGGCGTCACTGTAACCGTCAATGAACAACTATTTGAGCTAAATGAGGTCATAGAATCGTATCGTGATCCGTATACTAGGGCGCAGGGATGATGCAACACGTGCGACTCGAGATCAGAGGTCTGGTGCAAGGGGTCGGTTTTCGCCCCTTTGTGTATCGGGAGGCCAAACGTTACAATCTCACCGGCTTTGTTGCCAATACGTCATTCGGAGCAGTTATCGAAATCCATGGTCACGATACAGAGTTATTCATAAATAGCCTAAGGGAGAATCTTCCCAGTGGCGCTCGGATTGATTCATTGGATAGAGTTTCCATAAATGGGGGACACAACTTAGAGTTTGAGATTCGCTCAAGCTTAGAAGGGGATGGAAATACGGTTATCCCTAGGGATACAGCACTGTGTGCTGAGTGTGAACGAGAGCTGCGAGATCCTAGAAATCGGCGGTTTGGATATCCATTTATCAACTGCAGTGATTGCGGTCCGCGCTATACGATCATGCAAATCCCTCCGTACGATCGCGTCCGTACTTCGATGAAACACTTTACGATGTGCGATGCTTGTGAGCGTGAATACACGGATCCAAATTCACGCCGTTACCATGCACAACCGATTGCGTGTCCTGAGTGCGGGCCAAGTCTCTCTTTTATGGATGCAGATGGGATGATAATAAAAGGTGATCCGATACAAGAAGCGGTAAAAATGCTTGTATCGGGGAAGATCATCGCGCTCAAGGGGTTGGGCGGTTTTAATCTGCTGTGTGATGCCACCAATTATGATGCGATACAAGCACTGCGACGATTAAAACATCGTCCCAGAAAGCCGTTTGCTGTGATGTTTGATTCCCTGCAAGAGATCCATAAGTATACTAATATTAGTAAATATGAAGAATATTTGATCGACGATGCCATCAAACCTATCGTCATCGTCCATGCTAAGGATTCGAACAACCTATCGGTTAATATAGCCCCTGGGTTGGATCGTATAGGGGTCTTTCTCCCGTATACACCATTGCATCGATTGCTATTGGACGCGATTGATTTCCCCTTGATAGTCACCAGTGCCAATGTGAGCGATGAACCGATGATGATCCGATCCAAAGAGCTCCTAGGATGTTTTGGAAATTCCTTGGGAGGGATTATCAACCATAACCGTGTGATCGTCAATGCTTTGGATGATTCGGTTGTTCAAGCGGTCAATGACACAACGGTGATGTTGCGCATGGGTAGAGGGCATACACCCTATACGGTACAAACCAAAAAGTCTGTCACCAAACGTATCTTAGCCCTGGGTGCACATCAAAAAAATGCGATAGCGATAGCTTCTGAGAAAAACCTCGTGTTAAGCGGTTATATTGGGGATTTAGAGACGATTCAAACGCAGGAGTATTTTGAACGGACCATCCATACGTTCGAGCGATTCTATCCTGATCAACGAATGGTTTTGATACACGATATGCACCCTCACTATTATTCAACACGGTATGCATTGGAAACAAATTATGAACATCATGAACTCCAGCACCATTACGCGCATGTGTTGGCATGTATGGCCGAACATTCATTGAGTCAAAAAGTTTTGGGGTTTGCGTTTGATGGAACCGGATATGGAACCAATAACACGCTGTGGGGATCAGAGGTGATGATTGCGGATGTTCACTCCTATGAACGCATCGGATGGCTGAAGCCTTTTGCCTTATTGGGAGGGGATCGTGCTATCAAAGAGCCTCGCCGTATTGCACTGTCATTGTTGTTTGAATCTCATACGTTGGAAGAAGTATTATCGCTCTCATCTCCCGCTGTAGATGCTTTTTTACCCTATGAGATACGCCAGCTGCATTATATGTGGTCACAAAAACTCAATGCTCCCATGTGCAGTTCCATGGGCAGGCTGTTTGACGCTGTTGCGAGTTTGGGTGGCTTTGTTCAGACTCTGGCGTATGAAGCGCAGGCTGGGTTATTGATCGAAAAATACGTGGATAAGGCTATGTGCGAACCCTTTGAATTTCTGACTATCGGGGAAGAAATTGATGTTAGACCCATGATCGCTCAGATCATAGCGCTGGAATCGTCGATGTCTGACAAAGAGGAAGCAAAACGTATTATTGCCAGCCGATTTTTGGCGACGGTGGAGGCCATCATTAGCAGTTTTGCACAGAGGTATCCAGATCTTCCCATCGTGGTATCAGGTGGGGTTTTTCAAAACCGCACGTTGATGGAAAAACTGCAGATGTCATTGAATCATCGAGATTTCTATTTTCAGCAAAAGACTCCGATCAACGATGGTTCAATAGCACTTGGTCAGGCATGGTGGGGTATTTATAACCTTTAATGTTTATAATTAGACGAACACGGATAAAGGAGTGATTATGATCAAAAAAATTATGCTTATTGTTTTAGTGCTAGAAGCAGCACTAATGGCACATGCAGGGGTTGGAAGTGTGTCAGGTCTACAGGCTGGTCTGACTCATCCGCTTCATGGGAGTGATCATATTGTGACGATGTTGGCCGTAGGTTTTTGGGCCGCACAAATGGGTGGACGTGCATTGTGGGCGGTTCCTGTCAGTTTTATGAGTATGATGAGTGTTGGAGCGATGATCGGCTTGCAAGGGATGCACGTACCGTATGTGGAAGAAGCGATTACAGTATCGGTATTGTTGCTTGGAGTGTTTATTGTAATGAAACTGAACGTATCGGTAGCACTTAGCACCGTTACTGTTGCTCTTTTTGCCCTGTTTCACGGATTTGCACATGTCTCTGAGATGCCATTGAACATAGGAAGCCTAGGATATGCGACTGGATTTACAGTGACTACCGGTATCTTGCACCTTTTAGGAATAATGGCTGCTGTAGGGATGCAAAAGATCAGCATGTATCGTCAAATGCACGGCACTGTGATGGAGAACTAGTATGTGCAAAGATTGCGGCTGTTCGATTACGGATCATCATCACGATCACAACGACCACCATCATCATGACCACGAACACGGACATCATCACCATACACATGAGACCCTACATCATAATCCTCAGCTCAATGATCCTAAAACGATTTCAGTGATCACCAAGATATTGGCCAAAAACGATCATGAAGCAGAACATAACCGAGAGCACTTTGAGTCTCACGGTGTTCTTGCTATCAATATGATGAGCAGTCCTGGCAGTGGAAAAACAGCTTTACTGGAAGCTATCGCGGATGCGGCACCGTTTAAATTTGGAGTCATTGAGGGAGATTTGGAGACATCGCGTGATGCTGATCGAATACGTGCCAAAGGAATCCCGGCACATCAGATACAAACCGGTAGTGCCTGCCATCTCGATGCGTTCATGGTCCATCATGCACTGCATGAACTCCCTATTGCAGACCTAGAGGTTTGTTTTATCGAAAACGTCGGTAATCTCGTGTGTCCAGCGAGTTACGATGTGGGTGCGCATCTCAATATCGTTCTCGTCTCTGTCCCTGAGGGAGAGGACAAAGTCGAAAAATATCCCGTGATGTTTCGCACAGCTGATCTGGTGTTGATCACCAAATGTGATCTGCTTCCCTACATCGATTTTGACATGGCGCATGCCAAGGCAGAGGCTCGCAAGCTCAAACCCTCTGTGGATATTTTAGAAGTCTCGATCAAAGACCCCAAAAGTATTCAAAACGTCATACAGTGGATCACGTTTAAAAAAAGTATGAGAAACTGATGTGTCTCTCGATCCCCTCCAAAATCGTTGAGATAGAAGAGGACAATATTGCTATCGTAGAGACGATGGGAGTTCGGCGAAAAGTGAGTCTAGATCTGATGGCCGATGTAGTGGCGATTGGTGATTATGTACTGATTCATATCGGTTTTGCGATGGGTAAGATTGATGAAGAAGATGCACTGGAAAGTCTCAAGATATATGAAGAGATGATTATAGCCATGGATGAAGAAGAACGCCGCTCATTGATTGAGCAAGATGATAATTGTTCCAATCGAAGTATTTGATCATGCAAGACGATAAAGCGTTATTTGACATATTTCGTCATCCTCAGACGATTCAGGCATTGTCACGAAAAATCTATCAAGAAGCTCTAAAACTTTCACAGCCACTGAAGATTATGGAAGTGTGCGGTGGACATACTCATACGATTATGAAGTACGGTCTAAAACAGCTCCTGCCTGATACGATAGAATTTATCCATGGACCAGGATGTCCTGTGTGTATCATGCCCAAAGAGCGCATTGATCAGGCGATTGATCTGGCGCGTATGAGAAATACGATTTTGTTGACGTTGGGAGATATGATACGTGTTCCAGGTTCTGAGAGCTCATTGGTTGAAGAGCGTGCCAGAGGTTGTGACATTCGACCCTTGTATTCCCCTATGGATGCGTTGAAAATCGCAGCTGAGAATCCAACCAAAAAGGTCATCTTTTTTGCTATCGGTTTTGAGACGACCACCCCTATGACTGCGGCGTTAATACTGCGAGCTGATAATGAAAAACTGCACAATCTCTTTTTCCATATTAATCATGTGCTCGTTCCTCCTGCCGTACATGCCATTATGGACGATCCCCAAAATCGCATAGATGCTTTTATCGGTCCCTCTCATGTGAGCGTCATTACGGGCTCAAAGATTTATGAACCTATAGCCAAGCAGTATGAAACACCAGTGGTTGTCAGCGGATTTGAGCCAGTGGACGTGATGGAAGGGATTTTGCAAATCATCGCTCAAAAAAACGAAAATCGCAGTGAGGTAGAGGTGCAATACAGCCGTGCAGTGACACGGGATGGAAATCACAAAGCGCAAGCGATGATCGAACAGACCATGAATGTGCGTGATACCTTCCGATGGCGAGGGTTGGGGGACATTGAGCACAGTGCATTGCAACTGGGTGAGAACTATGCACACTTAGACGCGGAGGCTGTATTTTCACAATTTCTCTCTAACGAGCCGATCGATGATCATAAACTCTGTATCTGCGGTTCGATCTTAAAAGGACTTGCCAAACCCAACGACTGTACGGTTTTTGGTACTGCCTGTACTCCTAACTCACCGCTTGGCAGTTGTATGGTGAGTTCTGAGGGTTCATGCAATGCTTACTATCGATATGGGAATGTAGTATGAAGCACATACAGCTATCGCATGGAGGAGGGGGAGAGGAGATGGATGTTCTGATCCGTGATCTCTTTTACCGCCATTTTTCCAATGAGATCCTGTTGCGCAGTGAAGATGCGGCTGTTTTAGAGGTCAACGGCAAAATAGCGTTTACCACCGATAGCTATACGGTGACCCCACTGTTTTTCAATGGCGGTGATATGGGGAAGATCGCGGTTGCAGGAACACTCAACGATCTGGCGATGATGGGGGCACGACCGCTGTATCTCAGCTGTGCTTTTATCATCGAAGAGGGGTTGCCCTATGAGACGCTGGAGCGTATTGTAGTGTCTATGAAAGACGAGCTGGCTAAAAGTGGAGCTAAGATCGTCTGCGGTGATACCAAAGTCGTCCCTAAAGGTTCTGTGGATCAACTGTTTATCAACACATCAGGTATCGGTGAGGTAGTCCTGAGCGCTCTTTCAGCGCATCATCTCCAACAAGACGACATAATTATCGTCTCACGTGATATCGGCGCTCATGGGGCATGCATACTGGCTTCTCGTGAGGGGATAGAACTGCAAAGTGCTTTGTCTAGCGATTGTGCTACCTTATGGCCGGTAGTTGAGGCTCTTATTTCTGAAAACATCTCTATACGTGCGATGCGTGATGCGACACGAGGCGGTTTGAGTGCAGTTTTGAATGAATGGGCTATTTCAAGTGATGTATGCATTGAGCTAGAGGAAAAAAATATTCCGATATGTGATGAGGTACGCGGAATTTGCGAGCTTTTGGGGATGGAACCCTATGATTTTGCCAATGAGGGGACTTTTATCCTCGCCATTGACCCTTGCGATGCTTTGAGAGCTATTGAAATTCTGCATCGATTTTCTATGAGTTCTAATGCCGCTATCATTGGAAATGTGACATCCCACAAAGCAGGGCGGGTGATATTACGATCAGCCTGGGGCAGTACACGTTATCTCGAACGTCCCAAGGGTGAGTTGTTGCCGAGGATCTGCTAATGCACGAATACTCGATTGTCCAAGCACTCATCGATCAGTGTGAGGAGCTGGCTGTGACCAACAAAGCCTCCTCGATTACCAAAGTGGTGGTCAAGATAGGAAAATACAGCGGAGTTGAACCGCATTTACTCCAAATAGCCTTCGAAACCTTCAAAGACCAAACAGTTTGTAAGCATGCCGAGTTCGTGATGTCCATACAGCCACTGGTGATCATCTGCAGTGATTGTCAGCAAGAAAGCGTATTGGATCAGCCACACTACATCTGCCCTGCATGTGAGAGCCATAGCATCCGTGTTACGGATGGAGAGGATATGATGCTGATGAGTTTGGAGATGGAAGCGTGATTTAGAGAGTCATTTTACAATGATTCATGTAGGGCAATAATTCTGGCCAGTATGTTTTCACTGTCTATAAAATCAGACAACACAGTAACCGTATAATAGTTACCCATAGCCTTTGATTGAGATTCACTAGCACCATTGTCTTGCTGGTATTTAATAGCTAGTTGACTGTGCTTTTTATATAATTCTGCGTACTGGGCGATAGTCAATTTTGGATTACTCTTAAGCTCATTAAGAAACTCTTCTTGTAGTTGTGTCATTACTATCCTTTTTTATAAAATGCTCAAACGGCTATTCATCATCCTCATCATACGCAAATTCGCTGGGATCAAACTCTAATTTTACGGGTACTTCTGTCACTTCTTCTATATCACTTATATTTTCAGGAGAGATATCCAGAGCCATTGAGATAAATAAGGCCAAGTTCTTATCGTCTACAATTTCTTGGCAAGTTTTTGAGGTGTTATAAATGGTCAGGATTCCATCCGCTGTGAGTACATCTCTAGTAGCAATACCCAACTCTGCGGCTATAGTATGCAAGTCTGGACGATTGAGATGTATCCCAGTGACTTTCATTGTGAAACCTGTTCGTATTTTAGATCCTGGGTACATTTTTTTTCCTAGTCTTAAAATATTTTTTGAGTCTATTATGTGTTAATTCTTTGGATTATAGCTAAATATTAATAGTGCTCAGTTGATGAGCTTGGAGATGGAAGTGCGATTTAGAGATCTATTTTGTAGCCTGTAGAATTATGATTTAAGATGATCCCTGAATAGGTTTTTTTACGGATTCCCCCTATGAGGGTACGCAGTGCATCCATACTCATTGGTTTATTTTCCCAGACGTTGTTTTCTATAAGACTATAGGGGATTATTCTACCTCTATTATGCAATAAAAGTTCTATCAATAAATATTCTTTTTTGGAAAGCTGAACAATGATTCCATCGGGATGTATGACGGACTTATTAATGGGGTCATAGGTAAATCCCTCATGCAAATCAGCGGGGGAGAGAGGATGGAATATGAGAACTTTTTTGGCAGCTATGGTTAAGGCTTGAATCAAATCCTCTTCTGAATACGGTTTTATAATGCAGCGTGAAATATCCAGATTGATGGCTTCAAATAAAAGCCGTACATCAGGTTCTGTTGTCATAAGAATAATAGGAATAAAAAGTTGTTTTTCTCGAATATGGCGAACAAAATCCAGTCCATTCTCATGGGGTGAATTACAGTCAAGGATGATAATGTCAACTTTCTGGGCTTTTAACGTATCACAAGCATTGAGAAAAGTATTAGTCGGTAAGACGTTGATCTCATATTTACGCATAATATTGGTAGTTGATTGTCGAATATCTGCATCAGGTTCGACGTAAAGTACTGTTATCTCGTGTAATATTGCCATAACCAATCTTTCTTGTGTGAGATGATAATATTCGTACTTATTTTCTGAACAGATTTTAGCAATGTGTTATTAGATTTATATGAGATTTTATCTTATTCTTGAAGATAATCGATATTTAATATTATATTGAGAGCTTTATAGATAATTATGGCAAATTGGAAGCATTAAAATGGTTCAAGAGTTACTAAATCTTCACGAAGTTTTGGTAGTTCATCACGGTAACGTTCCCCATCCCCGTAAGGGATAAATTTTGCATAATGGGCATGATGATTACGAAGTTTTCGTTCGTGCCGTATCGGACACCAAAACTGTTCTGTCCGTCCTACTATTTCCACCGTGTATTGTAATAAACCATTAAAATAGGAACAATAAAAGCAGTTTATTTTTTCAATAATATTGAGAAAATCCAAACTTGCACGGTCATATACAAAATAGTCTTTACGAAGCACCGGAGCGATTTTATAAACACGGAAATTGATCATTTGATAGACAAATAAAAAAACTTCCAAAATAAAGGCAGGAATAATACCGGCATAGATGATAGGAGCAGTAAGATAATGCAGAACCGGTGTACGCCAAAGATAGTGCAATAAACCCTCTTTGAACTTTTTTTGAGCAGCTTGCAGATTGATAGAAAGTTTTTCTTCTTCTTGCTCAATTTCTTTTTTTAGATTCTCTTCGAGAACACGGATTGCATCAAAGATTTCATCTATTTTTGAATTCATGGTATATCTTTGACTATAGGATACACAATATTATCAAGTAAACCTTCAAGTTTTTGATTTAGGGGTGATTGGCTTCTTTAGCTCCATACCCCTGCGAGTTTATAACCGCATGAGGGGCAAGTGTTTTTATGAACCAAATGGTTGGTCACGTATTGCCCGATATGACCATGTCGATCGATTACCAATGTATGGCATCCAGGACAATAGGTAGACTCTCTGGCTTCATCGTCGATATTTCCGACATAGACATAGTGCAATCCGACATCTTTGCCGATATCGTATGCACGACGAAGTGTCTCAGGTGGAGTTCTGCGAACATCCATCATCTTATACATGGGGTGAAAGCCGCTGATGTGCCAGGGGATGGTTGGGTCAAGATCGGCTTGAAACTGCGCAATGGCTCTGATCTCTTCATCCGAATCGTTGTATCCCGGTATCAGTAGGGTAGTTGTCTCTATCCATATCCCTTTTTTATGAGCATATTCGATCGTATCAAGTACCGGTTTGAGTGATCCGCCGCAGATATCTTTGTAAAACGACTGACTGAAGCCTTTGATATCGATATTCATCCCATCCAAATAAGGAGCAATGGTATCGATCGCTTTGTGCGTCTCATAGCCGCTGGTGATATAGATGTTTTTCAATCCTGCTTCATGGGCGAGTTTGGCGGTGTCATAGGTGTATTCAAAAAAGACGACGGGTTCATTGTAGGTGTAAGCAATGCTTTGGCATCCATACTCCAGAGCGAGTTCAACCGCTTTTTGGGGTGAAAGCGGTTGGCCGACTATTTCATGACCGTGCTCTTGTGGATATTGGGAAATATCGGCATTTTGGCAAAACTTACACGAGAAATTACACCCTACGGTACCAAATGAAAAGACGCTTGAACCCGGTAGAAAATTGAACATCGGTTTTTTTTCGACAGGATCGACATTGACAGCAGCGGCAAGCCCATACGTCAGTAAAAGCAGTTCGCCATTTTCGACTTTGCGAATACCGCAGATACCGTACTCGCCCTCATGAAGCTTGCAATGCTGATTGCACGCTTCACATGCGATTCTACCATCGTCAAGTCTTGTAGACAACCATGCTAGTGATGACATGATGACTCCTTTTTTTAAGTGCGCGCTTGAGCATGAAATAGCGCACTCATGTACCCGACAACTCGGGAAGTGTCTCCACTTGCATCAGCGCTGGTACGATAATCCAAAATGGTGCTTTTTAGCCCTTTTTTCTTTGCTACCGTTAACATGGCGTGCACTCCTACCATTCCACATGCTTCACACCCTTTATTGAGCATATCAGTATCTTCCTTTTCAATGGCATCCAAACAGATCGAATCGAGTTGTTGGGCCTCATCAAGCGTATAGTAATGGCTCAAATCGGTACTGATGACGACAGCAGTATCTTGTAAAGATACTAGATAGGTAATGATCGGCTCAATAAGCTCAGGTTGGGCATACGCATACACGAGTTCAACCACCTGTGTATGTGGAAGATAGTATTTGATAAACGGCATCTGTACTTCGGTACTGTGCTCGTGATGAGCTTCGTGTAAATAAGGGATTGAAAAACGATGCTGTAGTTCTGTGACAAAACTTTGGTCTATCGTCAAATCTCCCAAAGGTGTTTGATACGATTGTGCATCTGCGATACTTACTCCCTCAAAACCGACACGGTGAGAGGGACCAATGACGATAACTGTTTTCGGATTTATTTTTGCAAGTATCCTAAAAGCGATGTTGGCCGTAAATCCTGAATAAATCCATCCTGCATGAGGAACAATGATGGTATTTCCTGTGAGGGAATCAAAACGTTTTAGCATATCCGGCTGAGAATCTAAGATGGCATTAAAACGTTCGATCATGCTGTTAATTTCATCTGAATTTTCGGGGTAAAAACTTCCAGATACACTCATCGTTCGATAACTCATTACGGCCTCCTAAGAAAATTATTTCAGCAGTTTTTCCCTAAAATATTCGGTCATATGCTCCAAAGTATCGACTTTAGCATAGTCTTTTTCAGGGACTTCTACTCCGATTATCTCATTTAAAGCAGTCAGTATCTTCAGAAAATCAAACGAGTCGATTTCCAAAGAGCGTTGTATGTTTTTGTCAGGAATGATATCGCCTTGCTCTATGTCCGGAGCAATTTCGAGTATTTGGTCGATGATGGCTTGTCTGATCTGTTCTTGTGTCATAGTAACTCCTGTGGGTCTTGTAAAATTTGGTTGAGTTTATCTAAAAATAATGCGCCCGTACGTCCATCGGTGGCACGGTGATCGCCAGCCAGCGTTGCTTGCATTATTTTGCGTACACTTAGGGAATCGCCTTGTGCCCATGGAGCATCCATAATACGTCCAAGGCCTACGATAGCGACTTGCGGAGGGTAGATTACCCCGTAAACACTCTCTACTCCTAAATCACCCAGATTGGTGATGGTAATAGTTTGCTGTGTCATCTCCGTATTACGCAGTTTCCCTGCGCGGGTACGGGAGATAAGATCACCCAGTGAGTGCATCGTCTCATCAAGACTAAGCTCATTGGTATTGATAAGTGCAGGGGTGATCAATCCCCCTTTACGCAGTGCGATTGCAATGCCGGGATTGATTTGCTCACTGATTTGTGGGCCGCCATCTTGCCAAAAACCGTTTAGTTCAGGTACTTCTTTGAGTGCCAAAACTACGGCACGAATCAATAAAGCAGCAGGGAGAATACGTTGCGCAATGGTGCGTGTTGCATTCAAGGCTTCAAGCCAGTTAAGTGCCGGTGTCATATTGATCGATGTTGAGAGATAGTAGTGAGGGATTTCGGCATTTGAACGGCTCATCGCTTTTGCAATGGCTTGGCGCATACCATTTGGTGCTATTATCTTTGGTGCTTTACTCGCAAAAGTTTCTAGTTGAGCCAGATGAACTTTTCCAGAGGCTGCTAAAGAGGAGAGTTCGACCCCCATCTCTTTTGCCTTTTTACGAGCTGCAGGAGAGGCCTTGATTCGCTCTGCTTTTTCAATGACTTGAGTCACAGCTGCTTCATCAGAGCCTCGGATAATGGCTAGTGGTGTTCCCACAGCACACTCTGTCTCTTCTTTTACCAATAGTTTATCAACGATTCCTTCTTCAAATACTTCTATTTCTATGACACCCTTGCTGGTTTCAACTTCGGCAATTACTTGGCCTTTGGTGACGTGGTCTCCAACTTTGACCAGCCATTCCATTAAAATGGCTGATTCCATATCTGCGCCCAGACTGGGCATTACAAATTCACTCATGATTCCTCCATTAGTGTACGTGCCATAGCGACGATTGTCTCAGTTTGCGGAAGAGCCGCTTGTTCGAGATGGCTGGCGTAGGGTATAGGCACTTCTGCCGTACAGACTCTTCTCATCGGAGCATCCAGTTCGAAAAAAGCTTGCTCATTGATTCGTGCCATGATCTCAGCAGAGATACTGCCTGATTTCCATCCCTCATCGACGATGAGAACACGGTGGGTTTTACTGACGGAAGCCATGATGGTTTTATCATCCAGCGGACGTAATGATCTTAAATCGATCACTTCGACATCAATACCTTCTAGTGAAAGGATTTGGGCGGCTTCAAGTGCCTTTAAAACATTGACCCCATAGGTAATGAGGGTAATATCTTTGCCTGTTCTTTCTATTTTTGCTTTTCCGATGGCTAAAGGAGGAGTATCGGTGTTTAGTGTCCCTTTTTTATTGTACAAAAGAACATGCTCAAAAATCAATACAGGATCAGGATCGGCCAGGGCAAGTACTAGCATATCGTGGGCATCTTGGACACTGTAGGGAGTCAATATTTTAAGCCCAGGGATATGAGCGTACCATCCCTCCAGTGAGTGAGAGTGCTGTGCACCCAGCTGTTTTCCTCCTCCAGTAGCCATTCGTATGACCAGCGGAACATTAAACTGACCTCCTGACATATGCAGCAAGTTTGCAGTATTGTTCATGATCTGGTCCAGTGCCAATAGGCTGAAATTCACGGTCATTATCTCTACGATGGGACGCATTCCCCCTAATGCTGCACCGATTCCGGCACCGGTAAAAGCGGATTCTGAGAGAGGTGTATCGATGATCCGTTCGGAGCCAAATTGTTCCAAAAGTCCCATGCTGACCGCATAACCACCGCCGTAATGACCGACATCTTCTCCCATTAAAAAGACTGTTTGGTCTTTTTCCATCGCTTCTACGATAGCATGTCTCACTGCTTCACGATACGTTAGTGTAGAATTCATGGTGCTACCTCCGAAGAGTAAATAAATTTTTCAAGATCGTCCACGGACTCCAGGGTGCCATTTTCGGCAAACTCAACCGCGTCATCTATGATCTGAGCGATCTCTTTTTCATGCTGGGCTATGTTGATAGTAGGCCAATCTTGATGTAAACGTACGAGGGGATCTTTTTGCTTCCACTCTTCGACTTCTGATTTTTGACGGTACAGTTCAGCATCATACATGGAATGGGCACGGAAACGATAGGTAAGGCATTCGAGAAATACTGGTCCATTTCCGGCACGTATCTGTCTAACAGTCTCTTGGGCCGATTCAGCTACCTGGGTAACATTCATTCCGTCTATTTGTGTTGAGGTAATGCGATATGATGCTGCTTTTAGGGATATGTTTGTTTCAGATTGCGTGAACTCAAGAGCTGTTCCCATCGCATAGAGGTTGTTTTCGCATACGAATAGAATCGGTAAATGCCATAAAGCTGCAAGATTGAGGGATTCATGAAACTCTCCCTCTGCAACCGCACCTTCTCCGAAGAAACATACGGTTACTCTGTTACGTTTCATCATCTTATCCGAGAGTGCCATCCCAATGGCCATAGGCAAGCCACCTGTCACAATAGCAATACCGCCATAAAAATGGGTCTTTGCATCAAACAGGTGCATGGAGCCTCCGCGTCCGCGAGAGCACCCTTGTTCTTTACCGTATAATTCAGCCATGATAGGATTGGGGTGCACTCCTCGTGCAAGGGCATGACCATGTTCTCGATAGGTGGCAAAAACAGCATCTTCAGAGTTTAGTGCGTGCATAACACCTACAGCGACGGCTTCTTCTCCAATATAAAGATGTAAAAAACCTCGGATTTTTTCTTTGCTGTACATCTCCACACATTTTTCTTCAAATCGGCGGATGAGCAGCATTTCACGGTACAACGTGTTCGCTAAATCTAAATCCATTACTATCTCCTTTTAATCTTCCAACGTAGAGATATCACCCTCAGGTAATCCCATCTCACGCGCTTTTAGTAAACGGCGCATGATTTTTCCGCTTCGTGTTTTTGGTAGATTCTGGGCAAATTCTATCTCTTTTGGGGCTACTGCGGCACCGAGCTTTTTTCGGCCAAAGCCTATGAGTTCACGTCGAAGTTCTTCGGTAGGTTCAAAACCGCTTTTAAGAGAGACAAATGCCTTTACAATCTGTCCGATCATTTCATCAGGTTTTCCGATAACGCCTGCTTCTGCCACCGATGGATGCTCCATGAGGGTACTCTCGACTTCAAATGGTCCAACCATATGCCCTGAGGTTTTGATGATATCATCTGCACGTCCCACAAACCAGAAAAAGCCATCCTCGTCTTTGTAGGCCAAATCACCCGATAGATACCATCCTCCGGCAAAACTTTTGTCATATTTTTCATCATTATGCAAATAAGCACGAAACATGGAAGGCCAACCTGGACGAAGAGCCAATTCTCCTTCTTTATGCGCTTGGGTAATCTCAGTGATGGTACCGTCATCATTTTGTACAACGATCCCCGCTTCAATCCCAGGAAGCGGTCGTCCCATGGAACCTGGCCGAATTTGTTGAGAGAGAAAATTGGCAATCATTATCCCTCCCGTTTCCGTTTGCCACCAGTTATCGTGAATGGGCATTTTGAGTTTTTCCACACCCCAGACTACTGCTTCAGGATTGAGCGGTTCACCGACGCTTTGGATAAGACGCAAATGGGAGAGGTCATACTCTTTGGTAGGATTAGAATCCATACGCATGAGTCTGCGTATTGCAGTAGGTGCGGTATACCACACACTCACTTTCTCATTTTGAAGCGTACTGTACCAGCGAATAGCATCAAATTCCGCTTCATCGACGACATTGGTCACACCATGCAGCCACGGGGTGATGATTCCATAAGAAGTTCCCGTAACCCAACCGGGATCAGCGGTACACCAATAGATGTCATTAGGATGTAAATCGAGTACATATTTTCCGCTCGTCCAGTGGGTATAGGCCGCTTTATGAACATGCACAACCCCTTTTGGCATTCCTGTTGTGCCGCTGGTGAAATGAAGTATCGACATGTCTTCGGGATCAGTGGGGAGAATCTCATAGGTGTCGGACGCAGTGTCCATCAGTTTTTTGAGAGAGCGGACTTGTTCGCTCTCATCTTTATCGGCATCGATCAATAATATAAAACGTAGTTCCGGTAGTTGGTCAAGTATAGGGCGTATTTTTTTCTCATAAAGTGTTTTGGTCGTAAGTAGAGCGCTTGCATCCCCTCTTTGCATTCGCTGTAATATTGGTTCAGGGCCGAACTGTGAGAACAAAGGACACAGGACATTACGATTTTTGAGGATACCAATGGCTGCGATATAAAGTTCTGGAAGGCGTGTTGAGAGGGTGAAGACTCTCTCCCCTTTTAGCAGTCCAAGCGTAGTGAGAACATTGGCAAACTTTGCAGTCTGTTTTTTCATATCTGCGAAGGTAAAAGACGCTCTTTCGCCATTTCTTCCAAGCCACAATAATGCGGTTTTAGTGGCAAGAGGACCATTGGCATGGCGATCGATTGCTTCGTGGGCGATGTTGAGACCGCCTGAGGATAATCCATCAAATTGCTGCGATACGGCTTTCCAATCAAAGTTATCTCTTTCATGGGAATAATTTATCAAATTTGGCTGAACGGTGAAAGAACTCAGATCTTTTTCTATCCAATTTTTTTTCATTATCGTATTCTCCTCGGCTGATATTTCGTTTTTTTAGGTACAATCAAACATAATTTATCACACAAATAGTATAGTCTACATTAGTTAATAAAAGAATGATATCTTGGAGAGGATGAGGTATGATGATCCATAAAACGTGGCGTTTGATTGATAGCGGTATTCAAACTGCTCAGACCAATATGGCAATTGACGAAGCACTTCTAAGCTGTTTTCAAGAGGGGGACATTCCGATCTTACGACTTTATGGCTGGGAAAATGCGCTGAGTTTTGGCCGTTTTTCATCTCTTTCCAATAGTCTCAATATCCCTAAAATCCAATCCGAAAATATCCCGTGTGTACGTAGAATGAGTGGCGGAGGTATTTTGGTCCATGGTGGGGATCTCTCCTATACCATGATCATCCCTCGTGCTTGTCTGATGGGCATAGGGGTCAAAGAGAGTTACCAGTATCTGTGCGAATTTTTGATTCTTTTGTATAAAAAACTGGGACATCAGGCTTATTTTTCCTGTGATGCACAGCTGGATGAAATACGCTCAGATATTTGTCTCTCAGGGCGCGAAGCGTACGATATTGTGATCAAGGACAAAAAGATGGGTGGAAATGCACAGCGTCATACCCGTCACACCTTATTTCAGCACGGGAGTATCCCTATGCGCATACAGGAACGTTTTTTTACATCCCTTTTTTCAAGCGATGCTGGATGGGACAAAGTGACAACGCTAGAGAAGCTTGGAACTCCTATATCGTATGAGGAGCTTTCAGCTTTGGTGCAAGAAGCATTTTGTGAGACATTTGAGGTCACCCTTGTTTTGGATACGTTGAGCGAATCGGAAGAACAGCAAGCCAAACAATTGCTTACCGAAAAATATTCTCAAGAAAGGTGGAATTTACATGGGTAATCTACATGTTCCTAAGCCACAGTGGCTGCGTAAAAAGATAAGTCTTAGAGATCAAAAACCTATGGAGACACTACTGGCAGACCGCAGGGTCCATACGATTTGTGAAGAAGCAATGTGCCCAAATATCGGTGAGTGTTTTAGTCAAAATGTGGCGACCTTTATGATTCTTGGGACGATTTGTACGCGTGCTTGCACTTTTTGTGCTGTTAGCCGTGGAGTTCCATTGGCATTGAACCCCTATGAACCTGAAAATATTGCCAATACGGTTAAACACCTAGGACTTCGTCATGTGGTGATTACCAGCTCAACACGTGATGATTTGAATGATGGGGGAGCTGAACATTTTTGTAAAACGGTCAATGCGATCAAATCAATGGATGATACTATCACGGTAGAGTTGTTGATACCCGATATGAAAGAAAATGCGTTAGCATTACAGCGAGTTGCAAACAGCGGTGCCGAGATTATAGGGCATAACATTGAGACAGTACCACGATTGTATCATGTACGTAAAGGATCAGATTATGAGCGCTCACTTCGGGTCTTGAAACAGCTTAGTGATCTAAACCCTGCTGTTTCAACCAAAAGTGGCATCATGCTGGGCTTTGGTGAACGCGATGATGAAGTGATGGCTCTTATGCAAGACTTACTGGATGCTAATTGCAAATATCTCAGTATCGGGCAGTATCTAGCCCCCTCAAGCAAATACGAACCCGTGGTAGAATATGCAGAGCCTAAGCGATTTGAGTATCTTCGAAACCGTGGAATGGAGATGGGTTTTAAATATATTAAAAGCTCACCGTATACGCGTAGCAGTTATATGGCACATGAATATTTGGAGGGATAATGAAACATTTTGATACAGTCATAATCGGAGCAGGACCGGGCGGATATGAAGCGGCTATAGAGTTGGGAAAAGCGGGAGTAAAGACGCTTTTGATCGACAAAACAAAAGAGCGTATCGGGGGGACATGCCTCAACGAGGGGTGTATTTCTACGAAAAACTATTTGGAGAGTGCCGGGTATATGGCAAAAGCCTCTTATTTTCAAGAGTGCGGATTGGATATGTCCATCAGAGGCTTTGATCTACAGCGTTTGAGAGAAAAAACCATCGCGTTAAAAAATGAACTGCGTTCCGGAGTCGTCTGGCAACTCGATGGGGCAAAAGTGGAGATGATGTATGGAACTGCATCTTTTGTCGATGCTCATACTCTAGATGTCTCAGGCGAGTCTGTCTCTTTTGATACGTGTATTATCGCAACGGGTGCAAAGGTGAGAGAAACTCCAGCACTGCCACTGGATGGAAAAAAAATCGTTTCCAGTAATGAGATGTTCGAGCTTGAGGTGCTTCCAAAATCCATTGCTATTGTCGGTGGCGGAGCTATTGGGTGTGAATTTGCGACTTTTTTCAATGCGTTTGGAGTGGAGGTGACGTTGATTGCCCGTGGACCACAACTCTTAAGCGGGGAAGATGAGGATATCTCTAAAACACTGCTAAGAGCGTTTAAAAAAAGCGGTATTAACGTGATGACATCCTCCAGTGTCCAAAAGGCTGAAGTGACACAGCAGGAAGTCACACTGACAGTAGAAGGCGAGGCTGTAGAAGAGATCAAATGTGAACTAGTGCTTTGTGCTATTGGAAGAGACCCTTATACTCAGTTACTCTCGCTACAAAATGCCCAAGTAGAGTGTGATAGGAGAGGGTTTGTGGTTGTGAATGACGCATTTCAAACCTCGCAAAAACATATCTACGCCATTGGAGATTGTATCGATACTCCTGCTTATGCGCACACGGCGTATACTGAAGCTCAAATTGCGGCTGGGAATGTAGTCAGCGGCAGTGCCAATAGCAACACTCACGTCAATCCCTCCACGATATTCACCCATCCTCAGATCGCAAGCTGCGGCATCAAAGAAAAAGAGGCGCAAGAGCAAGGACGCGCCGTTGAGATTAAAAAAGCTTTTTTCAAAGTCAATGCAAAATCCAAGATACTAGGAGATGATTCTGGATTTGCCAAGGTCATCGTATGCGCCCAAAGCGGGGTGATATTGGGAGCTTCGATAATCGGGGTTGAAGCGACGGAAATCATCCATGAACTGCTCGTAGCGGTTGAAAAAGAACTGCTCTATACGGATTTAAAAGAGATGATACATGCACACCCAAGTGTCTCGGAAATCGTGCGGTATCTTTAAATTTTAAGAAGTAAAAATGATAGAAAGCGATATTCATTTATATGAGTTTAAAATTTATTCTTATCTATATGGATGTGACTTGATTCCAATGCTGTGATGATATGCGTAACATCGATCTTATCAAAATTTCTGAGGAAAAGCTGTTTGAGGTATTCACGTTCATTGAATTGGACTTTATTAAAACTCGCGAGAAATTTTCCTTTCCTCTCAAGTACAAGATCAGAGATGTCTTTGTCAATTTGTATCCCTCTCATGACATCTTTCATATCGGCCTCAAACAGTGTATCCAGCATGGAAAACATACCGGCGATATAAGCTTTGTCTTTATCCATGGGTCTGGCCTCATCTTCCATTTTTTCAGCACGTTTTTTAGCGATATTCATGATGGCTTCTGAAATGGGATTGTTTGAGAGTTCAGAGTACAAATATACCAATAGCCACCGCAGTAATTTATCACGTCCAAGTAGCGTAATGATCTGGGTGATGGATTCGACTTTGGTGGAAAACTTTGCTTCGTTATTGATAAATTTTACCAATTTATACGATAAGTCTGCCCTTTGCTTGATAAAGGATTCCAGCTGTACGGTATGACCGTCATCCTTGATGAGCTTGATAAGATTTAAAATAATCAGTTTTGTTGCGTCTTTATATCGGTCTATCTCAACGACTTCGGGTTTATGCAGATAATAGCCTTGAAATAGATCGAAACCCATTTTTAGGTAGAGATTATATTCTTCTTTTGTTTCAATTTTTTCTGCGAGTACTTTGATCTTTAACTGTTTGATTTTTGTCATTACACTTTTTAGATTTTGTTCTTCTGCCATCATGACATCCATTTTTATATAATGGACATATTTGAGTATAGGGGTAAACTTCTTGATCATTTCAGCACTGCAGTCAAAATCATCAATAGCAATTTTAAATCCGCGCTTATGATATTGTTTTATTTTGGTAATGACTTTGTCATTTAGATCTGCTGTCTCCAAAATTTCTAATACAAACCGTTTGGTATCTAATAAATCGACAATCCCGGAAAGTAAAGCGTGTTCATCGAGATTGATAAAAGCGATCCCTTTATCTCCCAACAGTTCATCCGTGCTGATATTGGTCAATGTGTTTAACATGACATGAGAAGTTGCTTGTAAGTTAGTGGGAAATTGTTTTATACCAAACTGATGGTCTCTAAAGAGGAGCTCATAAGCAAAGTGCTCACCCTTGTGATCAAAAATCTTCTGTTTAGCTAAATAAACCTTATTCATAAACAGTACCAGCTTTGTTGATTTTTTTAATAGTGAACTGTATATCGGCAATAATCTAGGATACTCGCATTTTTTGGTCCATCTCTTAATTATTTTTTGATAATATTGTGAACTTTAGATTCTAGGAAATACATTGATACATCGCCCTCTAATCCCCCTTCTGTTACTATCGAGCATGAGTATTACAAGTATGTATGCCGAGGATATTATTGCCCTTGATAAAATACAGGTTGAAGCCAACACGGCCATATTAGAAGAGCGACGTGATCACTCCATTGCCAAACGTATTATCAGCGGTACAGAGTTGACCCAATACGGTGATCTAAATGCACTGGAGATGCTCAAACGCACTCCAGGTGTCACAATTCCAGAGGGAAGAGGACAAAAAGGCTCACCGGGTAAGGGCTATACAGTGGTGATGGTTGACGGTGAAGAAACCTCTACAGGGTCAAAACGTCGTGGAAACCCATTGGAGCAAATTACTTCGGACATGATAGAACGTATCGAGGTGATGACCAACGGTTCGGCAGAATATACGGCAGAGTCGATGGGAGGAATTGTTAATATCGTTTTAAAAAAACCAAAAGCACAAGGGGTGACAACGGCCAAGATAACCGGTGGAGCCTATGACGGTGATGTACCCAGCCAAACTCTTTTTGTGCAACGGGAGGGAAAATCGGGAAATCTGGCGTATCTTGTCAATCTAAACGCATCGGATAACCGTCAAGAAGATACCTCTTCGACCTTGAGAGTAGGGGTCAGTAACGAACAGCGTAACATAGTAACCCGTTATCAGTCGTTGGGGGTAACGACGAAGCTGATCTATACCCCATCCTCCAAAGATAAATACAGTTTCGATGGTTCTCTTACTAAAAACAACAGTAAAACGGATATTGATGTAGCCAGTACTACACGTACCGTTGCCAATAATGACCGATCAGATGGGACGATGCTTTGGTCTGCAATCAAGGGAGAACATCATCTCTCAGGCAGTGAGCTGTTGGATTGGAAAGTCAAATTTCATGAGAGCACTAACACGGGAGAAAGCGGTTCAGCTCAATTGCTTCCAACCTCAAGCGTGAGTCATCAAGATGACAAGAGTCTTTTTCGTGTATTGGGTGCTGAAAGTAGTTATTCGGTTGCAAAGGATAACCATTTTATAAAAATGGGTATAGAGCTAAAAGGATTGCATCAAACCGATGAGGTACGCCGTGATGTGAATGGAACAGACGTCACAACAGCTGGAGATACTATCTCGATGAACCAAACAAAAGGTGCCTTTTATGTGCAAGACGAGATAAGTTTTGGAGAGTCATTTGTTGTAACCCCAGGGCTACGGTATGAGACGATTAGACGTAACTATGGTGCTACGGGAAACATTGATTATCTAGCCCCCTCCTTACATGTATTAGCACGTCTGACACCCAACGATAACCTCAGAGCCAGTGTCGCAAAAACGGTGAAGTTACCACGCTTGGATGAACTCTCCACGAGTCTTGACAGTACCTTTGATCGTAATGATATTCGTCATCCGGATTTAACGGGAAATGCAAATCTAACCGAAGAAAAAGCACTCAGCTATGAGCTGAGATTGGAACACTTTTTTGAGGACAAAGGGATTGTCAGTGTGGGCGGTTTTTACCGCGACATAGATGATAAAATCGAAAAAATGACCGTAGTCGAGGGAGGTCGCTATGTGATGCGCCCTTACAATTCGGGACAGGGCAGTTTATGGGGAGTTGAACTGGAACTCAAAAAATCATTAAGCTCGTATATCGAGGGCTTGGGTACTTTTGCAAACGCCACGATTCAAAACTCATCGATTACTAATTCTGCAACAGGGTTCAAACGACCCATCAAGCAAACCAGTAACTATCTCTACAACATCGGAATCGATCATACATTGCCCTCGTATAAACTCACCTACGGGACAGCCTACCGCTATGTGGGAGGATACGATGATCCTCTCGATGAGAATGGAGTCTCGCAAGTACAAAAGGGATATGGCACGCTGGATATGTATCTCAACAAACGGCTTAATGAGACATTTAAAGTGCAGTTAAATTGGAAGAACATAACCCATGCAACGATCGAAACAACGTCCAAGACCTCTACCGAGACACAAATAAATCGAGATAACTCATACTCCTCGTTTCTTCTAACACTTGAGGGGCGATGGTAGGTTTTAGCGGTTCGCTTTTGCCGCTTGCTCTCTGAGTTTATCTTTTTTACTTTTACCTTGACCTTTCACTGGTTCAGGTCCTTTTACTTTAACAGGAGCGTTTCCGCTGAGTTCAAAGCCCTCTATTTGTTCTCTTGGGAGTTTTATTTGAGAGCGTTTTTCGATGAGGGCAAAATGATCCATATCCTCAAAATCGATAAAAGAGACAGCAATCCCTGATTTCCCCGCTCTTCCTGTACGTCCGATACGGTGGATGTAATCCGCAGGAGATCGCGGCAGATCGAAATTGATCACACAGGTGATATTGTCGATGTCCAGTCCGCGTGCCGCAATATCGGTGGCGAAAAGGACACGTATCTTTTTAGCTTTAAATGCATCGAGGGTATAGTTACGATCCTCTTGTACTAAATCCCCATGAAACGATTCGGCCAAAAATCCGTATTTTTTAAACTTCGCGGCGATATTGTCGGTGGCTCTTTTATTGGCCATAAATACCAGCACCTGTTCCCATTTCTCGGATTCGAGTAAATGCCGCAGCAGTGGGCCGCGATTGGCATGATTGACCTCGATGACACGCTGATGGATGGTCTGAACTGTTGGTACATCAGATTCTATCGTCACTTGCATAGGGTTTTGAGTGATACGTGAGGCAATCATCTGCATTTTTGGAGGGTAGGTCGCGGAGAACAAGAGGTTTTGACGTTTTGCAGGGATCTCTTTTAAAATCAGTTCGAGTTCTTCTGCAAACCCTAGATCGAGCATTTTGTCCGCTTCATCAAGGACAAAAAACTCTAGATGGGATAGATTCATCTGTTTTTTATTGAGTACATCGATCAATCTACCTGAGGTTGCCACGACGATATCGCACCCTTTTTGGATAGCAAACAACTGATCCCCGATACTCTCTCCACCGATAATACTCACGACTTTTGGCTTTTGAGATAAAAATGCACCCATAGTTTCAAACGTTTGTGCTACTTGGAGGGTCAACTCGCGGGTAGGGGTCAAAATCAGTGCTTTGATCTTGCTCTTTCCCTCACCGACATTTTGCGACCATAGGTGCAGGATAGGCAATACAAAACTCGCACTTTTACCACTTCCCGTCTGTGCACGTGCCAGTACATCATCACCAGAGAGTACAAGTGGTATCACTTCGTCTTGGATAGGGGTAGGCTCTTTGTAGCCGCTATTATCTAATGCGCGGAGGATTTGTGGTGAGAGACCGAGTGCTGTAAATGACATGAAAGGTGTCCTCGTAATTAATAAACGTATTTTAGGGGGTTTGCGCTTTAGGGGAGGTTTAGGTGTGTTTAAATGAACGGGATATAGTTTAGTTATAATAGTATTAGATTATAAGGAAGACTAAATTGAGAGATAAAATGGTAATGATTTTTAAAAAAATATATCTTTGGATTCTATTATTAGTGTTTGTTTCTTTATTAGAGTTTGGTGTATTTGATTCATTCGTTCATCTGTTGGTTAGCAAATATTATTTTTTTAAAGGTGAAAGAACGGTTGAATCAAGTTTTGTCCATATACAAATTCCAACAAACTGGTTTATTGCTTATGAAGATGAAATGAAACTAAAATTGATTGGACCTCCAATTAATAAATACACAGATCAGTTTATGACTAGTTATAAAGATGAAAATGAAAGTATGAAAAATTATTTTTATTTTGAGCCTAAGTTTTGTAGATCTAAGTTAGAGGAGATCCCTATTGAAAATGAAATTTTATTTCATGATGGGAATAAAACATATAAAAATCAATTTGAAAGTAGCATTGTTTTTTGTGAAAAACCTGATTTTGATGAGCCGTATACTGCTTTGTTTAATAAAGGAACTATGTCTGTTATTGTGATTAAACCTTATTTAAAAGAGAATCAAGAAACCTATGTAAAATTATTTAAAAGTTTAAAATTTGATGCTTATATAGAGGAACTGCCATTGTGGTTAAAAGAATAATAATTTCTCTTTCCCACTCTCCTGAGTTGGAATGCAGACTGATGCTATTCGTTTCCACCTCAATGTAGGAACGAGGAAAACTGTTTGATAAATACATGCTATAATTATTCATCTTATAGTAGGAGTAATGCAATGCAATCATTAACCCTTAATTTTCAAAATCCACAAATATTTGACAAGTTTATGTGGTTGTTAGATCACTTTAAAAAAGACGGTGTAGAAGTTGTTTCTAAAGAAGATATTGACGATTTGAAGCTCTTAGCAAAAACACGCGAGGAAAAAAGTATTCCTTTTGAGGACTATTTAAAAGATGCTCATTGAGATACGCAAAAGCGCGATCAAAGATTTTCAAAAAATAAACGAACCTTTAAAAAGTAAACTTCACGAAAAAATCATTTCCCTCAAAAATTTCCCTGACGTTTCTAATATCAAAAAGATAAAGGGGACAGGCTACTTTTCGTCCAGTAGTTTTTTGACTGCTTGGGCTATGATAGGTAACCGTTCTTCGATAACATTTTCAACAATATAAAGATCAATTCCTTCATAGTCATGCGCGATGAAATTACGAAGCTCATAGCTTCCTTTGATATCTTGTTTCTCAAAGTTTGTGAGTATTTCAAGTTCACCTGCGTGCAATAGTTTATCAAATTGCTCGGCAATGGAGGTCAGATGCATCATAATAGAGGCACGTGAGTTTTCCTCATCTTCGAGTGCATTGATGATAGAACCGCGAGCGCGGATAATATTTTCAATAAAACCAATTTTTTTGGCAATCACTTGAATACGTTCTAACGCTCTTTGGCTATACATAGATGATATCCCTGATAATAGAGTCTTTCATGCTGGAGCTGCTATCCAAATCAAATACATCACTGCTGCGACGAAATTTTTCAAATAATAGGTGTTTGATTTTTGCTACGTCTTCGAAATAGGCATAGGCATTGCGATGTTTCAGGTAGTCTTCTTCTTTTTTAATGGCTATGTCTATATCGCTGTAGAGGGTTTGATCACCACGTGCGTAGCTTCCAAATAATCCTAACTGAGTAATGCCAGCTTCTCTCAGCTCAGATTTTAGTTCGCAAAGGTACTTTAAGATATGTTCTTTTGTCGGTTTCATACCAATGATTATACTATGATTCATCAATAATATGGGCAATATTTCGTTATTTCCTTGTTTAGGAATAACGTAAAAGAGTAACTAGGGTAAGTTTACTCTATCAAGATTAATTACAATATGTGGTATTATACAAAGTAATATTGATTACATATTTTAGGGACTAAGATGAAAAAAATTATACAGATTTATAAAAAAGATCAAAAACATATCGTAGGTCACATAAGAGGAATGGTCAGCTCTCTGCCTAAAGACTTTTTAAAAGAGTCTCGGAGTATTTTCAAAAAACATAGATATATCGATATGATTTACAGTGTAGACAGTGAGTATAAACAAAATAGCCCCTCCATTCATAGGCACAAAGTGACTAACGACAGTCTTGGAAGTGACAAAAGTCAGTACTTTAGTAATATCAATCTCAAACATAATGATGTTTTCATCTCAAGTCCATACATCCACCAAACCTCTGGAAAACCAAGTATATCTGTTGTTTATAGAGTTGGGGATATCTACTATGTCATGGACATAAACATGATGTATCTTCTCGAGGAACTTAGACTTATCGAGTACAATAGTTTTCATGAAAAAGTCATCAAATCTGTCTATATCTTTGGTTCTAGTGTACTAGGATTGGTAGCATTCACGCTTATTGGGTATGGAGCCTATATTTTGATTTCTGTTCTCCTCTCCCTCTCTGTAAATGATTTCTTACATGATGTATTTAATTCTATCGTTGCGGTTACTATCGGTCTGGCTATGTTTGACCTATCACGTCAGATCATGGAGCATGAGGTGCTATTTAAATCTTTTCACAAAGAGGAAGACCGCGAGTTTAAGATGCTGGGAAAATTTTTGATATCCATCATCATAGCACTCTCCATTGAGACACTGATGGTTGTTTTTAAAATTGTTTTGGATGATTATAGAAATATGATCTCTGCGTTTTATCTTCTTTTGGGGACAACGATTATGTTTGTTGGTTTGGCCTATTTTAAACAAAGTATAAAAACCACTCATGAAGCAGAAATAGAAGAGGAGTAAAACGACAAAGTTGAATAAAAGTCGTGTTTAATATCCTATCATCTCACCCTCAATATAATTGAGGGCTTCTTTTAATGCATCTATAGCGGTTGTATTTTTCTCTTGGAGATTTTCAAAAGCAAGTGTTTTTAATTTTTCCAGATAGACCGTTAGTTTTTCTGCTTCACTCATGAGGGCTCCCGTTTTATTTATTGTACTTGTTTTAGAATAAAGAGAAGATTGAAGTATGTCCCATTTTATTAATCTTTAAAGCAGTTAATGAGACTATAATGCTTTTTTTATGGAGATACTAAATCGATGATAACCCCTACTTTTTTTAATGATGTTACCCCAATTATCATGCGTGATCGCTTGGCTGAAGTATTAGGTGCTGTGGATAAGGGAATGATAGAATACACTTATACCGATGTGGTTAAACTAGCAGGTCATGCATGTCCTACGGTTGCAGGTGCTTATTTGATGCTGGAAAAAGGGCTTAATGCTCTTTATGGTGATGATACCCCCATACGAGGTGAAATTAAAGTCTTTGTAAAAGGGACATTGGGTGAGGGTGTAGTCGGCGTTATTTCCAATGTTGCCTCGATGATTACGGGAGCTACGACAATAGGTGGTTTTCACGGTTTAGGGGGACATTTTGATCGACGCGATTTACTCTTTTTTGTAGCAGATATGAAAGCCGATATGGTACTCGAACGTGTTGATACGGGTGCACGTGCAGAGCTTAGTTATGATCCCTCTTTTGTTGCTGCTGATGAACGTATGGGCGAGTTGCTTGTACGGATTGCTTCGGGCAGTGCGGATTCGGATGACAGAGAGCTTTTTGGGACTTTATGGCAAGATCGAGTGAGACGTATTTTAATAAAGTTTAAAAATGATTCGAGATTAGTGAGGTGTGTACAACAATGAATAATCAAAATGTAAAAATGCCTTCGTTACTTTACGGAACTGCATGGAAAAAAGAGCATACTGCTGATTTAGTCGTTCAGGCTGTTTTGAGCGGATTTCGAGGTATTGATACTGCTTGCCAGCCAAAACACTATAATGAGCCACAGGTGGGCGAAGCGATAAAACGTCTTGGTGCGCATGGGGTTATGAGAGAAGAATTGTTTGTTCAGACCAAGTTTACACCACTCTCAGGCCAAGACCCACAACGTGTACCGTATGATCCAAATGTATCCTTGGACGCTCAAGTAGCACACTCTTTTGAAGTCTCCAAGCGTAACCTCGGTACAGAGTATGTAGACTCTTTGGTACTTCATTCGCCACTTTTTCCGTACGAAAATCTTCGTACGGTATGGGTAGCCATGGAAAAGATTTATAACGATGGTGGTGCTCGCGCGATTGGGATTAGCAACTGCTATGATCTGGAGCTGTTAAAACGCCTTTATCAAGATGCCGACGTTAAACCCTCTGTCGTTCAAAATCGTTTCTACAGTGAAAGCGGCTATGATATACCGTTACGCCAATGGTGTAATGATCATGGTATCACGTATCAAAGTTTTTGGAGTCTGACCGCTAATCCGCATCTTTTGGGAAGTGAAATTGTGAGAAATATGGCTGTACATTACAGTAAAACACCTGCTCAAATTTTGTATCGTTACTTGAATCATGTGAGAATTGTCCCTTTGATAGGTTCAACGTCTCATGAACATATGACTCAAGATTTGAAAATTTTTGAATTTGAGCTTACCACTGCAGAGATACAAAGTATCACTGAACTTCTAGGGTAATATTGCTAGAGCAGAGTAACTTGCAAGTTAGTGGATTGTTCCAGAGCGGTTTGCGCACGCTTGATAATAGCGGTTATTTCTTCTTTGTCATTTTGTACCGTTGCTCCCATACGCATACTGATCGTATTGAGGCGTTCAAAGGGTTCTTGTCGCATAACCAATAGTAGTTTTTGGCTAAAGGCTATGACATCCCCTGCCGTACTTGCCAGATATGCGAGGAGAAACGTCTTTTTATCCCATCGTACGAGCATATCGCTTTGACGGATATTGCTTTTGATACTCGAGGTAAAATCACGTAAAAACTTTTCCGCTTCATCGTCTGCAGACATTAGCTCGATCATGGTTATTCCGATGAATTTCTCATTAAACTCTGCGGCATCATTAAAGCTTTTTGAGGTATGGATAAAGTACTCTTTATCATAAGCCCCGCTTTCTTTGTCAAGATTAGCTTCATTTTCAATCATGATACGTTTGATAAAGTCTTGGGAGATATCGGTAAAGGTAATGATCTCATAATCAGGCACACAGTTGTCAACATGTACAGCAAATGCATAAGGTTCAGTACGTGCATTAAACATACTCACAATCCTATCGTGTTCAGGTAATGCCATCAACGCTATTGTCCACTCATCAGGGCTGTTTGTTTTACCACTGTGAAAATAAGAATTATGAGGAACAAACCGGTCATGTAAAGGACCAAATTCACGTAAAAACTCTTTTACAGAGGATATACCGGCAAAACTTTGAAAGGCTTTGTTAAAAAGAATAGGGTTATTTTTATACATCAAGACAACTAGGTCTTTTTGGGTATTGATAGCAGAGATAAAAAGTCGGCTCCACTCATTATTTTCAATTTCAGAGATTATAGTGTCTGACGAAAGGCTCATTTAAAGCTCCCTATACGTATATGGTGTAATCATAACATATTGCACATGGAATCCAAGAACAAGGTCTCTTTTTTAGCTTTTGGCAGTTTTTTGATGGTTATTTCACGTTTTAATGCGGCACTTTTACTTTCTAATTGCTCACAGTATACTAGTGCGCACGGACGTCTGCTTTTAGTGTACTTTGCCCCTTTATCAGAGGTATTGTGTTCGTGGAGTCGTCGTTTCAAATCAGATGTGATACCGGTATAGAGTGTTCCATCGCTACATCGTAGAAGATACAAAGTATAGGGAGTTTCTACTATAGTCATTATAAGGACTTAGGGGTGAGTCGATTGACGATGCGGCTTCCAATTCATGTATTGGCTTCTGAGTGTGGCAAGGTTTTGTGAAAGAGTATAGATAGCTGTCGCGTAGTCAAATGGTTCATTGGCTTTAGCATGATCTTCAATTTCAGAAGATAGATTACTAATGGTTAGATGACGTAAGGATGCAGAGCTTCCCTTGAGCGTATGTGAGTGTAAAATCAGTTGTTCCATGTCTTTTTGCAATAAGGCAGTTCGCAGTAACTCAATTTGTTGGAATGCAATATCGAAAAATGCATCATTGAGCTCAAAGAAAATGTCATCTGGGAGATTAAACATCTCTTTCATTTCTATAAAACAGCGGTCAAAATAGGGGAGCTCTTTTTTCATACGAAGATTATTATACCGCTCAATTAGATTTCATTTCGATTAGATAATCTTCCAAATCAATATTTTCAGTTTCTATCACAGGGTTTAGGGCATGTATACCATGTGGTCTTACACTCTCTTTTAGTCCGGTTATAAGCGGATGCCATGAAGGTAATGGAAGATTATGATGACGCAAACGATAGGCACAGGTTTGCGGAAGCCAATCAAACTGTGCAGCACGGCTTACGGTTAACGCAGTACACCCAGGTACTTTGATGTGGCGGTTAGCATAATCACTGCATTGACCTGCATCGATGTCATAGCAGTGACAGACAACACGGGTCATCAAGACGGGAGCATTATCATCCTCTTCGTCTTGAAGTTTGTGTAAACAGCATAATCCACACCCATCACACAAAGCTTCCCATTCATCATGGGAAAGCTCATGCAGTTGTTTCGTTTCCCAAAAGTGAGTATTATTCTTTTTCATAATGAAAGTGTATCATTAAGTTGCTATGTATAAGAAATAAATGATACATATTTATGACATAATGAATCAAGTTTTAAGATTATAGAGGAGAAAACGTGCGAATTTTTATGTATGTCATGATTTTGGCAGTGGTAGCGATGTTGTATAAAACGTTTTATTGGGATTATCAGCCAAAAGAGGTTCCATCTGAAGTCAATACGTCGATTGAGACCCCTGTGGTGAGTGAAGCACAAGCTGTCCCGGTTCAAACAGTAGAAACGCCAAAAGACAATACTGCTGATGAGCAAAATAGAACCGGTTGGCAAAGTAGAAAAGGGATGCCTATTGATAGACTAGGGGACAGCATCGGTAACTCTCTAAAAAGTAAAATCAAAGTAAACTAAGACTATTTTTCTCGTGAGAGAAGAATACCGCTTAATACGATCAATACAGCTCCTGTGAGAATCATCGCAGTGGGTAATACATCTCCCAGCATAATACCAAATAACGACGCGAACAAAACGACGGAATAGCTGATAGTGCTGACTAATCCTGCTTTGGCGTAAAAATAGGCACGGGTCATAAACAGCTGTCCGTATGCCGCAGCAAGTCCCATAAGAGCAATCCAAAGCCAATGTATACCTACAGGCATCGTAAAAGGGCTAAGGGCGAAGGCAAGAGCATCTGATGTGTAAAACTCAGCACCGATCATTAAAAGAATAGGGATTATGACCCCAAAAAACATAAAGGATAAAACGACGGTACGAGCATCATAATAGGCTTTTAGACTTCGGACGCTGGTATAGGCAAGTGCGGATAAAAATCCCGTTAGAATCCCCATGATGTGCAGATAATCAAAATCTAAACCGCTTAAAATCCCGACTCCTACAAAGCCTATGAATATGGAAAACAAGGCACGAATTTTTAGTTTTTCACCCAGTAAAAAAAACGCGAGCAATGCGGTGAAAATGGGTTCCGTCTTCGCATAAACAATGGCACTTGAGAGAGAGGTAGCTCCAATCGTATAAAAAAATGTCAGTAATGCAATGGTTCCTATGATACCGCGAAATATCAGAGTAAAGGGACGCCCGCCTAAATTATGGATGGGTTTACGTAAAATCAGGGAACCTAAGACGACCAAACCCACGGCATTACGCCAAAAAGTGACTTCAACCGATCCCATAGAAGATGATAGCAGTTTGGCGAACACCATAGTAAGCGCAAATAAAAACGATGCGGCAAGCATCAAGAGAATGCCGCGATGAGTATCGGTTAATTGTACCAAAGGGATTATGATTTATCGTCCATAATACGATACAAGGGTTGCTTTACCCAAAGAGTGCATCCCCAGCATGTAGCCTACAAGTGCAGGTGAAGCTTTCGCATCAAGATCGAGATGATCAACATCCAGTGCATGTACGGTAAACATATAGCGATGCGGTTTATCTCCCTTCGGAGGACATGCTCCCCCGAATCCTGCTTTACCATAATCGGTGATACTTTGCATTGCAGGGATTGTCTGTGCTTTTGCAATATTGCCAAAGTCTGAGGGAAGAGCCGTAACGGTCGATGGGATATTGAACACTACCCAGTGCCACCATCCGCTTCCTGTTGGGGCATCAGGATCATAGACGGTTATTGCAAAACTTTTAGTCTCTTTGGGTGCGTTATGCCACATGAGTGAAGGAGAGATGTTGCCTCCAGTACATCCAAAGCCTGAAAACTCTTGTGTCTTTGTCAATTGTCCAGATAATTCTGTGCTGTGAAGCGTAAACTCACCGGCACTTAAAGAAGCGGCTCCTAAAACTATCAGGGCTGAAAAAAATGAAGTAAAACGCATAATAAACTCCTCTAAAATAGATCTATAATTGTAGCGTTTAGTTATTCAAACAAAGAAGGTTCAACAACCCTTTTTTTAGGAACAGGTGTTTTTTTAATGATCTTTAAAATATTTAAATAGGTTATCAAAATAGAAATATTGGAATGATAGGTCTCTTCATCCCGATCTCCTTTTGCAATGGACAGTGAGCCTTGGATGGAGGCAATGATAAAAGAAGCAAGCTGTACCACATCGACATCGGCACGGATGATATTGGCATCGATACCTCGCTGTAAAGCATCGCTTATCGCATTATGCCATGCGTCCATAATGGAAGACAATAGAGTGAAAAAATCTTCATCATTTGCACTGAGCTCATGGATAAGATTATTAATCGGACATCCGTACCGGATTTCGAAAGGAATCTTGGAAAGCAGCATCGTGTGTGGAAGGTCTTTTAACAGAGATTCTAAAGCGACAATAGGGTCAGTGTGTTTTTGCAGTCCACTATTCCAAAAACTCTCGATAAACGGTTCTAGGACTGTTTTAATTGATTCGAGTGCGAGCTCTTTTTTGGAACCAAAATAGTGATATAAGCCACCTTTTGATGATCCGGCACGCTTTAGTAGGTCAATAAGATTACAGGCATGATACCCCTCATGATACAAGGAGGTAAACATAGTATGTATTAGCTGTTCTCGAACGTCATTTTTCATAGGTTCTCCCGTTGACAAACTTAATGGTTTGTTACAGGTATTCTACACTAGTCGAGCAAGCTTGTCAATGGATACTTATTTTGAAGTAATTTTATTTTTAATATTTTTATGATGTTTTTAGAGGCAAGATATGGTGATATAAACATAAGGATTTATTATGAAAAAGCATGAATGCAATCGTTGCGGATATATTTATGATCCACTTGTTGGAGATCTCGAACATGGGATTGAACCGGGAACAGCATTTGAGGATCTACCAGAAGATTGGGTATGCCCGGATTGTGGCGCACATAAAGATGAGTTTACCGTAGTAGAAGAATAAGATGAAATACTCGATCCATAGAGCACATGAACGAGGAGTCGCTGAACACGGTTGGCTGCACAGCCGATTCAGCTTTAGTTTTGCAGAGTATCACAATCGTGAGCGGATGAGCTTTGGTGTACTGCGTGTCATCAATGATGATATCGTTGAACCTCAAAGTGGATTTGGAATGCACCCCCATCGCGATATGGAAATCATTACGATTGTTTTAAAAGGCTCGATTGAGCATACCGATTCATTAGGTCATCATGGATTTACGAATGCTGGTGAGATACAGATGATGTCAGCAGGAACAGGGATCGAGCATTCAGAACGCAATCCTTCTGAAGATGAGACGTTGGAACTGTTTCAAATCTGGATTTATCCTAATGCACATAACCTGATTCCGCATTATGAGCAAAAAGATTTTAGTGGTGTATCGATGTCAGATATTTGGGCCCTTTTGGTCACTGGGGATGGACGAGAAGGATCGATGAAGATAGCGCAGGATGCGACTATCAAGATGACGCGTTTACGTGCAGGTACAGATCTGATATGCGATGAGATCTCAGCTGGATACGGAAGACTTTTATTGGTCGTAGAGGGAGAAGTACAAATTTCAGATGCAACATTACAGCGACGTGATGAATGGCAAACCCTAGATACCCAAAGTTTTGTGATTCATTCTTTATGTGAATCGCATCTGATACTTTTTGAAGTGCCTATGACGAGATAAAAAACTCTAGTTGGACGTTGTGTATCCTTGAAGAGCTGTTTTACTGGCAAGGGGAAGGGTGACTAACTCGCCGTTTCGGTAGAGGGTTATCATCGCGATTTCAGTTTCTTTGAGCTTTGAGAGTTGAGTATTGAGCTCTTTGAGTGTTTTGATACCTATTGTGTTTATTTGCACGATTTTATCCCCTGTGGTAAACCCTGAGGTTTTAGCGGGTCCGTAACTTAACACTACTTGTACAGATTCATCTGCAGAACCATTCTCTAGAATAAGTCCCAATTTTTCGGCTTGATCTGCGGTTCCAATATTGTTCGTTGATAGTATATTTACAGGGGTAGCGCCCAACTTTACAACACTTTTCATCACTTTCTTATCTCTGATGTAGGACAGTGTTAGCGTATCATTTGGTTTGGAATGTGCTAAATAACGGTGAAGAGCACCATTATCGAAGAATTTTTCATCGTTGAGCTTGGTCACGATATCACCGGCTATGAGCCCTGCTTGTTGTGCAGGACTTTTAGCATCGATATGGGTGATAAGTACGGAGAACTGATGTCCTAATTTTCGGGAGACTTTGTCAGAAATGAGTAAAGTAGCTCCCAAATAGCCACGCTCAACCTTTTTTTGAGCAATTAAAAGAGTACCGATACGGATGGCTTCATTGATAGGAATAGCAAATCCGATGTTGGTATAACTTCCAGCTTTAGAAAATGTCATGGTAGCCACACCAATCAACTCTCCGTTTTGGTTGAATACGGGACCACCTGAATTACCGGGATTGATGGCGGTGTCGGTTTGTATAAAATATTGATAGGGATAATTGGGGAGATAACGCTCTAATGCACTGACAACTCCTACTGTGACTCCAAGACCTAATGAATAGGGAGACCCAATCGCAAATATATTGTCCCCCAATGCCAGCTGTGTACTGTCAGCTATGGGAATCAATGGAGCATTGAATGTGGGAACTTCGAGTATGGCAATGTCAGCCTTCTCATCTTTTGCAATCAATATAGCAGGATGTTCTGTGTTATTGATATCCACAACGACTATTTTTTTGGCATCTTTGATGACATGAGTATTGGTGAGGATATGATGCTTATTGTCAAAGATAAAACCAGAACCTCCGGAATCATTTTGAATGAGTTCGTTGTCTTCTGCTATATAGTCACTGCGCTGGACTTTGATCTTAACAACAGAGGGTAAAAGCTTCGTGGATGATGCCGCAATAATGAGCGATGGTTGGGCCCAAAGTGTAGGTGAAAATAGAAGTAATAGTATGAGAATAATGGATCGTAACATCACAATAAGAAGTTCCTTTTTGAATAAGCAAAAGTATAGCAAAATCGAGGTGTATATTTTGCAATACAGTATACTATGGTTAGTTGTTCATGGAGTAATAAATGAAAAAATATATATTAATAATAGCCCTTTTAGTATCCTTAACTCATGCCGATGGATTTAGCAGTAAAATCGATCATATCATTGTCATTTATCTTGAAAACCGTAGCTTTGATAATCTTTTTCGTGGATTTGAGGGGGCGGACACTTCTGATCGTCCAAAACAGCCGTATGCACTTCAGCGGGATCGTAATGGGACGGTTTACGGTCAGATTCCCATGGGAGAGGAAGCAATAAAACTTGGGTTTCCTCCTAGTGTCAAGAATGAACCTTTTTTGTTGGACCGCATACTCCCTCACACGGCTATGATCCCAGACTTAGTCCACCGTTTTTATCAAAATCAACTCCAGATAAATGGAGGTAAAAATGATAGGTTTAGCGATATCAGTAATGAAAAAGCCCTCACCATGGGATACCATGATATTCGTAACACTGCGCTATGGAACTATGCAAAAGACTATACCTTGTGCGATCATTTTTTTGCTGCTGCATTTGGAGGATCATTTTTAAATCATCAATGGCTTATAGCTGCACGTACCCCTTATGTAGGTGATGAGACGAATATCTCACGGTATGAACTCTCCGCTGAGGGTGAAATCATCCGTGATGGAATACTCACACCAGACGGTTATGCGGTCAATACGATTCAACCTTTTTATCCACCCTTCAAAGCCAAATATTCTGACGATACAATGCGCTTGCCACCTTTGAGCTATGAGACAATCGGTGATCGTTTGAGTGAGAAAAAGGTTTCATGGAGTTGGTACAGCGGCGGATACGATGATACAGTGTCCGGTAAAGGAGATAGTGTAAACTATCAATATCATCACAATCCTTTTTTATATTTTGAAAAATATGCTCCAAATACACAGGGGAGAGAACATCTAAAAGATGAAAAACTTTTTTTTAGTGAGTTGCGTGATGGAAAACTGCCTAGTGTTGTTTTTTTCAAACCTTCTGCCTCGGACAATCAGCATCCAGGATATGCGAGTATCAAAGCAGGAGACGATAGACTACGCCAGATTATCGAATCAATTCAAGCAAACCAAAAAGTTTGGGATAAATCGATGATCATCATAACCTATGATGAAAATGGCGGCTTATGGGATCATGTGACACCGCCAAAAAAGGATAGATGGGGACCTGGAACACGAATACCAGCGATTGTTATTTCTCCCTATGCGAAGCGTGGGTATGTTGATCATAGCTCTTACGATACAACATCGATTTTAAAACTTATTGAAGTGAGATATGAGTTAAAGGCACTTGGCGATCGAGATAAAAATGCTAATGATTTGATGAATACGCTTCAATTTATGCCTTAATATCCAGTAATCTTTGAGGTGTATCTGTTTTTTCCAATGCGGTAGTTCGTATAAAACCAAGGGCAATGATGTCTTTTGCCCCTTGATAGTCTTGCGTGTACATTAGTGAATTATAGAGACGCTTTTCGGATGGAGTCAGTTGTGGGGCAACGGTGACTTGAATAGGGTCAGATTGTATTTCATAAGGGTTAAAAGAGGGGGATGAACTGTTCGTTTGGACTTGCACCTATGCTCCTCATACAGTGTGTATGAAGTACTAGAGCAAAAAATAGTCCAATTATTCGTGGCGGGTTATTTTATAAAGAAATTGAAACACTTCAGCAACAGCAATATAAAGTTTTTCGGGTATCTCTTTATCAAGTTCCACTTTACTGAGCATTTCAACGAGGTCTTCATCCTTTTGAATCGGAAGGTTGTGAAGCTGGGCAATTTTGATTATATTTTCTGCCGTGCTTCCTTGCCCTGTTGCAACTACACGTGGAGAGTTTTCTTTAGCTTGGTCATATCGAAGAGCGACTGCTTTTTTCATACTTTTATCTCAAATCCTGATTGGAAATCGGTATTATCAGGTGTATAGGCACTGTGTGATGGCGTGATAGTCTCTTTCATGTCCATGATACGAATAGCCCTTGGGACAATACCTGCATCAACAAGTAATGCTCTAAGGGTACTAAGATTTTCTTCTATTAAATTTTTGAGTTTTGGGTCTTGCGTATGTATTTGAATTTCGAGTTGATTTTCCTCATACAGTCCCATCATCAGATCGATTTTCCCATACTCTTTGAGTTGAAGATTGATTTCGCAGTAAAACTTTTTTCCCTCACGTTTTTTAAAAGAGAGAGCGCCTTCTTCAAGAGCATCCCATGAAAATGGAAAATACAATGTATTTGAGCCATCCAGGTGAGAGAGGAGCTGATGATAATCGATATTGGTGATGAGTTGATCCACTTTTGTCTGCACGTCAGTGGATACTGGAGTGGAAAGTGTTTTGAGCTCATCGCCTAACTTTATGAGTTGCGATTTTACGTCACTACTGAGATGCTCTTCCAGTTGGCTTTGGATCAAAAGATGTTCGGGTTTTGTAAAGAACGTTAATTTTTTGACATCAGTATGGATGTTTTCAAGTGTCTTGATTTCTTGTGGGGTGATTGGATCGATTTTTGGAAGAATACGTTCAACGGTATCGGTAAGTGTTTGAAGGGTTTTGATAAGAACACGGGCTGAGCCAATTTCCTCACCCGCTTTTGGGATGACAGGATTTTCGAGGAATTCACCCAGTGCAACGGAGATGTTTTTAGCTTCACTATGATTGGTTTTGGTCAATGAGACTTGAAGACTCTGGAGTGTTTCGCGAACGGTTTGCATAGGTACAGCAGCTGCAGCGATTTTCGATTCCATAAATACTCCGGAGTTTACAATCTGCCCTTTTAAAGTGGGAAGGTCCAGCTTCTCAATGGATTTTAAGGACGCTTCGAGTTTGGTAAGTTTTGGTTCGAGTTGGGGGATTTCTTTGAGTGTGCTCAGAAGGTTTTTAAGTTCATGCGGAAAATTGCCAAATTGTTTAAAGACAGTATTGTTTTTTAGTATCTCAAGGAGGACTTGATCCGATTTAGTATTGGTCGTTTTAGATTGTAAGAGAGAATCAACAACCGATTTTAGATCTTTTCCCTCTTTTAACTGCTCTAACTGTACAGGAGTAGCAAGCGACATGAGAATGCCTAATGCTTTATTTTGATGAGGCATCATAATAGTAATTTTTGCGTCAGGTTTAAGAGTTATCATGGGTAATAGTCTAGCATATTTAAAAGATAACTATATCACTACTAGACACACTACAAAATAGTGGAGGCTTTATCCTTTATTAGATTCCGCGCTGTTTTTTGATCATCTCATAAGCTGCATTGATCTCTTGAACTTTAGCCGTTGCAGTCTGGATGTAATCTTCACTGGCTCCTTGGGCTTTGATAATATCGGGATGATATTGTTTTACCAGGGCTCTGTACGCACGTTTTACTTCATCATTGGACACAGTGTTAGTGATACTTAATAAACTGTAGGCCTGGTCGATTGAACTCTCTTTGACACTTTTGTGGTGAAAAGATCCAAATTGTTCCAGCATGGCGGAAAGTTCATTGGAATCAAAATGTAAAAATGCGGCGATCTTGGTGAGCATTGACTCTTCACTGTGGCTAAGGGTTCCATCGATGTAGGCTAGATTCACGAGAAATTGCATCATCTGAACACGTTTGTGGGCATCATTTTGGATGATGGCGTAGAGGGCTATGGCTACGGTATCGAGATTATGAGGTACTTGTTTTTCTATGTCAAAGATCTCTTTGAGTAGTTTTTTAGCAGTTGCGGGTTCAGGGAACAGTGAGCTGATATCGTTAAACATATTCCCTACGAGTTCTGCTTCGAGTTCATCGACTCTACCATCTGCTTTTGCGAGCTTTGCGGTTAGGGCTACGAAAAGCCCCAGCTCGCTTTTGGCGAGCGATTCTTTGGTGAGGACAAATCCTCGAAATTGTTTTTGAGAATATTCGCTCCCTTCATATCGGGAGTACCCCTTGGATATCCAGTAAAAAACAGCAGCTAAAAGTGCGAAAAGAATAATTTGCGTCATGTCGTCCTCAAAAAGTAAAAGTTAACGGCATAGTAGCGATAAATGGATAATGAATGCTTACGATTAGCTCATTATTTTGACACAATTACGTCCTGAGTGTTTTGCTTCATACAGCATTTTATCGGCTTTTGAGATAAGATGATCAACATCTTTATCAACTCCTAATGCGACCCCGATACTAACTGTAATAGTAAACCTTAAATCTTCATCCTCAACAAATACACTGGATGTTTCAATGACTTTTCTTAGACGCTCTGCAAATTGGTAACTTTCATTATGGGTGCTTGTAGGTATTAAAACTAAGAACTCCTCACCTCCCCAGCGAAAACAGTAGTCTGATGCACGAGCAGTATCTTTTAACACACGTGCTAGATGTTGTATGGCAACATCACCTGCATGGTGACCATAGGTATCATTCACTTTTTTAAAAAAATCAATATCCATCATTATAATGGCATAAGGGATATTTTTACGAATAGCGTCAGCCGTGATATGTACAATTTGTGAGAAAAAATAATGACGGTTATAAAGTTTAGTCAAAAAGTCACGTATGGAAATATGCTCAAGTTCTTCAATCACTAGCTCATACTTTTGAAGCATATACAGATGATCTAAATTCAAGTGAAGACGCGTCAAAAATTCTTCATTCGTAAACGGTTTTGAAAGATAATCGTTGGCGCCTGCTTTTAAACACTGAGCGAGTAAATGTGGCTTATCTGAAGCTGTTAATGTAATAATAGGAAGTTTGTCATCGGTAAAACTATGACGGATATGGCGAATGAGGTCTAATCCATTTAGACCTGGCATTTCATAATCCGTTAAAAGAAAATCAATACAAGTGTCTTCACTGTTGAGACAATTAATTACTTGCTTCCCATCTTCAAATTCAATATAGGCAAGATTTTGCATTTGGAGAAATGAACAGGTAGTTTGACGTGCCTGTTTAGAATTATCGCATACACCAATAACAGTATGCCGATTGTCATTTAGCCTTTGAATTGTTTTGATTAAGAAGTTTTCAAGCGTCTTAGCATCACTTTTCATAATGTAATCAACAATAGAAAGTTCCATAAGTTTACTACGGCTTTCATCATTGTCTTGTCCCGTGATGATAATAATTCGATAACCATCATTGGCTAATTCACCAATAAAGTTTCCAGTACTGTCTGGCAGATATACATCTGTAATAATCAGATCATAGCGCTTGCGTCGGATCATATCACGTGCACAACTTTCAGTCATACTAATGTCACAATTAAATAAAAAATGGCTGTCTATTCGCTGTTTTAGATGATTGAGGAGTGATTCTGAGTCTTCAATAATTAAAATATGTTTGATTACTTTACAATGATCATTGATACTTTTTTCTCGCGAATATCCCATAAGTCTTCTTTCGTAGATAGCTAGTTAAAATATTTATGTATTATAACAAAAATTTATTTTATTATACGCTACCAAAGTATAAGTTTCTTAAAGTAACTTTTCGATATCGGCAGTAATGGACTCTGGTGATGTTGATGGAGCGTAACGATGAATGACTTTTCCATTTTTATCAACCAAAAATTTGGTGAAGTTCCATTTTATAACTTCACTTCCTAATATTCCTGGAGCTTGTTGTTTGAGATAAGCATACAAGGGATGGGCGTTATCACCGTTGACATCGATCTTGGCAAACATAGGGAAGGTCACACCATAGGTGAGGCGGCAAAAATTTTCAATCCCTGCTTCAGTGAGGGGTTCTTGCCCTGCAAACTGATTGCAGGGAAAGCCTAATACAACAAACCCTTTGGTCTCATACGTTTTGTATAGCTTTTGAAGTCCTTCAAACTGAGGGGTAAAGCCACAACCGCTTGCTGTATTGACAATGAGTATTACTTTGCCTTTATACGCAGCTAATGTGGTTTTTTCATTATGAATGGTTAGAACATTAAAATCATAGATAGAGGGGGCGGACATAAGAAGACTCCATAAAGTAGATAAGATGAGTAAAGGTTTCATTTGATCTTATTTCTGGCCATCTTTGATTCCTTTGGATATTTTTTCCAAAGTATGTTTGGCTTGAAGTGTTTTATTAACAGAATGATCCTGAAGGGGTAAAACGAAGGCAAGTAAAATAAAAATCAGACTAAAAACCAACCCTCCCAAAGCTGCAAGAATAAGTTTTAGCTTATCGTCATCCATAAATAGCCTTCCTAATCGTGTTAGGAATATTATAGCTTATTTTGATGATACTTAAAATTAGGAAAGTTTACCAGAAGAGACGAGGCGATCGACAACAGCCATATTTTTCATAACACGATTGTAATAGGGATGATTGTTCATTCCCCCATTGTATCCGCTAACGGCATGAAAGGAGTTACTACGGTGCTCGTGCAGTAAGACGACATAATGGGTTGCAATTCTAGCTGAAAGCCTAATATCACCCAATAAACGAGCAGCGATTTGGATATCACTTAGTTTACTAATCCAATGAAGTTTCTTGACGTATTGGGATACGTGTCGTGCTGTTTGAACACGGATTTGCATAGCACCTAAAGACGCTTTTGTAATGGATTTTTTATGATGATAGTCACCCACTAGATCTTCGCCTGCATCACTTTCTGTGATACAAATGGCGCTTAATGTGTTCTCATAAGTCGTACCATGTTTATCAGGTATACTTTTAGCGACATCGCGTATCGTCTGTAGAACATGCAGTTGTTTTGCTGTCATTTTAGTTCGCGTATCTTGTGCAAACAATGACAGGGTTAAAAGTATTATCAATGAAATTGATTTCATAATTAACACCTCCTTATTTTGGTAGTGAAATTTTAAACGATTGGATCAGCTCAAAGCAGGGTGTGAAGTTGGTAAATGATTGAGTTAAGTTAAAGTTATAAATATCATCGATTTGCTCCTTTGTATAGGGAGAAGTAATATTAAGGTTGGGCTAATATACAGGTTGTTATTGTTACTGGCTGTTACTTATCTTCCAATGTGTTTAAGTTTAAAATCAAAATTAAGCTATAGTTAAGTTTAAAATGAAGGAAAAATAGTGCAATGTGTAAAAAAGAAACATATTTACAGCTTATAATTCTATTGACATGCTTCTCAATATCATTAAATGCAAAAATTATGCTAGGAATATTGAGCAGTATCGAGGATAACTCTGCCATGACACTTTTGGATAATAATATTCCCATTAGGTGTGAACCTCATGGTATTAAAACATTAGAGTGGATGATACGTGATGCAGCTACGCCAGCTGAGTGTCAAAAAAGTATTGAAGTATTCTATTATGCACATCCACATGAACGATTGTATGCTCAGGAGCATTTACATATCTATCAGCGGTATCATTATGAAAAAAACGATAAAGGGTGCATCCTTTATGCAAATGGCCCTGAGAGCTATAGCGAGATGCTGTTAAAGGAAGGATTGGCGACTGTAGATGAACAGTATGATGATAGGGAATGGAATGCTAAGTTGAAACGGGCTCTCTTACGCGGACAAAAGAAAGAAGAGAGCATTCATGATACGGATATTTTAGAAAAATGCATTGAAAAAAAGCGCTAAGAGCTCTTGGACTATTTACTGGTCAAATAGATCCAAAAGTCTTTATGCGTCTTTCCTTCATTGAGAAAATAAAATTGTAAGATAGCAACACGATAGAGTGTGATGATCATTTTCGCAAATGGGATGATCAACGTCAGAAACATCCACCAAGGCTGTTCTTGGTCCCCTTTGGACATGACCATCTCTTCAACACCTATATTGTTGCTGAGATAAACCCCCAGAGCCATTGAAAAAACGAAATTCAGAATTACCCCGAAAATCGTGTAGGAGTATAGTTCGCTTGAAGTAAAATCTATCATGAAATTAGTTACTCTTTATAGTTACTGATTGCATCTTGCAAAATTTTGGTTGCGGATGCTTTATCTTCAAACCCTTTTACTTTTACCCATTTATTCGGTTCTAGCATTTTATAGGTTTCAAAGAAATTTTTGATTTTTGCCAAAGTATGTTTTGGAATATCACCAAGATCTTGAATCTCGTCAAACGACGGATCAATTTTTGAGGTTGGAACCGCGAGTAGTTTCTCATCGATACCGCTTTCGTCTTCCATGATCAATACACCGACCAAACGACAGTTTGTAACACATCCCTCAACCATTGGGTATTCAGTCAAGATCAAGATGTCTGCAGGATCACCATCTTGAGAAAGTGTTTTATTCACAAAACCGTAGTTTGCTGGATAATACATTGCTGAGTGCATAACACGGTCAAGTACTAAAGCACCGCTCTCTTTTTCAACTTCATATTTGATGTTAGAACCGCATGCAATTTCAATAATCGCTTTTACTTTGTCTGGATTTTCACCGTATCCGATTTTATTAAGATCCATAAGGTACCTCTTTTGTTATGTAATAATTGGCGCGGATTGTAACGCAATATTCTTATAGGTTAATTGAAACGCAAAGAGTAAAACTTTTTTAATGAACTTTATACTAGAATCACGTCAACGTATTATGACGTGTAAATTAAACAAGGGAGAGTGGGACGTGGAATTACTAACTAAAGTAATGAAGTATTTAAACGTATTTCAAGCCAAAAATCTCTCAGAGTTACAAGTGTGTGCAGGCAATGTTTCTGCTACCGGATGTGATTCGCTCCCTGGTGATCGTGCTGAGGGTGCAAAAGTTGCAGCAATAGCTGCAGCGCTTCATCATCATGAGACTGTTGAAAATGATGTGCGAGCGAAAGTAGCTGCTATTGCCGTTGCCTTGCACCATCATGAACTTCAAGCAGGATCACAAAACAACGGGTCGTGGGGACTAGCTGCTCTTGTTGCCGCAATACATCACCATAAAAACACCAAAAAATAGGGATACCTTAAATGGCAAAAAAATACATTGACATAATGGATACTACGTTCCGTGACGGTTTTCAATCCGTATTTGGCGGAAGGGTGTTGATGAATGATTTCTTTCCTGCAGTGGAAGCTGCAAAAGAAGCAGGAATCACCCATTTTGAATTCGGCGGCGGAGCACGTTTTCAAAGTCTTTTTTTCTATCTAAATGAAAATGCATTCGAGATGATGGACAAATTCCGCGCTATTGTAGGACCGGATGCAAATCTTCAAACACTTGCTCGTGGTGTTAATACAGTTATGCTCGATACGGGAAGCCGTGAGATGGTTGATTTACACGCCAAAATGTTCAAAAAACATGGAACAACAACGATTCGTAACTTTGATGCTCTTAATGACATCGAAAACCTAAAATACTCAGGTGAGCGAATTGTTCATCATGGATTGAAGCATGAAGCAGTTGTAACCTTGATGGATCTTCCTCCGGGATGTGTAGGTGCTCATGATGTTCCGTTTTATGAAAAGACGCTTCGTGCTCTTTTGGATTCTGGGATTCCATATCACTCGATCTGTTTTAAAGACGCAAGCGGAACATCTAGCCCTCAAAAGGTATTCGATACCATTAAAATGGCACGTAAATTAGTGCCAGAGGGGACACATTTACGTCTTCACACGCATGAAACAGCAGGTGTGAGTACTGCATGTTATCTTGCAGCGCTTGATGCCGGTATTGATGGTATTGATATGGCAGCAGCTCCTGTGAGTGGCGGTACATCACAACCTGATATTTTGACGATGCTGCATGCGGTAAAAGGCAAAAATTTTGATCTCGGCGGTTTAGAGCTTGAGAAGATTTTACAGTATGAAGATGTCTTAGGTGATTGTTTGAAAGATTATTTCATTCCGCCTGAGGCAACACAAGTGTCTCCGCTTATCCCATTCTCGCCAATGCCAGGTGGTGCATTGACAGCGAATACGCAAATGATGCGCGATAACAATATGTTAGATCGTTACCCAGAAGTCATTCGTGCAATGCGTGAAGTGGTAGAAAAAGGAGGATACGGTACATCCGTTACTCCAGTTTCTCAGTTTTATTTCCAACAAGCGCTTAACAATGCATTGATGGGGCCATGGAAAAAAATCGCACCGGGTTATGGCAAGATGGTATTGGGCTATTTTGGTAAAACACCAACAGCGCCTGATGCAGAAATTATACGGATTGCTTCCGAGCAGTTAAAGCTGGAACCTACATCTGAAAGTGCCATCGATATCGCAGATCGTGATGAAAAGAAATCGATCGCATATTGGACCAAGATACTTGGAGAAGAGGGAATTGAAGCTACGGATGAAAATATTTTCATTGCAGCTTCATGTGATGTCAAAGGAATTGCTTTTCTCAAAGGTGAAGCAACAGTAAACGTACGTAAAAATGGCCCGAAAGTGCCAGAATCAGTTCAAACAACATTAGAGGAGAATTTTAATATGGCAAATGGTACTTACACGGTAATCGTAGACGGACAACAATACAATGTGCAAATCGTCAATGGAAATGCGAACGTTCAATCAGTAGTGGCTGCACCAGTAGCAGCACCTGCTGCAGTAGCAGCTCCAGCTGCACCAGTAGCAGCACCGGTTGCAAATGCAAATGCAATTTGTGCCGAACTTCCGGGTTCAGTGTTCAAGCTGGTTGCATCGGTTGGTGACAGTGTTAATGTTGGCGATAAGATCATGATCTTGGAAGCTATGAAAATGGAGATCGACGTACTCGCTCCTCGTGCAGGAAAAGTGACATCTATTACAGTTGCACCAAACGATAAAATCGTAGCGGGTCAAGTACTTGCTGTTGTAGAGTAATTTTTACTCTATAACCTCTCTTTTATTTTCCCAGCTCTTGGGAAATACTTTATTCTTCTTTTTTATTCGGCAGTAAACCTTGAGCGCACTCTTCCATCTTACTGATAATCAATGGAATGATGTCATGGCTTTTTGTTTTATTGATGAAACCATTTGCGCCCAGTCCTGCTGCTTCACGCTTGTTGTTATCACCTGTCATCGAACTGTTGACAATAATAGGAATATTTTTGGTTTCAGGATTAGCTTTTAATTTTTTGACAACGGTAAATCCTGACATCTCAGGCATTTCAATATCCGTTATGATAGCTGGGATGGAAGAGGGATTTGGATGTGCTGAAATATAGTCTATAAGCTCTTTCCCATTGTTAAACATTTGATAGGAGAGATTAGCATTGGCAAATATTTGCCGTAAATGCCGTTGAGCCGTTTTTGAGTCTTCCGCGATAAGAACGGTGCCGTTGCGAAGCTTCTCAGGTATATCTATGTTTTGTATGTTAAGAGGAGATTCTTCGACGCTTACCATAGCTTGCGGGACAACATCTGCTAAAAGTTTTTCATAATCAAGCACTAAACACAAACTACCATCATCAAGCCGTGTATCGTTGATAATGAGTCCGTCTTCGCCTAAGCGATAGCTATCAGGTGCGTGCATTTCATTCCAGTTTTTCTTGATTACACGATGGGCAAACATAATGCGAATACCGATAATAATCCCATTAAAGTCGCAAATTAAAAGGTTGGAAGCTTTCTTTTCTTCAGTATTTAATTCTGCATTTAGCCATTTAGGTAAATTCAGGATTGGAATCTGCAGTCCGCGCAATACAATGGTACCCTCTAAAAGAGGATGCGCTGCTGGAATAAGAGTTAAATGATGGTGTTTTGACTCAACTACTTCACGTGTTTTAAAAACATTGATAGCGTAATAAGGTGATGTCTGTGCTGCATCAATCTTGAATATGAGTAGCTGTACCTCATTGTTTTTTGCCAAGTTAGTGGACGCATCTACGTGTTCTAAAAGAGACATTTTAATCCTCTGCTAATTAATTGTATTAATGATAGCACAAATAAGGGGTTTTTTACTAAAAAGCAAAGCCTTAGCACTGTAAAATATGTCAAAGTCGTATTGTGAAAGCAGAGTCTACCTAAAATGAGTCAAACCACTGCGTGTCCATTGGATTGTTATGATGCTTGTAGGATACTAATTGATGTAAATGGAAAGATAAAAGGGGATATAAGCCATCCTGTTACGAGGGGATATTTGTGCCCTCATTTAAACCATTTTGACGAATTTGAACGAATTTTAGAACCTAGATATCAAGGGAAAATAATTTCCATGCATGAAGCGAAGGAAATTCTAGCTAAGACCTTACAAGGCAGTAATCCAGAAAATATTTTATTTTATCGTGGAAGCGGAAATATAGGGTTAATGCAACGAAGTTGTGATCATTTTTTTGCAAGCTTAGGAGCTGTCGGTACGCGCGGTTCGTTGTGTGATGGTGCTGGAGAAGCAGGTATTATTGAAGGAAGAGGGATTAATCATGCACTTTCCTCTGGAGTTGTTGATGAAGCCCAAGTGGTTATTGTATGGGGAAGAAATCCTCATGTGACACATTCTCATATGTTAGGGGCACTCAAGAATAAATCAATTATTGTGATTGATCCCGTACAAATACCATTAGCTAAGACTGCAGATATTCATATTCAAATTAAACCTCATTGTGATTTAGTCTTAGCGTTATTACTCTCTCATCTAGCAGTAACCAAAGGCTTACAAGATGAAAGCTTTTTGAAGAAATATGGAAGTAAGTATAAGAATTTTTACACATTAATTCAGACGCTTGACGTCAATAAAACGCTTGAATCTATTGGTGTAACACTTGATCAGTTAGAATCGATACTCGAGTTGATACGAGGTAAAAAAACTGTTATATTAGTGGGTACAGGCGTTCAAAAATACCGTAATGGTGCTGATGTGCTTCGTGGGATTGATGCGTTCGGGGCGGTTTTAGGTTTATTTGGAAAGGCTGGATGCGGTGTAGGGTTTTTGGGGTCATCAGTCCAGGGGCTTAGATTACCATTTCATACATTTAAGCAAACGCTTCCAAAGCCTACGATTGACTTCTCCGTATATGATACGGTATTTATTCAAGGAGCAAATCCATTGGGACAAATGCCCAGCAGCCAAAAAGTGCTAAATGAATTTAGAAAGGCAGGATTTAAAGTTTATTTTGGTCTTTATGAAAATGAGACATCCCAAGCTTGTGATTTAATACTTCCGGCAAAAACGTTTTTAGAAAAAGAGGATGTACGTAGCTCATATGGAGATTTCACCTTGCAAAAAATGTCCAAATTACGCGATAGTGAGATTGGAATAAGTGAGTATGAGCTAGCGTCTACTTTATGCAATCACTTTAATCTGTCTATTCCAAAAGAAGAGAGATGTCTAGAATTGCTTTATGACCAGATGGTAAGCAAAGATGGAGTAGAATATAAAAAGAATATGCCAAATATTCCCTATGAATATGGGTTCGTAACCGAGAATGGTGAATTCGTTTTTATGGAGGAATTTGATTTAGATTTGAATGATGAAGAGGGGCTTTTTTTATTAACCCCTAAAGCGGCCAGATCGCTTAATTCACAGTTTCATCGTTCAAGCGGAATTTACGTGCATCCAAAATGTGGTTTTGATGTTGGAGATCTCGTAATGGTAAGCAGTAAAAATGGATCTATACAACTGTCTGTTTATCACGATGAGCGCTTACGCAGTGATTGTGCCATTATCTATGCCGGCACACCTGGATTAAATAACTTAACGCCAAGCCTTTTAAGTCATAAAGGTGAAAATGCAGTTTATCAAGAACATAAAATAAAGGTAGAAAAATGTTAACTCAAAATTTTGATCAATTTGTCCTTCCGACTTATGGACGTCAGCCTCTGAGCTTTGTAAAAGGCAAAAATGCTCGTTTATACGATAGCGAGGGCAAAGAGTATATTGATTTTGCTGCAGGTATCGCAGTGTGCAGTGTAGGGCATGCAAATGATCGTCTGACAAAAGCCATATGCGATCAAGTATCCAAAGTGACCCATGTGTCCAATCTGTATTACATAGAGCCTCAGGGTGAATGTGCCCGTCGTATTGTTCAGCAAAGCGGTTACGATATGAAATGTTTTTTTGGTAACAGTGGAGCGGAAGCAAATGAGGGAGCGATTAAGATTGCCCGTAAATTTGGAGAAGTGGATGGAGAGCCAAAGCGTTATAAAATTATTACCCTGGAACATTCATTTCATGGTCGTACGATTACAGCACTTAAAGCTACGGGTCAAGAGTCTATGCACAACTATTTTGGTCCTTTTCCGGATGGATTTGTGTATGCTAAAAATATTGATGAGATTGAGTCACTGTTAGATGAGCATACGATTGCAGTCATGATCGAACTGGTACAAGGTGAGGGCGGAGTGCAACCTCTGGATCGTGAAAAAGTTCAAGCATTGGCAACATTGCTAAAATCAAAAAATATTTTACTGATGGTAGATGAAGTGCAAACCGGTATCTACCGTACAGGTGAATTTCTAGCTTCAAATTTGTATGATATTCAGCCTGACGTAATAACACTTGCAAAAGGTCTAGGAGGAGGTGTTCCTATCGGTGTTGTGATGACAAATCGTCTTGATATTTTTGCCCCGGGCGATCATGGATCAACATTTGGTGGAAACTATCTCTCAACGGCTGCTGCTAATGAAGTGTTGGATATTCTTGAAGAGCTAAAAGTCAGTGGTGAGCTTGATGAAACACTCATCTATTTTGAAGAGGCATTATCTCGTTTTGCTGCTCAACACCCTGCCATTTTTATGGAACATGTAGGGTTTGGTCTTATGCGTGGATTACGGGTCGTGGATGCGGATACTTTGGGTAAAATTATCAATGCTGCTCGTAATGAGGGCCTTATAGTGATTAAAGCGGGACGTAATACGTTACGCTTTTTGCCACCTCTTACGATTACCAAAGAGGACATTAACGAGGGATTTGCACGGCTTGAAAAAGCGATGGCAAGTTTATAAGGGTAGGGATGCTTTTTAGTGAGTATATGCACGAGTGGCTGTATGGCGAAGATGGCTATTATGGATCGTATCATCCCATCGGTAAAAAAGGGGATTTTTATACGGCTGTAAGTACTTCCAAATTTTTTGGAGGTTCCATCGCACAGCACATCATCAAACGCATTGACGAGGGGTTTTTGTCCTCTGACTCATTAATTTGTGAAATTGGTGCTCATCACGGCTACTTATTGGCGGATATCATCGAGTTTATTTATACACTTCGACCGTCATTATTACAATCACTTCGATTTGGGATTATTGAGCGATTTGACACGCTTCAAGCTCAGCAAAAAAGCTATTTTGAGGAATCGTTTGGTGATGTAATAGCACTGGAACATTATCATGATGTCAGTGAGATAAAGACTTCAACTGCCTTTTTTATTGCGAATGAAATTTTTGACGCTTTTTCATGTGAGCTTTTTTATAAAGGTAAAATTGGCAGAGTGCAAGAGGACAAAGTCCTCTTTGATGTGGAGTCACCTGAATGTTCAGCGCATGCGCTGAAATATAAAAAAGATCGTGGTGAAATAGCAGTAGGATACGAAGCTTTTGCTAAATCGATGAGTATTAGTGTTCCAAAATTTGAGTTTATGAGTTTTGATTATGGTGAGTTAGAAGCACGCAGTGATTTTTCGATCCGTGTGTATCAAGAACATAAAGTCTTTCCACTCTTTGATGAAGACCTGCAACTGCAAAAAGCATTTGCAACGACGGACATCACGTACGATGTCAACTTTGCACATGTACGTGAGGCGTTTGAGTCTCATGGGATGAAATGCGTTCAGTATTCGACACAGCTAGTAGCCCTGGTTGAGATGGGAATTTTGGATTTACTTTCTACGTTAAAGGAAAAAGCGAGTGATGAGATCTATATTCAAGAGCTCGAAAAGGTAAAAGTCCTTATCACTCCATCGCTCATGGGTGAACGGTTTAAAATGATCCGTTTTATAAAAGAATAACACTATACAGGGGACACGATGAAGATAAAAGTAAACGGGGAAAACAGAGAATTTGCAGAAGCAACTACGCTTCAACAGATGATACAGTCACTAGGATTGGAATCAAAAGTAATGGCTGCAGCAGTCAACATGGAAATCGTCAAACAAGACGCATGGGATAAAGCAGTACTAAATGATGGAGACACGATTGAATTGCTGGATTTTGTGGGTGGTGGGTGAAGATCTATTGCTGAGCTTGCAATAGTTTTTCATATTTCGTTTTGAGTATGAGATACTGCTTATGAAGATCTTGATATTCTTTTTTGTAATCGATTGTGATCTCGTCTTCTAATTTTGCATTCATCTCAGGCGCTTCAAGTGCTTTTTTGTCACTTTTAGGATTGAGGATATAGGTCACTTCTTTCCCATTTTCCTCTTGAACCACGGTTTGCAGTTCCCCATTCATTGTTTTTTTAATAACGGTATGGATACTGAGCCGATTAAGGGATGCGTATTTTTGTACGGTTAATAGTTCGTTATTGTTCATTGATGTATCTCATTTTTTTAAATTGGTGTAATTGTAGTCAAAGATCGATATGTAAGAGCTTGTTTTTAACTACCTTGAATTTCTTCATCGTTATAATCATTTCAAAAAAGAGAGATATATGAAAGAGATTATGGATGAGATCATTGCCGTATTATCCTCACCACAATGGGCCTGTGTAAACAATACAGAAGGGCTGATTGATATTCTCGCGAATCAGTTGGATGGAAAAGGGAAGTATCGCTGGGAAAAGAAGTTTCCCATTGCCATTGTTCATTCCCAAGAACGCATCAAAGAAAAAGAAATCCAAAAGAAGTTTGTAGAGCAGGGGATATTGGATACCCACGGGTTCACTACATCAAAAATAACTCGAAGTGTCTGTAATGAAATCGCGATATCTTCACCCCAGTACATCCAACAAGTCGATATTATGGTTTTTAATACCCATGAGCATAGTGATGGGGTTGAGCTAATTCCTAAACGTCCTCAAGATTTTTGGAAAAAGCTTGCTTCTTCTGATGGAATGGAAGCTATGGTAGAGATGGAATACTTTACAGAAAATGATAGCTCAAAAATCGAGTTTGAACTCAGAGAAGTGATACGTAAACGCAAAGAAAACAGCGCATTGAAAGATGTCGGATTTATATGGATAGCTGCTGTTGGAGATAATGAAGGAGCTCAGGGTGTGTTCGAACATTATTTTCATAAAAACTACAGGCAGATTAAAACCTCTGATGAGGGAAACTGCAGTTATTGGGTAGGATGGAGCAGTACGCTTAGAAGTCTCTCTATGCGTACCTTTTATGACTTTTGAGTTATAAGGGGCTTTTACGTAAAACAACACCGCTAAGATAAGCGGAATTTGGGATATTGAGCATATACGGATGATCTTCATCCGCTCGTAATAGTTCGATTACTTCCAAAGGAACTCGAGCTTTTGTCGATGCTTCCAGTGAAAGTTCCAATAAATCATTCATAGCAACATGATGAGAGCATGAAAATACTGCCACGATTCCATTTTCATTCAGAAGTTTCAAGGCCGCAGAGAGGAGAAACTTAAATCCTTTGATCGCCCCTTCTGCTTCTTTTTTAGTTTTGGCAAAGGGAGGAGGATCAAGAACGATACAGTCATAGGTATTTTTACCCATTTTTTCAAGGGTCAAAAAGTCAAACGCATCTTGTTTGATAATCTCACACTCTTCAAAACCGTTTAGGGTAATATTTTGCGCGACTTGTGCCAGCGCGTGATCAGCAAGGTCGACGAAACGCACTTGGGCTCCATTTTTGAGCGCATACAGACCAAATCCACCTGCATTACAAAAGACATCCAATACTTTGTCATCTTTGTCAATATACTTAGCAACGGCTTGGCGATTATGACGTTGATCTAAATAAAACCCCGTTTTTTGTCCCTCATATAGATTGACGACAAAAGAGATGCCGTTTTCAGCGATACTGATTTCTTGAGGGACTTCGCCGTAAATAACGCCATTTTGAGTTTCAATTCCCTCTATTTGTCGTACTTTCATATCGGATTTGTCAAAAATACCCTTGGGGTTTAGTACTTCTATCAACCCTTGAATAATCTCTTTACGAAAGCACTCCATTCCTAGTGTATTGATCTGTATCGCGGCATAACCATTGTACCAATCAACAATCAAACCCGGTAAAAAATCGGCTTCTGAGTGAACAACACGATAGGCATCAGAACTGTTTACGATATTTTGTCGCTTAGCGAGTGCTTGCTTTAAACGTGAGGTGAAGAAATCTTGATCAATTTCTCTTTGAGCAAAAGTAAGAATACGCACAGAGATCTTACTTTTTTGGTTGATATATCCACGACCTAAAAATTCACCATTATGGGATAATACATCGATAACTTCTCCATCGATAGCATCGATAGGGGTGACTAGCTCATTTTGATAGACCCAGCAAAAAAAACTTTTAAGTTTGTGGGAGGCGATTTTAGTAATGGTGACATTTTTCATCTGTTTTCCTGATGGTCCCATTAAAACGCTATGTGACTGATGGTGCAATGGTAGCATATAGGCCATTTGTAAGTCATAAAATCTACCCAACAAATATATATTTAATCAAAAAATAGTATAATTAAAATAATGATAAATTATTTTATAAGAATATATGGGAGTAGTGTCTATGAATAAAGTAGTAATCCTTGGTGGTGGTATTGCTGCAATTGAAGCAGCTATTTTTTACAAAAAAGAAGGATTTGAAGTTGAATTGATAAGTGAACGAGACTATTTATTCATCTATCCAATTTCGATTTGGATTCCACTAGGAACAACGTCGTTTGAATACGCATCTATGCCACTTGGAAAACTGGCGCAACGACACGGTTTTATATTTACCAAAGACAGTGTTGTAGAGATCAGTGGTGAACAAAAGAGCGTAACACTACAAAACAGTGGCATACGAAAAGCACCACATCTGGTCATCGCCATCGGTTCTGGTAAGATGAAACATGATGGGCTAGAGAATACTCTATCCATTTGTGCAGCACCGGAACAATCACTTATGCTTAAAACACGTATTGATGAAATTATTGCCAAGGGCAGTGGAAAGATTGCACTGGGTTTTGGCGGAAATCCAAAAGACAGCAGCGGTGTACGTGGCGGGCCTGGCTTTGAGTTGCTCTTTAATCTGCACAATCATTTAGTGGGTAAAGGAGTACGGGATCGTTTTGAACTAACATTTTTTGCCCCGATGCCTCAACCGGGTGCTCGTATGGGAACTAAAGCGCTTGCCATGATGGCGAAGATGTTTACACGGGACAAAATCGGTACCCGTTACGGAAAAAAAATCAGCCGCTTTACCTCTGAGGGCGTGGTGTTTGAGGATAAGAGTGTTTTAGAAGCTGATCTGACAATGTTTATTCCAGCAGGGGATGGTCATCCGATTGTTAAAGCCAGTGATTTGCCACAAAACGATGCAGGATTTATTCGTATAAATGACTATTGTGAGATTGAAGGAATTGAGGGATGGTATGCCATTGGTGACGTCGCGGCACTTCAAGGACCTGATTGGAAAGCTAAACAAGGTCATATTGCCGAAGTAATGGCACGTAACTGTGCGCATAATCATGCGATTTCATTGGGTCTTAAAAAAGGTGAGCCAAAAGGGTATCAAGAGCATTTAACGATTCTTTGTGTGATGGATATGGGAGACGGAGCTGGTTTCGTTTATCGAAATGATGCAAAGGCTCTATTGATTCCTATGCCGATTATCGGACATTGGATGAAGATCGCGTGGGGCTGGTACTATAAATGGACTAAGATGAGATTTATACCTCGTATTCCTGGACTCTAAAAAGAAAATAATTATCATTTAAGTTTATTAATCATAATATCTATTAATTTATGTTGTTATTATCTACTTATCTAATTAAGTAGCTGAGGGTACATATTAGGAGGATATTATGTCTGAGAATAAAAAATCTACACAACGTACTTCGAGTACGGGTACGTCCAATCAGGACTGGTGGCCAAATCAACTAAAGCTTGATATATTACACCTGCACTCCGCTTCTTCAAATCCTTTGGGTGAAGACTTCAACTACGCTTTGGAATTCAAAAAACTTGATATCAAAGCGGTTAAAAAAGATCTAATTGAGGTGATGACCACCTCACAAGATTGGTGGCCCTCCGATTTTGGTCACTATGGTCCCTTATTTATTCGTATGGCATGGCACAGTGCGGGTACATATCGAACGGGTGATGGACGCGGTGGTGCAGGTAATGGGAATCAGCGTTTTGCACCTCTCAACAGCTGGCCAGATAATGTTAATCTTGATAAAGCACGTAGGCTTGTATGGCCCATCAAGCAAAAGTATGGGCAGAAGCTCTCTTGGGCTGATTTGATGATCCTAGCAGGAAACGTTGCGTTGGAATCGATGGGATTTAAGACGTATGGTTTTGCCGGTGGGCGTGAAGATATCTGGGAAACCCAAAAAGATATTTATTGGGGCGCTGAAAATAAATGGCTGGATGATAAACGCTATTCCGGTCAGCATGGGAAACTGGAAAATCCTCTCGCAGCAGTCCAGATGGGTCTGATTTACGTAAATCCAGAGGGTCCAAATGGTGTCCCAGACCCCCTCGCTGCAGCCAAAGATATTCGTGATACGTTTGCACGTATGGCGATGAATGACGAGGAAACAGTAGCCCTTATCGCTGGTGGTCACAGCTTTGGAAAAGCGCATGGAGCAGGTCCTGCAAAACATGTAGGGCCCGAACCAGAAGCCGCAGGTATAGAAGAACAGGGATTAGGGTGGAAGAGCAGCTTTGGATCAGGTAAAGGTGCAGATACGATCAGTAGCGGGCTAGAAGCAACTTGGACTTCCACACCAACGAAATGGAGCAGTAACTTTTTACAGAACCTCTTTGGGTATGAATGGGAACTGACAAAGAGTCCAGCGGGTGCGCATCAATGGACACCTAAAAACGGTGCAGGTGCAGATACGGTCCCTGACGCTCATGATCCCTCAAAGCGTCATGCCCCAACAATGCTGACTACGGATCTCTCATTACGCTTTGATCCTGCATATGAAAAAATTGCAAGACGATTTTTAGAGCATCCAAAGGATTTTCAAGAGGCATTTGCACGTGCATGGTTTAAATTAACACACCGTGATATAGGGCCACGTATACGCTATCTTGGATCTGAAGTTCCCAAAGAGGAGCTTATTTGGCAAGACCCTATTCCTACGGTTAATCATAAACTGATTGGTAAAAAAAATATTGCTTCTTTAAAGAGTAAAATCCTGGATTCTGGACTTTCTGTAGCCGAATTGGTTTCCACTGCATGGGCTTCTGCTTCCACGTTCCGTGCTTCTGACAAGCGCGGTGGCGCTAATGGTGCACGTATTCGTTTAGCACCACAAAAAGATTGGGAAGTAAACCAGCCCAAACAACTGTTAAAAGTACTTCGAATACTTGAAAAAATTCAACGTAAGTTTAACGATGTTCATGATGGAAAAAAGAAAGTTTCACTCGCTGATTTGATTGTTTTAGCAGGGTGTGCAGGTATTGAAAAAGCCGCTAAAAACGCTGGACATAAGATCACAGTTCCTTTTATGCCAGGCCGTATGGATGCTTCTCAGAAACAAACTGATCCGGTATCTTTTGGCGTACTAGAACCGATTGCAGATGGCTTTCGTAACTATACGAAGAGTAAATATTCTGTCTCTGCAGAAGAATTATTGATTGACAGGGCACAATTACTGACCCTAACTGCGCCAGAGATGACGGTTCTTGTAGGCGGTATGCGCGTTTTGAATACTAACATTGCTAAAAGCCAGTATGGAGTATTCACCAAACAGTCAGAATCTTTAACGAATGATTTTTTTGTAAACCTACTTGATATGGATAGGACTTGGAAAGCAGTTTCAAAAGATAACGATGTGTTTGAAGGGAGTGATCGAGCAAGCGGTAAACTGAAATGGACAGCCACACGCGTTGATTTGATTTTTGGTTCAAATTCTCAGCTGCGGGCTTTGGCCGAAGTCTATGCAAGTGCAGATGCACAAAAGCGCTTTATACATGACTTCGTAGCCGCATGGAACAAGGTAATGAATCTGGATCGATTCGACCTGAGTTGAGGGTGCTAAGACATTTATGCTACAAAGATTTTTTCATATACGCGGCAACCAAGACAATCTGTGTTCCGTTTATTTTTCCTTCGATGAATTTTGCATCATCGGTTAGATGTATATTTTTGACAATTGTTCCACGTTTTGCAGTGAATCCTGCACCCTTGACATCAAGATCTTTGATAAGGGTTACTGTGTCACCTTCTTTTAAAATCGTACCGTTGCTATCACGGTGAACTGTTACTCCTTCATCATCAGTGCTATTGGCACTTATTTCTACTGAATCAGCCCATGCTTTTACATCACTTTCGAGATACATCATATCCAATAGCTCTTGATTACCAAGTGCTTGTAGCAAGCGGTATGACATAACTTGAACTGCAGGTGTTGTACTCCACATACTGTCGTTTAGACAGCGCCAGTGGTCTGCATCTAGTGTCTGCAGATTTTCAATTTGGTTTTCACATGTGCCACAGATATACATGGATTGTTCTGCTGAACCGTCATTTGGAAGTACTTGATAAATTCGTAAGTCATCAGTAGCACCACACAGTTCACACTGATTGTTACTTCTTTGGATTAATGTTTGTTCTATACTCATTGTTTTCCTTTGTTAAGTGATTCGATAGCAACTACCGCGATGGCGTAATCGCCATCGTGGGTAATAGACAGAGAGATGTCTATGATTTTATAATATTCGGACACTTTGGCGTTAAGAGAGATTTGAGGAGCACCTTTAGAGGTCTTTGTAATCACTATATCATGGAAACCACACTCATGCCCTATACCGCAACCAAGTGCTTTGGCACAAGCCTCTTTTGCTGCCCAAAAACCAGCAGCATTTCTAGGATTTTTAATGAGTGCTATTTCATTTGAAGAAAGAAACTTTTGCAGTCCACGATCGCCAAAACGCTCAATAAGACGTTTCATGCGATCGATTTTGATGAGATCGATACCGATCATAAGCAGTTTATTGAACTACAAAATCAGTAAAATAGACGTTTTTGATTTTTCCGTCTTTGACACGCTGATTTAAATCGGTAACAATCTCTTCTTTGAGAGTATCTTTTCCTTTGATGGTTGAAACCTCTTCGAGTGATTTACCTGAAAGGATACGGATGATTACATCTCGTAAAACAGGTTTTTTCGTTTCAAGTTCCAACGCAAGCTCTTCGCCCTCAAGCTCAAGGTTCATTTCAACTTTTAAATAGCGTCTACCACTTTCTGAGAGGAGGTTAACGGTAAATATATCGAGAGGAAACATGATTCCAACTTCTGTTGAAACTCCTCCATGCCCTCCGCCCTCAGATGATTTGCCATGTTCACCCTCAGTAGGTGCTTCTTCAGGGTGCGCAGATGCTTCTTTGTGTGCTGAACCCTCTGATCCGGCTTCTGCTTCGTGATTACCTGACATTAATGCAAATATAACGCCACCAATGACTAAAATAAGTACTAAAACAACAATGATAATAATCAGAAGCATATTCCCCGATTTTTTATTTTCTTCACCCTCAGGGGCTTTTTCTTTATCTTCGTGTTCTTTACCAGCCATTTACAACTCCTGATTTTAAAAATAATTACTTTATTGTAGCAAGATAGTGATGAAAATTTGGAATTATTACTTTTATACAATCATGTAAGACATAGTTTCGTAATCTATAATAGAAATTAACTTGCTGCTTAGAATTGTTAACAACTTAATGCAAAATATTAGTTATAATACAAAACGTTTATAATTTAACAAGGTTGTGATGTGAGTAGATACGCACTTATCAGTCATTATTTAGAAAACTTTTTAAGCAATGAAGTCCGAAAAACAGGTCTCAAAAAAGTCGTTCTTGGACTTAGCGGTGGTTTGGATTCGGCAGTTGTTGCTGTTTTAGCACAAAAAGTTTTTGGTGATAATCTGCTTTGTGTGAAGATACCTTCACATTACTCATCTCAAAATAGCATTGACGATGCCGATGCTTTATGCGATAAATTTAAGATTCGCAGTGAAGTTATCAGTATAGAACCATTGCTACGAGCGTGTGTTACGAGTGATATGTCGCCTTTAAGAGTCGGAAATTTTTCGGCTCGTTTACGAATGGCCACTCTTTTTGATGTATCGGCACGTGAGGGCGCATTGGTTTTAGGAACGAGTAACAAAAGTGAATTAATGCTGGGGTATGGAACTCTGTATGGCGATTTGGCAAGTGCAATTAATCCCATCGGTGATTTGTATAAAACCGAAGTTTTTGAGTTAGCGCGTTATTTAGAAATTAATGATTCTATTATTGCTAAACCCCCTTCGGCAGATTTGTGGGAAGGGCAGAGCGATGAATCTGAAATCGGTTATGCATATGCTGATTTGGATCGTGTGTTAAAAGGCTATGTGGAGCTGCGTCATACCAAAGATGAGTTGATCAGCGCGGGAGAAGATCCACAATTAGTGAATATGGTGGTTGAACGAATCTATAAAAATCAATTCAAGCGTAAGATGCCGATTATCGCAAAATTGACATCACGAACGATCAATCATGATTTTAATTATCCTAGAGATATAACTTTATAAGGAGAATCCTATGAGTATTCCATTTTATCGAGTCGACGTTGGCGGTGATGAACGTGAAAAAATTGACGAAGTATTAGACGGTGAAGCACCGGATATCGTCCAAGATCTAGAGTCTGCATTTGAAGCCTACATTGGTACAACGTATGCTCTTGCAACATCACATGGCACTAGCGCATTGCATTTGGCGATGTTGGCGATTGATTTGAAACGCGGAGACAAGGTTTTATGTTCCATCAATGCGTTTCCCTCAATTCCTGAAGTAGTGCGTCATTTTGATGCGGAACCGATGTTTATTGATATTGATCCTGACACGTACAGTATTGATCTTGATAAGCTTGAGGCTTATTTATCACTTCATAAATCCAAAAAACTTAAAGCGGTTATCGTATCTCACTCTGCTGGTCAAAGTATTGATCTTGATCGACTGTATGAAATTGCAAAAACCTATGATGTAAAAGTCGTTGAAGATGCTTCAGATGCACTAGGAGCAACCTATAAAGGGCAAAAGATCGGTTCAACGGGCGCCGATATTACCTGTTTTGATTTCAGTCCGCATCTGCGTCGCAATGTTTGTAATGGCGGGATGCTGGTGAGTGATGATGAAGATATCATTGAGCGGGCAAAACTATTACGTTACCATGCATTGGTTGTGGATGATGACGCTTTGGGATATGTTTATGATGTGACCAATATCGGGAGTGAGTATTCAATGAGTCCTCTTGATGCTGCGACTATTTTGGTACAGCTTGAAAAGCAAGATGACATTATTGCGCGTCAGCAAGAGATTGCAGAAATTTTTAATGAACGACTCGCAGAGGCTCCTCATGTCACACTTCCTGTTGTGATGCAGGATCATGCTTACTCCCTTTATATACTTAAAATCGATAAAAATCGAGACTCATTTGCCCGTGAGCTTTCTGTTTTAGGTATTGAAACGGGTCTGCATTACATTCCTTTACATTTGATGAGTTACTATAAATCTAAATACTCATTGCGTATTAATGATTTTCCCGTTGCACTGCGCAATTACAGCCAGGTCCTCTCTATACCTAACTATGCAGCATTAACGGATGATGAAGTTAATGAAATCTGTGATGGAATTTTAGAAGTGGCTTCAACGCGCGTTTGAAACAGCTAGTCACCTTTTGGATTGAGGGGTATTTTTATCACCCCACAACAGTTCAAAAACTTCTTTCATTTTTCGTGTACCCAATAGCTCTTTTATATTGTTTTATTGCATGGATTCGTTATGTTTCCAGTACCCCCAAAGATTTTGGTATTCCCATAGTTAGTGTTGGAAACTTGACTGTAGGTGGAAGTGGTAAGACCCCGTTGGTTAGTGCATTATGTGGTTCGTTTAAAAAGCCTGCGGTCATTTTACGAGGTTATGGAAGAGCGAGCAAAGGACTCGTCGTTGTAAAAGATAACCATGGCATTTTGTGTGATGTTTCACAAAGCGGTGATGAAGCAATGTTGTACGCGCAGAGTCTTTCTCACGCAGTGGTAATCGTGAGCGAAAAGCGAGATTTAGCAATTATGATGGCAAAATCCATGGGATGTGAAGTGGTTTTTCTCGATGATGGTTATGGCAAGCACTCTATACAAAAGCTTGATTTAGTAATCAGTGTTGAAACACCGAACTCTTTTTGTCTTCCAAGCGGTCCATATCGTGAACGTTTATGGAAGGGTAAAAAAGTTATTATGGTGGATGAAAATCGTTCCTTTTTTCGCCAAGTTCGTGTCGAAAATCCAACGAATAAAATGGTTTTGGTCACGGCGATCGCACGTCCGCAACGTCTTGACCCCTATTTACCAAGCGTAATGGATAAAATCTATTTTGAAGACCACCATTTTTATACCAAAGAAGAGCTGGAAGCTATTTTGAGACAAACAGGGGCGGATAGTTTGCTCGTTACTCAGAAAGACTTTGTTAAAATAGCGGCTTTTAATCTGCCACTATCGTTACTGGCACTAGACCTAGAATTAAATCCCCAATTAATTGAGACTGTAAGGGAGTATGTAAATGCAAGAAAAGATTGAAACCGTTCGTACACTGATGGACGCGATGCCGTTTATCAAAGAGTTTCGTGATGAGATCATCGTCATCAAATACGGCGGTTCGGCACAAAGCTCCGATGCGCTCAAAGCAAAATTTGCACAAGACATTGTACTTTTACACCTTGTGGGCGTAAAAGTAGTGATCGTTCATGGTGGAGGAAGTCGTATTAGTCAATTGCTTGAGGATTTGAAGATACCCACTGAGTTTATTGATGGGGAACGTGTCAGTACTCCTGAGGTGATGCGTGTTGTTGAAATGGTACTAAGCGGTGAGATCAATAAAGAGTTAGCTTCACTGCTCAATTCATACGGAGCAAAAGCAATCGGTATCAGTGGAAAAGATGCCCATTTCCTCAAAGCAAGACCAAAAGATGCCGTTAAATTTGGACTTACAGGACGTGTTGAGAGTGTAAAGGCAGATGTTATCCATAATCTATTACGCGAAGGATTTATCCCCGTTATCGCCCCTATCGGTGCAGATGATGCAGTGGGTCATCCAGGCTATAACATCAATGCTGATCTTGCAGCTTCGGCGATTGCTGCGGCAATAGGTGCTTGTAAAGTGATCTTTATGACCGATACTCCGGGTGTTCTCAATAATGATAAAGAACTGCTCTCAACATTGAGTGAAGCACAGGTCGAAGCATTAAAAGATGATGGTACGATTCATGGCGGTATGGTTCCAAAAGTAGATGCGTGTCTCGAAGCAGTAGATGGCGGTGTCAAAAAAGCACATATTATTGATGGGCGAATCGATCATGCTATTTTATTGGAAATATTTACCTCTGATGGGGTCGGAACACAGATCACTCTCTAAGCCATGACTGAGAGGCCCTTTGATATAATCACACATAAAATTATCTAAAGCAGTATTATGAAATTTATTGAAACACGTGGAAACGACGGAGTCAATCCGATAGAGACAACTTTTTCAGAAGCGATTTTAAGTCCTATCGCCTCTTTTGGGGGATTGTATGTTCCTAAAGAACTACCGGTTCTTGGAGAGACATTTTTGTCCAAGCATTTAAACTCGTCGTATAAAGAGTTGGCTTCTGATTTACTTGCAATACTCGACATTGATATTGAGCCTTCGGTTATTGCCGAGGCACTTGCATTGTACGATAAATTTGATGATCCAAAAAATCCTGTCCCTGTTGTAAAGGTACGCGATGATCTGTATGTGAGTGAACTGTATCATGGACCGACACGTGCGTTTAAAGACATGGCACTACAACCGTTTGGTGTTGTATTGTCTTCTATTGCGCAAAAGCTCGAACATGAGTATTTAATACTAGCGGCAACGAGCGGTGATACTGGTCCAGCAGCTCTTGAAACGTTTAAAAATCGTCCTAATGTGCGTGTCGTATGTCTCTATCCTGATGGTGGGACATCGGATGTGCAACGTTTGCAAATGGTGACAGAAGATGCACCTAATCTCAAAGTTATCGGAATTCACGGTGATTTTGATGATGCTCAAAGTGCACTAAAGCGTTTGCTAAGTTCTGAAAGTTTTAATGCGGCACTCAAAGCGAAAAATATTTCTCTTTCTGCGGCGAACTCGGTTAATTTCGGACGTATTATTTTTCAAACGATCTATCATATCCACAGTTACCTCGAGTTGGTACGTCAAAACGTTATTATGATGGGTGAAAAGATCTATTTGGACGTTCCAAGCGGAAACTTCGGAAACGCACTTGGCGGATACTATGCGTATAAGATGGGGCTTCCAGTAGAGAAGATCATCATTGCGTCAAATGAAAATAATGTACTTACGCGTTTGATCAATACAGGACGTTATGATCTGCGTGGTGAAAAAGTAGTTTCTACAACGTCACCTGCAATGGATATTTTGATCTCAAGTAACGTTGAACGTATCTTGTTTGATTTCTTTGGTCCGAAACGTGCAAAAGAGCTTATGCAATCATTGGAAAGCAGTCGTTTTTATGCTCTTACAGATGATGAGACCATGAAGATTCAAGAGTTGTTTTCGGCTGACTATTGTAATGGTGCAGAGGGAAAAGGGTATATCAAAGAGGCCTATGATTCGGGGTATTTGATGGATCCGCATACGGCTACGTGTTTCAAAGCATACGATTGTTGTGCTACTAAACCACTCAAGACTATCGTCTATTCTACAGCAGAGTGGACGAAGTTTTCACCGACGATTGCAAACGCGCTTACGGGTGAGAATGATGCCAATGATATTGATGCACTTAAATCCATCGCACACACTGCAAAAATCGCTATTCCTTCTGTGATACAAGCGCTTTTTTCAAAACCGATCGTTCAAGACACGGTTATCGATAAAGAAAACATCGAAGCTGAAATCCTCAAATTTCTCTAGTACCTTCTGGTACTTTTAGACATCCACTTCAGCGCTTAGTTCTGAGCGTGTCAGTTTAAGCCGTTTGGCTAATTCAGTTGCCAAACTTTGCATAAAATGAAAAGAAGCTTTTTTGTGATGTTCTGAAAATGCAGCGAATGTTTCACTGGTAATAACGTATAAATCCGTATCTGATGCAGCTACTGCGTCTGTATAATGCGGGCTTCCTTCTAAAAATGAGAACTCTCCAAAAAAGTTATTTTGACCTACTGTACTGAGATGAACACTCTTTCGGTTTTCTCCCGGGAGCATAATACGCACTAGTCCACGGCGGATAAGAAAGATTTCTCCACTGCTGTCACCTTGTAAATAGATGAGTTCTCCTTTTTTAAAAGATTGGGTTTGTACGAGACTTTGGATTTCAGCAAGAGTATCTTCTTTTCGTTCTTTAAAAAGGGTGAAATCACGTAATTCTAAAAGTTTTTCTGCTTCTTTTTCTTCTTGAATATGTTCTTGAATAATCTTATTTTCAGTCCACTCGATAGCATCATCTAAATCATCAAAGAGTTTAATAGGACTTAAGTGTTTTAATAATCCGACTTGATTGAAATAGCTTTCTAGATCATCACCTGTTGGAAGTTTGTGTGGTAAACGGCTCAATATAAGATAGCCGTTTTTTTCATGCAGCATGTCTTTGATTTGTAGCAATATATGAGCGGCTGTTAGATCAACCGTCTGTACCCGTTTCATATCGATAATAATGTATTTTTTGGTCTTAAGGTCTTCTCGCAACATTGCATAAAGCTGATTGGCTGTTCCAAAAAAGAGGCTTCCATGCAGTTCATAGAGTGAAAATTCGGATCCTTTTTGGAGTAAAAGATCGGTTTCATCTTGATTACGGATGAGTTTACTACGTACTTCCAAGCCATCAGCATGACGATTGACGACAGATGTTCCGATTTGTTGAGCGATATACAACATAATAGCCAATATCAATCCTACGCCTGAAGCAGCGATAAGACTCACTGAGATGGCAGTGAGTGCAACAGCAACAATAATTAAAAAATCAAGAGACGTTTTACGTGTTTTGATCAATTCGATGCTGTGTTTATCAATCATTCTTAAACCGATAACTATTAGAATTCCAGCTAATGATGCAATGGGAATCCACGCTATTAAAGGTGTAAGAAGAAGAAAAGCTAAAATAGCCATGACCCCTTCTATTAAGCTGGATGTACGAGATGATGCTCCACTGGAAAAATTAACCATTGTCGGGCCCATGGTACCTGAGCCTGGCATCCCCCCAATAAGGGCAGAAGCAATATTTCCAGTACCTTGAGCGATCAGTTCTTTGTTAGGATTATGAAAGGAATGGGTCATCGAGTCCAATACAATACAGGTTTTCAGCGTGTCGATAGAGAGTAATGCGGCAAGAGTCAGTGCAGGGAAGAAGAGTTTAGAGAGACTATCAAATGAAAGTATTTCAAGATGTTGGAAACGTTGGGTTAATGCTGATAGTAAATTAATACCATCTCCGTTGCTAAGTTTACCAATGATAAAAGGACTAGTAATTTGAAGTAATGAGGGATCGATTAGAGCAATGGCAAAATAAGAAGATATTCCAACCGTCAAAGCGATGATGACAGCAGGGATAGTACGAAATATTTTATTTGCAAAAAGCATTGCCAAAATAGTTATTGATCCTACCGTGATACTTTGCCATTGCCATAAAAAAGGATCTTGTAAACTATCCCAAAAATAGGTACCCGATGGCATACCTAGAAATTTTGGTGCTTGAGAGGCTATGATGTACAATCCAATACCGCTTAAATAACCGCTTACCACGGGAAATGGCATGTATTTAATCAATCGACCCAAGCCAATAGCCCCAAAAGTAATTTGAAGTATACCGGCTAGCAATGCCACGACCATGAGCATCATAAATATGGTATCTGGATTCACCCCATGAGCCATAGTCTCAAGTGCGAATGCGGACAAAACAGCTGCAGCAGGAGCACTGGGTGCAGAGATTAAGCGATCAGTACCGCCTAGCACAGAAGCGATGATTCCAACGGCTACAACGCCTAAAATACCTGCTATCGCTCCATAAGCGGCATAATGGCCTCCCAGTGTTGCATAAATAGTGACACCAAATGCGATTGCAGCGGGAAGGGCAACAAGCATTGCTGATGTTCCACCCCAAAAATCACCTGTGATATTATTGGATTTGATCATCTCAGATACCTACTTGCGAATTTTTACGGTCTTTATAGAGGGAGTACTTGTTTCCATTAACGCCAGTTCTTCATCTCCGCGAGAAAGGATCTTTTTAGATATGGTGAGTGGTTTATGCTTTTTTTCCGAGTATGAAACGGTGTTTAAAACATGTTTGATACAGTTCAGGCGTGCTTTTTTCTTATTATCAGAACGTATAATGATCCATGGGGTCAATGTTGTATGGGATGCAAAAAGCATTGTGTGTTTGGCAGTGGTGTACTGATCCCACAAGTCTTGTGATTGTTCATCTACGGGAGAGAGCTTGAACTGTTTAAGAGGATCTATTTTACGCTGTTTAAAGCGTTTGGCTTATTCTTTTTTAGAAACCGAAAAATAAAATTTAAACAATATAATTCCGGAGTTTACGAGCATACGCTCATATTCAGGTACCTGACGCAAAAATCGTTCATGCTCATCCTCGGTACAAAATCCCATGACGGGTTCTACTCCAGCACGATTGTACCAGCTACGGTCGAAGAAAACGATTTCACCTGCACTTGGAAGATGATGGGTATAGCGTTGAAAATACCACTGAGTTTTTTCAACATCCGAGGGTTTATCAAGCGCTACGACACGTGCACCACGGGGATTGAGATGCTCGGTCATCCGTTTGATCGTTCCCCCTTTTCCAGCAGCATCACGTCCCTCGAAGATCATGAGAACTTTAAGCCCGTTGTCTTTGACATAATTTTGCAGTTTAAGAAGTTCTATCTGAAGCTCTTTGAGCTCTTTTTCGTATTCAATAACGCTCGTTTTGACCCAAATAGGCAAGCGTTCCTTTTTTTTATCTTTTTTACGTTTTTCTTCTTTTCCCTCAGTACTTTTACGGCGGTCAGCGTGAACTACATCTTCTGCCGTTTCTGCTTTGGCTATCTCAACTCTCGTCATTGATCCTTTTGCATGCATAGTATCTCCTGCTTATTGTTAAAACTTTATACTAATATTATACGTTAAAAATAGTCTTACGCGGTGTAGTTTGATGATAAAATTAATTAATATCCTATCATCTCGCCCTCGATATAATTGAGAGCTTCTTTTAATGCCTGTATGGCGGTTATGTTTTTCTCTTGCAGATTCTCATAAGAGAGAACTTTTAATTTTTCAAGATAGATAGCTAGTTTTTCTGCTTCACTCATAATGATGGCTCCTACTCTTCTTCTTGAGCGATTTCTTCACGTATCTTATCCATATCAAGTCCCTTAACGTGCTTAATAAGCTTATCAAAGGCATCTTCGGGAAGCATTCCTCCTTGATTGAGCAAGATGATGCCATCTCTAGTTACCATGAGTGTTGGAATCGATTGAATACCATATTGCATTGCTAGGGCTTGTTCATCTTCTGTATTGACCTTTGCAAAGGTTATGTCGGGATTATTTTCTGCCACCTTCTCAAAAATAGGAGCAAATTGCTTACATGGACCACACCACTCTGCCCAAAAATCGATGATGACTATTTCATTATTGTCGAGGGTTTCATTGAAAGTTTCTTTTGTTAAATTAATATATGCCATTCTTTTTCCTTGATATGTTTGTTAAGTATACAATATCATAAAATTACGATGAACTATATGAGGCGGCTCGATGAAATAGGTATTTAATATCCTATTAAAAAGAAAAGGCTAGAATCTAAAATGATTAAAAAACTAATCTTTATATGCAGTTTATCCTTATCATTGTTTGCAGCTAATGCACTCATCAACGAGGCATCACCATACTTACGTCAACATGCGCAAAATCCCGTGAACTGGATTGCATACAGTGATGATGTATTGCGACGATCAAAGGCAGAACATAAGCCGATATTTTTATCAATCGGATACAGTACCTGCCATTGGTGTCACGTTATGGCCCATGAATCGTTTGAGAATGAATCCATAGCGAGATTGATCAACACCTATTTTATTCCTGTTAAAATCGATCGTGAAGAGATGAGCCATATCGACAGCTATTATCAGCAACAGCATCGTAGAATAAAAGGACGTTCTGGCGGTTGGCCACTGCATGCGCTGTTAAGTGAAAATGGAGACTTGTTTTGGATCGGGACGTATATACCGCCCAAGGATGTAGAAGATATTGCAGGTATGGAATCGTTAATGGGTCAAATAGGCAAGGGATATCAAGCCAATCCTGCACTTTATATCAAGCAGGCAAAAGAACTCAAAGAAGAGCAATATCTTAAAAATAATCTCCCATCGGTCAGCATATCCCCTGAGACTATTTTCAAATCACTTCAAGAAAACTACGATTCGATCTATCACGGATTTACGATAGCCCCTAAATTTCCTGAAGCATCGAAGATAGCACTTTTACTCGATCTTGGAAAATCCGGCAATACTCACGCGCAAACTATGGCACTGGAAGTATTACGCTCGATGGCCCTAAGCGGATTGTACGATCAAGTAGAGGGGGGCTTTTTTCGCTACAGCACCGATGCAGGATGGGAAATCCCCCATTTTGAGAAGATGCTATACAATCAAGCAGAATTAATACCTCTATATGTAAGAGCCTATCAACTGACCAATGATCCATTATATGCAAATATTGTGAAAGAAACGATTGCGATGACCTACCACCGATTTGGACATGATGATCTATTTTACAGCGCCAGTGACGCGGATAGTGATCACCATGAGGGGGGATATTTTACCTATTCTACCGATGAAATAGAGTCGCTAAAACCGACTGATGTTCTCCAAGAGTCTTTTGGATTTGATGAAGGGGCAAATTTTGAGGAAAAATATCATCTTCGTCTTGTACTCGATAAACGACCCGCTGGGTTTGAAGCATTTAGAACTGAGTTAAAAAAAATAAGATTCACACGTAATTATCCTTTTATTGATGAGAAGATGATCACATCCTGGAACGCGATGATGATTGAGGCACTGTATAAATCAGGCAGTATAGATCCATCTATGATTAACAAGGCAGATGATTCTTTGAACACACTGCTTAAAACTCTTTATTTAAACGGTGAGCTTTATCATCAAACCCTGAGCGGATACCCGATGAGTAAAAAAGGGTTACTGGAAGATTATGCATTTGTGATTTCAGCATTGATAACCGCGTATGAAGTAGCTTTTGATGAAGAGAAACTCCATCTAGCTCAAAAACTAACCGAGGAAGCTATCGTAAAGTTTCATACAAAAGAGGGTTGGGTACAAAACTCACAAGGGCTGAAGGTCGAAGTGGACTTGTTGGATAAATACACCACTTCAGGCTATGGGAGGATGATGCAAAACCTTTACAACTTAGCCGCATTGGTAGAAGAACCGCGTTACGGGCGATTAGCACAAAAATCACTTGAAATCCAAGGAGACAGAATCCTTGACTCATCCATGAACGCTCCTTCAAGTATGATAGCATGGCTTATGGGACACTACAAAGTAGTACATCTATCCCATCAGGCGCAGGTATTAAAAAATAATCAAAAAGTCATTGAAAACATAGCGTATCCTTATATAGTCATTCATCCGCAGCAAAGAGATGACTTTTCGGCATGTGTCACAGGAGCATGTTTTGCAAATGATAAAGATATTGATAAGATAGCAAAAGAGATAGAGTCACTGATAGTAAAACCATAGTTAATTTCGATAATGTTAACACACTATAAATGGTTACAATTTTTTAGTATATATTAATAATATTGATATATACTACACGGTGAATAACAAAAAAAAAGGATTTAAAATGACAAAAAAAGAAGTAGCAGCAATCGTATTAGGTGCATCATTAATGAGTGCTCCAATGGCAATGGCTAATGAAGCAGGTGCAAAATGCGGTGCGGGTAAATGCGGTGCGGGTAAATGTGGTGCGAACAAAGCAAAAACTGCGGAAGCAAAATGTGGGGCTAACAAAGAAAAAACTGCCGATGCAAAATGTGGTGCAAATAAAGAAAAAGCGGCGGATGCAAAGTGCGGTGCTAAAAAAGAAAAAGCAGCTGAGGCAAAATGCGGTGCAAAAAAGTAAAGGCGTTTAGGGATGAATAACATCACTGGCTGTGGTTTAGGTTTACGTCGGGAATTTTTAGAAGACTTTATTGCTTTGAAAAAAAAGCCTGACTGGATTGAAATCACACCTGAAAATTGGATGTTCACCCCACATCGTTACCGTGAAAACTTTGAGCAGATTATGGGTTTGCTACCCGTAGTTGCTCATGGTGTCTCACTTTCTATTGGCTCTCCAGAAGCGGTCGACAAAAGTTTTTTGAATGATATAAAAAGTTTTTTGGATCGCTACAAAATTGAGCACTATTCGGAGCATCTGAGCTTTTCCACGCTGGCCGGCATGCAGACGTATGAATTGCTTCCATTACCTATGACACGATCTATGGTGAGACATATCGGGGATAAGATCAAGCAGGTACAGGATGTTTTACAACGACCTTTGATATTGGAAAACGCGAGTTATTATCTGGAGCCCTACAGTGAGATGGCCGAAATAGATTTTATTAATGAAATCGTTGAATATGCGGATACGACACTGTTATTAGATGTTAATAATGTCTATGTCAATGCAACCAATCACGGCTTTGACCCTGATGACTATATCGCACACATACCTCCTTCTCGTGTTGCTTACATGCATATTGCCGGACATTTGGAATATCCTGATGAAGTATTGCTGTTGGACACTCATGGTGAAGCTGTAGATAAAAAAGTGTGGAAACTATTAGAACGAACGCTTAAAAAAATAAAAGCACCTGTAATGCTAGAGCGTGACAATAATATTCCTCCTATCAAAGAGCTGATGAACGAGTATAAAAAACTTTCCAAAATAGTTTCAAAAAGAAGTCAAAAATGAAAACAGAGATAGCGGTAATGGAGCGCTTTGTAGAGATTATCCAAAACAACGAAGAACTCTCAGACCCTTTGCATAATCGATTACAGGTATACCGTGATATGGTGCATTTTCGATTTGTTGAGACACTTGAAAATATTTATCCCATCCTCACTGCCAAATTGGGAACAGTCCTGATGCATGAATTGATTCGTGAGTTTATGGCTACAGGAGCAAAGAGCCCATATATCGTGAAAATATCCCAAGAGTTTGCAGATTTTTTACGCCATCATCCTAAGACTATAAAGTACCCTTTTTTAGAAGACTTATTATGGTTTGAATACGGTGAGTTAGATTTGTTGAGCAGAGATTTCAACGATACAAAAGTAGCATTAGAGTGGAATAATAAGTATGAACTCTCATCCTCATCATTGGTACGGAATCTTAGCTATAGAGTGCATAGCGGTGAGCTTGAATCACCTAGTGTTTCTTCCCTTCTACTCTATTATCATTTTGATGAAAAATGTGTCTATTTTGAAGAGATAACCCCTTTTGCCAAGCAACTCATTGAACTGTTAGAGAAGATGACGCTTGAACAATCGGTAATGGTTTTGGCTGAGATGTATGAACTTGATGTTGAGATATTACGTGAAAATGTTGAACAATTAGTGGAAAAATGGTGTAATCAAAGAGTGTTAACTAAAATTACGGAGGTATAAAATGTACACGTTAAGAGAAAAGATGGAAAAGCTACTAAACGGGGGACAAGACCTATCGCTATTATTGTTACGTCTTATTTTGGCGTATGGTTTTTATGAGCCTGCAATGAATAAATGGTCAGATATTGGTGCGGTGGCAACATGGTTTGGTGAAAGTTTAGGAATCCCTTTTCCTCTTATCAATGCTTATATGGCTGCATCTACAGAGATGGCAGGCGTAGTCTTGTTGGTATTAGGTCTTTGTGTTCGGGTTATTGCTTTGCCATTGATGGTAGTCATGGTAGTTGCGATTACAACCGTTCATTTGTCAAATGGGTTTTCATCAGGAGATAATGGATTTGAAATTCCTTTGTACTACATGCTAATGCTCTTCATACTTGCCACGCATGGTGGAGGAAAATTTGGTGTGGATTATTTTTTCAAAAAATAATAAAAATCATTAACATTGTTAATCATTGATTTTACACTTCTTTTACTAAGGTATGCTAAAATAATGCATATAAGCAATCAAAGGGTTTACAATGCGATTTTTATTCTTAATGGTTTTTTCTGCGGCTCTTTTTGGTGTCAGTTTTCTTCAGCCAGAAGAGGCATTCAAGCCTAAAATCACTAAAATTGATAAAGATACGATTGGTATTGATATTGATCTTGGCAAGGATATTTATCTTTATAAAGATAAGCTCAAGATTGAGGATGCCAATCTAAAAGACGGGATTGATTTTAAATCTGTAAAGATGGGGAAATCAGTTGATCATGACGGTGAACAAGTTTTTATGAGTTCTCCAAAAGTTCGAATAGACTTATTGAAAACGAGTGCTATTAGTGGTGATCATAAAATCAAAGTAAATCTTAGCTATCAAGGGTGCTCATCTGCAGGTTTATGTTATGAGCCAATGGATACTACCTTGGAAATTACTATTGATGCTGATCAGTTGGATGGACTTAAAACGGCAGAACCTTCTGTTATTAAAGCAGATGCGGTAGAAGTTTCAGCATTAAAACCAGCTGTTACAGAGGAAAAAACTCTTATACAAGCCAGTGTTACAGTTGATACACCTAAGGTAGAAGAAGTAGCGCAAGTCGCTAAAGTATCCAATGAATCCGAAACGGATAAGATCGCCAGTGTTATTCAAGGTGGTAGTATTTGGTTTATTATCATCAGCTTTTTTGGATTTGGTTTATTACTTGCACTCACTCCGTGCGTTTTTCCTATGATTCCAATTATTTCTTCGGTTATTCTTGCTCAGGGTGAGGGTATTGGTACGAAAAAAGCATTTTGGCTTTCACTGGTATATGTCCTTTCAATGGCAGTCGCGTATACGATAGCAGGTATTTTGGCAGGACTATTTGGTGCAAATCTACAAGCAGCTTTCCAAACACCATGGATTATTAGTGTATTCGCACTGATATTTGTCCTTTTGGCATTATCAATGTTTGATGTATATGAGCTCCAAATTCCAAACTTTATTCAATCACGTATTTCAAAACTTGGTGGCCAACGAAGTGGTGTTATCGGTATTGCGATGATGGGCTTTTTGTCGGCATTGATTGTTGGACCGTGTGTTGCAGCACCACTTGCCGGAGCTTTGATTTATATTGGTCAAACAGGTGATGCTTTACTTGGAGGTGTTGCCCTCTTTATGCTTAGTATTGGAATGGGTGTTCCATTGCTCATTGTAGGGACTACATCAGGTAAGTTTATGCCCAAGCCTGGCATGTGGATGGATGTTATTAAAGCAATTTTCGGGGTAATGCTACTGGGTATTGCTATTTGGATGATTGGACGTGTTTTAGACGAAAACACTACCTTGTTACTGTGGGGTGGATTGGCAATATTCGTTGCTATTAATATGAATACGCTAGAACCACTAGGCGAACATCCTTCTTGGAGTTCACGTGCCAATGTGAAAGCACTTGGCTTTTTGATACTGTTATATGGAATCTCATTACTTATAGGAGGAATGGCAGGTGCTAAAGATCTTTTACACCCATTAGACCCTTTCTTACCTAAAGGTCAAATAACATCGCTGGCTGCATCGGATCATAAAACGTTTGAAAAAATAACCTCAATTGAAGAACTGGATGCTATTTTACTTGAGAATAAAGGTAAAAGAGTCATGGTAGATTTTTATGCTGATTGGTGTACTGCGTGCAAAGAGTTTGAAGAGGTTACGTTCAGTGATTCAGCGGTTAAATTAGAAATGGATACATTCGTCTTAGTACAAGTTGACGTGACAGCTAATGATACTGCATCCAAAGCCATTAGTAAAAAATATGGTATTTTTGGACCACCGGCTATTTTATTTTTTGATGAGAATGGCCAGTTACAAAACGCTCAAACCATTATCGGGTTCAAAGAGCCCAAAGAGTTTTTAGAACATCTACAAGGGGTGAAATGATTAAAGGATTTTTAGTAGCATCTCTACTTGTCTCGTGTGCTTTTGCAGATATCAAGTGGGCAAAGTCCTATGATGCCGCATTGGCAAGTGCAAAAAAAGAAAAGAAAACTGTAATGGTTATGTTATCGAGAGAAGGGTGTCCGGCATGTGACTATATGGATAATATTGTCTTTGAAGATACGGATGTGGAAGATGTGATTAACAAAGGGTTTATACCTGTTCATATCGATATTAAGAAAGATAAAATACCATCTGGACTTGACTTTATAGGTACGCCAACGTTTCATTTTATTTCACCTACTGGAAAAAAAGTTGAGCGTATTGACGGAGCAGTAAAGAGTCTAAAACTTATAGAGGTTTTAAATACGATTAAAAAGCCATAGATTTTAATCTATGAGCTTCTCCAAGATGTAAAGCTGCATATTTTTATGCGGTATCTCTTTTTCAAGCGCATCTGCATAGATTATGGCGACTTCTTTTGCATGTCGATCGTAATCGAAATGGGGAAAATGATTTCCCCACCCTTTCTTAACTATTTTTAATGCAACCGTGTCGATTAGGTATTCTTTGAATATTGAATACGTTGCAAAAAACATTCCTGTAAATAATATGGCCATAATCATCAGTAAATGACAATCGAGCTTTGCCAACTTAGCATGAAATAAAATGGCTGGTATGATTATAATAGCGTGCCATAAGATGATGAATACAATATAGCTCTTTCCAATACTCATACGAAAGCCTGGAACGTTTCCTTCTAGCTTTAGTCCATCTTGATACATTTTGTTGGTATGTAATAACTCGCGTAAAAGCATTGGTGAATCGCTAAGGGTAAAAACATAGGGGATGATTTTTTCTTGCATAAGAGCAGTGATATTTGTGCTGATCCAAGAAGTGAGTCTAAGCATGTGGTATTTCCTTTAGTATTTCGCTGACACGTTTTGCACTGCCATGCTGGAGTAATGATCGTAATTTTGCAGCATTACGAAAAAATTCTTCTCTATCCATTTCAATATAGCTATTATACAGATTTTCAGCCGTAACCTCATGTTGAATGAACTCAGGATGTAGCGTTATGCCATAGGCATGTGAAAGCAATAGATTGGCCAGTCCTGCGTACTGAATCTTAATCAGTGCTCTTCCAATCATATAATCGAGTTTTTTAGCGATATACACCAGTACAAATGGGGTTCCAATGAGTGATGCCTCCAAAGTAGCTGTTCCACTGCAAATAAAGGCAAAATCAGAATTTGCCAATGTGATATGCGCATCGTGCGTGACGGTAAAGGCACTGATATCTCCATAAAGTTGCGCTATTTTATCATCACTGAAGTGAGGAGGGATGACGAGCATGGCTTCACAGTCAATCTTTGCACGGACCTCACGAAAGATATCCATTAGTTTTTTTATTTCTCCAGGTCTGCTACCTGGCATAAAGGTGATGAGTCCCGTAGGGGAAAAATCAGTTTTGTGGACAGTTATTTCATCGAGAAGAGGGTGTCCCACATATTCTATAGGTGCCAAAGGCGAATAGTAGGAAGGTTCAAATGGCAGTATAGAGGCGAGGGTTGTGATCGTTTTTTCCAGTATAGGAATACGTTTTTTCTTCCACGCCCATGCTTGAGGAAGTATATAGTAAATTATCACTTTATCGGGGTAGCGTTTTCGAATCGCCTTGGCTACCGGGAGATTAAAACCAGATGAATCGATCAAAAGTACTTTATCAACATCATGCGCAAGTTCTACGACCTGATCTTTTAGTTTAAAGAAGAAAGGAAGTTTTTTAAATACATCAACAAAGCCCATGATAGCAGTAGAGCGCAAATCAACGATACTTTCACCCAGTGAATCATCGAAAATACCACAGATCTCTACATCATCCCCTAGTTCTTTGAGTAGGTATTTTAAATGTACATTGGCAGAATGTTCAAGTGCACAAACTAATAATTTCACGATCCTCCATCTCCTTTTATACTACGTACAGGTGTTGAGTGTCTAAATTCTTCACGGTATTGGGAGAAAAAAGTGATAAGCATCTTTATTTGTGTATCAGTTAAGTGCTCTGCAAAGGGAATCATCAATTGAGCTTGTTGAGTATCGGCTATTTTTTTTCGATAACGTTGCAACTTATAATTCAAAAAGCCTACGGGTCTATAGGCTAAACCCGGGTACTGTCCGAGCCCTTTAGCATCAGTACCGTGGCATCCATTACATCCTTTTGAAAAATAAAGCTTCTTTCCCTCATCATAAAAGCGATCAGATCCCATAAGGGCAATCACACACACTAAAAGCCAAATGAATGGTCGCACACTATCCCTTTTTAAACGTTCATAGATTACAATAACATTATTATAGCCAAACGGGAGTCCTATGCTTATTTGCAATGCCATAATTTGTGATATACACGGAAATCGTCAAGAAGATGTGCGAATAGAAAATGGCGTTATTACGCAAATAGGGTCTAATCTGAGTGATGATGAGTCTATTGATGCATCAGGATGCTATTTAATGCCGGGATTGGTAGATACCAATGTTCGTTTAAAAGATCTTCAGCTCAATGGGAAAAACCTTGAGACCCTTTCATGTGAAGCTCTAAGCGGTGGAGTAAGTACGGTTGTTTTGAGCGGTGAGATGATTGGACGTGTGGACAATGAAATCACACTGGAATTTGTCCAAAAGCATCAATTGCATAATGGTGGAGCAAAAATTGAATGTTCGATCAGTGCCCTTAATGAAGAAGGAAATCTTAGCAATATAGCACTTCTCTTGAAAAAAGGGGGAAAGGCTCTTTATACTAGGACAATCAGTGATTATAACTTGATCATGCGTATGGCTCAGTATCTGAAGATGTCGAATAAACCGTTGTTTTATTTAGCACAAGATAAAAGTCTAAATGAAAGCGGTGTCATGAGTGATGGTGAAGTAGCAACCTCATTAGGTCTTCCCGGTATTCCTGCTATTTCTGAAGTGGTGAATGTTGCTGCAATGATTGAAATCGCACGTGAGTACGAAATCACTATTATCTTTAAAAGCATAACAGAACCTCGCTCAGTTAAACTAATAGCCCAAGCACGCAGTGAAGGGGTCAAGGTAGAATGTGAAGTTTCATTGCACCATTTATTACACAGTGACGAAGCATGCAGAGGGTTTGATACCGATGCAAAAATAAATCCACCTTTAATAAATGAATCAAAACGCAAGTTGTTGATTACTGCCTTGCAAAATGGAGAGATTCATACATTAACAGCTTTGCATCAGCCAAACTCGGATGTCTATAAAGATATTACCTTTTACGATGCAAGCTATGGGACAACGTCCATTGGGGAATATTTACCATTGTGTTACACCAATCTAGTTAAAAGCGGCATTATCGATATGTCAACATTGTCTCGTTTGACATCGTATGCTCCTGCTGTGCAAATAGGTATTAATATTCCAAAGGTTGCCGTAGGCGAAAAAGCAAATTTTATTGTTTTTAATCCCAATGAATCGTTTACTGTGGGGCATCATCATTCACTGTATAAAGAAGAATCACTTTCAGGACGTGTGATAATGGCCGTTCAAGGGGATGAAATCACTCGATTTTAGAGTGATTTTGCATTTCTAAACTCGGCAATTTCTGATTCAACCATCTCGTCGATCATAATCGTGTAAAGTTTCGTTAGGAGATTAGGAGAAACACCCAGCTCCATTGAGCGTGCACGAACGCGGTCCATTACTGCTTCCATTCGCTCTTCACCTTTTATCTCAGCTATGGATTCTTTGAATTTTGCGGCCTGTTTAACATAGGCATTACGTGTCGCTATCAGCTCCACTATCTGATCATCAAGCTGATCGATATAACTTCTTACTTCTTCAAGGGATGAACAATCTTCTGTTTTCATGTGTGCTGTTTCCTAATCATGAATCTTATGTTAATGATATCATCTTCTTAATTAAAAAAATTAGGATAAAAAATATCACTTAAGTGTAACAAAAAGTTTTAAACTATAGTAATTTTATAATTTATATACCTTTATTGAATCATTTATAGGTTTAATTCATACGACATCTTGTTATACTTATAGATATCTCATCAATTGGAGACTAACATGGAAAGAAGAAACTTTTTAAAAGTTGTTGCAGCCGGTGCAACAATAGTAGCTGTTAATCCATCACTTATACGCGGTAATTTATATGCGTCTGATGGTCAGTTATATGTGGCATATGAAAAAACGCAGATTGTTGATGCAGCTGGAATACCGATAAAAGCGTCAAAACTCGAAACAGAGGTTAACTATATCTTTAATTATCCCTATGCGTCTACACCGTGTATATTGGTGAACCTACCAAAACCTACACAACAAGATGTCGAATTGACTGCAGAGAACGGTGAAAAATACGTCTGGAAAAGCGGTGTAGGAAAAGAGCGTACAATAGTTGCTTATGTTGCTATTTGTACTCATCAGTTGACTCATCCAACTCCAAATGACAGTTTTATTATGTATGTGCCAGAGAAAACAAAAACTATGGCATACGATAAAAGTGGAGTGATAGTGTGTTCCTCTCATCTCTCTGCATTTGATGCCAAAGCCGGTGCAAAAGTACTTGGAGGAGCAGCTACTCAGCCTCTCTCGGCTGTAATTTTGGAACATGCGGCTGATGACACCCTTTGGGCTGTTGGTATATTGGGAATGGATAAATTCCAAGACTACTTCAAAGCATTCAAACCTGAACTTAAGCAGTTTTACAATGGTACGGCAGAAGCGAAGAAATTGGTCTCAATATCGGCGAAAACAGTTAAGTTAACCGAATTTTCAAATGATCTAATCCAATATTAAAGGGGCAAAAAGTGAAATCAGTAGCAATATTGACTACTGATTAGGTTCTCTTCGCCTGACGCTTGGGTGTGACTTGTTTTTCGGTACTCTTTGGTCCTTCTTTTGAGACATCATGTGTTAAGAAAAAGGGGATTCTTCGCCCTGGAGTCGTGTTGATATCTTCTATCAATGACGCTTGTATCACTTCAAGCGGTGTATGAGGCAATAAATAGTCGTACATCAGTGAGACTTGGCGATCTAGTGATATTTTCCACGTAGAGAGTGTCTGGGTGAAGATCCATTCGCTGAACGCATAAAATCCGTCAAATACTTTTTCTTCTTTCCACAATAATTTGACACTTTTATCGAAATTCCCGCTGTTGTAGTAAAGGTCCCAAAAACGGGCAAAACGTTTCATCTTTTGTATCTGTACAAACGTTAGATTATTGTTTTGGAGAATGTCATAAGGGGGAATATCCGTATAGATCATCCCGTGTTCTTTGTCATGACGGGAGAGAGTAGTTCCAGAGAGATTTTTCAAAATACCGATTTGGATTTCACTGTGGGTGAGTGAGCAGAGTTTATCGAGATTACGTCCAAAGCCCTCGATGGTTTCTCCGGGAAGTCCGACGATCAGATCTAGGTGCATATGCGCTTTGGTATCATTTTCTAAAAAGTGTAAGTTCTCATAGATTTTTTCGAGCCGAAGCGGACGATTGATACCTTTTGAGATAATTGGATCTAGGGTTTGAATACCAACCTCTAGTTGTAATGATCCGGGAGGAAACAGGGCTATTTTCGTTTTTAGCACATCGGGAAAATGATCAGGTATGACTTCAAAATGAGCGAAATAAGGCGGTTCTTTGGAGAGAAAAAAGTCCAATATACGATTAGCAAAGGTCATATTGAGATTAAAGGTACGGTCGATGAATTTAAAACTACGTGCCCCACGATTCCAGAGGACTTCGAACTCTTCGAGCAATTCATCCAGTGGAAAATTACGTACTTTTTCGTCGATGGATGAGAGACAGAATTCACACTCAAACGGACACCCTCGTGATGCTTCGACGTAGATGGTACGATGTGCTACGTCTTCATCACTGTAGGCAGTATACGGCAAGGATATTACTTTTAAGTCAGGCATAGGAGCACGGATAAAACGTTCAAAGGGTGTATCACCATCCAAAACGGTACGACACAGTTCGTAAAAAGCTATTTCTCCCTCGCCACTGATGATGTAGTCGGCATTATCAAAATTAACACGATGAGGCATGTAAGAAGCTTCGGGACCTCCTAATACTATGACGGTATCGGGAGCTACTTTTTTGAGTATTTCGATGAGTTGTGCCGTTTCGGTCGCATTCCAAATATAGACACTGATACCGATGATTTTTGGGGCGTGTTCGAGGATGACTTCGGCAATGCTTTGTATTTGTTCATTGATCGTAAACTCTACGATTTTGGTGTCGTTTTGCAGTTCGTGCATATTTGCATATAAATAGCGTAATCCTAATGCACTGTGAGCGTAGCGAGCATTTAACGTTGTGAGAAGAATGTTTGTCATTGAACAGTACTTTGAAAATATTGTCCATCGGTGGTGAAAAGTTTTAGAATCTTGTTATATTCCTTGTAGGCTTGTTTATAGAGATGTTTACTGTGATTGTTTGATTCATACAGTTCACTGGCACTCATCCCTGTCTCAAGCGCATTTTTGAGCAACTTGGTACGGCGTAGATAGGTGAAGGCGAGATTAGGGAAGTGCTCATGTATCTTTTGACGGATAACGGCGGCATCATTGGGATTATCGATCATATTGGCAAAAACGAGGATGGTCTTTTCTTTATACTTTTTAATAAAGATCAAACTTTTCATAATGGAGTTTAGGTCATTGATAGTGGCAACGAGGATAATATCGGAAGCGAGTAGTATCTCGTCTGCATGTTGGGCATCAAATCCTCCAAAATCGTAGACTGTATCGGGATGAAGGGGGATTTTATTGGGATAATAGCGGGCATTTTTGTATTTATTCAGTACCACTGACATATCATTGGTCGCATAGCGATACCCGAGGTCTTTTGCCAGAGAGAAAGCCAGAGAGGTCTTACCCACTCCCCCTTTTGTCGATGCGATAGAGATAATAGCCATGATTTTCCATACTAATTGTTTGCGTAACTATAGCATAGGCTCTCTTAGTCAGAGGATTCTAGATACTCTTCATATGCTTTGATCAAGCTATTCTTCTCATCACCCTCATCGGTTGCCTTGATTCTTCTATCAAAAGATTCCAATATAGCATCCTCGATGTATAAAAACTGTTTCGTGATGTTTTCGGAGATAAGATTTTTGAGATTGAGAAGTTGTGTATTCCCCATTTCTATAGATTGTAACGAGACCAAGTCATACAGGTCTATATTGTTGATGTTGGTTTGATCTATGTTGATCTCTGTCAGGTTGTCACACGTTCCCAAACAGAGGTACTTTATAGATTCATTACCCCTGAGATCAATCTTTTTCAGGTTCTGATTATTTTCCAATACGATGCTCGTGAGGTTTTTATACGAGCGTAAATCCTCATTGGTAAGGATTTCTAAATCATCGGTTACTATGGAGATTCTAAAAACATCGTCTTTATTAAAATCACCAAATTTTTTCATTTCAAGTGTTGTCATACGAGCATAATATCAAATTCGCTCTTAAGATTTCGTATCGCCTCCTTAGGTGAAATTCCCCGCTATTTTGATATACTCGCTTTATTTAAAACATAAAATAACGTAATTATTCATTAAAAAGGCAGCTATATGAAAAAAATACTCTTAGTTTTACTGTTTGCGTTTTCTTTGTTTGCAGGGGAACGTGAAGAGATAGTGGAGCCTTATTTTGACCTTGAACAAGGAATGATTGATAGTGCAGTATTGGCTACTGATGGAAAAAGTTTTTATACACTTAAAGATAATTATTTTATCCATTGGAGTTTATCACCACTCAAAAAACTGCAACAATGGGAGCTTCCACTTGTGCCACTAGAACATATAGCACAAGCTAAAAATCATAGAGATGTGTATTTATTAAATGATGAAACAAAAGTACTTATTATCTCTCGGGATGAGCTGGTACTTTATGATTTAAAAAGTCAAAAAATAGAAAAACAACTACCTTTTAAAAATTTATCCCATTCTGTTGATAACAATTTGCTTTATATTGTTTATGTTCCAGATCAGCAAGAGAGGAGCCAACCAAAGTCACCTTATTATCTTAGTCCTAGCCTTTATATGGATATATGGAGAGTTCCTGAATTAACGAAAGTAAAAAGTGCAAATCTTACTGAACAGTCATATAATTTTGATGTACACCTAGAAAATGACAGCAGTTTTAAACAGTCTCTGGTTATATATAGGGGGGAATTGGTGATGGGTGGTAGTGTCATTTACTATGTTACTGCTGGTGGTAAATTTGTGATAATTGATAAATCTTCACTAAATTTAAAAGATGTACTTGTTACGAGTAATGTTAAGTATATAGATGACTATTTAATCGTAAAGATGGGTCAAATTCTCCATGCTATCAAAAAGGATGATGGCTCAGTTTTTTTTATGACTACTGATGCAGGTAAAGATATTGTAATTAGAGCATTACTGCTAGATAAGACTGAGAGGTTTCCCTCATATACCATACCTAAAGGTACGCCCAAGGCACAGAAACGTACTAGTTATAGTGGTGATTTAGCGCTACGATCTACAAACCGTGCGCTGGCGTATGCATTATATAGAAAAAATCAAAACAAGTACACATACATAGCTGTACTTCAATATCGCGATGAACTTATACTTAGTCAAGGTTCAAAATTTGAATATTCTGCAAAAGATTTTAAAGATTTAAAAATGATAAATAAAGATGGAGTCGTACCGATGAATAAAGTAACATTTGAAAAATACAACCAACCACTTAACATAAAGGCAAAATAAGAAGAAATGTTGTGATTTAATGAATATTATTTTATGATATAATTCTTTTGCGAATAACACTTTTCATGCGTTCAATGGAGCGGTAATATTAAGGTCGAGGGATTAATTACCCCTCGACCTTTTTTTTTACCCTCCAAAGAATGCATGAAAGGGGGTTCTTTATGGATAAGTTGTTATTCGCGTTACTACTTATGTGCATCTTTGCACCTATGCTCAATTGAGTGTAGCCAAGGGCTTTCCCTTGGCCCCCTAATGTAAAACTTCCTGCTATTTTGCTATACTCCCTCTATCTAAAATTGAAAGCTATATATGAATTTATTATCCAAAGATGCCCCACTCGAAGAATCCATTAAAAAGATGGAAGCGGTTTTGGTCGATGTCGGATGTGAAGCTATTTTTTCACAGGAAAAACATCCACTAGAGTACTGCTACTCTGTTAATTTAGCTTCGATTGAAGCGCCTCGCCATATCTACTCAAATGGTAAGGGGATTGTCTCCGATGCTTCCAAAGCAAGCGCATTAGGTGAATACATCGAGCGGTTACAAACCAACAACTTTTTTATCGACTTTCATCTCCCAAATCGCAAATATTATCCTGACGAAGTTGCCTTTGAGTTTGGCGGTGGATATCTCAATAGTGCATTGCGTAAAATTTATGATCCAGCAGGTATTTTGACTGACGAAGACCTGGTGGATTACAACAGTGATTATGAGGATAAGATCGTAGCATTACCGTTTACGCAGTACTCTACCCAAGAGACTGTCTATATTCCTCTCAATATTTTGAGCAATCTGTACGTGAGTAATGGCTTGGCAACGGGCAATACTCCCGAAGAAGCAAAAGTTCAAGCACTGAGTGAAATATTTGAGCGTTACGCCAAAATAGAGATCATAAAAAACGGCTACGCTCTCCCGAAATTTCCCGAAGAAGTCATCCACTCATTTGAGAGACTTAGTCATGACCTTCATGCACTGCGAGCATTGGGCTATGTTGTTGAAGTTTTAGATGCTTCATTGGGCGGAAAATTTCCGGTTACGGCCATATCTCTGATCAATCCAGAGAACTCAACGCTTTTTGTCTCTTTTGGAGCACATCCAATATTGCAGGTATCGTTGGAGCGTACGATGACCGAACTGATGCAAGGCCGTGATTTGGAGAATCTGGATGCGTTTGAAATACCAACGTTTGATATGAGTCTGGTTTCGGACAGCTTCAACATAGAATCACACTTTATAGATTCTAACGGTAAAATCGGATTTGGATTTTTGAGTGCTAAAAAGAGTTTCAACTACACACCATGGGATTATAAGGGCGAGGGTAGTGTTGCTGAATACGAGTACTTGCTGGGTATTTTAAAAGAGATGAAAAAAGAGATGTACGTACGGGAATACAACTACCTAGGATTCTATTCATGCCAGATGATCGTCCCTAGTGTGTCAGAAGTCTATCCCATCGAAGATTTGAGCTACAACAACAAAAATAACGGAAAACTTATCCGCGAAATGGTGTTGGATTTTGCCCAGTTTGACCCTGAGGAAATATTGGATTACATCGAGTCACTCGAAGATACGATCAATGTGGAGAAATACATAGGTGTTATTTTTAATAATAACTTTACGATGGCGCAGTTAAAAGCGCAAATATATTTGTTGGCTGGAAATGCAGATGAAGCAATTCCTCTCCTAGAGTTTGGAACCGATAAGATGGGGCATATCGTTGCAGAGCTCATACGTATGGGTGAAGCAGAACTGCCGTGGGAAGAGTACGAAGAAGCACTGTTTGATATCTATGGAAAAGAAAAAGTTGAAAAAGCACTTCTGATCATCGAGGGCGAAGCATTTTTGATTGATGTCTCTTTGCATCAGGATTATCATAATATGCTCAAACTGTATGATCGACTAGAGGTCAAAAAAGCCTTGATGATTCAAAAAAGCTAACCGGATGGATATGGATTTAACGCAAGGCGATATCAAAACACAGATCAAAAAACTTTCCATTCCTGCGAGTATCGGGTTTTTCTTTCATACGATGTACAACGTTACGGATACTTATTTTGCCGGACAGATATCCACACAGGCACTGTCGGCTCTTACACTCTCATTTTCTCTTTTTTTTATGATGATTGCTATTGCGGGGGGGATGAGTGAAGCGGTAACTGCACTGGTTGGAAATGCTCTGGGTAAAAAAGATCGTCCAATGGCGGTACACATAGCGCTTAACTCTTTGGTATTTGCGTTATTTCTCTCTTTTGTATTAACAATTGTAGGCGTTCTTTCAACTCCGTATTTGATGAGTCTATTGGGAGCCCATGGTTTTTATTTAGAAGAATCATTGGACTATATAAATGTTATTTTATACGGTTCCGTATTTTTTGTGTTTGCCTTTTTTATCAATGCCTTATTAAACGCAGTAGGTGATACGGTCTCATTTAGAAATATTTTGATTGTTTCTGCATTTTTGAATGTTGGATTGGACTATTGGTTTGTGTATGGAGGATTGGGAATCGAGCCTTTAGGTGTGAGCGGGATCTCTACGGCTACGGTCATTACAGAGTTGATTACGGTTGTCTATCTTTTTTATAAATTAACAAAAACTCCTTTATTGGATGGTTATAAGAACTTTTCACTTGATTGGGAAGTTTTTCAATCCTTGATGAAGCAAGGGTTTCCGCCAAGTATTAATATGGTGATGATGGCTATGGGAATTTTTATCATGACTTATTTTGCTGCCCCTTATGGTCAGGAAGTAGTTGCTGCATTTGGAATCGGTATGCGAATTGAACAAATCATATTGATGCCGACCATCGGACTCAATGTTGCTGTTTTAGCAATAGTGGCACAAAATAATGGGGCGAAACAGTTTGAACGCATTGCTCAGACACTCAAAATATCACTGTATTACGGGGGATTGATCTCTATCATCGGCATGATAGCACTGCTCATGGGAGCAGAACAGTTTATGCAGTTCTTTACGCAAGATAGTAAAGTAATTGAAGCAGGGGTTTTGTATTTAAGAGTAGAAGCGTTTATCCTCTTTTATTTTGTAGTCATCTTTGTCCATCTTGCCATGCTTCAGGGGATTGAGAAACCTGCTTTTATATTTTACATTTCTATTGTTAGACAGATACTTGCACCGATTTTGGTGTTGAGTTTAATTGCGTATTTAGGGCTTGATGTTATTTGGATTTGGATAGGTATAGCTCTCATCGTAACGTTATCGGCATTTGTTACATGGAGATACAGTGTTGATAAGCTGGAGGAAGTTTCACAAAATCATCATTTAATGACGTAATACTAGCTACTCTACATTTTTATAATTCACGATTGATACACAATAATATTAAATAATAAGCGTATTAAAAACCAAAGGAATCACAATGCAGACGAAACTACTTTTAGCTCTAGGGATAGTAATAATCACGTTAGGAGGTTGTGTTAATCAGCCGGAGAATCGTAACGTGTTTAATGATCTGCCGCAATGGTACCAAGAACCGACAGTATTGGGTGATAAGTATGCAGCATCCGGTTCCGCAAAACCAAATAAAGCACAGGATATAGAGATGCAACGTATTGAAGCTGCAGCTGTTGCACGTGACGAGTTAGGGCGCCAGATGGAACTTCGTGTCAAAAATATGTACAAACGTGCTACACAGGAACTAGGACTTGGTGAAGATGCGACAATGGATCATGCAGTCCAATACGCTACAAAGCAGATCTCTGATGTGACCTTGAGACAGTCTCAGCAAAAGAAACTCTTTTTAGATAAAGATACTGGAGTCCTCTACACTCTGTACGCATTGGATGCGACAATTGTCGATCAGCAGATCAAATCAAGCGTACAATCATCGTTTAACAACCAAGAAGCACTGTGGCACAAGTTTCAAGCGACCCAAGTGTGGAAAGAACTCGATGGCGAGGGTAAAAAATAATGAAGACAGTAGCCCTTGTGATTTTGATAGCTTTGTCGGTCATGGGATGCAGTTCTCATCCTGCAAATCCTAATGCCGTGATGATGGATAAGACGATGGGAGAACTGGATCGTGAAACAGCTAAATAGCCTTTATATACTTTCAGGAACACTTTTGTTGTTAAGCGGATGTGCAACGACGAAGGTTGATTTGTATAAATATAAGGATATCTCATCTATCAATATTTTAGACAATAATAAAGAAAATTACAAGGTAATCCATCCTGATCTTAATGCCAATGTAAAAATAGAATCAAATGGATGGAGTGATTTTACGCTTACGATGCGGGATTATTTTCTTGCATATAATGATGAAAAAAAAGTATTTAAACTCGATCAAAACGGTTCTTATAAATTAAAATTGACTCTTCATAATCTAAGCTCTGAATCAAAATTTACCCCTTCTAAATATGTTAAAAAATTACGGAAGATTAAGACAGATAATGGTTTAGTAATCAAAGATGAGAGTTACTATACAGATCCTTATTGGATCTATTTTGTTAATACAGCTGTAGTAGCTGAGCTTACTACTCCTGATGGGCAAAAAAAGTTTTTTCAAGCGGATAATACGCCAAGTTATAGAGTCATCAGTAACTACAAATCAGAGGTAGGGCGGTCTAAATATGTCCAATCATTACAAGGTACCCTTACAAAACTTTTGAAACAAATTGCTAATGAAGTAGGACCAGAAGGATTAGTTATTAGTAAAAAAGTTTCCATCGAAAATGATGAGGAATTTATTTTTATGGTTAACATGGGGACAAATGAAGGCTTAAAGGAAGGGGATAAACTGCTGGTTTCTAAAGAACTTGTCTTTAAAGATGAGGTCGATGGTAAAATAATAACGAATAAAGTACGTATTGGAACCGCAACAGTGTCAGATCAAATAACACCTCGGTATGCATGGATGATGATGGATGACGAAGACCACAACAGTGCAATAGAGGTGGGCGATATTATTCGTCCCAGATATTAATTGGAGTAGGGCGTGGGGAAATATTTTTTGCTTTTAATGATCAGCTTCCAGAGTCTGTATGGATTTTGGCCTTTTAATTGGTTAAAGTCACAAAATCCACTTCCGGTTTATGTACTTGAACATCCTCTAATGACTGAATCAAATGTTTATGGTGTGGGGAGTGGCAGGAATTTTTTAGAAGCAAAGAGCAAAGCACTTAACGATATTTCAACACAGCTACAAAGCAATGTACGCTCAATTACCTCTGTGCACAAAAGCAGTGAGATTACTTCGACTCAGGTAGATCAGCACATTACGATTCTTACGAAACGACAGATTCAAAATTATAAAATAATAGATGAGTTACATGCTAATGATGTGACGTATATCCTTGTAGAATACAAAATTATTCCGGGTAATAAGTAAGCAGTCTACGCTTGGCGCGTTGTGCGACCATATCTTCTTTATTTTTCTACTCTACAACGATTCGTAAAAGCTGCTTGCCAGCGGTGTTCCTCCGCGTGATGTTGCCAAAGATCTTGGAGTATCGTTGGATACCAGCTACAGAAAATGATTAACTAAATTTATTCTAACTCTTATGACAACACTATTGACAACTTATTTTTAATAGTGTATTATTTTCCCAAACAATCGTTTGGATAAAAGAATGCCAATTATAAAAACAGACAGAGAATCTATCATTAAAGAGTCAGTTGCTCTTTTTAAAATACATGGTTATCACAATACAACTATGGCAAATATTGGAGAGGCATGTGGACTTATAAAAGGAAGTATGTACCATTATTTTAAAAGCAAAGAACAAATTGGTTTAGAATCTCTTAAATATATTCATGAATATTTTAATCAACATATTTTCAGCATTGCATATCAAACCCATTTAAGTGATAAAGATAAGATGATTCAATTCGTTAAAAAAAACGATGAATATTTTTTAAAAAGTGCTGGAGGGTGCTTACTTGGCAATTTAGCTCTCGAAGCTGCACACGATCTTCCTGAGTTTAAAGAGGAAATTGTTGCTTATTTTACAAATTGGGAACATGCCCTGATTGAAATTCTTAAAAATAATTTTGATTCACATTTATCAAAAGAAATTGCCTCGGAAGTAGTTGCTTCATGGCAAGGAGCAATTATGATGATGAACCTCTATGATAACTCTGATTCGTACCTCAGAATCGGCAAAAAATTAATTGCAAAGTTTGATTGATTTTTTTTGCTTATTTTATCAAACAAACGTTTGTTTAACTAACCACAGGAGGCGAACAATATAAACATTAATACGGCTTCACGATATGTATTCAAAAACCAAATAAAAAAAAGGATATCAAATGACAGATGTTAACACTACAATTTACGAAGAAATCAATGAAAAGCAATTAAGCGCTCTTGAACTTAAGCATAATTGGATTGTTAAACCAATCTATAATGCTTCACAATGTGTAAAAAATATGCCATTTTTTAAATGGCTAGACAATATTCAAGATCCTCAAGAATTTAAAAATGCCGTTTGTCAGTTGTACTATCACTCTGATACATTTCCAAAAGTTATGGGATTAATGCTTGCATTAACACCCCTTAGTGAAACCTCTATGATGCCTTTTTATGCAAAGCATGCATATGGAGAAGCAGATCATTCAGCTATGCTCATGGATTGGATGCTTAAAAATAAAATCATTAATAGTAAAGATGAAGTTTATAACACTATCGCAACCAGAGAAACAAATGCTTGTGTCAATTATGCTTATCAAATGGCTATAGAACAAGATCGTGAAAAATGGTTGGTTGGTCTAAACAGTGGGATTGAACGTTGTTCAAATGATTTTTTTAAAGCTATATCACCTAAAATGCATTTATTGGGTATTGGACATGATTATTTTGATGTTCATGTTGAAGCCGACGAACATCATAGTATTATGGGACTTGAATATATTGAAGTACATGAAGCAACTTCCATCAGAGGACAAATATTAATTGCTAAAGCTTTAGAAGGTATTGAATTGTGGGCAAGTATGCTACATTCGTGGATTGGTATGACGATCTCACCGAAATTCAATTTGAATGGTGAACTCATTGTTCCAATAGAATATTAAGGATATATAGATGAAGACATATTTTAAAAAATTTTTGGGAGAGAGCGCATCTCTTCCTCCGTCAGCTTCATTTAAATCTATAGTATTTGCTTGGTTTGGCGGATTAATCGCAATCTCAACTATAGGATTTTTAACAGAAACAATAGATAAACCACTTGTATTAGGATCATTTGGAGCCTCATGTGTCTTATTGTTTGGATTTCCTAAAAGTCCATTTTCACAACCCAGGAATGTTATTGCGGGTCATTTTTTATCGACATTGATAGGTTTATCCTTTTATCACTTTGTCGGAATTGAATGGTGGAGTATGGCTTTGGCTCTAGCAACAGCAATAGCGGTAATGCTTGCAACAAAAACTGTCCACCCACCTGCGGGTTCTAATCCGTTGATCGTTTTTCTCACAGGTGCCAGCTGGTCATTTTTAGGACTTCCAACCTTAGTAGGTGCAATAATTTTAGTTGTTGTAGCTCTACTGTACCTAAATCTTGATCAAAAAAATACTTATCCATCGTATTGGTTTTAATAAACTTGCTTATTGGAAGATTCAATCTTCCAATAACCTAAAAGAACTTCTCTATAAATTTAATCGAAAATCTGTAAAGAGTATAGTTTTTGATATCGATTAATCAGAATTCGATATAGGGGCGATAAAAGCGTTATCTGTATCTATTTATCTTCTGATGGCTTGAGAGATTTTACGCTGATACGGCGTGGTGCTCGCTTGGGCGCTGTATCGGTATGCGCAGGTTTGTGTGCGTCAAAGGATGGTTTGTAATTACTCGTTGATTTGTTGTTATAGGGCTTTTTCTCACCATAAGGTTTTTTATCTCCGTACGGCTTCTTGTCACCATATGGTTTTTTATCTCCAAAAGGCTTCTTGTCTCCGTACGGTTTTTTATCCCCAAATGGCTTTTTATCACCGTAAGGCTTCTTATCTTCAAATGGGCGTTTATCGTCTTTGTTAAACGCCTGTTTTCCCTCATACGGTTTACGTTCAGGATTGAAAGGTTTTTTTCCTTCATCATTTTTTTGAGCTTTATCATGTTCACCAAAGAATTTTGGCTTATTCACGTAAGCTGTTTTTGCAAACTTATCCGCATCGCTTCTTGGTGTGCCATCAATATAGTGATTACGTTCACGTGTTTTAGTACCAAAAATCGGTTTACCATTTTCATCTTTGCCCAAAAACTCTGTAGGTCTTGGTTTCTTATCCCATGGATTTCTTGACTCAGTTTTATTGCCCTCATACGGTTTACGAGCCGGACGATTGTCGTCTCGTGGACCGCGGTCTTCGCGTTTAAAATCAGGTCGTGAATCATCACGGCGAGGTTTGAACTCGCTTCGCGAATCATCCTTGTTCCCTTCATACGGTTTACGGGCTGGACGGTTATCGTCACGAGGACCACGATCTTCACGCTTGAACTCAGGTCGCGCATCATCACGACGAGGCTTAAAATCACGTTTGGCTGAACGCGGTTTATTGCGTTCTTCCTCACGCTGTGCACGTTGTGCAGCCATCTCTTCTTTGTTTTTTTGCTCAACTGCGATACCGAAGTTTGGCTCAAAACCTGCAACAGGCTCTTGTGTGATAGTACGGCCGAAAAGTGTTTCGATAGCATACAGATTTTTTTGATCCTCAGAACCTAACAAGATAATGGCAAACTCTTTTGCACGAGCGTAGCGTGTCATGTAGATGATTGCTTTGTCAGGTAGATCATAACTGATAACGATGTCATACATCGTCTCACTAGGCTGTACTAAATCACTGTCGCTTACGATAGTGATCTCTTTGGTTTGTGTTACATCAATCGCTTTTGTATCATTGGTAGTTACGATGAGAATAGATCGGGCAGGGTTTTGAGAGATTACAAAATTAAGCAACTCCGTTTTACGGGCAGCATTACAAGGGTGGATACGGTGGTTTTGGCGTTTGATAGTCGATGACATGAAAGTCCTTAGGAGTGTAAACCTCTAAAACGAGGGTAAGGTAAGCTGGAGAGCAAACGATAAATATTACGCGTATTATAGCGTAGTGTTGCTCTCACAACATTATAAATATAAGCTTAGATTGAATAAAGAATAGTACATGAATAAAATATTCATCTTAAATTTACTTTTGTCGATATATAATACAATGTATGTATATTATAAAGGTTTCTATTGATTACCTATGGTAAAGAAAAAAATGAACTTCTCAAGCAAAGTAGAGGTATTGGATTTGAAGAGATTATTGCGGCTATAGATGCCGGAAAAGTCTTAGATGTATACGATCATCCCGATCAAGTCAATTACAGTGGACAAAAGATCTATGTTGTTGAAGCATTGGAATATGTTTATCTGATCCCTTTTATTTGTAATGAAGAAGGGATATTTTTAAAGACAATTATTCCAAGCCGAAAAGCAAAAAAGATATATAAAGGAGACACAAATGTTTGATACTGAAGAAATGGCGATTTTAAACGCTCTGGAAAATGATAAGCTCGTTCGAAGTGTAGATGCTGATGAAGAGATTGCATTGGCTCGTCAAGCGGCCAAAGAATATTTATCGAAATCAAAAAACATTACGATCCGTCTAAGTCTAGGTGATGTAACGATCATTAAAAACAAGGCTCAAGAGACAGGAATACCTTACCAAACTATTATTTCATCGTTAGTGCATCAATATGCGACTGGAAAGATTCGACTGGAAGCATAAGCTTTCTATTAAATATTTACTTTGTTCTTATATAACGGTAAAAGGTTGATGGCTTTTTGGGCCAGTGACGAGTGGGTAGTGAGCTTTCCACCGAAAACATGCAGTAGTTGTGTCTGTCCAAAATCGTGCAGATCGAGCTGATATTCTCTGGATGTCTTGACCATACTCTTTTTCGATTCTATGAGAGGACGTACACCGATGTAGCTATCAATCACATCTTCACGTTTTAGAGGAGTGGTTAGAAAATGATTGGTATGGGTGAGGAGATAATTGATGTCTTCTTCGTTGATGTGTACCTCATCGGTTTCACTGGTCTCACGACGCTCGGTTGTTCCTATAACGGTTTGATTGGCCTTGTTCTCAGGAATGATGAAAAAGATCCTATGGTGATCGGTCTGTAAAAAAACAGGTTCAGGAGTAAGAAGCCCATCTATGACGATATGAATCCCGCTGATTTTACTGATCTTGTAACGTGAGGGGAGATTGAAGCGGTGATTGATCTCATCGATCCATGGGCCCGTAGCATTGATGAGTATCGGAGTTTCTAGGTGTCGATCACCGCATAAAAGTTCAAAGGTGTTTTCATGATGCTTGATCTCATGCAGTGTTGTATTTTCAAAAAAAACTGTTCCTAGTTCTTGCGCTTCTTGGGCTACGGTTTGGGTGAGTAGCAGATCATTTGTCTTGGCATCGTAATAGGTGAAGATTTTACGAAGACCCTTTGTCTTTAAGGCTGGGAAGGATGAGGTAAATATCTCCATGCTCATGACATGGTGCGGTGCGATAAAACGTGAAAATAGATCGTATAGATAAAGTCCTGCTTTGATAATCCACCATGGACGTCCAACACCTGCATACACAGGCAGTGTAAATGGACGTAAAACTACGAGATCAGGGTAGGCGGCTATGAGACGGGAACGATCGTACAGTGCCTCTTTGACCAATGCAAAATCACCGTGTTCGAGGTAGCGCAATCCGCCATGGATAAGCCGAGATGAGCGAGAAGAAGCGCCAGACCCAATGGTTTGTTTATCGATCACAGCTACACGTTTGCCTAGCTTTGAAGCCTCGCGTGCGATAGCGCATCCATTGATACCTGCACCGATGATGATAATATCATATTTCATAATAACTCCCGATATAATAGTGTAGCAAAAAAAAGGAGTGGTTATGCACATAATCGCCCACAGAGGTTTTAGCGCTTTATTTCCTGAAAACACACTCTTGGCTTTTGATGAAGCGATCAAAGCGGGTGCGTGGATGATTGAAACGGACATACGTCTGAGTGCCGATAATGTTCCTATGATCTTTCATGACAGCAGTTTAAAACGTGTGTGCGGTAGAAGTGAGGGGGTTGAAGCCTTGCCCTATGAGGTCTTGAGGCATATCGACATCAGTTCGTACTTTGATCCAACCCTACGTATTGAATACTTACCTACATTGGCGGATGCATTGCAGAGGATTGATGGTCAAATCGGGGTGATTTTAGAGATCAAACATCATCCCAAAACATGGGATAAGATAGCGGCCATTGTCGAGCCTATGATTGCCGATAAGCTTGATTGGTTAGAAGTATCGAGTTTTGATGATGGGATATTGGAAGATTTTCATGCCCTTAACCCCATGATAAAGCTGCATAAGCTTATCGAAGATGTTGAGGTATTGGAACGAAATGATTTTGAGAGTGCTTATGGGTATGTATACGCTTTTGATATCGATATTACGCTGTTACATCATCCTAAGACACAAAGCCTTTTGGAAACAAACAAGGTGATCTTTTGGACAGTGGATGCCCAAGACCCCGCTACATTCCCAAAAGCCTTTGCAGCCATGAGCAACAACCCCATTCATCTGAAACAACAGATGGCTCACGGTAGGGTTTAATACCTATCATATTGTCGAGTTGGACAAAAGCATACCCTTGTGCTTTTAAGTTCTCGATGATTTTTGGCAGGGCAGCTACAGAAACCGCATTACGGTGCATTAGAATGATATCACCGTTACGGACATTGGAAGTGACGTTTTGGATGACGGCTTCGGGGTCTTTGAGTGTCCAATCCAGTGAGTCCAAAGACCACAGAACCGTCGTCATCTCGTGTTCATTGATCACATCTACTACCTCAGCATTGATTGAGCCGTAGGGTGGGCGAAAGAGAACGGGATACTTACCTGTAATGGATTCTATACGCTGTGCAGTACGGGTAAGCTGTAATCTCATATCACTGGCACTAAGATCGGTCATACGGGGATGGTTAAAGCTGTGACTTAACACGAGGTGTCCCATGTCATGAGTGAGTTTTACAACGGTGACATTATCATCCTTCATAGTCCCACCAATCATAAAAAAAGCGGCTTTTACATTGTGCTCTTTGAGAATATCGAGCAGTTTATAGGTATTGTTTTCATCGGGTGCATCATCGAATGTCAGTGTAACACTTTTAACATCCGTATCGCCGTTTACGATGACGTTTTTATAGGTGCCATGTTGAATAGGAGTGACGGTAGCCGTACGCCAGTTTCCTAAAAAAAGGGTCATGTTGGCATCTAGTAGAAAAGAGTTTCCTCTAATGTCGTAAATCGTCCTATTCTGTGCTCCCAAAAGCACGGATGTAAAAAACAGTCCTATAAGTATTATAGTTTTCATGAGTTTATGTCTCCTAAATGTCCTGCAGTGTATCCACTGGCAAAGGACCATTGTAAATTATAACCGCCGCAGGGACCGTCGAGGTTCATTACTTCTCCGCAAAAAAACAGCCCTTTGAGTAGCTTGCTCTCCATAGTTTCAGGTCGTATTTCTTTTAACGACACACCACCTCTGGTGATCATGGCCATTTTAAATCCGTCATGACCGGTAACCGTGAGAGGTGTCCATGCCAATAGTTTGATGATCTGATCTCGTTGCAAACCGGGTAGTTTGTTGAACCCTACATCCGGGTCTGCAAGGGCCATAGCACATATTTCTCTGGAAAGTGCCTCAGGCAGAAGCGTTTTAATATGAGTTAATATTGATTGCTCTGGATTTTTGTGAATCTCATTTTTGATATGATCGAGCAACTGATTTTCATTAAGCCCTTTGGTGAAATTACACAGTAGAGGGACTTCTTTGTGCTCGGTGAGAAAAGGGTTGATTTCACGTGCTGCGTCTAGGACAACGGGCCCTCTGATACCATGATTGGTAAAGATCAGGTCCCCTTTTAGCCGTATTTTTTTAGCTTTAGGAAGATCGATTCTGATCTCGACTTTAGGAAGGGTGTCGGCACGGCAGTTGGCCACCCAGCTTTCCTTGGTGTGAAGCGGCATCATAGCGGGATAGAGTTCGGTGACCTTATGACCTATAGTAGATGCCATGGTATAGCCATCACCCTCTGCACCCAATTGCGGATAGCCTAATCCTCCGGTAGCGATAATGACATTATGGGCATAATAGGTGTTTTCTTGGGTTGACACACCGATGGTTCTTTGGCCATCATGTTCGATTGTCTTTGCGCGTGCTGAGGTAATGATATTCACGCCCAACTTATTCATCTCATCCGTGAGTGCTGCAATGATAGTGAGGGCACTGTGTGTGATTGGAAATACCCGATATCCATCTGGTGCATGGCTCTCTACCCCGATTTCACGAAAAAAAGTTATGACATTTTTATGATCCATTGCTTTAAGAGCAGGGGTCATAAAGCGGCCATCGCGCCCGAAGCGTGACATAAATTCTTCATTAGAGAGAGTATTGGTCATGTTGCACCGTCCACCGCCTGTTGCTTTGAGTTTAGCGGCGATTTGGGAGAGTTTTTCCAGAAGTAGTACTTTTTTGCCCAAACGTGCGGCGGTGATGGCTGCGATGAGACCTGCGGCACCACCACCTACGACGATGACATCAAAAGAAGGTTGTGTGGGATTTTGCATGCGCCATTATAGCGGTACGGTCAATGAAAATCAAAAGAGGATTTTAATCGAGCGTTTTTTTATAAAACCTGACCGCCAGTGTCATCATGACTATTCCTATGATCAGTAATGGCCAGATATTAGGCCATAACATAGCCAGATTATTGTCTTTTAAAACGATACCACGAATAAGGCGGTTGAAATAGGTGAGGGGCAGGAGCTCACCCACATGTTGTGCCCAACGCGGCATGCCGGAAAATGGGAACATAAAGCCAGAGAGCAGGATGCTTGGGAGGAAAAAGAAAATAGTAAGTTGCAGTGCTTGTAACATGTTTTGCGCCAGAGAGGAGATGGTGATACCAATGGTAAGATTGACCGCGATAAAGAGCAGGGCTACCCCATAAGCTAAACCAATCGAGCCGTTAAAGGGGACATGAAATACAAAATAGGAAGCAAGTAATATGATCGTTGCTTGGATAAGTCCGATGAAGACATAGGGGATGATTTTACCCGTCATGATCTCAAGCGGTCGTGCGGGAGTTGCCAGCAGGTTTTCCATAGTACCGCGTTCGCGTTCACGGGTAATGGCGAGTGCGGTCATCATGGTGAGTGTCATGGTCATGATGGTTCCCATCAGGCCTGGGATGATGTTGTACTGATTGATGCCGTTTGGATTATAGAGTCTATGAACCCTGATATCAAACGGTTCTTTTTGAATAGAGAGGTGTGCAAGAGGACCCCTTAGATCTTTGGTCGCGACTTGGGAGGTTATGCCTTGCATAGCAGACAGTGCGGTTGAAACGGTAACGGGATCCGTAGCATCTGCTTCAAATAATAGTGAGGGCTTCTGACCACGTAAAAGCTGACGTGTAAAATCTGTCGGGATGGTGAGGATAAAAAGGATCTCTCCTTTTTTTAGTGCCTCTTGGGCTTGTGCAGGGGTTGTATAGCGGGTATCGATTTTAAAATATTGGGAGGTTTGCATGGAAGATATCAGAGTGCGTGTAAACTCGCTTTTATCTCCCGAGATGATAGCGGTGGGTAGGTATTTTGGATCGGTATTGATCGCAAATCCAAACAGTGCGAGTTGGATGATCGGTAAGACGATCATCATGGCAAAGGTTACTTTGTCTCGTTTTAGCTGGAGAAACTCTTTGAGTACGATCGCCCACCATCGTGACAGACTAAATGGTCTAATGAGTAACATCAGCATCTCCATAGTTGTCGGTGGAGGTTTTCATCAGGTGAATAAAAACATCTTCAAGCGAGGTAGGGATAGGTTTGAAAGGATACTCTTTGAGTGCAGTCTCGATGTCGGATGGATCTTTTCCGCTGACATGCAGTGTCGAGCCGAAAATCACGGTTTGTTCTATCGCACCATTGTGTTCGAGTATTTTGGAGATCTCCATTAATCGATCCCCTGTTACTTCGTATGTATACAGCGCCTGGCGCTCAATGATCTCTTTGGCACTTCCTTGTGCAAGCAAAGTACCGTATGAGAGATAGGCCAGTTTATGGCATCGCTCTGCTTCATCCATATAGTGAGTACTGATAAGCACTGAGACACCTTTATTTGCCAACTCATGCAGTTCTTCCCAAAAATCTCTTCGGGCACTGGGATCAACACCGGCGGTTGGTTCATCTAGAAGAAGCAGTTTGGGGTGGCGGAGCATACACGCTGCAAGAGCAAGACGTTGTTTCCAACCCCCTGAGAGTGATTTGGCTAGTTGGCTTGAACGCGAGGTGAGTCCCAGAGATCTGAGTGCTTCATCAACAACATTATTACGGTTGGCCAGTTCATAGACACGTGCGACAAAATCGAGGTTTTCACGGATACTCAAATCTTCCCAATACGAAAATCTTTGGGTCATGTATCCGACTTCACGTTTGATGGCATCACTTTGGGTTACAATATCGTATCCTAAACACGTTCCCTCACCGCTATCGGGAGTCAACAGCCCACACATCATACGAATTGCCGTTGTTTTTCCGCTCCCGTTTGGTCCTAAAAAACCGACGATCTCTCCATGTCCTACTTGGAGAGAGAGATCTTTAACGACATGCTTGTCACCAAAATATTTATTAAGTCCAGTTACATTGATGGCAAAGTCATTAGCGTCCAAGAGATACTTCCACAGGTTGACCTGGATGTAGGTAATGCGCATCTACAGCATTGGTATAGGCTTCGATCATGTAGGTGAGTTGGTCTTTAGTCTCATTACTGTAAATGATGGGAGGGGTGTATTCGGATTGTGTTGAGATATAAGTGACATGGGCAGGGAATTTTTTTCCATCAGCTCGTGCTATGATGGTTGTTTTTTGGTTGATAGTTAGCTGTTCGGCAATCTCTTGAGGTACAAAAAATCGTACTTTGATATTTTGGGGAGGTAATAACCGTACGACGATACCTCCTGAGGGTACCCACTCGCCTTCGCGATACAGAGTATCAAATACCAATGCATCAGAACGCGACTTAAGTGCTTTTTCATTTAGCTTCCACTGCGCTTGTTTGATGAGTGCCTCTAGCTCTTTGATATGTGCTTTTTGTGCTTGGATTTGGTCAACGCGTTTGGAGAGTTTGGCAACTTGAAGTGCATTTTTGAGTTCACTGACACGGGATGAGGTACTCTTTGCCAATGTAGTTGAATTATCCAATTGCTCTTTTGATACCGCGTTTGATGCATACAGAAGGGTATTGCGTTTGAGTTGTACTTGTGCATAATCGGCATTGGCTAGGGCTTGTTCGAGTTGAGATTTTAGGACATCCAGTTCTTGAGGGCGTGCCCCTTTTTGATAATCAGCTAGAGTTGATTTAGCAACCGACAATGATTCATGGGCTTGAGTTAATGCGATGACTTCACTGTCACATTCCAATGCATATAAATTGCTATTGGTAACAACGCTATCCCCGCGTTTAACGAATAGCTTATCGAGTATTCCACTTTGGGATGAGGAAATATTGACATATTCACCCTCTGCATAGCCTTGATACACATTAACATTTTCTTTTTGACATCCATTGAGGATGAATAGGACGATAACAGAGGTAAACAAGAGGTATAAATTTTTCATCTAATTATTATATCTTTAATTAGTATCCATTAGTATGGTAAGATATACAAAAAGGAGTTTTTATGGGTGCATTGGAAAAAGAGCTAGCGAGCCGAAAAGAAGAAATAACCAAGGGTGTAGAACTGTTTTTTAAAGCCAATATGACCATCACAGACTGGGATGTTCCTGAGGTCGATGATCATGCGGCGGCAAAGCAGTTGGTCGCGATTATGCAAGAAGCACTTGATAAGATCAAAGCAGATATAACGGCAGGAGAATACGATTACTATTAATTCAATAGTAATGGAGGATTAAATAATGACACAACGATTTGATAATGTGGCACAAGAGTGGGACAGCGGTGATACGAGACAAAATATTGCAAGTGCCGTATTTAAAACACTGACCAGCCGTATCGCACTGCTCAATACGATGAAGATACTGGATTTTGGTGCAGGTACCGGGCTATTGAGTTTTAAAATAGCTCCTATGGTACGGTCGGTTACGGGAGTGGATCTATCGAGTGGTATGCTCGAACAATTGGAATCTAAAAATACTTCATCGTTACAGGTAGCTACTATACTGCAAGATATTATGGATAAGCCTTTAGAGCAAAAGTTTAACGGAATCGTCAGTTCGATGGCAATGCACCATGTTGCGGACACGGCAGGTTTGTTTGAAACATTCTATGCCCATTTAGAACGTGACGGGTTTATCGCCATCGCTGATCTAGAAGAAGAGGATGGAACGTTTCACGCACAACACGGTAATGACGGCGTCCATCATTTTGGATTTAACACAGAACGCTTACGCAACACGATTGAGAAAGCAGGATTTAGAAACGTACGCTTTCATGATGCTTACAGTGTCAACAGAGAAGATGGAAACTACCCGATATTTTTAGTAACAGCAGTAAAGTAAGACCAATGAATAAATATATTTACATACACGGATTTGGCGGAAGCGGATTGGGAGTTAAAGCCAGTCTCTTTCGTGAGCAGTATAGGGATACGATTATATGTCCCTCGTTGTCCTATGTACCAGCATTGGCTATTGATACCCTTAAACAGCTTATAGAGCAGATGATCGATCATGCGACAGTCACTCTTATCGGTTCATCACTAGGTGGATATTATGCGATATATCTCGCTGAGCATTACGGGTTAAAAGCGGTATTGATCAATCCATCAACACAGCCTTATGATACATTGGAAAAAGTACTCGGAAGTGCTTATAACTATCATGACGGTAGTCATTTTGAATGGCTGGGACAACATACCCGTGCTCTAAGAGAGTATGAGGTTAATGAGATTACACCGCAACAGTATTTAGTCTTGCTACAAACCAACGATGAACTATTAGACTACAGCGTGGCACAACGCAAATTTGAAGAGGCAACGGTCATAGTAGAGGAGGGTGGGAATCACAGTTATGAGAATATAGAGAGTAAGTTTGAACTTATCGAGAGTTTTGCCCATAGGTCAAGTTTTTTATAGAGTGTAAAGGGTATCATTTGATAAGAAGATAAATCAATAGAAGTGATATCCATGAAACGAATAGCTCCAAAATCACCAAGCGCCCATACCGCTTCAACAATCGTAATAGAATTACAGTCCTATTTTGTAGACGCACTCAATGTTCTCTCAAAGACTTTAGGATCAGACAAACCATTTGGTCCTGTTGAATGGTTCCGTGATGAAGGAGCGCATGGAGGAGGGATTCGATATGAATCATCTGACGAACAACTGTTCAATCGAGGCTCAGTCAATTATTCGCAAGTACACTATGATGACGATGCTACTAAAAAACTCTCTTCGGCAACCGCAATCTCCACGATCATACATCCAAAAAATCCATTAGTACCCTCGATGCATATGCATATCAGCTGGACACAAATGCGTGATGGAAGCGGGTATTGGAGAGTCATGGCAGATCTAAACCCAAGTAATCCAGACACAGCCGATACACTACAGTTCGAGAATATGCTAAAAGATGCAGCTGGAAGTTATTATGAAGAGGGAAGCGCTCAGGGAAATCGTTATTTTTACATCCCTGCCTTAGGTCGTCATCGAGGTGTCTCTCACTTTTATCTCGAAAACTTTAACACAGGCGATGAGGTCGCGGATCAAGAGTTTGCCCTGAGTTTCGGTAAAAAAGTCATCGATACCTATATCACAATAATCCGTAATGCGATACAAAAGCGTACGAGTTACGATGAGGTCGCACAATCAAATCAACTCCAATACCATACACTGTATTTACTCCAAGTACTTACACTCGACCGTGGTACTACATCGGGATTACTGATACACGATCAAAACGATGTAGGGATTATGGGGTCATTACCATCACACGTGGATAAAAAACTATTACAATCATGGGTTGGCAGATTAAACGGGGTTCAAAACGATCTTTTACAATCCATTATTGATTCTTTGGGAGAGGGTGATAAAATACTCGTAGATGAAAAGATAAAAGCTCTCTTGGCCCATGTAGTACGTCAGCATTACAAAAAACACCCTGAAGCTATTGCCCTGCAAGCCAGCGGTGATCATATCCCATCAACGGTGAACAATCATCGCTAATATTGAATAAACCAACAAAAGGATATCTCATGCGTTTTTATCTACTTTTACTGTTACTGCCCGTCTATGTGTTTGCTGTGTCAATGCCCCAAAAAGCGCTCTATTTGGAAGGTAAAAATGATATTGGGATGATCTTGGCACATGGTAAGGGTATGGGCCCTGACTTTAAAGTCGTCAAGCCTTTACGCATATCTCTCAATCAAGACATGGGATTTCATACGCTGTCGTTACAAATGCCCAATCAATATGAAGCGTACGAAGACTATGAAAAGGAACAGCCAAAAGTGGATCTTATGATCGATCAGGCTATCTCTTTTTTACGCAGTAAGGGTGTTAAAAAGATCTATTTGATGGGACATTCGCTTGGGGCAGGGATGACCAGCAGTTATTTGGTCTCTCATCCTAATGCCCCGATTGCAGGATACATTGCAGTAGGATGCCGTGGGAACAAGAGTAAATTGATCTCGTGTACCGATAACATGCCGAAGATAAAGGTCAAAACATTCGATGTCTGGGGTAAAAGTAACAGTGAGGATGAAAGTTTTGCGGCTATTCGTGCACCGCTTGTTAGCGAAAACTATCGACAGCATGGTTTTGAGGGTGCTGGGCATGTCTTGGACGAATCCATTGACTTTTTTGTAGAAGACGTTGAGGGTTGGTTAGAAGCGGATATGGCACGTTAAGCATACACAGGAGTACTATCATGACTGTAGGGATACCAAAAGAGATTAAAACCGATGAATATCGAGTAGGGATTACTCCATCAGGGGTGATGGAACTCATAAAAGCTGGACATGAGGTCCTGGTTGAAACTAATGCCGGGATCGGAAGTGGATTTGCAAACGCTGATTATGAAAAAGCGGGCGCCATTGTAGTGCCCACAGCTCGTGAGATATTCAAGCGATCAGAGATGATCATGAAGGTCAAAGAACCGATCGAAGCAGAATACGAGTTACTGCGTGAGGGTCAAATACTCTTTACGTATCTTCACCTAGCGGCTGATAAACGATTGACCGAGATCTTACTGGAGAAAAAAGTAACCTCATTAGCGTACGAGACACTTCGTATCGGGAACCGCTTACCATTACTGGAGCCTATGAGTGAGATAGCGGGTCGTATGGCAACGTTGTTTGGAGCGGTTCATCTAGGGCGTTATAATGGCGGAAGCGGCAGACTCCTGGGTGGGGCAGTAGGTGTTGAGCACAATCGTGTCGTTGTTCTGGGAGCAGGGGTTGCCGGTAAGTCAGCAGCAGATGCAGCAGCAGGGCTGGGAAGTGATGTGATATTAATAGATATTAATACTGAGCGTCTGACCTATTTGCGTGATGTAATGCAGCCCAATGTTGCCATGATCTATTCAACGCATGACGCTATAGTCACTGCAATCAAAGATGCTGATCTTATAATCGGCACAGTGTTGCTCCCAGGCGAGCGAGCCCCAAAACTCATAACACGCGATATGCTTGGATTGATGAAAAAAGGATCGGTTTTAGTTGATGTTTCGATAGATCAGGGAGGGTGTTTTGAAACCTCACATCCGACAACACACTCCAATCCAACATTTCAAGTTGATGGTATTGTCCACTATTGTGTAGCTAATATGCCCGGAATGTACCCTAGAACATCGACAATAGCATTAACCAATGCGACCTTGCCATACGCATTAAAAATAGCGTCAAAGCCATTGGATGAGTTGTTAAAAGAGGACAGCATAAAATCGGCGCTCAATACCTATAAGGGTATCTTGACAAACGAGGCAGTGGCACAAGCCCATGAGCTAAAGTTTGGCTAAAGTTACTCAAAAATAAAAATAAAGTGAAAATATATGAATATAGCTCCTATCGGTAAATCTGAAGATCAACTTTTGACATTATTGCCTCAAATGGCCAATCGACATGGCCTGATAACAGGCGCAACGGGAACGGGTAAAACCATCACTCTTCAAAAAATCATAGAAAGTTTTTCCTTGCTGGGTGTCCCATGCGTTGTTTCGGATATTAAAGGCGATCTAAGCGGGATTGCACAAGAAGGCGGTAGTAACGCAAAGGTTACACAACGATTTGAAACACTAGGCATTCCAGCAGACTATCAAAGCTTTCCAGTTACCTTCTGGGATGTATGGGGTGAAAATGGTCATCCTGTTCGTGCTACCGTGAGCGATATGGGACCGCTTTTGTTATCTCGTTTGTTGGGACTCAATGAAACGCAAAGCGGTGTTTTGACCTTAGCATTTAAAGTAGCGGATGATGAAAACTTGGCCCTTTTGGATCTAAAAGACCTACGGGCGATGATACAAAACGTGGGTGAACGTGCCAAAGACTTGAGCCTAAGCTATGGGAATGTTTCCACCGCATCCATAGGAGCGATTCAGCGTTCACTACTGACTTTGGAATCCCAAGGGGGAGAGCATCTTTTTGGCGAACCAATGCTAAATATTCATGATTTAATACAAACCGTTGATGGCAAAGGAGTCGTTAATCTACTCGATGCCACCAAACTCATGAATACCCCTAAACTGTACGCATCTCTCTTATTGTGGATACTTGCAGAACTTTTTGAAACCCTTCCAGAAGCGGGAGATATAAAGGTACCAAAACTCCTGTTCTTTTTTGACGAAGCACATCTCCTTTTTAATGATGCTCCTAATGTGTTGATTGAAAAAATAGAGCAAGTAGTTCGCCTAATCCGCTCCAAGGGGGTAGGTGTCTATTTTATTACCCAGCATCCAGGTGACATACCTGAGAGTATCGCGGCACAGTTGGGAAATCGTGTAGCCCATGCCCTGCGAGCATTTACACCCAAAGATCAAAAAGCCGTTAGAGCAGCCGCGCAAACCATGCGTGATAATAAAGACTTGGATGAGCTCACCGCATTAATGGAATTGGGAGTGGGTGAGGCATTAGTCTCCTTTTTGGATGAAAAAGGGACACCAACAATTACACAACGCGCACTCATCATACCTCCATTCTCACAGATCGGACCTGTATCACCGGAAATTCGACAAAAACTCAGAAATGATTCTTTGGTTGGCGATACATACGATCAAAGAGTAGATGGCGAATCGGCTTATGAACTGTTGAACAAAAGAGTTGAAGCGCAAATGGTAGAAAAAGCAAAACTAGAAGCAGAAAAAAACCGCGAAAAAGAAGAAAAAGCTCTCAATAAACCATCCGCAAGAGGCAGAGAAAGTGCAGCGGAAGCGTTGGCCAAATCAGCCGCAAGAGCCATCGGTTCTCAACTGGGACGTACGATTATACGGGGAATCTTAGGCAGTATTTTCAAGCGCTGAGTCTTAGGATGAAAATTATTTGGTGATTACTAAGCCTTTTCCTGAGTATCTGCTTCGTCATCATCATAAATACTGAATATTGGTGTGAAGCCCATAAGTATCAGTTTTTTATCGATCGCTTTTGCGTCAAAACCACCTCTTTTGATAGATGATATTAATTTTATTTGCTGTTCTCTACTCAATCCTGCTAACTCTAATTCAAAAGCAATTTCTTCTATAGTCATCCTATAATCCTTGATATTTAAAATGTTAAATTGATGTAGCGTTACAGTTTTTTAATACCCTAATTATAGGAGAACTTTTTATTTATTGGTAGTAGTTATTTGTTGATTTATGAGGCCGATCATTGATGAAGTAATTGTAAAAAACCCTGATAATATCAGAGTTCTATAGTAGATATCATATCTAGATACTAAGGTACCGTTTTTAAACCTTGATCGATCCATCCGTAATTGATCCCGCCATCAAGCTCGTAAACATTTTCATACCCAAGTTCAGAGCCCATAAATCTGCCTATTGTTTTTGTTCTATTTGCATGAGCACACACCAGTATAAAAGGTTGCTGTTTATCTTTGACAATTTGGCTAAAGGCGTCCATAAATTGATTAAGATCATATTGTCCCATTTCATCGAAAAAGGTGATCTTATGACTCCCCTCGATAACACCGTAATATCCCCATTCGTCGGGTCTTCTTATGTCTATTACGGCACACCCTTCAGCTTTCTTTTCCTGGAATTCTTCAGTTGATAGTGATTTAAAGTCTCCAAAATCTGTCATACTAATCCTTTATGCTTCGTTGTTGGAATCATACTTAGTGAATCGAAAATTACGATAAATTGATTTGAAAGTTCATAATGATGCGTATAATTTTAAGGTAATATACTTATGAGTAAGAATTATTGAAGAGATATCTTTTGTGAATTGGTTGCGGAAGCAGGATTTGAACCTACGACCTTCGGGTTATGAGCCCGACGAGCTACCGGACTGCTCTATTCCGCGAACTAAAAATGTGGATGGGGTAGGAGGACTCGAACCTCCAATCTACAGTACCAAAAACTGTTGGCATACCATTTGCCTATACCCCAGTGGGTTCTCTTTTAAGAGGCCGAAATTATAGATTCTTTTGGGAAAATTGTCAAGACCTGAGGGAGGATTTCTGAAAAAAATGGGTTTATTTTGATTCTGATGGGTTTTTAACCCTATTTGACTATAATAATCGTTAAATATATACTAAAATTAAAGAGATTATGATGTCAGCAATAAAACGTGTGCAAGAAGCAATTGAAGAGTTCAAAAAAGGGCGTATGGTCATCATGGTCGATGATGAAGACCGTGAGAATGAAGGCGACCTTGTCTATGCTTCTGTTTTTTCAAGCCCAGATCATGTTAATTTCATGGCTACGCATGCCAAAGGATTGATATGTGTAGCCATTAACCCTACAATCGCCAAGAGACTTAATTTAGAGCCAATGGTAAAGTCAAACTCGTCTATGCATGAAACAGCCTTCACGGTCTCTGTAGATGCTACTGCTGCGACTACCGGTATTTCGACTCATGAGCGAGACATGACAATTAAGATTCTGGCCAATCCGATCAGTCACCCAGAAGAACTGGTTATGCCAGGGCATATTTTTCCATTGATCGCGAAAGAAGGCGGGACACTGGTTCGTATCGGGCATACAGAAGGGTCTGTTGATCTGTGCAGACTCTCAGGTTTGGCGGAATCTGCGGTTATCTGTGAGATAATGAAAGAAGACGGCTCAATGGCACGTCGTGATGATCTGGATATTTTTGCGTTAAAACATGATTTAAAAACGGTCTATATCTCAGATATAGTTGAGTATCGTCTTGCCAATGAGATTTTGGTAAAAGCCACCTCCGAAGAAGAGATCGAATTCTTTGGTGTGAATGTTAAAAAATATCTCTTTTCGGATCACCAAGGTGATGAGCATACTGCGATTGTGTTTTATAAAGCGGCAGAAACGGCAAATGTGCGTGTTCATAATGTCATACCTGATATTGATCTCTTACTCAATCAAAGTCGCTACATTCAGCTGATTGATTCCATACACTATCTCAAGCAAAACAGCGGTGTACTACTGTTTATTAATAAGCCTAATAACAGCAATGGTAATATGAAAGAATACGGTATCGGTGCGCAGATCTTAAAGATTTTGGGTGTTCGTCATATGCGGCTTTTAGCGGATAATAAAAATACAGAGTTTTCGGCACTCAACGGGTTTGGATTGGATGTTGTAGAGATTATAGATCCGACGAAAGAGGATTAACTCTTTCTAACGGCTCGTATTACACTTGCGTATGGTCTGATATTGTTGCGGCTGTGCTTGCGGCGTAGTTGAACCTAATGCAGTACCTAGAGCTGCCCCTCCGATAGTTGCTGCTGTTCTACCTCTTCCACTTCCAAATTGATGACCGATCACTCCTCCTAGTATTCCACCTACAATGGCGCCATATAGGTTGGGAGATTCATTCACAACAGTGGGAATAGGCACTTGCTCATACCAACAGTTTTCTGAGCCTTGAAGAGAGCTTTGAGGGATCGTATAGGTTTCTTGTTTTGTATTCGGAACAGGAGCATATTCTACACCATCGATAACAACACTAGAGGGTGATTGGGCATAGCTAGCAGAGATGGCTATACACAGTAATAGACTTAATGAGAGTGAATGTTTCATAATCTTACCATCCTACGGTTGATTTTGAAGTCACTTTACGAATCTCTTTCTCATCTGCCCACAGTATTTCACCACTTTGCGGATCTACAAGTTCCATAGAAACGTTGTAATAGACATCTTTGACATCATCATTTGCTTTTTTGATGGATCGGACATTTCCGGTTATGATGTAATCTGAATCTGCCATTGCTTTGTTTACTTTGTTCGCAGTTGCAGCAGCTGTTAGTTCACGCTCGTCTTTAACCTGATTGAGATTGGCGGTGTCTGCCAAGAAACGCACTTGTCCGGATTTTAGAAGTTTGATACGAATTTTATCAGTGATTGCTTTGGTATCGATATGCTCGTAGGTTAGGTTATTAACGGCACGTAAGCGTACTTTTGGTGGTTGGGCTGCTTTTGCAATGTAACGTGATTCCAAAAGAGATTGGGTCAATGATTCAGCGGTAGATTGTAAATCCGTTGAACCAAAATCTGCAGTCACGGTTTCGACCGCTTTGGCGTCCCCGTATTTTACATTTGAATCGTATCCAACCATACCAGCACCGCCTTTAGGGGCACATCCGCTTAACAAAAGCGCAGCTATAGTGATTGAAAGTGAGGTCGTTAGTATTGTTTTCATGAGTATTTTCCTTATTTATTAGGTACAGAGACAATGATATTATAATCAACAATATTAGGAAAATTGGTCATTTCGACGATTTGAACTTTCTGGTTTTGATGTATGGTTACCGCTCTCCATGGAGTAGTGTCTATTATCAAACCATTTTTGTCAATCCATTCTATTTGATAGACAAAGCCTTCTGTCTCATCATAATCCGTGTTTTCCAATTCCGCCATTATTTTTAAGAAAGTACCTTCTTGAATCGCTTTATGCTTTATGATTTCTATTCGCTTTTCACCAATAATATTAATATTTTTGGAGCTGCATCCAGAAAAAGATCCAATGAATAAAATAGATACACTAAGTGCAATTAAAACGTTTTTAGTAGCTGACATGATCAATCCTTATATTGTCGGGAGTTAAATAATTGATGAGAACGATGGTCCCCTTTTTATCCGATGGAAGCATAATTGACTCCTGAATATTATTGAGTTTTAGCGTAACTGTTGAGTTCTTGGTAGCTTCAAACTTGGCTATATAGCCAGAATTTGGCATCATCTCCCAGTTTCTAAATCCTGAGTCTGCGAAACTGCTACCAACATCGAACAGTAATGATGCCACAAGTCCCCCTAAATTTCCAAAATGATCGGAGGCCTGTTTGGAAGCAACAGCCTTGGTAGTGGCACGAACCACTGATTTGGCGAGTTCTCCAGGAAGTTCATCTTTGAGTGTCTTATAAGCCATTATATCCGTTTTTAGAAGTCTAGGAGGTTGTAGCTGTAGCTTATCGGTCGTAATCGTAATACCGCTTATATCATCTTTTGGTACTGTATATGAAGGTAAGTCTATGCTGGTATAGTTGGCACCATAAAAGATGGGAAAACGGATTTTTTCAATTTTCATAGCAGGAGCGATACCGGACAACAGTATGACAGTGACATCCATCTTTTGGGTACTATCGGGCAGGTTTGAAAATACCTTTGAGACATCTGGATTAAGAGCCAATGCCCTTTTTAAACTGATTTGGGACGAGTTTCCGGATGCTTCGGATTGACCTGAGATATCCAAAATAATACTGCTAAGGGTATAGGAGAACGGGTCTTGATAATTGTTGGCCAATGTTCTGACATCATCATCGTCCAGCATGGCTGATAACGAGTAGCTTTGCGGTACTTGAGAAGTGTCACTTCCTTTTTGACGTGCTTCTTGTTTATTTTTTGCGGCTTCTTGGATCTTTGCTTCACTTTCTTTGAGCCAAAACTCTTGACGTTGTTCCATGCGGCGCATCTCTACGGAAGCACTTTCAAAATTACCCAGCATGAGATAGTTAAGTGCGTTTAGTGTATGCATCGAGGTACGCTCATACCCTTTTCCATAATACGTTTCACTCCCCTTGCTCATAAGAGATGATCCTAAAAAGGAACCAACATTTCGTAAGCTGATGGATGCTCTGTTTTCGTATTCATCTAAAATAGCATAGGCATGTTCAAAGGATTGGATGGAGGAGGTAAAATCGCCATTAGCTTGTTGCAGACGTCCGAGATTGAGCCAATACCAAAACTCGTTGTCATCGGATTTATCAGCAGTTAGGGTTGCTAGGGTAGTGGGAAAATTATTGATGGAAAGACCAGAACGCAGTTTATTGCTATCTAATGCGGTTGCTTGCAGCAACAGTGACGAATTAATGATGATAACAAACGCGACTTTAAAGAAAGAAAATCTCATCCAACACCCGAAACTTTAGATTTTATTTCATTCTAGAGGCTTATGGGTTAAAACTGGATTAATCCATAAGAAGAGGTATACTAATTTTTCATAGCTCTGATAAACGATTCATAGATATCTTCAAGCTGTAAATCTTGCTCAAGAATTTCAGTATTGTCCTGAACCAAAATATGCTCCAAGACTGCAACACGTTTGAGTAGGTACTCAAACATCTCTTTGTTGATATCTGGAAGTTTGTTGTGACTAAATGGATCTTTGTCACGCCCTTTTTGTATGACATGTGCGGGAATTCCAATAGCGGTACTGTTTTCAGGGACATTACGTACGACAACAGAGTTTGCACCCACTTTTGAGTTTTCACCAATGGTGATATTGCCCAAGATCTTGGCACCGGCACCGATTACGGCACCGCGTTTGATCGTAGGATGGCGTTTACCGGCAATGAGACTGACTCCACCAAGCGTAACCCCTTGATAGATTAATACGTCATCTTCGATGATAGCGGTTTGCCCGATAACGACACCCATGCCATGATCAATAAACACACGATTTCCGATCGTTGCACCCGGGTGAATATCAATGTTTGTCAAAATTTGGCTAATTCCCATAATCATACGGGCAACGGCTCTAAAATTATTGCGATAAAGACGATTGGCAATGCGGTACCAAAATATAGCCCATACACCCGGATAGTTAAAAAGAAACTCTGCGGGAGAGCTTATGGCAGGGTCATTTTTATATACATTTGAAAAGTCTTCAGAAATCTCACTTAATAGCCCCAAAGAAATCTCCTTAACGTGTTGTTCTTAAATACCCATTTTGATAGAGGTACATTTCTAGCTTTTGAAGTGTATCAGTTTTTTCTTCTTCTGTAATAAACTCGCTCGTTGCCAACTTATTTTTAAGGTTGGTTAGAAGTTTAGAGGCGTCATACCCGATATCTTCAAGAATATTGAGAATATTGTCGGATTCGGTAAAGTTTTCGATTTCGTATCCCGTATCGTTGATGAGAATAGTACACTCGCTAGGGTGTGTAAATAGATTGTGATTCATGCCCAGTGTCTCTTGATAAGCACCTACATTAAAGAAAGCTAGAAAATAATCCTCTTCATCTAGATCAATGTCATGCAGATATAGGGGTGTGTCAGGTTTAAACCGGATTTCTCCATCGCTGTCACAGGTAATATCCCAAAGACTAGCGGCACGTATGGCAGGAACATCGAGCCTGTCGAGAGGCATGATCGGAAACTGCTGTTGTAGTCCCCAATAATCGGGGATACTTTGGAAGATCGAGCTGTTAATCAAATAGCGCTCTTGCATTTTTACTTGCAGTCGTTCGATTTCGGGCATAGGATTATCTTGAGAAAGATAGAGTGATTTTTTGATAATCTGATGTACCAAGATCTCTGCATTGGATCGGTCTTGCAGATCAATATGACCAAGATTAAAGAGGGTTAAGAGTGATTCCATATGGTCAAGGGCATCGTGCATGTATTCAATACACGTACGAGGAGTGAGTAATGAATTTAATTCGCATAACTCCTCAATTAGGGGAGGGTTTTTGTCTTTTAATTTTAATGATTTTGCTTGATAATCATGTGAAAACAGTTCAAGAACCGGTGCGATTAAGACTGAATGGGATGCAACAATAAAACGTCCAGACTCGGTATAAATGTCTGGATGTTCAACTCCCTTTGCATTCATGATCTCACGCAGTAAGAAAACAACACTGTTAGAAAACTCTTCAAGGGTATAGTTGCGTAAACGAGTTGAACTGTGTTGAGAATATTCAACCGCTAAACCCCCACCAATATTAATCGCATTAAGATTTGTAGCACCCATTTTTTTGAGTTCAGCATAGATATTTCCGGACTCACGTAAGACCCGTTTGAGTGTAGAGATATCTTGCATCTGAGAACCGACGTGGAAGTGAATCATAGTGAAATACTGTACCATGTTATTATCTTGGAGCATTCCGATGGCTTCGATGAGTTCCGTAGAGGTAAGCCCGAATTTTGCACTTAAACCACTACTTTTAGCCCAAATACCGCTTCCTTCACTTTGTAAACGAACCCTGAAACCGATATTTGGAACTTTTAGACCGCAGGATTGTGCTACATCAATGATCCACTCAAGCTCACCCAGCCCTTCGATCGTAATGGTGATGTCATGACCCATTTGTGCTGCCATGAAGCTTAGAGTGACCATCTCTTCGTCTTTGAATCCATTGACGGTGATTGGGGATCCCATAGGTGTTTTTGCCATTGCAATGGCAAGTTCTGCTTTTGAACCGGCTTCCAACCCATAACTGTATTTTTCACCCAGTTCGACGATGGCATCGACGGCTTCGGGAAATTGATTTACTTTTAGGGGGAATACGGCACGAAATTTACCGGTATAGTCGTTTTCGAAAATTGCACGTTGAAAGTTTGAGTACAAAAGATTGATCTGTTTTCCGATTAGGTGAGGGAAACGTAGTATTAGTGGCCCACGTAAATTGGTCTTTCGAATTCTTTCTGTGATTTCTATAAGCGACGGTGAACTTTTATAATTAACTTTGACTTTACCCTGGTCAATCATAAAATTGTTTTCACCCCAGATATCAATACCGTAATTTTGCATTTATGACCTTTAGTGGTGGAATTTTTGGTGGAAATACATATCAACGTCAAAGTAGATTTCTCCACTTTGGTTTCGATAGGTTAGATGACTTCGTGAAAGATCCGTTATGTTTTTAAGTCCCATAACTGCCAACATATTTTTGATACCTTTGAGAAGATTATTATGATAGTTGGCAATCTCTCCTGCTTTTCGAATGACCAAAAAGGATGCACGAAGTGTGGGGTCTTGGGTTGCCAGTCCGACAGGACAGTGATGCGATCCGACACCTGCACACATACGAGCACGTATACAGCCGGCACTCATCATAAACCCTCGAGCAATACCAACGGCATCTGCTCCCATAGCCAAGGTAATGACAACATCATCTGGGGTTAAAATCTTACCACTGGCGATAAGTTTGAGATCATCACGTAAACCATAGTCTTTCATAACGGTATCTAAAATATATAGGGCATTAAGCGTTGTAAGCCCGACTGAACCCATAAGTTCTAATGGTGCAGTAGCACTTCCTCCATCCCCGCTGTCAACATTAATGAAGTCAGGATTAGTCAGATTTGCGCGTTTACGTATGGACATACTTTCGGCAAGTGAACGTACATTGGCATCATCCGATATGACGATCTTCATACCGACGGGTTTGAGTGAAATATCTTGAAGTTTTGCGATAAAACTTAAAAGCTCATCATCATTAGATGCAAACGGAAAGCGGTTAGGGGAGATAAGGTCTTTATGTGCTTCAACACCTCGATAAAAGGCAATATCGTCTGAAACTTTTGCAGCCGTGAGTTTACCGCCTGTTTGCTTTGCCCCTTGTGCAATCTTGATTTCTGTCATACGGCAAAATCGCATTACTTTACTGTATCGATCAAAATCAAATTTTCCTTCTTTGTCTCGAACGCCGTAAAGGCCTGAACCAATTTGAAAAATGATGTCAGGCATGTCTTTTGGAACTTCTTTTGGGAAAGCACTCAATGGTGCATTCCAGTTGATTCGAAACAAAATGTGGGAAACAGGGTCATACAGATACGTATTTTCAGTCTTGCTGTTTAAAAGTATGCGTCGATATAGTTTGATTGCAAGACCACGATTGAATAAAAAAGCGGATACTTTAAATGCTAGTTCTGCAAACCATGTGGCACTTATCGTCTCAAGATATTCCATATCTTTGAGATCAGGACGATGGGTATAAAAGAAGTTAGAAGTTAACCCTCCCTCTCCGGTATTGACAGGAAAATGCCCCATAGTAGATCCCAGTGCAAAAGAGCGAATTCCCTCAGGACTAAGCGCACCGTCACTCATGGCAGAACGTAGGATTGGGGTAGCTGTTTTGAAAGGCTTGGGGCGTTTTTCACCAAAGGTTATTCCAAGATCAGTCGAGAGTTCTGACTCATTTAAGACATGAGAAGAGTGTTTAACAATAAAACGTGAGTGGTTAAAGGGTTGAGTGAGTGAAAACGACATAAAATTGGGAACATTCTTAGCAGCTTTATAGACCCAATCGATCTTGTCGCGTGAATCATAAAACGCTTCACTTGCAAAATATTGGCGCATTGGCTCACGAAGAGCTTCAAAGACATAACGCATACGCCCGATGATGGGATAATGGACTAGAAGCTGATGTGTACGCTGTACGTAGCGGTCATGCACGAACAGCATGAAGAGTAAAATAGGAATAATCCAAAAACCAATTTGTATAGCATTTTGCCATACGTCAAGAGCAGTATTCTCAATCACTTCAAACATTTTAAGAAGCCTTTTATAGTGTATCTAGTGAGATAATAGTCTCTTTTTGCTCAAGTAAATCTTTAATCCATATAGAATTACTGTTTCGCTCATTTTCTCCGATCACAGCACAGTAGCGGGCATTGATACGATCGGCACCCTTGAGGTGGTTTTTGAGATTTTTAGCCTCGTATTCAACGACAGCTTTATGAGTCTGACGGTATTTTTCAGCACATTTGAGAATCATTGCCAATGATTCACTTTCCATAGCACCAAAATAATACCCGTCTCGAACAGGTTCAGGCATAACGATGAGTTCTAAAAGACGCTCAATGCCAATCGCAAAGCCCACTGCAGGAGTAGGTTTCCCATCTAAAAACTCGATAAGACGATCGTATCGTCCTCCACCGGCAATCGCACTTTGAGAACCAATGTTGTCACTTACAAATTCAAAAGCAGTTTTGGAATAATAATCCAATCCGCGTACTAAATGGGTATCGATTTCATACGCGATAGCGTGATCATCCAAAATACGTTTTAGAGTTGTAAAATCACTTTCACATCCACCGCACAGTTGATTGATCAGTTTTGGAGCAGTTGCGTAGAGAGTTTGGCATTTTTCATTTTTACAATCCAAAACGCGGATTGGATTGGTAGATTTACGTCGTTGACAATCTTCACAGATTTCATCCCCGCACGCATCGATAAACGATATGAGATTTTCGCGATATTGTGGCATACAGTTTTGGTCACCCAATGAGTTGAGCTGTAGACGGTAACCGATACCTAGTGCTTTGAGAATATCTGCCACCATCATGATCATAAGCGCATCTTCATACACCGAGTCCACTCCGAAACTCTCTACGCCGAATTGATGAAATTCTCTCAAACGTCCTTTTTGTGGACGCTCGTAACGAAACATAGCACCATGATAGTAAAAACGGTGAATGCCTCCTTTTTTATCCAGTTTTTGCTGGATAAAGGCACGTACGACTCCCGCAGTGCCCTCAGGGCGCAAACAAACATCATTGCCCCCTTTATCAGTGAACTGATACATCTCTTTTCCTACGATGTCACTGCTTTCCCCTACAGAACGCTTGAATAATGCGGTTTCTTCGAGTAATGGCGTCTCAACATAGTGAAATCCATACCGTTTGGCAATAGAGGTTGCCGTTTCTATAAAATGCTCAAAGCGCTCATATTCTGGTGAGAGGATATCGTTCATCCCGCGCAGTGATTGAATCATAAGTGTCCTTTGATGAGATTAGCAATCTCGAGTGTGATAGTATCAATAGATTGTGACGCATCGATTACATGGGTTACAATTCCTAATGCATGTGCTGAGGCAATTAGAGCATCTTGTATAGAGAGGAGATAATCGATCCCTCTAGCTTCGATGGCATCATGTTCTTTTTGAGATAATCGATAGGTGAGCTCTTGGGGTGTCAATTGCAAGATAAAGACATGATGGGGTAAATGGTTGTTGGTAGCTAAACGATTGAGTTGCACGAGAGTATCCATATCACAAACATCTTGGACGGTTGCGTAGGCTACGCCTGAAACGCACGATCGATCGGAGATGATAAGGTTATGGATGTTAGGGATAATAACGTTATGGGTATGTTCCGCCCGATCGGCTAAAAACATAAACATCTCTGCGTGTTTACTCTGCATCTCTCCGTTAAGCACCATAGACCGTATGGTTTGTCCAACATCGGTACCACCCGGTTCTTTGGTAAATACGGCATCTGTAAAGAGTCCACGTAACGCCTCTATTTGAGTACTTTTTCCTGCCGTGTCAATGCCCTCTATGGTAACGTACATGTTTGCATACCCCAAATAACATTTTGAACGGAAGCCGGTAATAAATGCTCAGTTTTTCCATTGAACTTTAAGAGATTACGAACAATAGATGAACTGATAAAAGCGTGTTGAAGTTTTGGCATCAAATAGACCGTTTCGATATCGGGTTGTAATGAATTATTCAAATACCCCAGTTGAAGCTCAAATTCAAAATCACTGATGGCTCGAAGTCCACGGATAAGAACCGTAGAGTTGATCGATTTTGCTAATTCTACGGTCAGAATATTAAATCCAACAACACGTACACGATCAAGATCTTTGATGGCTAGTTCTACCATATGAACACGTTCTGCAAGGGTAAATCTTGGGTGTTTATCAGAAGACTCCGCAACCGCGACAACTACTTCATCAAAGAGTTTAAGCGCACGCTCAATGATGTCAAAATGACCGTTGGTTATCGGATCAAATGTTCCCGGATACAGAGCAACTTTATGCATGATCACTCCAGCGCTTGTACAGGTTGTTTTCAATATTCATCAAATCACACCATTTACCAATCATAAAATTTTCCATCTCATCGAGACTTTCTTGACCTGAATAATAGGCGAGCACTGGAGGCGCTATAATCACTCCCATCTGTGAAAGTTTGTGCATGTTTTCTAAAGCGATAGGTGAAAATGGGATCTCACGAGGAGCCAAGACGAGTGTTCGGCGCTCTTTGATCATGACACTGGCCGCACGCGTTATAAGGTTGTCAGCGATCCCGCAGGCTATCTTTGCCAGGGTGTTCATACTGCATGGAACGATAATCATGGCATCCGCACCATAGGAACCAGAAGCAACAGAAGCCCAGATTTCATTGTTGGTGTGCACGGTTGTATTTTCTTCTTTATCAAGTACTATTTGTGCATGCTCGGAGACAATAACATGTTTTTGTATCTCAGGAGCTAGGGCTCTGACAAACTTCAGACCCAAACTGGCACCACTGGCACCGCTGATCCCTACAACTACTTTCATTGTAATTCCACCCGATTTTCTCCGATCACTTTGGCTTTTGCCCTTTTTTTATCGCTTTTTTCAATTGTAATAATATCATACAGTGCCCCTTCTTGCGTGGCCGTTGCGATAAACTCGACGATGACTAAGCCGCTTTGTACTTGTACACTCACTTTTGAGCCTCTTAATACAATGGGAAGTGGTTCGAGATGACGATCAACAATGGGAATATTCTCGCGTAAAGAACGTCTAAAACGTTGTCTATCAGAGGGTATAGCACTAAGAGGTTTACCGCGAAACTGAGTAAATCGGACCAATTTTTGGGATGAATTTGTGGTTGTCAGAATATCATTACGATTTATTTTTTGACTGCTGTGCAATACATTGAGAGACGCTTCAAGTGTAAAATCAAAATAACGCCGTATACCGCTTTTATCCAGAACGTAAAAAGTTCCATCATTTCTATCCGTGATATCGCGATCCAATACAGCTTTGGAATTTTCGGGAATGGATTCGATATAACCTCGCGGAAAAACGTTTATTTTTTGAATAATCATAGTAGGATAAGTCGAGATGAAAACATCCATGAGTTGTTGTTTCAAGGGTGAAACATCCAGTGCGGTTTCTTTGATAAAGTTAACATAACGCACTCTACCAACATCTACGCTGCATCCATTGAGTTCATAGGTTTTGGCAATTATTTGCGCATTGATACGATAGGTGGGTTTGTCATCGGGTATTTGCAAGATCTCAAAACGTTTTGGACAATCGCTTACCAAGTCCGTTGAAAAGATTTTCGGTTCTTTAAACGTATAGGACTGTTGAAGCGTCTCACAATACGACACGGTAAAAAATAAAAATAAAAGAGTCAATAATCGCAGGTACATAAGTGTGATTTTAACATAAGTAAGACACATTTGGTTGGAATGATGCCAAAGAAGCCTAAATATCGGACTTTTTACGGCTCCAATAGCTGGCTAACAATGCGCCGGAGAGATTATGCCAAATGCTAAATATGGCTCCGGGAAGTGCACTTAGCGGTGAAAAATACTTAAGTGCCAAAGCAACGGCGAGTCCTGAGTTTTGCATGCCCACTTCGATAGCAATGGTTCGACAGACTTTTGCATCGTATCCAAAGAGATAGGTTATAGTGTATCCACTGAACAAACCGATTGCATTATGCAGTATCACGGCACTCATGATCAATACTCCTACGGAGGTCATATTATCATGATTAAGTGACACAACAATGGCGATGATAGTGAGGATAAAGATCATCGAAAGTGTTGCTAAATAGGGCTCATTTTTTTGAATAGGTGTGCTGAAAATACGATTTAGGATTACTCCTAGTAATACAGGAAAGATGACGATTTTTAAAATGCTAAACAGCATATCCAATAGGGGAATATCCAAACTTTGTCCAACATAGATATAAGTCAGCAATGGGGTTGCTAATACACTTAGCAGTGTTGAAACAGTTGTCATCGTAATAGAGAGCTACGTCCCCACGTGCAAGATAGGTGATGACATTGGATGCTGTTCCGCCAGAGACTGACCCAACCAATAGCATCCCAATCATAAGTTCATCAGACAAACCATACAGTCTTGAAATGAGTAATGCGCTTAAAGGCATAATGAAAAATTGTAAACATAGACCTACGATAATGACTTTTGGCATTTGAACTGCACGCAAAAAATCACGAGGGGTCAGTGTCATACCCATAAACAACATAATACCAATCAGTAAGTAGGAAATACTAGAGGAGAATGATGAAAAAATTTGAGGATAAATGTACGCCATTGTGGAAAATACAATGGCCCACAGAGGGAAGAGGGCGTTAAAGCGTTTAATCATGGATCAAATGCTTAACCTCTCGCAGTGATTTCGAGCAAGTGATAACCAAATTGGGTTTCAATAGGACCGTATAAAACACCTACGTCACCGTTAAATACTGCTGTATCAAACTCAGGAACCATTTGTCCAGGACTAAACTTACCGAGGTCTCCGCCTTTGCGTCCTGATGGACACTTTGAGTGTTCAGCCGCAGCGCTTTCGAATGATTCGCCGTTTTCAATTTTTCCTTTGAGTGCATTACACTCTTCTTGTGTATCTACTAATATGTGTCGTGCTGTTGCCCATGCCATAGTGATCCTTTTGGTATTGTTGATGGAATTTTACTCTATTTTTTTGCTAACTTCTTGAAACTAAAGAAGATCAGCACCTTTTTGGGTTAATACGAGGGTAACACCGTCTGTCTGAACTTCGATAATCGACTCATTGGTAAGCTCATCCATTGCTCTTGTAAAAAATTTATCTTGTTTTGAGTCCAATTTTTTTAAAATGGCTTTCACCACATCTGCTTTGGTCATTACGTGGCCTGCGAGCGCATTGCTGGATTTGAACCAATGCATGAACATCGTTTTGATATCATTGACTTGCAGGGTTTCTAAATTTTCTTTTTTTGGCGGTGCTTTGCGTGTAAAGTTTTGAGGAGGGTTTGGATAATTTTTCTTTGGTGTTGTTTTTCTATCAGAGTATGAGGGTTTGATGAGGGTTCCTTGAGTATCGATTAATCATTTACGTAATTGTATAGACTTTTGCTTAATCACTCACTACCCAATTTTTATAAAAGTGATTGATTATTGTGTAAAATACAATAGATTATGGCTAAACTATGTATAACTGCTATTAAGGAATATGATGAAAGAGTTAACAAAATCGGATTTGATGGTTGCATTTGAGCAAGATATTAAAATGGCTCTCTATACACTTGATAGATACCATATTGAGGCTAATTTGGCTTTGGTCGCTTGCGATGAATATGATATTGATAAAGCCAATCTTATAGACAGTGTGAGACAAAGTGATGTTGCAAAACGTGTTAATGACCATTATATAGCTGTTTTATTCACATTTGTTGACCATATTGGTGCCAGATGTGCTTTGGAAAAATTGGTGAATCAGTACAAAGAATACAATTTAAAAGGCAGTCTAATCGCATTGAAAAAAGGTGAAACGATTGAATCTGTTTGTGAACGTATGCTAGAAGCCAATCGTATTATTCATGATGATGTTAACAATACTATATTTGATGATTCTGAGCTTTTATAGATAAATGAATTAAGTGTATCTCTCCTATGGAGTGGATACTAACCATTCTACTGCATCTTTTTCTAACCCAAAATATTTCATCTGCGCATGTACAAACCAGTTGGCTATAGTAATCCCCGTTTCTTCCCAACTTTTATTACCTACCACAGCAATTTTAGTAAATATTTTGTTGTATTTAATTCCAAACTTAAAGTCATCCCAAACTGCTTGCAGTTCATACCCTGTAAAATCGAGAAGATCAACGAGTATTTTTACTTTTGGTTCATTGATCCCTGCAAGTGCATTTTCCATCATAGGATTGAGTAAATCATAGTCACTGTGCTTTAATGTCCCGACAATCTTCATTCTGATTGTAAACTCATTTCCATCTTGATCGATTGTAATATCAAGGGCATGATCGTTCATGATTGACTCCTTTAGAGGTTTATATTTAGAACTTCTGTAAGAAAAACTTCAAGATCTTCTTTACTGGACCCCGCAAAAGAGTTTTCCAAAAACCTATCAATTCCTTTGTTCCCGTGTCTGAGCAGTGGAACGATTTTAATGCCTGTTATCTCAGACATAAAGTGAGATTGGTCTCCCTCTTCATAAGCATGCAGGAGTATCGAGCGTGAAAAGTTATTGAGAATATGATAGTAGATATGCAAAAACTCTATTTCGAGTACTTTTAATCCATAAAAATGAGTGACGATACGGCTTTCATGAGAAGCAATTTGACGAATATGAGAGGGTTTGATCGTGATGCCTATCTCTTCTTTGATCTCACGCATCAAAGCTTCCATAAGTTTCTCTCCCTCATCCACCGTTCCTCCAGGAAACCCCATGCGTCCATCCCATCGATCAACCATGATGAGTGCTGGGCATTTAAGATGCTGCATGTCGTCTTTGAAATATTTCCATGGAGCAATGGATTCGACGTATATGGCTAAAAAAACCGCATTTTTCTTATCTGCATTAGTTTGTCCAAATGGTACTCGCTGTGTTCTCATGATACTCACATATAATTGGTTATAAGAGAATTTTAATCATATGTCCTAAAAGAAAAGTCATTTTTGATTTTTAGATAGATATGTATTGATATATAATAGCTATACAGTAAATATTAATAAGTGGTTTAGAATGAAAAAAGAGATACTTGAACGATATGAAAGAAATGAGAGCGGTGAAGTCATTATCAATATTTCAGCCCATAAAATAGAAGATTTGTATGATAATTTTGACAGAAAATCTCATTTTCTAAAAAAAGATTTAAATCAAGATCTGGTTGAATACATTATCGACAGCGTATCTGAGATTGACAGGGAACTGTTTCTAATCGAATTTTCTTTAGAACAAGAGTCAACAGATGATGCAATATCAAGAGTCCGAAACAGTATCAACCATTTTTTTCTCTACATGAAAGAATTAGAGCTTAAAAAGATGAAAGAGATGATGCGAACATCGATTATTCTTCTTTTTACAGGTCTGACTCTCGCTGGATTATCTGTGTTAGTAAATGATAGTGCATTGGCAAAAAACAGTATTATTGGAGGAGTGATTGCAGAGGGTTTGACGGTGGCTGCTTGGGTATCACTGTGGGAGTCATTGGCTACGTTCTTGATTAAATGGATGCCATATAGAAAAAAAATAAGCCTCTACCAAAAAATCTCTGATTCAAATGTGACGTTCAGTTTTGGTAATGATGAGGAAGGTTAATTTTTTTCTACTCTCTCGTTCCCGAGTTGTATGTACTCCCACTCTTCAGAGTGGGAGTAAGAAAAAGTTAATTTCTTGAGCATAGTCTGAGTGATAATTTTCTGGCAAAAGGAAAAACAATTAATATTGCAGGGTATGCAATAGCGTAAGCGATTAGCCAAGCATGTATCCAAATACTAAAAAATCTAGGGATAATACCTAAGTTTAAGTAAGTAATAACGCCTGAAACCATAAAGCTCATAAACCCTGATACAAGTAAAGATTGTACTAAAAAGGTATATTTAGCTGGTAGCATATAATAATCTCATAAATAGGATGAATTATTATAGTCATTTGAGAATATATATGAAGAATATAATTGATGTTTTTTTAATCAGTTTTAGCGTGGATTCCCGTTTTCACGGGAATGAGGAAAGATTACAGCGCTTTAGCCATAATACGGTTAAGACGTGCGATAAATCCTGCAGTGTCTGCAAGGGTTTCACCCTCATAGAGTTTCGCCTGATCGAGCAATACGTGTGCTGCGTCTTCGATAAGATTTACATCAGCGCTGTCGCTGAGCTTTTTGATCAAGTCATGGTTCGGATTGATCTGTAGGATTTGTTTTGGTGCTGGCATGTCGCCACCCATGTTCCCGAACTGTTTCATCATCTGTGCCATCATGTAGCCAGAATCTTCTTTGTCCACTTTGATACAAACCGCTGAGTCTGTCAGGTCAAAGGTTGTTTCGACTTTGGATACGCTCTCGCCTAGTGCGCTTTGGAGTTGACCGATGAAACCTTCAAGCCCTTTTGCTTTTTCTTCGTGCTCTTTTTTCTCTTCTTCGGTCTCTTCGAGTGTTGCATCAGTGACATTGATGAGTTTGAACTCTTTGTACTCGTTTACCATTGGGAATACGATGGTGTCGATCTCTTCGTTGAGTACTAGGACATCAATCCCTTTTGCTTTAAAACGCTCTAGTGACGGAGAGTTTTTGAGCATCTGTAGAGACATCTTAGCAGTGATGTAATAGATCTCTTTTTTCTCAGCATCTACACCCTCTACGAACTTACTGAACATTACAGGTTCTGCAGAGTTCAACGTGTTGAGTTTGAGAAGATCCATGATTCTCTCACGGTTGCCCATGTCGCTGTAGAGACCCTCTTTGAGAACATTACCGAACTCTTTGTAGAATGCGTCGTATTTTTCTGTATCGTTTTCAGAAACTTTTGAAAGCTCACCGAGTACTTTTTTGACCGATGCGTTCTTGATCTTTGCCATGACTTTGTTACTTTGTAAGATCTCACGGCTGACGTTTAGTGGTAGGTCAGCAGAATCGATCACACCACGTAAGAAACGCAAGTAAGTCGGCATAAGCTCTTTCTCATCATCTGAGATGAAGACACGGTTAATATAGAGTTTGACACCGCTTTGGTAATCAACACGGTACAAGTCCATCGGTGCTTTAGATGGGATATAGAATAGGGTTGTGTACTCCAATGATCCCTCAGCCTTGTTATGCATCCACATCAATGGCTCAGCAGAATCGTGAGCGATGCTTGAGTAGAAGTCTTTGTATTCATCGTCGCTAATATCCGATTTACTGATCGTCCACAGAGCGTTTGCTTTGTTGATCTGAACGTTTTTGATCTCGTTTGATCCTTTTTCTTCACCCTCTGCTGGTGCTACGTATTCCTCTTTGTCCATGAAGATCGGGAAAGGGATGTGGTTAGAATATTTTTTGATGATGGTTTCGATACGGTGTGCTTCTAGGAACTCATCCTCATCGTCTTTTAGGTGCATAATGATGCTTGTACCGTGTGTGTCACGCGTTGCAGGTTCGAGATCATACTCACTGCCTGCCATTGAGCTCCACTTATACGCGCTCTCTTCACCTGCTTTACGGCTGATGACTTCAACACGATCCGCAACCATGAATGCGGCGTAGAAACCGACACCGAACTGTCCGATAAGATTAGAATCTTTTTTCTGATCACCTGATAGCTGTGATAAAAATGCTTTGGTTCCTGATTTTGCGATGGTTCCTAGGTTTTCTACTAGGTCTGTCTCATTCATACCGATACCGCTGTCGCTGATGGTAAGAGTCTTAGCCTCTTTATCCACGACGATGTCGATACGAGGGTTAAATGTAATCCCTTTGTATGCGTCATCGGTGAGGACAAGCATGTTGAGCTTGTCAAGTGCATCTGAACTATTGGATACGAGTTCGCGAACAAAGATCTCTTTATTTGAGTAAAGAGAGTGGATCATTAACTGTAAGATTTGTGAAACTTCGGTCTGAAACTGATGTTTTGCCATGTGACTAATTCCTTTTTATTTGATTAATACGCCTCGGGGCAAAGCCCCATTCGGCTACGCTAACGCTAAGCTTCCTTCGGCAGGAGGCCCAAGCACGTTAACGTGCCTTTAGCGGATGTGATTATAACAAAAGAGTTTTTGTAATGCAAGAGATATCAACTAAGTTTAGTCTATATGACTAAACTAGTATTTTATACGAGTCAAATAGAGTCCATTATGGGGTGCAATACTGGTGCTGTGGCGTTTTACCCCATTGAGCTGTTCGATAAGTTGTTCTTTGGTGGCTTTGCCGCTGGAAATTTTTAGCAAAAAACCCACCATAAGACGTATTTGGGAGCGTAAAAAGCCATTTCCCTCGAAGACTAGAATAAAATAGCCCTGACGAGAGTAGGCATAGGCACGATAAATACGGCGAACATAGTGTTCCATATCATCACCGCTTTTTTTGAACAGCTCAAAGTTGTGGTCACCTTGAAACGCTGTGATAGCATCGCTGATAAGCTCACGGTTTAGGGAGGGGACGAAAGTGACGAAATCGTCTTCAAATGGGTTGCTTATTCCTTCTTTGAAGATATAGCGATAGACCCGTTTTCTCGCACCGTAACGGGCATGAAATTCTGGCGATACAAACTCGATACGTCGTATTCGTACAGAGGGGGGAAGTTGGAGATTTAGCATGTCTTTAAGACGTCGCATATCGGTCCAAAAGTGGGGGAGGTCAATGTGCATCACTTGATGGGTGGCGTGGACCCCTCGGTCTGTTCTGCCTGAACCTTTGGGTACGGAAGCTATCTTGAGACGTTTGAGAGCTATGGTGAGGGTTCCTATGACGGTATTAGTAGTAGTAGGCTGCTGTTGCGAGCCCATGAACGCTGAACCGTTATAGCTCAGGGTGATCTTGGCACGGTTCAAAAGCGACTACCAACCAGGCGTCGATAGAAAGTGTAGGTAATGAGAAGCCAACCAATGGCAACGGCGGGTATAGTCCAAAATGTCAACCATTGTTGCAGGACAATCGCAGCAGCGTAGTAAATGACGATACTCAAAAAGAGCCATAAATAGATCCACCGTTTTTGGTGACGAGCATGTACTACACCAAGTGCGATGATGAGAAAAATAGAAAGAAGGGGGAACACACTAAGCAATGTATTTGTGATTAATAGCTTTTGTTTAAAGCTTTCTTCTTTATAGCTTTGCCAATATCCTAAAATACCATTGTATGCATAAAGACTTTTTTCCATACTGTCATTGATCATAAGGGTTTTAAATTTCATATGTTTAAAGGTATCGTTATTGTAGGAATAGCCTTCGCCATTATGGAGTTTTAGTTGTAATAAACCGCTATTATTGATGAGTTCTGCATCATTTGCTACGATAAGAATCTCCTCTTTTTCCCCTTTGTTAAACAAAACAATACCACCGTAGGTACGGTTTTCATTGTCACTTTTGTTGATAAAAATCATCCAGTCTCCAAAATGGTGACCGAATTCTGAAGCGGTTAAATTGAACTTGGCTTCACTTTTTTTAGATTGACTAAAGCTTTTACTGATGTGTTTTATATAAGGGGTTATCACCAAGAAGTTGATAAGCATTAAGAGGCTGAGTGTAAAAGCAGGAAGTGCCAATATACGTACTAAAAACCGTGGAGATATTCCCATCGAAAATACGACGACCATTTCATTATCATTAGATAGCCGAAAAAGAGTCAGTGCTGCAGATACAAAAAAAGCAATAGGTAGAGTGTAGAAAAGAAGCTCAGGGAGAGCGAAAATATAAAGTTTTCCCATCTCAGAGAGGCTTAGGTTAATAACTGAGGTCAACGTCGCAATTTTGATCAAAAAGATAACCGATGCAATCGTAAACAAGGGTATAAAAATAGAGAAAAACAGAACGTTTAAATGGGAAAAAATATAGTGTTTTAATTTACCCATAAAGCGTTACCAAATAAAGAGAGACTTCGGTATCAAACATCAATACAATCCATGTTGCAATGGCCAAAAATGGAATAAAGGGGAGTTGTTCGGACTCTTCGTCTTCCGTACGTGTCAAAAGCAGTGCTGGCAATGCTAAAACCGCGGAGAGGAAGACAGCAACAAGTGCCAGTTTGATACCCAAAACAGCACCCATGGTAGCTGCTATCATGATGTCCGCTTCGCCCATCGCTTCTTTTTTAATCGCATAGGAGAGATAAAAACGCAAGAGTGAAAATCCACCTGCCAATAATAGCGCATTGGTAAAATTGGCAACAAACCCTCCCCATGAGGTAACACTGAATATGGCGAAGGTCAGGGCGCTAAGATTGATACTGTCAGGAACCATTTTATATCGAAAATCGATAACCGAGAGTGCCAAGAGCAATGCAAACACCATCGCAATACCAAATGCCTGATACGTGATCCCAAGTTTCCATGCAGCACACACAAAGATCAATGCGGTGAGCAGTTCGATAAGTGGGTATTGAATGGATATTTTTACACCACAAAAAGCACATTTTCCGCGTAAAAAAAGCCATGAGAGGAGGGGAACATTGTGCCAGGCACGCAGTGGCGTATTACAGCTCATGCAATGAGACGCAGGAAAAGAGATACTTTGATCAATAGGTGTGCGAAGGATCAAGACATTGAGAAAAGAGCCTATCATGAGCCCCGCTATTGCTACTAATATCATTTCCATTAATTAAGTCCCCCAAAACGTCGTTCAACTTTTTTAAATTTTTGTATGATCTTTTCCAACTCATCCGTTGTAAATTCTGGCCACAACGTGTCAGTAAAAAACAGCTCTGCATACGCTGATTGCCAAAGCATAAAATTGGAGAGACGGTGATCGCCTCCAGTTCGAATCAATAGATCGACATCGGTATCGCAGTCCAGCGTTTGTGATATTAAATCAAAGCTAATAGGAGTCTGTGCCGCTTGTAATGCAACAGCCGCACGTATGATCTCATCACGCCCTCCATAGTTTAGTGCCAGACTTTGGATAAGTCCTGTGCAGTGCTGGGTCGCTTCTTTGACCTCACGTATTGTGCTTTGCAAGCTCGTTGAAAAGGCAGAGAGATCGCCAATAGGCTGAAAACGGATATTTCCCTCTAAATAAGTCGGTAATTCCTGCTTGAGGTACTTTTGCAGTAGCTTCATCAAAAACTCGACTTCCAGCTTTGGACGTTTCCAGTTTTCGGTACTAAAAGCGTAGAGGGTCAGTCGGTCGATCTCAGGGTTTTTGGCACAATAGGTTGTAATGGTACGTACTACCTCAGAACCTTTTTCATGCCCAAAGGTACGGTTTTTATCCTGTGCTTGTGCCCATCGTCCGTTGCCGTCCATGATGATCGCGATATGACTAGGGTTATTACTCATAATGCCGATGCTTGTTCTAAAATCTTTTCTGCAAGATCAAATTTACTGTGTCGTCCCAAATCTACTTGATCGTTGTTGGTAATAAAGGTAATGCTGTTCTCTTCTCCGCCAAAACTTTTTGCATCTTGGAGAAGATTGTAGCACACCGCATCTACCTTTTTTTGCGCTAAAAGATTTTTTGCATTATTTAGCCCTTCTTGGTCATCCATTTCAGCTTTAAAAGCGATGGTGGTGACCCCTTCTCGATCTTTGAGCAGTGTACTCAAAATATCGGATGTCTGTTCCAGTTCAATCTGCCAATTTTCACCTAGGGCTGATTTTTTGAGTTTTCCTTGTTTTGGATGTTTAGGGGTAAAATCAGCTACTGCTGCTACCATAAACAAAAAGGGACGCTTAACGGTTTGGGTATTTTCCTTGGCACTCAAAATGGCATCTTTGGTAGATTTGAGCATCTCTTTTGCATCCTCTACGTCTATGGTTCGGATGTTTTTTGGTAGGCCAGCATTACCTTTTGTGGTGATGTAGCACACACTTGCCCCTTTGAAATACAGAGAAAGAGCAATCGATTTTGCCATTTTTCCTGAAGAAAAATTAGAGATATAACGTACTTCATCTATTTTTTCTCGTGTTCCTCCACCGGTGATAACGACAGATCTCTCTTCCCAATAAGGATCTTTGAGCAAGATTTTTGCCGTTTCATAAAAGATTTCAATCGGATCCGCCATAGCACCATCGCCTACGGTTTCACATGCCAACTCTTTAGTCTGTGTAGAGACCATCTCATAGTTGGCACTGGCAAGGTTTTGGAGTGCTTTTTGGATCATCGGATTTTGGATCATATGGGTGTTTGCAGAGGGAGAGATCAGTATGGTCTTTGGATAGGCGAGGGCGCATTGGGTGAGTATCGTATCCGCGATACCCGCTGCGAGCTTGGCAATGGTATTGGCAGATACAGGAGCGATGACCATGATATCGGCCCATTGAGAGGTTTTGATATGATTAAAATCATCTGCCCATGATTCGTTGGTATCATCTAGGACTCGGTTGTGGCTCAGTGCTTCAAAACTCAATGGCGCGATAAATTTTTTGGCAGAGGGACTCATGACCACACGTACCTGAGCACCTGCTTTGGTATACAGACGCAAGAGTTCGAGGGTTTTATACGCGGCAATAGAACCTGTGACTCCCAAGAGTATCTTTTTACCTTCGAGTAAATTGGCAGGGATTAGCATTAGGCACCTTTACCGAAAAATTTAGTAAAGAAACCGCTGATTTTACGAACAGGGGTACGGCTGAGGATCAATAGATCGCTTTCGTATTTACCTGAGGTAACAGTTGTCCCTGCGGCGATCATCACATTGTCCGCAATCTCTACGGGAGCAACGAGCTGAGAGTCACTTCCGATAAAGACATTTTTTCCGATGATGGTTTGGTATTTTTTAACCCCATCGTAGTTGCAGGTGATAGTCCCCGCACCGATGTTGGTTCCCTCATCGATAGTTGCATCGCCTATGTAGCTTAGATGTCCCGCTTTTACGCCGTTGAGTGTTGATTTTTTAACTTCAACGAAATTCCCGACATGGGTGTTTTTTAAAACGCTTAATGGACGTAGATGAGCCAGTGGGCCTACATCAGAGTCCTGAACCGTAGAATTTTCGATTACGCTGTGTGCTTTGATATGGGAATTGACTATGAGGGTATCACCACACAGTCGCACGCCGTTTTCGAGGATGGATTCCCCCTCGAAACGAACGCCTTCTTCAATATAAATGGTTTGGGGCAGTTGCATAACGACACCTGCATCCATCCAAGTACGACGGATTCGATTCATCATGATGATCTCGGCAGTTGAGAGGTCGAATTTCGAATTAACACCTTTGAACTCCACTTCTTCGACGATGAGCGGTGAGATCTCTAATCCATCATTACGGGCGAGGGCGATGACGTCGGTGAGATAGTATTCGCTTTGGGCATTATCATTGGAAAGTTTTGGCAGATACATTTCTAAAACGCTTCGTTTAAAGGCATAAACACCAGCATTGACCGTGAGTATAGATTTTTCTATGTCACTTGCATCTTTTTCTTCAACGATACGCACAACATGACCGTTTTCAATCACCACTCGACCATAACCGCTAGAGTCTTCGAGCTCGATAACCGACATCACGATATCGCTGTCGCTTTTCATAAATTCACTCACAGAGTGCTGGGTTATGAGAGGCATGTCGCCATTGAGCACGAGGACATTCTCATGCTTTGGTTTGACCTCCATCATGGCACCGCCCGTACCTGGAAAATTCTCAGTATCTTGGGTCACAAAGATAAGACCCTCAAAATAGCGTTCCATAGCAGCGATTACAGCATCTTTTTGATGCGCAACCACGACGATAACATCATCGCTAAGAGCACGTGCGGCTTTGATACTGTAATACAGCATCTCACGTCCGCAAATCTCATGTAGGACTTTCGCTTTGGGCGATTTCATCCGACTCCCTTTTCCTGCAGCAAGGATAACAATGGAGAGAGAGTGGGACATAAGGGCTCCTACGAACAAATTAGTGTAATTTTAGCAGAATTAATCGAGAACTACACATAGTTTGTGGTATTATCGCCTACTTAAAAGACGTTTAGGGGTGGTTATTTGGCTCGTATATTAATGGTTATGCTTTGGATGGGCGCTACAGTTTTTGCGGCCAGTAACCCTGTTCCTAGCATGAGCTTCAACTTAGCCTCCCCTGATACACCTGCACAAATGGTCAGTTCACTCAATGTTTTGATGATGCTAACCGTGTTGTTTCTGGCACCGAGTCTGGTTCTCGTCATGACAACCTTTACCCGATTTGTGATCGTATTTGGATTTTTGCGTCAGGCATTGGGGACACAGCAAGTCCCTCCTACCCAGCTTTTGGTCATGTTGGCACTTATTCTTACGATATTTGTGATGGAACCCGTTGCGACCAAAGCGTATGATGAGGGGATTAAACCGTACAGTGAGAATCTTATCTCCTATGACGAAGCATTTGAAAAAACAACCGATCCGTTTAAAAATTTCATGGTGCGTAATACGAGAGAAAAAGATTTAGCCTTGTTCTTGCGTATACGGCATATGCAAAACCCGCAGTCAATCAAAGAAGTACCACTTACGATCGTTATCCCGGCATTCGTCATCAGTGAGCTTAAAACTGCTTTTGAGATCGGGTTCTTGCTCTTTTTGCCCTTTTTGGTCATTGACATGGTTGTTGCTTCCATCCTGATGTCTATGGGTATGATGATGTTACCACCGGTAATGATCTCGATGCCGTTTAAAATCTTGGTCTTTATCATGGTCGATGGGTGGAATCTTCTCATCGGTAACCTGATCGCCAGTGTTAAGTAGGGATAGAAGTGCAGTGTGAATATTTTGGAACATGTGGTAGTTGTCGTGTGTATGAGAGCGGATACGATGAACAGCTAAATGCTAAAACGAGTTCCATCATCGAAAGTTTTGCACCCTATTATCAGGGGAAGATCGATGTATTTGCTTCTGAAAGTGAACGCTATCGTTATCGATCTGAGTTCAAAGTCTATCATGATGAGGGAGCCGTATCGTATGCCATGAGCCGTATGGACAAGCAAGGCTCGGTAAAGATCAACAGTTGCTCGATCGTTTCACAGTCTATCGCTGACGTAATGACTCCACTGTTGGATGCGATATGTGAAGCAAAAATCGAGCATAAACTATTCGGAATCGATTTTCTCTCGACACAAGCGGGTGAAGTGGTTGCCAGTTTGTTGTATCACCGAGCCTTGGATGAACAATGGCAAGCAATAGCCAAGGCTATAGCAGCAAAATTGGACATCCACATCATCGGACGAAGCCGTAAACAAAAACTCATCTTGTCTCAAGACTATGTGACTGAAACACTCAAAATCGGAGATAGAAAGTATCGCTATGTCCATATCGAAAATAGTTTCACTCAGCCCAATGCAAAAGTCAATGAGAAGATGATTGAATGGTCTCTCTCTCAATTGGACAACATTGGCGGAGATTTATTGGAGTTGTATTGTGGAGCCGGTAATTTTACGATCCCCTTTGCCGCTAAATTTGACCGCGTGTTAGCAACAGAGATCTCTAAGCCCTCTATTGTCGCGGCAAAACGTAACATGGAACTAAACCAAGTAGAGAACATCCATTTCGTTCGCTTGAGTGCGGAAGAGTTCACGCAAGCCTTGGATAAAACGAGAGTTTTCAAACGTATCGGTGGAGAAAACTTTGGGGATTATCAACTCAAAACTCTTTTTGTGGATCCTCCCCGTAGTGGTTTAGGAACTGAACCGTGTGAGTTCGCACGCCGTTTTGACCATCTTTTGTATATTTCCTGTAATCCTGAAACACTGTTACGTGATCTTGAACTTCTTAGTACGACACACACGGTAGAGTCTATGGCATTGTTTGATCAGTTCCCGTATACGCATCATTTAGAAATCGGTGTTAAGCTTACTCGAAAGGTTTTATCTTGAAAATAATGTTACTTTCTTTATATACTGCGAGTATTTTGATGGGCGCAAACGGAGATGCTCAGTCAGTGTTGAGTGAGGTAAGCAAATTACGTCAAAAATACGAAGAGTGCCGTGCAAGCCAGAGTGAGATAAAAGGTATTGATCCCAAGGTATTAGCCGAAGTCAGAGATAAAAATCAAAAATTAGAGCTTGAAGTAAATCGAAAAAACGGGGTTATCAAGAGTCTAGAACAGACCATGCTTCTTCGAGATCGTTCCTATCGTGAGACTACTGCACGTAATAAAAACCTCATAGCCCAACTGCATACACAGCAAGTGACAAAGCAAGAGCGTGAGATGTTAAAAAAAGCGCTGATCGAGGCTAAAGCGGAACTGGCACTTGCTCAAAAAGAACTTCGTGGTGGTAGTTCATCAATCGTCAAAGTACGCGAAGAGTTGCAAGCGACGAAAGCGATGTTGGCAAAGCTTCAATCACAGCCATCAAAAGTCAAACCAACTGAGCTGATTGTGACAAAAGTCGTTGAACCAACAGAGAAAATAAAAGCACTTCAATCACAATTAAATGCTGCCAATACGGTGATAGCCCAGTTACGCAGTATGCCAGTAAAATCGCAGACTCAACCGGCTCAAGTCATCTATAAAGACCGTATTGTGACTCAGGATAAGGTTGTTTATAAAGACAGACCTGTTATAAAAGAAAAAATTGTTGAAAAAATTGTGTACAAAGATCGTCCTGTCGAAAAAGTGGTGATAAAAACAGCTAAACCTAGTGAACAAGTACGCGAATTAACACGTGAGCTTGCTAATGCTCGTGCTATGATCGCGTATCTAAAGAAAAACGGTGCAAAAGTAGTCTATAAAGATCGTATTGTGACACAAGAAAAAATCGTTTACAAAGACAGACCTGTTGTCAAAGAAAAAATTGTTGAAAAAATTGTGTATAAAGATCGTCCTGTAGAAAAAGTAGTGACAAAAACAGTCCTTGTCGCAAAACCTATAGTAGATGAAAATACTCAACGTAAAATGGACAAATTGGCCTTGGAGTTAGAGCGTGCAAAAACGTTAAATCTTAAATTGAAAAGCGATTTATCTAAAACACCGGTAAAACAAAAAGTGGTAACACCACTTCCAGCGTTACCGCCTATGGCAAAAACAATGAATCGCACTGCATCTAAAACGCTTGTGGCACCTGCAATAAAAAATGTGACGACTGCAGCAGAGAGTAGCCCTAGCAGTTCCAAGAAATCATCTGCTGTGTATCGTATGGCGAGTAATGCATCTATTTACAATGCTCCAAACGGACGTGCGATTGATACATGGGAAGCACGACGTTCATTTACCGGTAGTTCGGCTTCCAATGGTTGGATCCATATTACTGGGTATTTTGTCAATCGAGTCTTTCAGGGAGTCGGCGAGGGTGAAAACCTATGGGTAAAAGAGAGTGATGCCATTCGTCGATAGTCTATAAATCTTTATATATTAGTAAATTAGTATGGATACTTGCATATAATAATAATTGCCATTATAATAGCGCAAATTTATAAGGAATTATTATGTCAAAAGGGTGTCCGATTATTTTTAGGCAGGTTGACTCTACTATTAGTAAAATTAGTGCTATTTTCGTTTCAACAGGAGTTATTACCTATTTGATAACGATGCAAAAATTCATCTTGATTTTTTTAATTCTTGATTTTATGGTTCGCCTTAGTAAATATAAACGATTTAGCCCAATTTTTAGAACTTCGTCTTTTATTAAAGTGTTTTTGAACCTACCTACTCATCTTGAAGATGCAGGGGCAAAGCGTTTAGCCGCAATATTTGGATTGATTTTTACCGTTGGAATCCTGGTATCGGGTTTTCTTGGATTGCAATACAGTGTTTGGATCATTGCTTTTATTTTCTTGCTATGTGTGGCATTGGATGTATTTTTGGATTATTGTATAGCATGTGTGTTTTACAGCTTTTTCAAACGTATGTATCCGAAAGGATTTAATTAATGGCAGCATTATCGTCAAAAGCAATCTATGGATTAGCGGCTATGCACGTGCTATCACATGCTACTAATGGCAGATCTATGCAGGTTAAAGAAATTGCGGCTATGACGCAAATATCACATGGTTATTTAGAACAACTGCTTTCTATATTACGCCGTCAAAACTTAGTCATAAGTATTCGTGGTGCATCCGGTGGATACAAACTGGCACGTCTTGCCCATGAGATTGAAGTTATTGACATTATTGAAGCTTTAGAAGGGCCGTTTTATAAAATCGAAGGCAACGTAGGATCAAGTTTGATCTTAGAATATTTTTGGAAAGATATCGAAGTAAAGATGCAGGGATTATTCGCGCTGAAACTATCCGAGTTGGATCAAGCGTATCAGCCTCATTTTTACGAGATATAAATCTGTATACAGCTTGATGGCTTAATAATTTTTTGTGTAGTTCATTTCGATAAGTCTACGATTTTGAATCATGATTTCTTCGATTTGCGCTGCACTTTTAGCATGATAAAGGTTTTCGATAGTTGAGTTATTCTTTTTAGTTTGTATTTCTGCATAAAAATCATTAAGGGTTTTTCCCGTTTTTTTTGTAGCTTGAAGAGGTTTTAGTGAAGTACGCTTACCTGTTTCAGGCTCAAGGTAATGGTTGATTAATTTTTCGCCGATTTCATTTTTACTCATTTTAGACTCTTTATTTGATATTATTGATTTTTCAGCAAAAAGTGTTCCGTTATTCATAATCCCTCATTCATTACATACCAAAGTCGTTCAACTTCATTATCATTTAAAAACAGTGTCGAATAGTGCTCATACAACCAAGTAAGTCCTTTTGCATTGATAGACAATGTATGTGAACATTCTTGATGGGCAGGTAAAAATGCACGTATGAGTGAGATGTTGGTTTCTATAAATTCATTACAAAAAAAACAGTTCATCCGTGAATGCAACCTTCCTTCATATTCTAATAATTTAACATACCCTTCGATTGCAAGGCGTTTTGGATTTTGTTTACCCCATTGATTGGCACAATCGTCTAATAATTGGTAGTAAAAAGGACCAATTTCTTCGGAACTGCTGATATGCGGATAAAAGAGCGCTATGAATTGCTGCCATATCAGAATACGATCGTATTCACCCATCCAAGAATAACCCAAATGGATGACATCTTTCATTCGTGCGACAGAACTTTTTAGTGAACATTCGGATTCATAATCGATTTTAAATCCTAAATTGATAGGGCTATGACGTGCACCGTAAAAGCGATAAAGAGTCGTTAAGCAATCCTCGGATATGATGGTAACTATCATATCTTCATCCCGAACACGGCTAAGTTTGATAATAAATCCCTGCATTATTTGCTTCTAAACTACACTTTAACTAATAATTTTTCTTCTTTGTAGCCGTATTTTAAACTACTTTAACCAAATAATTGGTAAAATAAAGAAATTTTTATCCTCTTTAGACTAGTTATGTTTAAAAAGAGATTAAATACAAATATTTTCCGGATTTTTCCGATGCATAAGGTGGTATATCAGTGGAATACCAAGATTTATTACGATCATTTAAAGATAACTGCGGTTTTGGGCTGATTGCCAATATTAAAAACCGTCCATCACATGAAACGCTTGAAAATGCGATTACTGCATTGGAACGTATGATGCATAGAGGTGCTGTAGCGGCAGATGGTAAAACGGGTGACGGAAGTGGTTTACTTCTCTCAATGCCTCAGGAATTTATGCGCTCTATCGCTTTGGAGAGCGGGATTGAATTACCGGACATGTATGCCGTGGCCGTTGTCTTTACAAAAGGTACATTTGGTCTTGATGTTTTGGAACGTATGTGTATCAATAATGATTTAAAAGTAGTTATTAAGCGTCTTGTTCCTGTTGATACAAATGCATTAGGGGAACAGGCACTTTCTACTCTTCCTGATATTTATCATATTTTTATAACCCCTAATTCTTTGATGGCAAGCCGACGTTTTGATGCATTGCTGTATTTGAGTCGTAAAGAGGCAGAGCATGAGCTTGTAGAAAATGATGATTTTTATATTTCATCAATGAGTTCAAAAGTGATTTCGTATAAAGGCTTGATTATGCCTACGCATATCAAAGAGTTTTATACGGACTTTCAAAATGAGAACTTTAAAATTTCTTTCTCACTTTTTCATCAGCGCTTTTCAACCAATACCCTTCCTAAATGGCGTTTGGCACAACCTTTTCGTTCTGTTGCACACAATGGTGAGATCAACTCAGTGGAAGCCAATCGTTTTAATGTCGCGGTAAAATCTGAGTCTATTAAAAGTGAAGTCTTTACGGATGAAGAGATATCACGCCTTTTGCCTATCTTACAGCCTCGTGGTTCAGACAGTGCCAGTGCGGACAATTTCTTTGAATTTCTGATCGCCAATGGAATGGACTTCTTTAAAGCTGCACGTGCAATTATCCCTGCACCATGGCAAAATGCGCCTCATATGGACGCTGAACTACGTGCATTTTATGAATACCATTCCACCGTTTTTGAAGCATGGGATGGACCTGCCGCATTTTCACTGACAGATGGCCGTTACATCGGTTGTGTTCTTGATCGTAACGGTCTGCGCCCCTCAAAGTATATCATCACCCATGATGATACCCTTTTGATCGCTAGCGAATATGGTGTTATTGATATTCCAGAAGAAAACATCAAAGAGCGCGGTCGTTTGCAATCAGGTCAGATGATCGGATTGGATCTGAAATTCGGAAAAGTGCTTAAAGATGAAGATATTAATGAATATCTAAAAAAATCCAATCCATATATGAATTGGCTCAATGAACATATGATCTATCTTCAAGAGCATGTAGAGCATCAATATGAGACCAAGTGTGATTGTTCAGCAGAAGACTTGATTACACGACAACGTTATTTCAACATTACGCAAGAAATCGTTGAACAAGTGATTGAACCGATGATGCGCGATGGAAAAGAAGCTGTTGGTTCTATGGGTGATGACACTCCTCTTGCGGCATTTAGTAGCGTGCAACGTAATTTCAGCGATTTTTTCAAACAACGTTTTGCTCAAGTGACGAATCCTCCGATTGATCCAATCCGTGAAAAAATCGTTATGAGTCTAAACTCAGGTTTTGGTGAGATTCATAATATACTCGATGAGATCCCGACCCATGCGATTCGTCTAAAAGCTATTTCACCAATCTTATTGAAAGAAAAACTAGAAGTTCTCAAATCATTCGGTGATAAAAAGTCACCACGATTTCAGTCTTCATATTTGCATGAAGTCTTTTCGACAGCATATAAAGGAAACTTACGTGATGCTTTAAATGCGCTCGTTGAAAAAATTATTCATTCGGTGAAAGAAGAGGGTGTTCGTATCATCATACTTGATGATAGCGGACTGGATCGTGACCATAAAACAATTCCTATGTTGATGGCCGTGGGCTGGACAAGTAGTGCACTATTAGCAGCTAAAATACGTCATTTAGGATCCATTGTAGCGGTTACCGGTGAAGTTGTCGATTCGCACAGTGCTGCTTCACTTATTGCATATGGTGCTAGTTCTATTTACCCTAGCTTGCTGTTTACTACCATTGCATCACGGGTAAAACAATCCAATGAAAATGAAGATAATTGCGCAGAAGCATTTAAGTTAGCGCACAATGCTCTTAATGGCGGTCTACTTAAGATTATGTCAAAAATGGGTATTGCAACAATGGCCTCATATCGTAACTCAGGTCTGTTTGACATTGTTGGTTTGAGCCGTGAGATTGCTAATGACTGTTTTGGGGATTCTCATGTCCTAATCCCTGGTTTGACGTATGAAGATATTGATGAGCGTTTGAGTAAAAACCATAAAGAAGCCTTTGAACAAGATGGGTTTAACCGTATTTTTCCTTTGAAAATTGGTGGATTCTATAAGTTTTACAATGGACAAGAGCATCACGATTTTGGTCCAGACGTGATTCATGCTATCCATCGCGTATCTAAAAGCGGTAAACGTGAAGACTTTGACCAGTTAAGTGGGCTCATCAACAAACGTGGACAAAAATACATCCGTGATTTCTTTGAATTTAAGTCAGACCGTCCAAGTATTGATCTTTCGGAAGTTGAGTCTAAAGAGGAAATATTTAAACGTTTTGCATCTGCTGCAATGAGTTTGGGATCTATTTCTCCTGAAGCACACGAATGTATGGCAGTTGCGATGAATACAATCGGTGCACAAAGTAATTCAGGTGAGGGCGGAGAAGATTCTGCCCGTTTTGATACTTTAAAAAACTCAAAGATCAAACAAGTGGCTTCTGGCCGTTTTGGAGTAACACCTGCGTATTTACGAAGTGCCGAAGAAATTCAGATCAAAGTAGCTCAAGGAGCAAAACCAGGTGAGGGTGGACAGTTACCTGGTCACAAAGTATCACCGTTGATCGCACGTTTACGTCATACGACACCGGGTGTTACGCTCATTTCTCCTCCTCCTCACCACGATATTTATTCTATTGAGGATTTGGCACAGCTTATTTTTGATATGAAACAAGTAAACCCTAATGCAAAAGTTGCGGTTAAACTGGTATCAGCAGCTGGTGTTGGGACGATTGCCGCGGGTGTAGCCAAAGCATATGCGGATAAAATCGTTATCTCAGGTGGTGATGGCGGTACAGGTGCCGCACCATTGACATCGATAAAGTATGCTGGAAATCCGTGGGAACTTGGTCTCTCAGAAGCGCATAATGCATTGAAGGTCAATAATCTTCGTGGTCTTGTGCAAGTCCAAACGGACGGTGGACTCAAAAGTGGTCAAGATGTTGTTAAAGCTGCATTATTAGGAGCTGAGAGCTACGCATTTGGTACCGCAGCGCTTACTATTATTGGGTGTAAGATGCTTCGTATCTGTCATGTAAATAAATGTTCAGTTGGTATTGCAACACAAAATGAGATGCTACGTGCTGATTATTTTAAAGGTACGGTAGATCAGCTTATCAATTATTTTACCTATTTGGCTGAAGATGTGCGTCAAATCATGGCAAAACTCGGATATAAGACAATGGAAGAATTGGTAGGTCGAAGTGATTTACTTCGTATCATAGATACTGACTTTGCACGTAAGTTTGATTTTAGTAATATTTTACACCGTGAAGAAGGGGTCAATACGTGTCAAACTGCATGTAATAAACCTTTTGATGATAATGCATTTGAAATTGATGTGTTGTCAGAAGCGATGGAAACAATCAAAAATCCAGATCGTTCGGTTCGAATTTCACGTGATATTTCTAATGTAAATCGTAGTTTTGGTGCACGTATTAGTGGTGAAATTGCTCAATACTATGGTGATAAAGGGCTTAAAACAGATACGATCCGTATTGATTTACAAGGTATCGCTGGTCAAGCATTAGGGGCATTTTTGATTCATGGTGTCTCTATACGCCTTAATGGTGTAGCAAATGACTATATCGGAAAAGGGATGCATGGAGGTAAGATTATTATTACCTCTACAAATCAAGGTGAAGCATTCGCAGCTGGCGGTAATACTTGTCTTTATGGTGCAACCGGTGGTAAACTATTTGTTTCTGGATCAGTAGGTGAGCGTTTTGCGGTTCGTAATTCAGGGGCTCTTGCTATTGTTGAGGGAACGGGTGATAACGCTTGTGAGTACATGACAGGTGGTATTGTCGTAATCTTGGGACAAACCGGTATCAATTTTGGTGCAGGTATGACCGGTGGTATCGCATTTGTATATGATGAAAAACATAGTTTTGTAGAAAATGTTAATCGTGAGCTCGTAGATGCATTGCGTATCGATACCGATGATGGCGGTGAAGCTCGTCACTATTTAAAACGTCTTTTGAAAGATTACATAGCGGAAACACAAAGTGAAAAAGCACAAGTGATTCTCAATAACTTCCGTAATGAGATTCGAAACTTCTGGTTAGTACGTCCAAAAAACTTAACCAAATTGCCACTTAATCCTGATAAAGGGGACTAAAATGAGAGAATTTTTAACTATAGAACGTATTGACCCAACAAAACGGGGTGTTGTTCAACGACTGAAAGATTTTAGTGAAATCTATGAGCCTGTTGATACCTATGAAGCATCATCACAAAGTGATCGCTGTATCCAATGTGGGGACCCATTTTGTCTGAATAAATGTCCATTGCACAACTACATTCCTCAGTGGTTAAAAGCGGTAGCTGAAAAAGATTTGAAGTTCGCGTTTAATCTTTCCAATGAACCGTCACCATTTCCTGAAGTCATGGGACGTATATGCCCTCATGATCGTCTTTGTGAAGGTGATTGTACTCTTAATGACGGGCATGGAGCTATTACGATTGGTTCGATTGAGACATTCATAAATGAAGAAGGTTTTAAGCAAGGGTTTAAGCCGTATTCTCCAGGTATTACTACAGATAAAAAAGTCGCAATTATCGGATCAGGTCCTGCTGGTCTCTCTGCTGCCACGTATTTACTACGATCGGGTATTGCTGTCACTATGTATGAACGAAGTGATCGTGCGGGTGGATTATTAACGTATGGTATTCCAGGCTTTAAACTTGATAAGAAAATTGTAGATCGAAGACTTGGTTTTCTTGTTGATGCAGGTTTGAAACTTGTCGTTAATTGCGAAGTTGGTAAAGACATTGAATTTGATGAAATTGCAGATGCTCATGATGCTATTTTTCTTGGATTAGGTGCAACAAAATCAAAAAGTCCAAACATTGCAGGAGATAATGCATCAAATGTCTATAATGCAATGGAATACTTAACAGCGCTTCAACGTAAAAACTTTGGTCTAAGTTATGATAAGAAATTTGACTTCAAAGATTTGGAAGTAGTTGTCATCGGTGGTGGTGATACTGCTATGGACTGTGTTCGTACTGCAAAACGTGAAGGTGCAAAGAATGTAACCTGTTTGTATCGTCGTGATGCCCATAATATGCCAGGATCTCAAAAAGAGTATCGAAATGCTGTAGAAGAGGGGATTGATTTTGTGTTTCATGCATCCCCAAAAGAAGTAGTGTTAAATGATAGTGGTAAAGCCGTATCCATGCACATGGTAAAAACTGTTTTAGGTGCTAAAGATGCAAGTGGCAGACAAAAAATGGAAGAAATCAAAGGCGGAGATTTTAACGTTAATGCTGATGTAGTCATTTTGGCTCTTGGGTTTGATCCAGAAGTTCCTGCCATCTTGGCTGAGAATGGAATAGCTGTCAATGCATGGGGTGGAATTATTATTGATGAAAAATTCCAAACAACTACTCCAGGTATTTATGCAGGAGGCGATTGTTACAGAGGTGCTGATTTAGTAGTAACAGCAGCATATGATGGACGTGAAGCTGCACGTGCGATGGTTAAAGCATTGCTCGGATAATGAATCCGTTTATAAAAGCGGTTATAGAATCATGTATAGAAGTACGTGATTTAATTACCGGTTCTAAAGACATGTCTCTCTTTGACTCATTTGACAAGGGACATGGTGGAGATATTAGCAGTGGTATTGATTTACAAGCTGAAACAATATTTTTTACAAATTTACATTCATTTGGTTCTGTTTTTTCAGAAGAGAGTGGATGGATGTCACCTCAGGGGTCTCACAATATAATCTTGGACCCCATTGATGGAAGTGATAATTTTGCTTCTTCTTTCCCTTATTACGGCGTCTCTGTTGCATTGGTAGTTGATGGTAATACCACCGAAGCTGTTGTATGCAATCTTGCCAATGGCGATATCTTTGTACGTACAGCAAATGAATATTATCGTACGAGCATAAATCGATATGAAGATAAAACTTCAGTAGTAACTAATATAAAATCTAAAATAGGTCTTTTTGAAAAAGCACCTGAACATCCTTTATTGGGTGAAAGGCTGATGCAAAATAAGTTAAAGTATCGCTCTCCAGGTGCACTCGCACTCTCATTAGCGTATGCGCCTTATGTTAAATATGTGTTATTTTTAGGTACAATGCGGTCGTTTGATATCCAAGCAGGCTTGTATTTGAGCCAACACCTTTATGGGTTTCAAGATGAGAGATATATTCTCTTGAGCTCGAATAAAGATGTGTTTGAACGGATACGTTTGATAGTTGAAAAGGAGTATTTTTGAGTCTATTTAACCTGTTCGGTGACTCCGAGAAAAAGAAACAGCCTACAAAAAGCGAAGCACCGTCTCACTGGGTAAAATGTACTTCATGTCAATCATTGATGTACTACAAAGAGATGGAAAAGCAAAATCATGTTTGCCCGAAATGTGGATTTCATTTACGTATCGGTGTTCAAGAGCGCCTTGCTATCATTGCTGATGAAGGAAGTTTTGTAGAGTTTGATGCTTCTTTAAAACCAATCGATCCCTTGAAATTTGTGGATAAAAAAAGTTATGCTGCTCGCATTGAAGAAGCCTATGCTAAAAATGGCCGTTACTCGTCTGTTGTGAGTGGTGAATGTACCATTAATTCTGTTCCTGTTCAGTTAGTCGTATTTGATTTTAATTTTATGGGTGGATCTTTGGGTTCAGTCGAGGGTGAAAAAATTGTACGTGCCATTAATCGTGCTTTGGAAAAACGACAAGGTGTCATCATCGTTAGTGCAAGTGGTGGTGCACGTATGCAAGAGAGTACTTTTTCATTGCTTCAAATGTCCAAAACCTCTGCAGCATTAGCACGTTTAGCTCAAGCAAATCTCCCGTATATTTCGTTATTGACGGATCCTACTATGGGTGGGGTGAGTGCATCTTTTGCAACATTAGGGGACATTATTATTGCAGAGCCTGGTGCATTGGTGGGATTTGCTGGTCAGCGTGTTATTAAGCAAACCATTGGATCAGATCTTCCTGATGGGTTTCAAAGAGCTGAATTTTTATTAGAAAAAGGGTCTATTGATATGATCGTAGGGCGTAATGAGCTCAAAGATACATTAAGTGATCTGCTAACTCTTCTTCTTCCTTAATATGAGACTGTATGCTTTATGTGATCGTGACGTTTTACGTGCACGAGATGTCAGCTTTGCACAGTTAATCGACAAAGTAAAATCTTTAAACGGTGAAATTGTTCAGTATCGCAATAAAAACGATGACATTGCCACTATAAAAAATGATCTGATTGAACTGCGTCAATTGTGGGACGGTTTTTTAATCATCAATGACCATTATGAGTTGGCAGCTTATTGTGATGGTGTTCATATTGGTCAAGATGACCTGTATGCAATTGACACTGACCCCTCTCGTGCACTTTCAATACTTAAATTGGCAATCGGGAACGATAAAATCATTGGACTTTCGACGCATAACAGTGAGGAAATAGCGATTGCAAATACTTTAGAACTTAACTATATTGGTTTAGGTGCTTATCGTAGTACGGCTACCAAAAAGGAAGCAGGTGTATTGGGCGATTCATTGGATCAGTTTGCAAAAGAGTCCATCCATCCTGTTGCTGCGATTGGTGGAGTGAAGAGTGACGATATCTTTGAATTTGTGACGTATCATGTAATCGGCAGCGGATTGCTGTGAATATTTCCCTAATCTCTATTGCTAAAAAAGAACGCTGTCTCTACGATCCGCTGTATCAAGAACAACTGAAAATGATTTCCCGTTTTGCAAAAATAGATGATGTTGAATTATTTCCAAAAGAAATAGTCAAAGCACATCAAACCAGCGCGGAGGCGTCAAAAATTGCCTACAGTAAGCTATTGGAACCAATGTTGGGCAAAACATATTCTATTGCGTTACATCCTGATGGAAAAAAATGCGATAGCTTGGCTTTTAGTAAGCTCCTGTGTGATAAAATCGCGATACAATTTTTCATCGGAGGGGCATTTGGCTTTGAGGAGTCGTTTGTTTCTCGATGTGATAGCGTTATTAGTCTTTCTGAGCTTACTATGAGTCATAAGATTGCGAAAGCAGTCTTGTTAGAACAGATATATCGAGCTTTTACATTGTTGAATAATCATCCGTATCATAAATAAGGGAACATATGAGAGAGAGTGAACTGCATTATTTTGAAGAGATTTTATTGGCTCGAAAAGTTCAAATTATTAAAAATTTGAATGGTGTTGAGCAAGAAATGATACAGCTTCGTGAAAGTGAACTGAATGATGAAGGTGATTATGCATCTGCAAGCAATGAAAATCTTGTAGAAAGTGCTATTGGTGCACAGCAGCTTAAAGAGTTAAATGAAATCGAAGTTGCATTGGGTAAAATAAAGTCAAAACAATATGGCATATGTGATATGTGTGAAGATGAGATAGGTTTTCAACGCTTAAAAGTCAAGGCTCACGCCAAATACTGTATTGTGTGCCGTCCTATCGCGGAGAAGAACAAAGCTTAAGGGGAATTAATGCAACTAAAACGTTATACAATCGGGTCATTCATTTTAATGATTTTAGTCGGCTTAGCCGTCTATAGTATCAATACGCAGTCTATTTCATTTGATATATTAGGTATTCATTTCCCAAATTTTCCGATTGCTTTTTGGGTTCTGGTGCCTCTTGCCCTTTTGTATCTTGCAAGTGTGTTGCACATGGCAGTATATGTTTTAGTTGGAAATTTTAAACTTAGACGTTTAAGTCGTGATCATGAAAAAATGGTTGATGCATTGCGTGATTCTCTATTGGGAATCTCTGAGCGAAATTATGTATTTAAAAGCGATGCGTATAAATTTATGGGAAAATTAATCGATAATTCATTGATCTTACCTTATGAAAATTTACGTGATATTGGGAATGAAAAGATTGATGAAGCACTAACTCTCCTTGCAGATGTTAAGGCACATAAAAAAGTCGATATTAAAAAATTTCATTTAGCGCATACAACATCATTGATGATCCAAAACAATTTAAACCGTTTGGAACGTGGCGAATTGACGGCTGATGAAGTATTGTCACGTCATGATACTTATGGTGATGTAGTTTGTCAAAAGGCATACGAATCGTATGTTAAAACAGCATCAATGGGCTCGGTTATTAAATACAAAAATCTTTTGACAAAATCATCATTGTTTACTTTTCTTGGACGTATCAACAATGCTGAAAATGGAATTGAGATGAATAATGATGAATTGATCAATTTGATCAAAAGTCTCAAATTAACGAATCATGACTTTATTAACTTGTCAATTGCATTGGCCAAAAATATGATACCAGAGCAGAGAATACGTCTGTTTGAATCTATGAGTGAGCAATGCGATGATGTGATGGAAGCTTATTTTTACACTTTGTATGATTTGCAGATGATAGATACTGCTAATGAACTACTCAATAACACGGCTCATGATGAATATCAGATTTTTAAAGCATACAGAGATCTGAAGCGTTCTAATAAACACTACGATATTGCTATCTTTTTTCGACGATACTGCGATTAATATTACGTATTGGATTAAGAATATTCTTTCTCCAATTGCTCCTTATGATAGGTACTATTCATGACTAACAAACTTTCCTTCGACACTCCTTTATATGCACTTGCTCCATTGGCAGGATACACGGATCTTCCTTTTCGTAATGTGGTTAAGAAATTTGGGGCTGACTTAACGATCAGTGAAATGCTCAGTTCCAATGCATTGGCTCATGGGTCAGAAAAAACATATAAAATGCTAGAACGAAGTCCTAATGAAGACCCTTATTCAGTGCAAATTGCAGGATCTGAGGTTGATGTTGTCCGACGTGCTGTTGAGATTTTGAATGAACAAGATAATATTGATATCATTGATCTTAACTGTGGATGCCCTGTGCCAAAGATTGTGTGTCATGGATCAGGAAGTTCTTTACTCAAAGATTTACCACGCATGGCACAAATTATCGAAACCATAAAAAAGTATTCCAATAAATCAACGCTTAGCGTCAAAATACGTTTGGGTTTTGAAGAAAAAAATCATGTTGAAATTGCTAGACTTGTGCAGGAATGCGGAGCTGATTTTATTGCAGTACATGGTCGAACACGTGCTGGAAAGTTTAAAGCAGCTGTTGATTATGATGCTATTGCTGAAATTAAAGCAGCTGTTTCAATACCGGTATTGGCTAATGGTGATATTGATTCATATGAAAAAGCACAATGGGTTTTAAAGCATACAGGTGCTGATGGTGCGATGATTGGAAGAGGGGCAGTTGGTGCTCCATGGATATTTCATCAATTAAAAACGGGTAACAGTGACGTTGACCCAATGCTAAAGCATGCCATTATCATGGAACATGTGAAGGGTATGATCTCTTTTTATGGAGATAGAGGTGTCGTGCTGTTTCGTAAGCATGTCCATACGTATTCTAAGGGATATGAAGGCGCATCCGCATTACGCGATGCGGTGAATCGAATTGATAATCCTAATGAGTTTATGGATGTAGTGGATAAGTTTTTTCGTGAAAATCGTCAAATTCATGAGGGTTTTAAGGCCTCATCTATGAGTTGCGATTGCTAAGGAGGATTGTGTAATATGAGAATAAAATTAGTAGTTTTTTACAGTGCTATGTCTTTACTGTTTTTGAATGGATGTACAACCTATCATTCTGCTGTTGCCAAAGGTAATCTAGAAGCAATCAACCGTCTTTTAGGTGAGGGTGATGATGTCAATGCACCTAATGATAGGGGTATTACTCCATTAATACATGCGGTTAACTTGAATCAAAAAGAGAGTTTATTGGCATTAATAAAAGCAGGTGCTGATATTAACTTGGGTGATGTTGAACTGGATAATACACCGCTTCATTATGCGATACAACAAGGTAATGTTACCTTTGTACGTATTCTTTTAGGAAATGGTGCAAAAGTAAACCTTCGTAATAAAGAAGGAGTTACTGCATTAAAACTTCTTGAAAGCTCTCACAATGAGAATATGTTACGTCTTTTAAATGGCTATAAAAAAGGAAAGATATAATTAAAGATATGCTAAAAAATCTTTATCAATATCCTCCAGAAGCCTTTTCTTTATAAGAATCAAAAGATTCATCTTGCGTTGTTCCCAATTGAAAAAAACCATCCAGTTCTTGATGTTTTGATTGCAACATTGTTTCAAATTCATTTTGCGAAATAGGAATATTATCCTGAAACTTGTCGAGTAAAATAGTGTTATTACCCAAAAGAACGAGATAGCTTTGTGTACCAAAATCGAGCATAGCAACAGAGTGGGAAGAATCGAGGGTTTTTTGGAATCGAATCTGAACTCCACCCCCTCCTAATGTATTGCTGAGTGATGCAGTTGATGATAAGATTGGATTTTTGGATTTTTCTGTTTTAAAAGACCATGGAACCTTTGGTTCATCACGCATCTTTAGGGTCTTTTTTGAGATTCCTTGTTTGAGCCAAAAAAGTATAGCAATCCCTACGATTAATATTCCAATAACAACATAATAGCTTTGTTCAAACTCATTGCCTTGTTTTGTTGGAAGCATGGCGTTTGTGGCAGTATTTTGTGCGGTTAAGCTATCTTGTGATGGTGATGCAAGCGATGGGTTAAAGCGTAGTCTTAAGCCATACGAGTCTGATGTTTTAGATGCCTGAAGAATAACATTAGCAGGTACATTTGCTACGATTTCTATCTGATCAGCGCTAGGTGATATTGCAAGTTTTTGTAAATAATCAGAGGTGATGGTTTTTACTATAGGCGAATCAATTGATGCTTGCTCAAGTTTTATAACGATTATATCACCTTGTCTATTTTGGCGTAAAACACCTTCATAGGGAGTATCAAAGGTAAGCATAATATCAACATGGTCGTTACGATCATAGATATTGTAACTGAGAATCTTTGAGCCAAATAGTATTGCAGGTATCAGTAAGATAAGGGCTAATTTTTTCATAATCTCTCTTTGGATAAATAATACAATACTGCACTTGAATCAAGTACTTCATTGATTCGAATCGCAAGATTTTTTTCATAAACCATTACTTCACCTTTTCCAATAATTCGTTGATTGACGTAGGATTCGACACTTTCACCGGCCGGTTTTCCAAGATCTATTACAGATCCTTTTTCCAGCTTGAGTATTTCGCCCAAAGAGAGGGTTGTCTGCCCAAGATCCGAAACGAACTCAACCTCCATGTCAAGTAATCCCTCATAATCCATCCATGCAAGTTCTTTGAGTGGATCAAACCCTGGCTCTGTAGAAGTGGCTAATTCTTCATCCATAATTATAAAGCCTTTATCGCAATCATCATTTCACCCTCAGCAATTTTGATTGTATGAATCGCGTCATAAGGTATAGTGAAAGAATCTTCTTTTAGAAAATGTGGTGTTGAAATGGTAAATGCATTAACCTCTGACGTTTCAGAGATAACTTTTGCACTCCCGATGATCATATTAGTGGTCTCAAGTAACATGTCCATTAGAGTCTCCTCATCTGAGCTTTCTTCACCTAGGTAGATCTCTGCAATATGCTGTATTAATAGCTTGTCACATCCTAAATAGGCACGATGTTTTTCACCATCTTTGGTTTCTATGTCTAAATAAGCAATAAGTGTTCTCTTTTTTTCATTTGTATCAACAGTAGTATGTGGTAAACCGATTTGGTGAATGCAAAAATTTTCAGCAGCTTGCAGAATTATTGGTAACATTGGCAACCCTATAAAGTTATATTTGAGTAAGTTTTTTAATTATAGCGTAAATTTGCAAGGAAAGAATAGGGGTAAACTAAAGTATAATCGCGATGTATAATCGAACATAAAGCGTAATATGATGACAATCGAACTAATTGTTTTGGGTGTGGCAGTTGGGACTTTATCCGGTTTTTTTGGAATTGGAGGAGGGACAGTAAGTGTACCTCTACTAATGATGCTAGGATTTGGGATCAAAGAAGCAATTGTTTTATCGGTAATGCAGATGGTATTTGGCTCTTTTATGGCAGCTTTACTGCATAAAAAGAAAAAGACTTATAGCATCAGTGACATCAAATATTTTGGTTTTGGCGGTTTAGTCGGAGCAATGTTTGGTGCAATGCTGGTAAAAGTTTTAGATGAAGTATTGCTTGAATGGTCTTTTTTAGCTATTGTTGTCTTTACGCTTATACGGTTTGTAATGTCATCTCCACAGCCTACGCGACCTGAAATAATCAATAGACCTCTTTATGTCGTCATAGGAAGTTTTATTGGCTTGTTTTCAGGAATGTTAGGGGTTGGAGGTGCAATTTTGATGACACCTATATTAGTGACATTTATGGGTTTTGAACTCAAAAAAGCGTCAGCTATTGGTTTATTTTTTGTGCTATTTACCTCTACGTCGTCGTTTGTCACCCTGGGATTTTTAGGTATGTTACATTGGCAAGCAGGGCTTGTTATGGCTATTTCATCCTTATTTGGTATCGGGATAGGCATTTATTTACTGGAAAAAATACATATTAAGCATTATAAACAGGTACTTATAGCCTTTTATAGTATTATTTTCGCCCTTACGGCGTACAAAATCATTTTAGGATAAACAGTATGGACATGATTAAAATTATTGGTGCACGTGAGCATAATTTAAAAAATATATCGCTAGAAATTCCCAAAAACTCACTTATTATCTTTACTGGGATTAGTGGTAGTGGAAAATCTACATTGGCCTTTGACACTCTGTATGCAGAGGGACAGCGTCGGTATATCGAATCTCTTTCATCGTATGCACGTCAATTTTTAGATCGTGTCGGTAAACCAGATGTAGATAAGATAGAAGGGCTTACGCCTGCTATTGCAATAGATCAGAAGACAACGTCTAAGAACCCACGTTCAACTGTAGGGACCATTACTGAAATTTATGATTATTTACGTTTATTGTACGCTCGAATCGGTGTTCAACATTGTCATTTATGCGGCAAGCAAATTACTAAAATGTCGGCACAAGATATTATTGATCAAGTGTTAAAGCTGCCTGTTGATTCTAAAATTGTAATCATGTCTCCTCTTGTCAGAGAGAAAAAAGGGAGCTTTGCGGATATTTTTGAATCTTTGCGACATAAAGGATACGTGAGAGCTCAAATAGACGGTGTTATGGTTCGTTTAGATGAAGAAATAGAGCTTTCTAAAACTAAAAAACATACGATTAAAGTGGTTATTGACCGTCTGGTAGTTAAGGATGAAAACCATGATCGTTTGGGACAAGATGTTGAAAAAGCGCTCAAAGAAAGTTTTGGTGAAGTAGAAATTGAAATCCAAAACCATGATGAAGTCGGTCTTCACGATAAGCTCATACACTACAGTGAACACAGTGCATGTTTTGATTGTAAAGTGAGTTTTGACCCGTTAGAACCACTCTCATTTTCATTTAACTCACCCAAGGGTGCGTGCAGTGAATGTGATGGATTGGGAATTCGCTATTCGTTGGATTATGAGAAGATCATTGACTCTGAATTGTCGGTTGAAAAAGGGGCTATCAAGATAGTTTATGGCTTCAACAAGGGATATTACTTTACGTTTCTAAAAGCCTTTTGTGCCACGATTGGTATCGACGTTTCGGTGCCGTTTTATTCGCTAGAGGAACATCAAAAAAAGGCCATACTACACGGTACAGTAGACGATGTATCCTTTAGTTGGCAATCACACCCTATTAATAGAACCTGGCCTGGGATTGTACGTATTGCATATGATATTTTTAAAGATGAAAAAGATCTCGCGGATTATATGAGTGAAAAGCCGTGTAATATTTGTGACTCTAACCGCCTTAAACGTGAATCATTGGCGGTAAAAGTTGCAAATAAGGGGATTGGTGATGTGATCACTATGCCATTAAAAGATACGTATGCATGGTTTGTTGATCCTAAGACATTTGATCATCTAAGTGAGCAAAATACAATGATCGCAGCATCAATACTTAATGAGATACGTGAACGTCTCTTTTTTCTGTTTGATGTGGGGCTTGGCTATCTTTCTTTGAGCCGTGATGCTCGTAGTATCAGTGGTGGAGAAGCACAGCGAATACGTATCGCATCACAAATCGGAAGCGGTTTGACGGGTGTTATGTATGTCCTTGATGAACCTAGTATTGGATTGCATGAGCGTGATACTTTAAAACTTATCCGGACCCTGCGTTCTCTTCAGGAAAAAGGCAATACGGTTATTGTGGTTGAACATGACAAAGAGACGATAGAAGCCGCCGACTACATCGTTGATATAGGGCCTGGTGCCGGTAAGTTTGGCGGTAATGTTGTGTTCGCAGGAACACTTGAGGAGATGAAAAAAAGCGATACCTTGACTGCGGATTATCTCTCAGGACGTAAGCAGATCAAATATTTTCATCGACGACCTCAAGAAGAGTGGATGCATATTAACAATGTCTCTTTAAATAATATCGTTGATTTGAGTGTTGCGATTCCTCTGCACAACTTTGTATGTGTTACTGGGGTCAGTGGAAGTGGTAAAAGCTCATTAATTTTACAAACACTTTTACCGGTGGCAAGAGAGATTTTAAACCGTGCACGTAAAGTTAATCGTGTCGAAGGTGTTGAGATCACAGGACTTGATAAGCTTGATAAAGTTATTTACCTAGATCAAAGCCCTATCGGACGTACACCGCGCTCAAATCCTGCGACGTATACTGGGGTTATGGATGAAATCCGTAATTTGTTTACCAAAACTAAAGAGGCACAGATCAGAGGCTATACAGCATCGCGCTTTAGTTTTAATGTTAAAGGCGGCCGATGTGAGAAGTGTCAGGGGGAGGGTGAAATCAAAATCGAGATGCACTTTCTTCCTGATATTATGGTCAAATGTGATGCGTGTCATGGAAGTCGTTACAACTTACAAACCTTGCAAGTAGAATATAAAGGGAAAACGATTTCCGATGTATTGAACATGAGTGTCGGTGAGGCGTTACTGTTTTTTTCCCCTATCCCTAAAATGAAAGTGATATTGCAGACACTTAGTGATGTGGGCTTGGATTACATAACCTTGGGACAAAACGCAGTAACTCTCTCTGGTGGTGAAGCGCAACGTATCAAATTGGCGAAAGAACTCAGTAAAAAAGACACGGGAAAGACACTTTATATTCTTGATGAACCTACTACTGGGCTGCATTTTGATGATGTAAACCGTTTAACGAGAGTACTCCATAATTTTGTCGAACTTGGAAATTCAGTTTTAGTAATTGAGCATAACCTTGATATGATTAAGAATGCCGATTATATTATTGATTTAGGACCTGAGGGTGGATCAGGCGGTGGACTTCTGGTTGCCCAGGGAAATCCGGAAAGCATAGCAAATGATTGGGAAAAAACTGGAAGTTTTACCGGAAAATATTTAGCTCTTGAATTAAATAAGATATAATAAACGCAGTAGCTTATACTATAAGGACCATGAATGAAAAGTTCAATGATTGACAGCATTAAATCGTTACCGCCATTACCTAAGACAGTCATAGAGATGCAAAGGGTTTGTAATGATCCTGAATCTTCTATTGGTGATTTGGTGAAGACTATTGAAGGCGATCCTATGATTGTTGCTAATTTACTAAAAGCGGCAAATTCACCGTTGTACAGTTTACGTCGTGAGATCAATAATGTCGCACAGGCTGTTTCACTATTTGGTATGAGTATGACACGATCTATTGGTTTGGGTAATTCGGTACGTAAGCTTTTGAATGTTGATATGGAACCCTATGGGATCAGCTCAGAGCGCTTTGCGGAGATTTCATCATTACAGGCTGTTTTGTCTCATAAGTGGTTTAGTCAAATAGATAAAACTAAAGCAGATAAACTTTTTTTAGCCTCTTTTTTACAAGAGACAGGAAAGATCGTTATTGCAAGCGATATTATCCAAGAAGAGCTAGTAACGAATTTTAAATCTGATATTGATGTCGCAGTGGATATTTCAAGTGTTGAACGTAGCTATGTAGAAGCATCAACGGCAGAAGTAACGGCTGCCATATTTTCTCACTGGAATTTTGATCATGAATTTGTAAAAATGATATCCTTTTCAGATACACCGCATAAAGCGCCTGATGAAGTTAAAGAGTTCGCGGCAGCACTTAATATCATCAAAACCATTATCCCTATCAATGATCCGTTATCTGAGCGCTCGATTGTTCAAGGACTTAAAAAAGCAGAAGAAGCAGGGTTTGATGTTGTTAAATTACAAAAAGCGATTGATGCTATTGTTGAAATAAAAGCGGCATAGTTTTAGTAAAGATGGCCACAAAAACAATAACTATTATAGATACTTTTGGATTTTTTTTCCGTTCTTTTTATGCTCTTCCTCCCCTAACCAATAAACAAGGTTTCCCAACCGGTCTTTTGACCGGATTTATGAACTTTATAGCCTCACTTCATAAAGATCACAGTAGCGATTATCTGATTTTTGCGTTGGATGCAAAGGGACCAAGTTTTAGATCCGACATTGATCCAAATTACAAAGCAAACCGTTCACCTGCACCCGAAGATTTAGTCAAACAATTACCCATAGCCATTGAGTGGATTGAAAAAATGGGTTATAAGTCGCTGATGCTCAGTGGATATGAAGCAGATGACATGATTGCATCAGTGGTCCATCATGCAAGACAGCAAGGGCATACAGTGCGTATCGTCTCTCATGATAAAGATTTGTACCAGCTTATTGAAGATGATTTAGTGGTTCTTGTAGATGCCATCAATAAAAAAGTGCTCAATGAGAAGCACTGTACCGAAAAATACGGGGTAACTCCCAGTCAATTTATCGACTATCAATCTCTCATTGGAGATACCGCGGACAATGTCCCTGGTGTAAAAGGGATTGGCAAGGTTACGGCAGAAAAACTGTTGGTTCAGTTTGGAAGTTTGGATGTGATGTATGAGCGTCTTGATGAAGTGATGCCACCTCGTATTCGTGGATTATTAGAAACCTATCGTGAGGATGCGTTTCGTTCCAGAAAGCTTGTTACACTTAAGCCGGATGTATTTGAAGCATTGGATTTTAGTGAATATGAGATGCATTTTGAGAATCCTTTTCTCCCCTTGTATGATGATCTTGTCCACTATGAGATGAATGCAGTATTACGCTCTTTGAAGGCAAAAGCACTACTTGATGATACCCAAGAACAACCTGCAGTTCTTAAAAATGATACCGTGCAGAAGGCATGTGAGACTAAAGAAGGGTGTACGCTTCTGCTCAATACGGATGAGGAACTAGCACGTCATATAGCAACGATTCCAGTGGATGCATTGATCGCATTTGATACCGAAACAACAGGTTTGGATTATCATAATGACTCTTTGGTCGGGTTTAGTTTTAGTACGGATGGTCAAACGGGATATTATGTTCCCATTTCTCATTCGTATTTGGGCGTTGGGGATCAAGTCAGTGTTGATGCGGGCAAAAAAGCAATAGCGGAGATTTTTAAACGTAAGGTCATAGGCCATAATATTAAATTTGATCTTCATTTTGTGACACGATATTTAGAAGTTGACAGATTAGCGATACATGCCGATACCATGGTCTTAGCATGGCTTGGTGATTCAGGACGATCTCTTTCGATGGACAGTTTGAGCCAGTCCTTATTTGGTCATGAAATGATACATTTTAAAGATACGGTCAAAAAAGGGGACAGTTTTGCTTCTGTAGCGATTGAAGATGCGTGCAAGTATGCTGGGGAAGATGCCTATATCACGATGAGACTGTATGAGGTATTGAGCAAACAGTTGGAACTCAAGGGTGGTGCACAAGCATTAAGGGAAGCCTATGAAGTGGAGTTTCCCTTTAGCAATACATTGCTGGGGATGGAAAAAGAAGGGATTGCAGTAGATGTGAATGCTTTGGAGCTTTTCAAATTAGAAGTAGCTCAAGAACTGGCATCTCTTACAGAAAATATTCATAGCGCGTGCGGTACGGTTTTTAATCTCAACTCACCCAAGCAATTGGGAACCATATTGTTCGAAACATTGGCACTGCCACATGGGAAGAAGACAAAAACAGGCTACAGTACGGATGAATCCGTTTTGGAAGGGTTAAAACACGAGCATCCAGTCGTTGCTATGTTATTGCAATACCGAGAATATCATAAACTCTTTTCTACCTACATAGAACCGCTCATGGCCTTGGCAAAAAGCGATGCAAACTCTCGTATCTATACCTCGTTTGTTCAGACAGGAACCGCAACGGGGCGTTTGAGCTCCAAAAATCCAAATTTGCAAAATATTCCTGTAAAAACGGCATTGGGAATGCGTATCCGTGAAGCTTTTGTGGCACCTAAGGGTAAAAAACTCATCGGCATCGATTACTCACAAATCGAACTACGTTTATTGGCCCATTTTAGTCAAGACAACGTTTTAGTGAATGCTTTTAATGACGATCGTGATATTCATATGCAAACCGCCATATCCTTATTTGGGGAAGAACAAGCAAGTGCAAAACGTAATATTGCTAAAACCGTGAACTTCGGACTGCTATACGGAATGGGTGCTAAAAAACTTTCGGATACCTTAGGTATAACGACCAAAGAAGCAAAAGAAATAATAGAGCGTTATTTTGAAACATTCCCGAGTGTTAAAGGGTATTTTTCGAGTGTCGTAGAACAGGCAAAAAGCGTAGGATATGTTGAGACACTTTTGCATCGAAGACGCTATTTTGATTTTGGAAGTGCGACACCGATGCTTAAAGCCGCGTATGAGCGTGAAGCCGTTAATACTGTTTTTCAAGGCTCTGCAAGTGATCTTATTAAGCTTTCGATGAATGCCATTGATACAATGATTCGTACTGAGGGTCTGCGTGCACGAATGCTATTGCAAATACACGATGAACTTATTTTTGAAGTAGATGAAGACGTTGCGTCTGAACTAGGAAAACGATTTGTGGATGTTATGGAGTCTATTATGAAGCTTCGTATTCCCCTCAAAACGTCGTTTAATATTGGGAATCATTGGGGTGAACTAAAATAGTTTTTTCTTAGAAAAAGGATTGGGATGATTAAAAAAATAATAGATAATCTAGAAAAGTCAAATTGTTCAATTGACGGTACGTTTATACAAGCGGTGAGTGAAGTAATGAATTCATTGTCTCCCGTAATAGAAAATGATGACCGTTTTGATAAATATGCAATTTTGGAGCGTATAGTTACTCCAGATCGTATCATACAGTTTAAAGTTCAGTGGGTAGATGATAATAATCATGTTCATGTAAATAATGGGTATCGCATTCAATACAATAATGCCCTTGGCCCTTATAAAGGCGGTTTACGATTTCATCCAAGTGTGACTGAAGGGGTATTGAAGTTTTTGGCATTTGAACAGATCTTTAAGAATTCTTTGACAGGTTTACCTATCGGTGGTGCCAAAGGGGGGAGTGATTTTGATCCCAAAGGTAAAAGTGATTTTGAGATCATGAACTTTTGCCGTGCATTTATGAGAGAACTGCATCTTTACATTGGCGCACGTATTGATGTACCTGCTGGAGACATTGGTGTTGGAACAAGAGAAATCGGATTTTTGTATGGTGAATACAAGCGTATTACCCGTAATTACGATGGTGTTCTAAGTGGAAAGCCTTATACCTTTGGTGGTTCTCTTCTACGTCCAGAAGCTACGGGATATGGTGTTGTCTATTTTGCGCAAGAAATGCTCAAAGAAGAATTGGAAGAAGAGTTTGTAGGTAAAATATGTACTGTGAGCGGTGCTGGCAATGTTGCTTTGCATACGATTGAGAAACTCCAGCATATTGGTGCAAAAGTAGTAACGTGCAGTGACAGTGAGGGGACGATCTATGATCCTGTTGGAATTAATCTAACACTGCTGCGAATTTTAAAAGATGAGGGACGTCGCTTATCTTTGGAAAACTATGCGTCTCAGGTACCAGGGTCACAATACATTGCAAAATCAGATTATCCATCTGGTGGACACTATGTTTGGAATATCCCGTGTTTTGCAGCATTCCCGTGCGCAACACAAAATGAGTTGACATTATTGGATGCACAAACATTGATTAATAACGGTTGTAAGGCTGTCATCGAAGGGGCAAATATGCCAACACAGCCAAATGCGATTGAACTTTTTCAACGTATGGGGGTTTTATTTGCTCCTGGTAAAGCGTCCAATGCTGGAGGTGTCGCTGTCAGTGAGTTTGAGATGAGTCAGAATGCTTCAATGGAAAAATGGAGTTATGAAAAAGTCGATGCAAAGCTGAATGAAATCATGTGTCAGATCTATAAACGCATAGCCCTGACTGCAAAAGAATATGGTAAAGAGAGAAACTTTGTAGATGGTGCGAATATAGCAGCGTTTAAGCGTCTCTCAGAGGCAATGATTTTAGAGGGTGTGTAATGATTCATTAACAGTGAATTAACATATATTTACCGTATACGCACTATACTTTCGACTATATTATCAAGATAGGTTCCATATGAATAAAATTCACGCTATTTTAAGTTCCATGAAGACCATGGTGGCCCTCATGCTTGTGTTTGCCATTACCGTTGGCTATGCCACATTTGTAGAAAATGACTATGGCACGATGACTGCAAAAGCAGATATATACAATGCCCGATGGTTTGAAATACTATTAGGATTTCTTGCACTTAATTTATTGCTTAATATTCTTAAATTCAAAATGGCACGAAAAGAAAAAATATTAGTATTTACCTTTCACGTTTCATTTTTGATTATATTGATTGGTGCTGGAGTAACCCGTTATTTTGGTTATGAGGGTGTCATGCACATTCGTGAGGGTGAGAGCAACAATGTTATTGTCAGTAATGAGCCTTATGTGACTTTTAATGTACATGATGAAGGAAAATCTTACACGTTTCAAGAGCCATTGTTTCTTTCAAAACGTTTATCAAATACATTTGAGCGTACTTTGGAATTTCAGGGAAAAGAAGTCAAGGTTAAACTAGATGGATATATGGGAGATGCAAGTTTTGAAGCAGTTGCTGACCCAAAAGGTGATGCGATTCTCAACATGATGGTAACATCAGGAGGCGCAGGAGAACAGGTCATTTTAAAAAAAGGTGATTCTTTTGAAGCAGATGATGTTGTACTTGATTTTGAATCAGGCCAAACCTTTGAAAAGCCAGTTATTTCCCTAAGTATTGAAGGAGATAAAGTCATGATGAATCATGACATGAAACTCAATACGCTTAGTATGAACACGCAACAAACAGGTTCACTGGAGTCTGGAAAGAGTGAACTAGCAGTACGAACCTTGTTCCAAACACCACTAGGCGGATTTGTACTACGTTCATTCATACCTCAAGGCATTATGAAACTTGTTTCAAAGCCTGCAAAAGGGCCTATGATGAAAGGTGCTGATGCATTAACGCTTGAGCTTTCCAGTGCCGATAAAAAAGATACTGTAATTGTTTTAGGGACACCGGGCGATATGGGAGAAGCTAAAACGGCTACATTAGGAAATATTACTGTTGATGTGGCCTATGGCTCTATTGAGCGTTCATTGCCATTTTCGATACAGCTTAATGATTTTCAGCTTGAGCGTTATCCTGGTTCTATGTCTCCTGCATCCTATGCGAGTGAAGTTACCCTTATCGATCAAGCAAATGGAGTCAAAATGCCTTACCGTATTTACATGAATCATATTCTTGACTATAAACAGTACCGTTTCTTCCAGTCATCGTTTGATCAAGATGAGATGGGCACGGTTTTATCGGTGAATCGTGATCCGGGTACTTTGGTGACGTATATCGGATATTTATTATTGGCGATTGGATTATTTGGTGTGTTGATTGTGAAGAACGGTCGATTCAGGGGACTTAGTGAGAAACTAAAATCTTTGAATGCAAAAAAATTAGCCGCGTCTTTGGCTATTATGATTCTAGCGTTTAATACTACAGGGCTGCATGCGGTAGACAGTGAAAATCCGGTTATTAAAACAGCCAAGAGTTTTGATGCAGTACATGCGGATAAATTCGGCCATTTGGTTGTGCAAGATTCCGCTGGACGTATGAAACCTCTTGATACGCTTTCTCATGAAATTTTGTCAAAACTCAACCGTAGTACGTCATTCTTAGGGTTAAATGCTAATCAAGTAGTTATGGGAATGATGCTTCGACCTGATGCATGGCGTGAGATTGCCATAATCAAAACCGGGGATAAAGAGATCAATAAACGTATTGGTCTTGATGAAGATGCAAAAATGGCCGCTTTCTCGCAGTTTTTTGAAGTGCCAGATCAAATTTCGGGTTATAAATTAGCATCTCTTGTTGATGAGGCTACACGTAAAGCTCCGGGAAAACGGGATAAGTTTGATAAAGCACTATTGCAAATAGATGAACGTGTCAATGTCGCATTTATGGTATACACCGGTGCATTAATCCAAATATGGCCAAAACCAAATGATCAAAACAACAAATGGTATGCAACAATCGAAGCACTGCAGACATTAGATCCAAAAGATGGTCAAATGGTTCGTTTGATGGCTATGGGGTATTTTGGTGCTGTTGATGGCGCACTCAAAAGCGGTGATTGGTCTGATGCGGACAAAGCACTTACCTTGATTGATAAGTACCAGCATTTTGCAGGTGCAAGTGTGTATCCTAGTGAGACCAAACTAAACGTAGAACATGCCTACAACAAGTGGAATATTTTTGAGCAACTATGGCCTTTGTATTTTTTACTAGGTTTTTCTCTGCTGCTTCTTTCATTTTTGAAAATATTAAAACCTACGTTTAAATTGGAAACGGTCAGTAAAATCAGTTTCGGTCTGTTGGTCCTCTTTTTCATTGCTCATACGACAGGGTTGATCATGCGTTGGTACATTTCTGGACACGCACCATGGTCAAACGGATATGAGTCTATGGTTTATATCGCTTGGGCTACTGTATTAGCAGGATTTATTTTCTCACGTAAATCTGCGATTACTCTTGCGGCTACAGGTATTATGTCCGGTATTATTTTGTTTGTGGCACATCTAAACTGGCTTGATCCCCAGGTTACTAATCTTGTTCCTGTATTACAGTCTTATTGGTTGAGTATTCATGTATCTATGATTACGGCCAGTTATGGCTTTTTGGGTCTTGGGGCGTTATTAGGGATGATTACGCTTATTCTTTTTGTTCTCAAAAATACTAATAATGAAAAACGTCTTAATTTCGCGATCAAAGAACTCAATGGTATCAACGAGATGAGTTTGATGATAGGTTTGATCCTTTTGACCGTAGGTAACTTCTTGGGTGGTGTATGGGCCAATGAGAGCTGGGGACGTTACTGGGGATGGGATCCAAAAGAGACATGGGCACTGGTAACCATTTTGGTCTATGCTGTTGTGATCCACCTACGTATGATCAAGGGTGTATACAATGATTATAATTTCAGCGTGATCTCTCTCTTAGCATTTACGTCGGTACTGATGACGTACTTTGGAGTAAACTATTACCTTGCCGGAATGCACTCGTATGCCAAGGGCGATCCGGTTCCGATTCCTGATTTCGTTCCATGGACGTATGCTGTGATCGCGATTGTAATCGCTATGGCGTATCCAAAACGCTCTACGAAGTAATTCTGCTCGATAAAACCTTCAACACTCTTTCTTCCCAGTTTCCTCTCTGGGAACAGACACAATAATTGATTTAGATCAATAAATTGATACAATAAACAAATTATACTTCGTTGGTTAAGAACTGTTAGATAAAAAAGGAGCTTTTATGGCATTGATTTACGTTGAACAAGTTGAAGAGATGAGTGTTGAGCAGATGCAGGAGACACACGAAAATGAGATAAAGATTCTAAATCAAATCGAGAAGCTTGCATTTGGTGTTGATCGAAAAACAGTAGAATTGAGTGAACTGGAAAAAAAGCTTGATGAATATATAGATCATGTACAAAAGCATTTTGCAAACGAAGAGCGATTGATGCATGAGTATGATTTTCCATCGTATGATATGCATAAAACAGCTCATGATATGTTTTTATTGGATCTTGAATCCGCAGTCAGACAATGGAAAAAGTTCGGAGATATTAAAAAAATTATAAATTTTGTGTACAAAACACCTGAGTGGATTGTACTGCATGTCAATTCGGTAGATGCACCAACAGCCGATTATCTGGCGCGTAAAATGGAAACGGAAGGTTCAAAGGGTGAAGCGGTTACTTGAACCACCCTTTGACTTTATCAAATGTTGATTCAAATAGACTCTCATGAGGCTTTGACTCTATCCCGAAGCTCGCTTGCAGTTTTTGCAACAGGTCTTCTTGCTCACTGGTGAGTTTTGTAGGGTAGGTAAGGGTAACCTGAGCGATCAAATCCCCTTTTCCATGACCATGAACATCGGCTACCCCTTCATTTCTAAAACGGTATTGCTGTTTGTCTTTGGTTCCTCGTTCAAGCTCTAATAGCAGGTCCCCTGTGAGTGAAGGGATCGTAATATTTTCTCCCAAGACAGCTTGGGTAAAAAAGACAGGGACTTGCAAATAGATGTCATTGCCGTTACGGATAAAGTGGCTGTCTTCTTCGACTTCAAAAGTAACATATAAATCACCTGCTACACCGCTTTTACCCGTATTACCCCGTCCTGATACTCTTAGACGGTTACCTGTATCGATACCGGCGGGTACTTTGACGGTAACACTCTCTTTAGACTCTGTGTAGCTTTTACCTTTACAGTCAGAACATTTAGCCGTAGCCATCGTTCCCTCGCCATGACAAGCAGGACATGTTTGTGAAAAGGTCATAAAGCCCTGTCGGACATAAACTTGTCCTTTTCCTCCACATTGATTACATGAAGTTACTTTACCGTCTTTGGCACCGGTTCCTTTACAGGTTTTGCATGATTTTTTACTGTTAAAAGTTACTTCTTTTTCGCATCCAAAAACCGCTTCTTTGAAGCTTATTTTCATTTCTACACCCATATCGAGTGGGAATTTATCTGTGGGCTCTCGTGATTGACGACGTCCGCCTCCACCAAATCCATTAAACATCTCTTCGAAGATACTGCCTAAATCATCAAAGCCACCACGGCCACGAGAAGCACCGCCGCCTTGTTGTAGTCCCTCTTTGCCATATCGATCATAGATTGAGCGTTGTTGGTCATCGCTTAGGACCTGGTACGCTTCATTACAGAGTTTGAATTTGTGTTCTGCATCTGGATTGTCAGGATTACGGTCAGGGTGATGCAGCTTTGCCATTTTTCGGTAAGCTTTTTTAATTTCATCGCCATTAGCACTTTTTGTAACTTCGAGAATTTCATAGTAACTTAATTCGTCCATGTGTAGCTCCATAAATAGGTTAAAAATTTTCGGAATTATAGCATATCAAACACAGTGTTACAATAATTGAGTCTTAAAGACTAAACTAATAATGAAAATCTTTTAGATACAATATCCCCATGAAACGCTCACTCGAAAAATTTAACCGCCTTGTGGATGCACTGCAGCAACTCCCCACTATAGGGCAGAAGTCAGCAACACGGTTGGCATACCATATGGTCATGAATGACAGTTTTGGCGGCTTAAAATTGGCGCACGCTATTGAAAATGCTATCACTAGTCTCAAAAAATGCCGCTCCTGCGGTGGGATCAGTGAAGACGAACTTTGTTTTATTTGCAGTGATGAACAGCGTAACCATGAGATTTTGTGTATTGTTGAAAATGCAAAAGATATTTTAACGTTTGAAGAAAACGGACTTTTTGATGGTCGTTATTTTGTTTTGGAGTCTTTGGAACAACTTGATCCATCGCATTTGCGTGATGTCGTCAACAGCGGTATCAAAGAAGTTGTTTTCGCGCTGACCCCTTCTATTGCCAATCATGGTGTTATGCTGTACATAGAGGATAAGCTAAGCGGATGTGATGTGCGATTTACACGAATTGCGCAAGGTGTACCAACCGGGGTGAGTCTGGAAAATGTGGACATCCTATCACTGACGAAAGCGATGGAAGATCGGGTTGATACTTAATTAAACCAGGGTATTTTAAAACGTCGCGCTTCCACTCCATTAATGACATAATAAAGTTCATAGTAATGGTTGATGATGGTTTCGAATTTTTTGTAACTGGCAGCAGTCGTGGCTAATAATACACGATCGTTGAGTGCAAAATGCGTATTATCATCCGGTAAGAGGATAAAATCTCCATTAGCACGTTGAATTCCTAATATGAGTAGTTTGAGATCATGACCATCTTTATACGGGTTATTCAAAATATTTCCAATAGTGACAGGACAGGATTCAATACAATGTGCCAGTGCGTACATATGGTGATAGTCTATTGTCATCTGCAAAAGTTTTGGACGTTTGTTAATTCTATTGGTAATACGTAAAAGGGTTTCAGCCCATTGTTCCTTATTAAAGTTTGAGATACCATCAATAAATTTCAATGTCATTGGACGATCAATATAGTTGTACCCATCCAATGCAGCGATTTGATCCAAAATAAAGATCTTATCAACGCGTAAATGTGAAAAAAGGCTGCGTTCTTCGAGCTCGTTTTCTCGTACGATAACAAAAATATTGGGGTTGATGGCTCTAGCCGTAGCAACAATAGATAGATTGATAGCATCATCATTGGTTCCCGCTATTATGCATGAGGCTTCTAATATACCGGCTTGAAAAAAGAAATCTTGATCTGAAGAAACTTTTTCATGTAGCTGTTTGTTAATATCAAGATAAGTGTATTCGATATTATTTCTATCTAATGTATTTTGTACCGTATTCCCAAAACGACCACGGCTGCAAACAATGTATTTACCAGTCGGTAAAATATCCGTTTTACTGACATGCAGATTCCCCCCTTGTATCCAATTGAGAAGGTTAAAAAGATACGGTGATTTGAGTGCAAAATCAATACGTCGTGCAATTATGGAGAATATATCGATGACGTGATCTACACCGATATTAGTAAGATTCTCTCCTCCATGCTTTATGCCGGATCGGGCAATGATCTTAATTTCTTCATTAAGTATACGAGCACGTACAGCAATTTTCAGATTCAATTGATCATCATCAAATAAGGTGACCAAAAACTTACAGCTAGAAGATTGTATACCCGATGATTTTAGGACATCGGTCATCGATGCATCTGCAGCAATAGCAGCAATAGATGGCATATACAGCTCACTTTGTAAAGCTTCGATTTTGTCACTGTTTTTATCTATTACGATTAAGCGATACAGATTGTCCTCAGTGAGCTTGTCAATAAGAAGCTTTGCCGAATCAGTATAACCGCAAATGATGATAAAGTCTTGGTTAAGGTGGCGAACTTTACGTCGAAAAGAGTTCATTTTTATGGCATCAATATAGACTTTGTCCTGAAACAGTCTAACCAAGGTACCTAGAGCATAAAACCATGCCGGAACAGCTGTATAAATTGTAAATAATATAATAATACGTTGGGGATAACTAAAAGCATACGGTATCTCACCAAACCCAATCGTTGTTGCTGTGTAACCGACAATGTACATTGCATCAAAAATAGAGAGATGAACGGAGTTCCCATTTGCATCAATACCGGGTACCAATGTAAGTAAAAAGACTGGGATTGCGTGTGCAAGGTTTAGAACGATGAGGGGGGCCCTCATTTTTCGTAAAAAAAGCCAGATAGACGATTCGTTGTGCATATACTATCTAAGATTAGCGTTTGAGCAATAGTGTTTCGCCAACAAATAGTGTGACGGAAATGATATTGGCAATCAAAGCACCACCCGATAATGATACGACTGTTGTAAATAGCTCAGGTGTCATGACACTTGTCATATTGATAACACCCCATACGATAGCTGCAGCGATTAGCTGAAGATCAGCAACAAAGCTTGTTGCAAGTAAGACGGAACCAGTTTGCGTCTTATCGCCAAGCTTCATGATAGTGGCGATAAGATTAATAACAATTGCGGCGAATAATTCATAGACACTGTGGTGGTTTATATCGTCAATTGAACCGTAAAAAAAACCAAAATTGATTGTCAGTGCCAATATAATAAAAAAACCTGAAATGACTTTTTCAGAATTCATGGAGAAACCTCTGTTAAAAAATTATTATATTGTACTTTATTTCTCCTGATAGATAAATCAGGAGATTTGGAGTTATAACTAATGTATTTATAGAACAGGAGTCATTCCCGTATTGATATATTTTTTTAATGCCAGTCTTTTTGCGAATAGAAATCTTTTTTTATAGTAGAGTTTGTTAATGTTGTCATATTTAACACGTTTTGCACCTGAGGATGCATGAATCATCTTATCGTTTCCAGTATAGATCCCTACATGTGAAGGTCCATTTTTATAGGTACAAAAAAATAGTAGATCGCCTACTTCTAGATTGTCAAAATCAACATTCACTCCTCTTTGTGCCTGTGAGACAGTAGTTCTTGGCAATACAATTCCAAGATCACTATAGACCTGCTGTATAAAACCTGAACAGTCTGTTTGCTCTAAGCTTTTACTTCCAAAATGATAGGGTGTACCTAAAAACATTTTTGCTTTAGCAATTATTTTTTCTTTTAATGATTTTATTTTTTTTGATAATTTGTCTTGTGTATTGAGTTCACTTTTGTCATCTCTAGGAGAAGATGACGACAAGGGATTAGCTTTGAGGTATGTGAGTGTGTTATCACTATTGTCTGCTTTTTCAATGATTTTGTTATTTGTAAATGTATATGTTCTCTTTGTATTTGAGTCTTGTACCTCAGTTAATGTCTGTTCATATTTTAAAAATACGGAAGGTTCTTGGCGTTTAGACTCAGCGAAGAGAGTATTGACATGTATTACTAAGATGTAAAATAAAAAAAGTTTAAAATTCATTCTTCTCCCATTGTCAATATTCACTTCAGATAATTCTTTTCAAGTCCCTATTGTAGCAAATTTTCACAAGGGTTTTATACCCTCGTTTTTTTTAGGGTAGGTTTATGAACAGGTTTATGGGATTTCGCAGATACATTCCCATCCAAAGTTATCAATCCAGCAGCAGTATAGACATTTCGCGGATTCCATAATATCCATCCACAGCTACCGAAGTCTTCACTGGCTCGAATTTGATCACGAATTTCTTGGTCTCCGTAGACGCGTCTATCAAATGCATAATCTTTGAACGCTTGTAACCAAGGACGATAGTTCATTGGTGAGTTGCCAGACTTTGTTAGTGCTTTATCCAAAGAGTGTTTAACGATTTCATAATTTGCTTCAACAGGATTTGGATATCCTGGAATTCCTGCATTAAAGCCGCTTGGATAAAGCATGGGACAAAGGTAATCAACATAGGGTGCCAGTGCATCAACACGTTGACCGATCTCGATATCGGCATCATGCCAGCTGACGTATCCAAAAATATCTGCGGAGAGAAAAACATTATATTGGGTTAAGCGTTTACGTGCAGTTTCCAAGAATCCTGAGATTGCTTTGACGCGATTGGCCTGTGTATTTTCAACGGAAAACTCAATCCCTTTTCGATCAGGAAAACGTACGTAGTCAAACTGAACTTCATCAAATCCAGCTTTTGCGGCATCTTCTGCAATACTGATAATATAATCGCGAGGTTGGATATAAGATGCATCAATCCAATATAAACCTTCTTTGTCTGTAAAGAGGGTACCATCACTTTTCCTAATACCGTATTGTGGGTAGGCAGTAACAAATGGTGTGTCTTTGAATGAAACGATCCGGGCAATTAGATAAATATTTTCTTTGTGCATATCTGCAACAAACTTTTTGATGTCTTTAAATAAGATCACTTCTTGTGCACCGATTTTATTCGCAGTTGGATTTGTTGTTTTAAAGGCTATTTGACCACGATCCATCTTAATATCAATAACGAGTGCATTGATTTGTGTTGTATTGATAAGCTGTTTTGCATTATCCATTAATTTTTTACTTGTTGCACCAAAGCTCGACATATATAGCGCTTTAGGCACTAAGCGATTCAAATACATTCTTCCACCGGTCTTATAAAACTTTCGCTCATATCCTATAGCACGAACACCAATAATGGCATCACTAGGTACGGTAAAACTACCGTTGATATCTGTACGATATTCTTCTCCATTTGTGATGACAATGGCATTTTGTATTGGCTTTAAACTTCCCTTATCATAGATAATTCCACTGACCATGGCACCCCATGATAGTGTGACTGTTGCTGCTAATAGAGCTAATACCTTCAACGTTTTTCCTCTAGATAGTTTAAGTGCTACCATCCTAGCAAAAAATGAGCCAATATAAGCATAAAAATGCTAAAATGAATACTAATTAATGAGAAAAGAGAATAATATGCCATTTACACAACTAAACCAACAGCTTCGTACAAATCTGGAAGCTTTGGAGCATACTTCTCCAACACCAATTCAAGTAAAAGCAATCCCCCTTATTTTACGTGGCAGAGACATTATGGGTGCTGCTCAAACAGGAACGGGTAAGACAGCAGCATACACATTGCCGATTTTGCAAATGATCTCTAAAAGTTCACCTGGAGAACTAGCACGTGTACGCGCATTAGTAATTGTTCCTACTCGTGAACTCTCTGCACAGATCACTCAAGCTATGCGTTCATATGCTATGGAAATGGATATGAGGATTTTAAACATCGCTGGTGGGATGAATATGTCCAAGCAAACTACCTCATTGGACAAAGGCGTAGATATCATCGTCGCAACACCTGGCCGTCTTATTGAGCTTAATAAGCAGGGGTTTATCCCTCTGTCTAAAATCCAGTTTTTGGTTTTGGATGAGGCAGATACGATTTTAGATATGGGTTTTATCAGGGAAGTTGAACAGATTATTGATTTATTACCAATAAAGCGCCAAACGATCTTGTTTTCAGCAACGATGACACCTTCGGTTAAGCGATTGAGTGAAAAAATATTGAATAAGCCTCTCTTGGTTGAGATTGATAATCTGTCTCCTGCGGATGCAACAATTCGTCAAATTGTGCATCCCGTGGAAATCGAACAAAAAAGTGAACTTTTAGCCTACTTGATCGGTTCAAACAATTATCCGCAAGTTCTCGTTTTTACACGGACAAAAGTGGCCGCTGATGAAGTCACCACCTACTTACGTGAAAGTGGATTGGAATGTGCAACCATACACGGGGATAAAAAACACGGTGCACGCGACAAAGCACTTAAAGACTTTAGATCAGGTGCTATTAAAATCTTGGTGGCAACTGATATCGCGGCACGTGGCTTGGATATCGATGATTTGGGTGTGGTGATAAACTATGATATTCCACACGTTAGTAGCGATTATATTCACCGTATTGGACGAACAGGACGTGCTGGAAAAGAGGGTGTCGCTATTACTTTACTTTCGTCAAAAGAGCATATCTCGTGGAAAAAAATTGAAACGATGCTTGGTAAAAAACCTGAATGGATTACAGTAGATGGCTTTGTACCTCCGGTTGCCTTAGAAGGTAGAAAAACGCATGGCAAGAGTATGAGTAAAGAGGGCGAGAAAAAGGGCAAAACAGCCGGAGCCTTTGGTAATAAACGAAAAAAAGAGCCTGTTCAACCAAAGTTTACAGGAAAACGCGGACCAAGAGCGATTCGTGAAGAACCGGTTTTAGAGAAAAAAGCTGCCCCTAAAAAATGGGGCAAGAAAAAATAATTAACTCGACCGATTGTCACTTTTTCGTTGCGGTCGGCTGAAATAGTTATAAACTCCTGTTCCGATTATCAAGAGAGTGACTCCTACAATCAGATAAAAAGCATTGATTATTTTACTGTAGTCATCAAGTACGATTTTAAATACAGCCATCAATGATTCTATGGACAATGCTATGATTATTGAGGTTAAAAACTTACTCAAAATTTTGCTTTGCAGTTCATTTCCTGAATCAAGACTTTTAAAGAGAACCTCATTTTCTATCATGGTTTTAGACAAATCATAGATAGCTAAACCAATAGTTATCGATATAACAGAGGTAAATACTTCATGAAGTATTACATCGTTATTGAATGGCTGTAATAAAACCTTTCCAAAAATATAGCCTCCATATAAGATTAAAAATACAGCGACTAATCCCAAGAGGGCACTTCCTCCACCCATTACAACCTTATTAACCTTATCAAAGTGACTGTTATACTCGATTAATCTCAGTTCTGCAAGAAGTTTAAGCATATCAAAATCTACAACAATAAAATGATCTTTTTCCTGTTTAATTACAGTGATAGATGGCATTCCTGTAATGGCATGTAAATAGGGATTGGTAATATAAATAGGTTCAATATCAAAGATTAATCCTTTAAAATAGTAAATCTTATTTTTTCCTACACGGTTATTATTGCAATAGTGACGTCCATAATCAGGTGTGATTTGTATAAAGTTACGACTGATTGCATAGATAATTTCCGCTGCTTTTTCCGTATCAAAAAAACGCTGAAGATCCTTGGCTTCTAAAGATATTGTTGTGAAATTTTCAAGTGTGTGACGCAGATAAAACTGGATACTGTTTTTATGCTCTGTGTAAAGAGTGACAACTTTTTTCATAGTATCTCCTTTGTCCAAAAGGTACAATTAGAGAACTGTATAATCACATTAAATGGATAATAAGAGGGTAATAAAAATGAATTACTATAATATTTTCAAATAACTTATTTGAGCGGCATGAGGATCGGGTTGAATGCTTTTGAAGAGATGATTGCTTTTTCACCAACGTGTAGTAACTGAGCCTCTTGTTTTCCAACCACTGTTTTGACTACTGATTGACCGACTAAGAGTGTCACGACGTAAATGGGAGCATCATATTGTATGGACAATACATCACCGATAAGATTTAGTTTTCCACTGAGAGTATTTGAACTAAAAAACTCAAGCGGTTTGGCAATATGCACTATCTTCCCCGATTCGATTTGAGCCATACGGTTTGAAAGTTTTACCGTTTCTGCTATATCATGACTTACTAGCAATGTGGTGACACCAAGACGTGCATGAATCAAAGCCAGTTCATCTTGAAGCTTTGTGCGCATGGTAGAGTCCAGTGCGGATAAAGGCTCATCGAGAAGCAGTATCTTTGGATGACGTACTAATGCACGAACCAGGGCAACACGCTGTTTTTGCCCTCCGGAGAGGGTATCTGGAAGACGGTGTGCTAAATTGGTAAGCTCTGTTATGTCAAGAAGCTCATCAATGAAAGATTGTTCTGTTTTATCCGATGCAGCAAAGCGTAGATTTTCATTAATACTCATGGTTGGGAAGAGGGCATAGTCTTGAAATACAAAGCCGATACTTCGTTTTTGAGGGGAAAGATTGATCTTTTTAGTACTGTCAAACCATATTTCATCATCAACACGGATGATGCCGCTATCGGGTTTTTCAAGTCCCGCAATCATTCGCAATAGAGTCGTTTTTCCAGCACCCGATGGTCCAAAAAGGGTTAAAAATTCTCCATCGTCTATTTCAAGCTCAAAATTAGCTTCGATATTCCCTTCTGCGGCATGAAGTTTCTTTTTAATATTAATAAATATCATCGTAAGCTCGAAAGTGATTTTTTATTGAGGCTATACACCAATAATAAAATAGCAAAGGTGATCACAAAGAGCGTCAGTGCGTATTGGTGTGCCATGGCATAGTTAAGCGATTCTACTTCATCGTAGATTGCGATGGAAGCTACACGAGTTTCTCCAGGGATATTCCCACCAATCATGAGAATAACACCAAACTCACCCACAGTATGAGCGAATGCTAAGACTATACCTGAAATTAGCCCGTGTCTTATTGAGGGTAGAACGACACGTAAAGCAGTCACAAACGGTGATTTACCCAATGTATATGAAGCTTCTATGATAGAGCGGGGGACTTGCGATAGTGCTGCTTGTATCGGGTGAACCATAAAGGGTAAGCTAAAGATCACTGAACCTATCACAAGACCCTCAAAACTAAACGCCAACCGTATTCCATGATCCATTAAAAAACTTCCGATTCCCGAAACGGGACTAAAGGCAAGTAGCAGATAAAATCCCAAAACCGATGGAGGGAGCACGAGAGGCATAGAGACAATGGTCTCAAGGATACTTTTGAATCGAAGACTACTGAATGCTAAGAACCATGCCAATGGGACTGCAATAACTAAGAGTATCAGTGTCGTTACGGATGCGAGTTTAAACGTCAGTACCATCGTTGCTAAAAATTCAGACTCCATCACTACTCCTTAGCAGAGATATTTCACTGGGTTGAACCATCCAGATAACAGAATCTCCGACACTTAGTTCCAAGCGCTTAAATGCGCTTGTAGTAATCAGTGAAACTATCATTGTCTCATGATAAGTCAAAGTAACAGAAGTCAGAACAATACCACTCTCAATGCTTTTAATAGTGGCATGTTGTACATTTGCTGAACTAATTGAGATGGGGGGTCTGAGTAAAATAACTTCGGTTTCTTTGAATACGAGCGTTACACTGTCACCTTGAACCAATGAAGGATTTTCGACGAGGATAAGTTCAAAAGTATCGTTTCCAACCATAGTACGTAATGCACATAAATGGGTTGAAAGATCCATTGAGGTTACACAAGCATTGAGGGTATTCATGGTCTTGGTAAAAGGTAGCCGTTTCTTTTTAAAATAGAGCGTGCAATGGGTGAGCTCATAAAATCAAAAAAACGTTTTGCAGCCGTTTGATTTTCACGTGAAGTGTTTTTGAGGATGACCATTGCTTGATCAATGGGCTTATAGGCTTTTGGATCGATATCGATCCATTGTCCAATTTTACTCATCTCATCAGATAGGACAATGGATTTGGCGATAAAACCCACATCAACAGCTTGGGTTGTCACATAACTGCCTACTTGTGATATGGATTCTGAGGTAACGATTTTGGCATTACAATTACTAGTACCGTTGTAATAGCGCAGGGCATTCATCGCTTCAATCCCATAGGGGGCAGTTTTCGGATTTGCAATGGCAAGTGTCATGTTTTTGTTATTACACAACTTGTGTATTCCGCCGTTTAGTGGCGTTTGATTTGCGCTCCATAATACCAAAGTACCGTATGCATATACTTTTGGATTGGTGAGCGTAAAACCAGCTTGTGTCAGTTTTATAGGGAACTCATTATCAGCGGATAAAAATAGGTCATAGGGTGCACCGCTGAGTATTTGTTGTGTGAGTTTACCGGATGCACCAAAAATCGGTTTAACGATAATACCGGTCTCTTTGGTGAACTCTAATGCGATATTATCCATGGCGTATTTAAGATTGGAGGCAGCGGCAACGGTAATACTTTGAGCGAATACTCCACTACTTGTAATTACAAGCAAGAATAAAAGTTTAAAGAACTTCATCATCTTCACTATCTGTATCTTCAGTAGAAGAAGGATTAAAATTAAGAATCTTTTTAGTGATACTGACCGAACAGAAGAAGAACAATTCAAACATAGAATCCATGACGGTGGTATCACTATCTATGATATCAAATGCCTTGAATGTAAACCCTGTACCATCTTCTTCTTTATTCATCGCAACGGTAAAGGTCAACGGTCCTAAAGAACGAAGCATATTGGCAACGTTTTTATACGATTTGTCTTCTTTTGAGACCATAAGATTAGGGTTTTCTTTGGTTCGTGCATTCATACGCATACTCAATAAAGAGAGATTGTCACGATGAACGTTTTTACTCCACTTGATAAGCCCTTTTGGAAAACGAAACAGGGCTGTTTTAGAGATCAGGGGATGTGGAGAAGTATTTCGAATCGTCTCAAGGAGTTTGAGTAATGAATTTTTTCCACCGATCAAAGCGGCATAGGCGAGAAGTTGATCGCGTAGAAGGATTTTTTCATCGTCAGAGAGTTTATGAAAGTGGCACACATATGGCCTTTGCATTAAGATATGCAATTATAGCGCGTATTTGGTTTCTAATATAAAAAGCTTTCTTGCATGATCGGTCGGATAGTATCGGTAGGTACTGTTCTATTCATAAAAAGATGATTGGCAAGTACCCCTTGTTCGAGTAACATATCCGATCCATCTTTGTAGGGAAGAGCAGCATTTTTAACCTCACGTAAGAAAGGGGTCTCTTTACCATATATGACATCAATAGCACACCGCGAACGTGATAGTAGTTGAGCTAGTAATACACCATCAATAGGGAGGTTATCATCACTAAGCCCTGCTGATGTGGTGTTGATGATAAGATCATAAGAATTTAGCGTAAAGGTTTCCCAGCTGTATGCTTCATAGCCATTAGATTGAAAATAGTCCAAGCGATTAGGAGATCGATTCAATATGACAGGAACAATGTCATTGTTTCGTAATACGGTTGCCAATGCTTTTGCCGTTCCACCTGCTCCTAGTATCAAAGCATGTTGAAGTGGGCCAAATGATTGTATAGCACTTAAAAATCCATCTGCATCGGTGTTATAGCCAATGAGTCGGCCATTTTCGTTGATGATCGTGTTGACTGCGCCAATGGCTTGTGCAATCCCTCGTATTTCATCACATGCTTTAAATGCGGCTTCTTTATGAGGTACGGTGATATTGGCACCACTTAGAGCTTTTGCAAAAAAGGTTTCACGTAATTTTGATCCATCAAGCAGTTGTGTACGTGTGTAACACGCATTCAGTGAAAGTGTTTTGAAAACATGATTATGCATTAGCGGCGAACGTGAATGACTCACTGGATCGCCAAATATGGAAAAAAGCTTCATTTACAGAGGATTGACAAGGTCATTAAGCGTACTGGTAAGCGCTTCGAGCTTATTCGTTACTTCTTGGTATTCCAATTCATGCACAGAGTCTGCAACAATACCAGCACCCGCTTGAAGAATGATTTTATCCGGCTTAATGAGAGCGGTACGTATTGTGATTGCGGTATCCATATTGCCATCAAATCCAAAATAACCGATGGTTCCACTGTAGAAACCACGCTTAACACCCTCATATTGAGCTATAAGTTCCATTGCGCGGATCTTTGGTGCACCTGTCATGGTCCCAGCGGTAAAGGTTGCAGCAAGAAGGTCAAACATGTCTTTGTCCTCACGCAGTTGCGCATGAACATCCGAGACAATGTGCATAACATGTGAATATCGTTCCACATGCATCATCTCTTCAACACGGACAGTTCCTGTTTTAGCAACACGCCCTACATCATTACGTCCCAAATCGATGAGCATTAAATGCTCTGCCAACTCTTTTGGATCAGCAAGAAGCTCTTCTTCGAGTTCTAAATCTCGTTGTTTATCCACACCGCGCTTTCGAGTACCGGCAATCGGTCGTAGTAAGATATCACCGTCGTCGAGCTTAACCATTACTTCAGGGGAGCTACCTACGATACAAAATTCACCGTATTCCATTAGATACATATACGGAGAAGGATTCTTGATCCGCAATACACGATAAAAACTAAAAGGGTCAACAATGACATTACGAATATAGCGATTGGTCATTAAAATTTGAAAGACATCACCGCTACGGATCATCTCTTTTGATTTATCTACCATATTGAAAAATCGATCTTTACTGTAAATAAAATCGCCACCTTGGTCATTTTGAAGTGGGATCAAGGGTGTATAGTGGTAAGTAGATTTGAAGTTGGCTTCAATGTCGTTGAATTGATTATGAAATGTTGTTAAAGTCGATACTAACGTAATTGTAGAGAGCTTATGAGACACAACGACCACAAGTTTTGGAAGAATCAAATCCATGTCAGGGGTATTGGTTTGGTCTTCTAAATTGCTCATAGAAGAAGCCAGTGTTGGCTCAAAAACTTTTGCCATATCGTATCCGATATAGCCTATAAATCCATCAACATAGCCTATGTTAAGCTTTTTGGTTTGAGTACGAAAATACTCACTGTCACATGAACGATAATAGCGTTTTAAAAACTCAAAAGGGGATTCTGGTAGGACACATTTGGTTCCGCTAGCATCTGTATAATTAGCAATCCCATTAGAATAACTCAGGCGTTCTCTAGCCCCAAGAGCTATAATAGTATAGTTACCATTACTGTTTCCGGCACTTTCAAAAAGAAAAGAGATTTCATTGGGGAAAAGCTCTTTGAGCTTTTCGTAGATACTAATAGGAGCGAATTGATCGAGCGTAAAACGGTGTGAGTAGATCACGTTATCCCTTTATTTTAAAAGCTTTTGCCTCAACATTTTGTCGAATGTTACCCATTGCATCTTGTACGGATTTTTCACCTTGGAATGGTCCTACAAGGATTTTGGTCACGGTACCATTTTTTTGAGTTGTGTATTTCATTCCAGTTGCATTGAGACGATCAAATAATGCTTTACTCGGTTCATTGGTAAATGATCCGACTTGGATGTAATAGGTAGTTTGCCCAGTTTGAGACGGACTAGTTTCATTTTTTACTTCAGCTGATTTAGGTGTTACAGGATCTTGAGCGGTTGGTTTTATACTAGCTGCTTGAATAGTTTTTTTAGTTTCTACTGTTTTTGTGGATACAGGTTTATTTTGCTTTATAACAGCTGTTCCAGTAACTTTTTTCTCATTGACGGTTGGTGCAACACTTGTTTTTTGTATTTTTGTCGCTGGAGCTACTTTGGTTGTTACTGCAGTAGGTTGTACATTTACTTTAGGCGCAGGGGTACTTACCACGATAGGTTCTATCACTGCTTTTTGAGTTACTGATGGACTTTGTAATGACTCTTCTTTAATTTTTTGAGCAACTTGATTTAGATCGGTTGTTGCATTCGCATTTTCATTACCTTCTTGAATAACTTCAACGGGCTCAAATAGTGGATCATTAATTATTTCAGTTGGTGCAGTTGGCTCGGGTGGCAAAATTGCTTGTGGTGATTTTTGAACGTCATCATGTTTAAGTGAATTCATAATAACCAATACAATAATCAAAATTAATGTAAATGTTGCAATCGCCAATAAAAGCTTTTTACTGCCGGTATTGGAACCGCTTTTATTTAAAATAATATCGTTAAGTTCGTTTTTTTCTTCCATATTTTGCTCCTGTTAGCGTTACATATGTTTTGACCAAGAAGCACCGCGTTCTTTAGCATATACTTCATAGGGCAAGTTAAGGATATTGTATTCCAGCGGTAATTCATCCGTTGGGAACATTCGCCATTGTTTAGGCTGTTTTGCAGCCAATTTCATTGAAATTGTTTTCCCCAATTGTATTGCTTCTTGAAACGTTGTATGACCTTTGTGAATATACAGATGCAAATGGCCAGGTGTTTTCGTCTCATAAGCGGTAAAATTGATGTACCCTTCTTCACGTAGCAATAATTGTGCCTTATGATAAAAACGCTGTGGATCATTACCATTATAGTCGATGACAATATTTTCAACTTTATTATGCTGGTTAATAAGAGAATGAGCAACCGTTATTTGTTTTTTTAGGTGTTGATCAATCAGTGTTTGACTTAATATTTTATTGATACGCTCATATTTATTAAAAAAAGTTCGACCTTTGTACTCTATTTTACTGACCATTTCATCATGTTTCAACCAATAATGATCTGAAACAATTTTAATGAGTTTTATGTCCATAGAAGTCATATTAATTCCATTCCTTGTTAGCTTTAGATTATTCTAAAGCTATTGTATCAATAAGTTGGTTGTTTGTAAATGATAAATCCACGGGCAAGGGCTTTTAACTCTTCTTTAATGGCAGCTTGTTTTTCTAGATTTTCGATATCATCCAATACATCAGCGATTTTATTGGCAATCAGTTCAAATTCTTTTTCTTTCATACCGCGTGATGTTAGAGCAGGGCTTCCTATACGTACCCCACTGGTGACAAAAGGAGAGCGTGTTTCGCCTGGTACCGTATTTTTATTTACGGTAATTCCCGCACGTCCTAATGCAGCATCTGCTTCTTTACCACTAAATGGTTTATTCAGAAATGATACAAGGATTAGGTGATTGTCTGTTCCACCGCTGACAATATCATACCCACGTTTGATGAGTACTTCTGCTAATACTTTCGCATTCGCTTTGACTTGTTTAGCATAGACTTTCCATTCATTAGAAAGGTTAAATTTAAACCCAACGGCTTTAGCAGCGATTACGTGAACCAATGGTCCACCTTGAAGTGCTGGAAAAATTGCTGAATTTATTTTTTTAGCGATATCTTCATCATTGGTAAGAATAATTCCACCACGAGGACCTGCAAGGGTTTTGTGAGTTGTAGATGTTACAACGTGTGCATGTGGGAATGGGCTAGGGTGCTCACCTGCAACAACAAGCCCTGCAATGTGAGCAATATCAGCAAATAATATAGCACCAACAGCATCAGCGATTTCACGGAATTTTGCAAAATCAATTTCACGTGCATAGGCAGATGCGCCACATACGATAATTTTTGGTTGAACAATTTTAGCAATATCCAATACACGATCATAATTGATACGTCCATCAAGCTCAACACCGTATGAAAAACTGTGATAGTTTTTACCTGAAAAACTTACTTTTGAACCGTGTGTCAAATGACCGCCATGGCTCAAATCCATACCAAGCAATTTGTCGCCAGCTTGTAAAAGTGCTGCATAAACAGCACCATTTGCCGATGAACCAGAGTGCGGTTGTACGTTTGCAAAATCACATCCAAATAACTTACACGCGCGATCAATCGCTAATTGCTCAACACCATCAGCATATTCGCATCCGCCATAATAACGTTTTGCAGGATAACCTTCAGCATATTTATTGGTAAATACACTACCCATAGCTTCCATGACTGCAGGAAGCGTAAAGTTCTCAGAAGCGATCATCTCTAGGTGATCGGTTTCGCGCTCTAATTCTTGTTCACACAATGTGTAGATTTCATTGTCATACTCTTTTAAAAAACTCATTCTTCTTCTCCGTTGTTTAAGTGGTTGTGTTGTATCGGTTTCATTGCAGGGAACAGCAATACGTCCCGAATAGAATGTTGATTCGTAAGCATCATAACCAGACGGTCAATACCAATACCTTGGCCGGCAGTTGGTGCCATACCGTATGATAATGCAGTAACAAAGTCTTCGTCCATATCGTGTGCTTCATCGTCACCGCTTGTTTTTGCTGCCATTTGTCCCTCAAAACGTTCGAGTTGATCTATCGGATCATTAAGTTCACTGAATGCATTTGCAATTTCACGTCCTGCGATAAAGAGCTCAAAACGGTCCGTCAACTCTGGACGTGCATCATTACGACGTGCCAATGGCGAAATCTCTACGGGATAGTGGGTGATAAACGTTGGATTGATTAACTTTGCTTCAACGAATTCATCAAACAATTCTCCCTGAAGCTGTCCCAGGTTCATAGCAGGTTTGACTTCAAGATTATGCGACTTTAGATAATCCAATATTGCTTGCTTGTCATTAACAACATGTTCAGGGACACCACCAATTTCACTCAAACTTTTGATGAGTTCAATTTCAGTGAATTGATCAAAGTCAATCTCAAATTCACCGTACGGAAGACGTTTCGGTAGGTTAAGATGATCAAAAAGATAATCAAAATATTCTTTGGTCAATGTAATCAAATCTTTATAGGTTTTAAATGCCCAATAAAATTCGATAGATGTAAATTCAGGATTATGCGTAGCATCCATCCCTTCGTTACGAAAGTTTCTATTGATTTCAAAAACAGCTTCAAATCCGCCAACGATCAACCGTTTGAGATAGAGTTCAGGTGCAATACGTAAAAAGCGATCCACTCCAAGAGCATTATGGTGTGTCATAAACGGTTTTGCATTTGCCCCACCTGCGATTGGGTGCATCATCGGTGTTTCTACTTCTAAAAAGCCTTTGTCTTCAAAAAAACGACGAGTCAGGCTTACTACTTTACTGCGAATATGAAATGTTTTACGCACTTCTGAATTCATAATAAGATCAAGGTAACGTTGACGGTATCTCATCTCTTTGTCTTGGAGACCGTGAAACTTCTCAGGTAATGGTGAAATAGCTTTGGTTAAAAGGGTTAACTCATGAACATGCAAAGAAAGTTCACCTTGCTGTGTAACAAAAGGATATCCAGTTACTTCGATGATATCCCCAACTTCAATTAGCTTTTTAAAAACATCATTGTAAAAATCTTCAGGAAGATTGTCTCGTGCAACGTAAATTTGCAACATTCCACTTTCATCTTCAATTTTTACGAAACTTGCTTTTCCCATAATACGAAAAAGTTTGATTCTTCCAGCAACAGTGTAATGTCGATTTTCATCACGTTTTTCGTCTTTTTGTGCAAGATCAGAATTTACGTTATGGTATTTCTCTATGGTTGTGTTGCGATTTGAATTATTTGCATAAGGATCAATGCCCATATCACGTAATTGATTGGCTTTTTGAATACGTTGCTGAATGTATTGATTGTCGAAAGTCACTTAAGTGCCCTTTATTTTTTCATTTTTGTTTGGCATGGTTGGCAGATGCCATATATCTGCATGGAATGTTCTTGAATTATAAACCCTAACTCTTCTGCGATCTTTTTTTGTCTACTTTCTATCTCATCATCGACAAACTCACTTATTGCACCGCATTTGGTACAAATAATGTGATCATGATGGTCTTTTGCCCCTAATTCGTATTTTTTACCCTGTGCGCCAAAAGAAAGGGAAGTAACCATGTCCGAATCTTCGAGCAATGACAATGTTCTGTATACGGTTGCAATACCTGTATTTAGATCAGGGTGTTTTTCTTGTATCAGATGATGGAGAGACTCAGGAGTTAGATGTTCATCTGAACTGTAGAGCATCTCAAGTATCACTTCACGTTGTATTGTGAATTTCAATCCATTATCTCTAAGCAGTTGTTTAAAGTCACTGAGAAGCTTATTGTATTCAACCGTTCGTTCTGTAAAATCAGTATGAGCACTCATGGGTTACTTTTCCTTGACTTGTTCTTTGTCATCGGTTGAATTAGAATCACTTTGATTAGTATCATTCATCATATTCAGTACTTCACCGGTTTCAATATGGAGTATAAAATCCCCCGTTGCAACCATTGGTTCAAAGAAAATACTCTCTTTCATTCTGTCACCAAAGTTTTCACGAATTGCGGTAACACTAAATAACGCATAAACAATTACCGACATGATAAAGAAAAATTTACTAGCACCAACAATAAAACCTAGTATTTGATCAACGATACCAAGACCACTAAGCGTACTAAGACGTTTAAATCCTGCTCCTAGAGCAACCATCAACAACCAAAATATTCCTACTGTGAATACAAATCCGACTAGATTGACTGCTGAGGGAGTTTCAAAATGCAACAAAGATTCATTTAAAAACTTACCAATAGGTCCTCCAATATGTGAAGCAACAAAAAGACCTCCAACAATGCCTATAAGACCAAATAGCTCTTTTGAAAAGCCGTTCATCAACCCTTTAAGTCCTAATAATAAAACAATACTGCCAACAGCAACGTCAAAATAATTCATCTATTTTATATCTCCATTTCTAAACGGTCTTTACCGGATTTTTTAGCACGATACAGTGCAACATCAGAACGATGTATTAGCGTATCAAGTGTATCATCATCACGTATTGGTGTTAATCCAATACTTAAGGTAACACTGATTTGTTCATTTTGATACAGAGGCTTATTCTGACGGCTTAAGTTCAATAAACGTGTGCCAACAAGAGTCGCTCCTTCTAAATCCGTTCTATTAAGAAGAATAACAAACTCTTCCCCACCAAAACGGTAGAGTCTATCACCGTCTCTTAGTGCTTTTTTTAGTAGTTTCGATGCAAAAATAAGTACTTTATCTCCTGCTATATGACCATATTTATCATTAATCAGCTTGAAATTGTCAATATCGATCATTAGGATAAACATCTCATGTGAAAAACGATCTTTTGATAATAGCTCTGTAAAGTGTTTTTGCAATGCATGTCTATTGAACGCTTTCGTAAGTGGGTCCAGAGTTGTGGTGAGTTCCAGTTCATGTACTTGAGTATTGAGTTCTTGAATCATTTGATTAGCACGACTAACTTCACTACTGAGATGCGATTGTAAATCACACATTTTTTCAGAAATGAGAGAAAAATCAATAAAGTGTTGCGTATCATCACAATCCATAAGATTAGATTGTTCATCACTTATACTTTCTATGGTCTTATTACTCTGAGCAAATGTTCCTATACTTTTTAATGCTAGCTCTTTATATCCCTCACGTACAGAGTTGTGATACTCTTGTAAATCGAGTGAACCATCTAGATAAGAATCAAGGATTTCTATGGTTGCGCTGGACACTAGTTCAGCAAATTCACCAGGGCTTATGACTTTTTGTCGAGCGCTTACAGACTCTAAATGGCATGAGAGCTCTTTGCAAAAAAGTGAAAGAAAAGGGTGGATTTGTGTTGATTCCATGGGCTCTCTTGAATGTGTTTGAATGCAAAATTTATACTGACTATGTTGAAAATTATAATAATGCAATTATACTTTTTAAAACATAAATAGAGCTTTCATATGGGTAAATCAGTCCATTTTTAGGATAATAAGATAGAATTCAACTCTTAATATATATAAAATAAACTTTTGATTGAATTACAAGGAGAGCATAATATGGGTAATTGGAGTCGTTCAAGCTGGAGAGATATGCCTATAAAGCAGCAACCAGTTTATCCAAATAAAAAACATCTTGAAGAGGTAGAATCTCTTTTAAAAAACTATCCGCCCCTTGTATTTGCTGGAGAGGCTCGTAATTTGAAAAAAAGCCTCGCTGATGTATGTAATGGTAAAGCTTTTTTATTACAAGGTGGGGATTGTGCTGAGAGTTTTTCAGAATTTCATGCCCACAACATTCGTGATACTTTCAAAGTTATGATGCAAATGGCCGTTGTTATGACGTTTGCAGGAGGGGTTCCGGTTGTCAAAGTTGGACGACTGGGTGGGCAGTTTGCTAAGCCACGTTCTTCCGACAATGAAACAGTCAATGGTGTCACACTTCCGAGTTATCGTGGTGATATTATCAATGGTGTTGATTTTACAGAATCTTCACGTGTTCCAGATCCTCAACGAATGGTACAAGCCTATAACCAATCTGCTGCAACTTTAAATTTATTACGTGCATTTGCCTCCGGTGGATTGGCTGATTTACACCAAGTTCATGCATGGAATCTTGGATTTGTTGGGCAAAATGAATTAACTAAAAAATACGATGAACTTTCTCAACAAATCGACAACTCACTGCGATTTATGGCAGCATGTGGAATCACATCAGATACTTATCGTACTTTACGTGAGACAGATTTTTACACCTCACATGAGGCACTTTTATTACCATATGAAGAAGCATTTACGCGTCAAGACTCATTGACAGGTGAATGGTATGATGTGTCTTCGCATATGCTATGGATAGGTGATCGTACACGCCAACTTGATGGTGCACATGTTGAATTTATGCGCGGTATCAATAACCCTATTGGAATTAAAGCCGGTCCATCTATGGACACAGAGGATTTGATTCGTTTGTGTGATGTTCTAAATCCCAATAATGAAGCGGGACGTTTAAATATCATTGTACGTATGGGTGCTGATAAAGTAGGCGAGGGGATGCCTAAGTTAATACAAGCGATTGAACGCGAAGGCAAGAAAGTGCTTTGGAGTTGTGATCCGATGCATGGTAATACGATTACCAGCGGAGGCGGATACAAAACACGTCCTGTAGATGCAGTTCTCAAAGAGATGAAACAATTTTTCCAGGTCCATAAATCTGAGGGAACCTATGCAGGTGGCGTTCATTTAGAAATGACAGGTAAAAACGTAACAGAATGTCTGGGTGGATCATTTGAGATTACTGAAGAAAACTTACAAAGCCGTTATCACACACATTGTGATCCAAGATTAAATGCGGACCAATCGCTGGAATTGGCATTCTTAATTGCCGATACACTTAGAGAAGCACACCCATAATATAGTCTTCTGTCTCTAACTACTTCCCCATGCCTGGGGAAAACTACATTGATTCTATAACGCGTAACAACTCATCTGGTTTGTTTGAATATTGTATTGCGGTGTCTTTACTAATTAATTTTTTACGTAAAAATTCGACAAGTTCTTGAGTTTGAGTGGTCATCCCTGTTGCTTGTTGATTGAGTTGCATTTGCGAGTATACTTGATGAACTTTGTCTTCGCGTATTAAATTGGCAATTGCAGGATTGGTAATCATGATTTCTTGTGCAGCGAGACGCCCACCACCAATTTTTGGAAGTAGTGCTTGAGAGATAACTGCAACCAGCGATGTTGAGAGTTGTGCACGTACTTGGGGTTGTTCATCGCCATTAAAAACGTCGATAATACGGTTGATGGTACTAGGTGCAGAGTTGGTGTGCAAGGTACCAAATACCAGGTGTCCTGTTTCTGCCGCAGTCAATGCAGCCGTAATGGTTTCACGATCACGCATCTCCCCAATCAAAATAACGTCTGGATCTTGACGTAAAGCGTATTTGAGTGCAGCCGAAAAACTTTCGGTGTCGCTTCCGACATTTCTTTGTGAAAAGAGTGATTTTTTATTGGTGTGAACAAACTCGACTGGGTCTTCAACGGTAATAATATGACGTGCTTCATTGAGATTGATTTCATTGAGCATGGCTGCGAGTGTTGTGGACTTACCGCTACCGGTTGGTCCTGTTACGAGAATAAGCCCTTTTTCCCTTTTGATTAACTCTTTGAAGATCTTTTTAGCATTCAGCTCATCAAGTGAGGGGATGATGACTGGGATAATACGAAACGCACAGGCAATTTCATCCATGGTCTTATAATAGTTTGCACGAAATCGGCCAACATCAGGAATGACGATTGAAAAGTCAAGTTCATTATTTTCTTCAAAGACCTTCTTTTGTTTTTCAGTCAAAAGAGAATAGGCCATTTCCTCAATTTGTTTCCCATCAAGAACAGGGAGGTTCAATGCTACCAAACGTCCATCAATACGAATTTGTGGTTCTGAACGGCTTACAAGGTGCAAGTCAGAGGCTTTATAGGCAACAACACTTTTTAATAGTTTATGGATATCGAGTGCTTGGCTCATGGGTGAAAGATTCCTTCGTATTTAGATAAATCGAACCCTACGATTACGGTTGAGTTGTATTCTATCACGGGACGTTTAATAAGTAGGTTTTCTTTGGACATCCAATCAATTTTAAGCGAATCATTTAAATCAAGTGATTTTAAACCTAAGGTTCTATAGGTTGTACCTCTTGTATTAAACAAAACAGCCAGATCGGATTTTTGACTCCACTGCTCAATTTTTTGACTATTAACCGGGGAGGTTTTGAAGTCTACAAAATGATAAGTGATAGTATTGTCATTTAAAAATTTAAGTGCTTTTTTGACAGAGTCGCAGTTTTTAATACCATACACCGTAACCATGGCAATTACTCAATAATCTTGGGAACAATGAAAAAATGGTCCTTTGAATTTGGTGCATTTGATAATATATCATCATTTATAGAATGATTAACATTACCTTTATCCTCACGTAAATAGGTTGAAGAGTCATTCATCGTAAATGTTGGGTTAACACCCTCAGTGCTGAGTTCAGATAGGTTGTCAACAAAGGATACGATTTCACTAAGCTGTGCAATCATCTCACCTCTTTGATCTTCGGGTATCTGAAGATACGAGAGTTTTTCTAATCGTTGTAATAAATTTTCGTCAATTTTCACCGTTGGACCTTTGGTCTGAAATCTAATAACTTAATTGTAGCGAAAATATGGGTTTACTAAACTTTAACAATCTCTGGGTTATTATTGTATCTTTAACACAACCAACAGGAAACTATATGAGCATTAAAGAAAATATACAAACATTAAAAGATGAGCTTAGCGCAGAAGAAAAAATTTTTGAAAGCACAATACGGGTAGAGCGTTTTGTCAAAAAATACCAAAAGCCTTTGATCGCATCAGTGATCTCTTTATTGTTAGTAGCAGGTGGAGCTATTGCTTATCAGGCTTACGATCAAGCTAAAATTGAGAATTCAAATATTGCACTGAATGCTTTATTGTTAAATCCAGATAACAAAGAAGCGCTTGGAAATCTTGAAAAAGAAAATACTGCGTTGTATGAGTTGTATAGCTTATCCAAAGCGATTCAATCAAGTGATCTAAAAGCATTGCAGACACTTGTCCAAGCAAAGTCACCTGAAGTCGCAGATATAGCGACGTACGAAACAGCTGTTCTTATGAACGATCAAAAAGCATTAGAGAAGTATACAAAAAAGCAGGGTGCTATTTATGAGGATATGGCACTTATTCAAATTGCTGTTGACTTGATTCAAAAAGGGGATATCGTAGCTGCCCATGATAAATTAGCATTGATAAAAGAAGATTCTGCACTTTATACTACCGCGCAAACATTGAGTCATTTTGGAGTTAAAGAATGAAACATATTTTCCTAGGATTGTCTATTTGCAGTGCATTACTTTTAGTTGGATGTTCTCATAAAGAAGTCTATAAACCTGAGAACGTAAAAGGTGAATGGAAAAATGCAGGACGTTTGAGTGCATCTATTAAACACGTTTCACAAACAGCTGCTGTACTTGAAAATGGAAATATATTGACTAAAGAGGGTGAAAAATCTCTTAAAATTTCGAAGGAGAATCGTTTCTTAAACCTTAGCGGTGGTTGGATCATTACGCAAAATAATGATAATAATCTTGAGCTTCTTCCAGAGGAGGGGATCGGTCAGCACGTTATCTTGGATGTAAATAGAACCGTTGCCGCTGCAAGTATTCAAGACGATACGGTAGCGATACTGTTTAGCAATAATGAGATGGCGCTATATTCTTTATCAGCTAAAAAGATAGTTTTTAAAGAGAGTGCTAGTGCCCCAATAGCAGTTGATGCACGAATTGCTAATCCATACTTTTTAAAAGATTTAGCCTTATTCTTGGGGCTTGATGGGAAAATAGTTATTGTGAACATTGCGAATAAACAAGTACTTCGTTCAATTATTGTTGGCTCTGAAGAGTACTTTAACAATATTACTTATCTTAATGTTATTGACAACAATATGATCGCTTCTACAGGCAATGGGATATTAGCATTATCGGATAAAGAACAGCGTGAAAAATATGAAATCCGTAACATTGCTTATACCAAAGATGGTATTTGGTTGACGACTAAGCAAGGTGAAGTCATTGCATTAAGTCCGACCTTACAATATAAGGGAAAACAAAAGTTCCCATTTGCCCATTTTGTAGGAATCAGTGTTCAAAATGATCGTGTGTATGTACTTGAACAAGAGGGATATATGATCGCATTGACTAAGAACCTTATCTCGTATGATGTGTATGATGTTGATATGGATCATGATCAGGTATTTGTGGGTGATGACCGCTTCTACTTTGATGATCGGTATATTTCGATTAAATAATGTCCAAAGAGCTTGAAGCCTTTTTGGAATATATTACGATCATACGATCGTTAAGTCCTAAAACGGTAAGCGCTTATCGTAGTGATTTGCGTGAAATTGAATTAATAACACATAAATCGTTAATCGACTTGGATTCCGTATCAATTTTTACAACACTTTCACCCATTAATAATAAAAGAACTCTTAACCGAAAACTCTCAGCACTTAACTCATTTTTGGATTTTTGTCATCGACATCAATATGACTCAACACTTTCCAAATTTCCGCTTTCTAAACTTCCTAAATCACTGCCAAAATATGTACCCTATGAATCCATTATGTCATCCCTAAACTCCATTGATACCTCTAATTGGATTGGTATGCGGGACTATGCATTGATCCTTTTTTTATATGCAACTGGTACTCGAATAAGCGAGTGTTTAGAGGTAAAAGAAGAAGATATACAAGGTCAATGGCTACGCGTACGACATGGAAAAGGAGATAAAGAACGGTATATCCCTATCGCTCAAGAATCTCTGGATGTTCTTAGACGGTATCAAGAAGCTATGCCATTTGGCCATAAAGCACTTTGGGTCAATTATCGTGGACAATCATTAAGCCGAATATCTGCGTTTAAAATTTGTCAAAAATATTTGGGAACCTCTCCCCATTCATTACGACATTCGTATGCTACAGGCTTAATCCTCGGAGGTGCGGATTTGAGGGTTGTTCAAGAGCTATTAGGACATGCCTCATTATTAACAACTCAAATATATACACATGTACAGAAACATAATCTACATGATACTGTCATAAGTTGCCATCCTATGTCGAAGGAAACTACATGATATTATGTGATATTGGAAATAGCACGCTTGATTGGTATATAAATGGCATACGTTCAAAACAGCGTATTATGGATTTTAATCCAAGTGAACATACAGAACAAATTTATTATATATCTGTCAATAGCAAATTATCTTCTGTTTTAAAGGCATATGATAATTGGTGTGATATTGCCAACCTTGTTGATTGGAACAAGTACTATCCTACCATGGGAATTGATAGGGTAATGGTATGTGAAGCCATATCTGAAGGTGTGATTGTAGATGCAGGTAGTGCTATTACAGTTGATGTCATGCATGATGGTCACTATAAGGGTGGTTTTATTGCATTAGGACTAAAGAGTGCTCAAGAAGCGTATGCTAAATTGTCGCCTGCACTGTCAGAGTCATTTAACTTTGAGGTTGATTTGACTATAATGGCGAAAAATACCCCTGACGCAATTACGGTAGGCTTTCTCGCACCTTTGATCGATAAAATCAACAGTTTAGGAAAGCCTGTATACGTAACAGGAGGAGATTCAGTAGTGTTGTCACAGTTACTGTGTGATGCAATTGTAGATGATCTTCTGGTTTTTAAAGGGATGATTAAGCTCATCGAAAAAGGACAATTATGCTGAGTGTTGCACTGCCAAAGGGACGAATTGCCGAAGATACCTTGGAAATTTTTGAATCTATCTTTGGAAGCTCGTTTAAATTTGATGATCGTAAGTTAATTTTAGAAACCGATAATTTTAAATTTTTACTTGTACGTAATCAAGATGTAGCAACCTATGTGTATCATCAAGCAGCTGACATAGGTGTTGTTGGGCTTGATACGCTAGAAGAGCAAGGTTTAGATGTTATACGTCTTCTTGATTTGCAAAAAGGTAAATGCCGTGTTGCCATTGGGATGAGAGCAGGGGAACGTCCTGATTTTACAAAATCAGAGATAAAAGTTGCCACGAAAATGGTCAATATAACCAAACGCTATTTTGCAGATCGAGCAGTTGCAGCGGATATTATCAAGCTATATGGTTCTATTGAACTAGCACCACTTGTAGGACTTGCCGATATGATTGTAGATGTAGTTGATACCGGTGCTACGATGAAGCAAAATGGATTGGAAGTGGTTGAGACTATAATGGAGTCTACAACCCATCTTATTGCGAATAAAAATAGTTTTTTTGAAAAAAAAGGTGAAATATTAGATTTATATGGAAAAATAAATAGCTTATTGTATTCAAAATAATTGACAATTTATTCACTATTCTACTCTATAATACCACATCTATAAATACAAGGATTCACCTTATGTTAAACAATCATCTTTCTAATTTTCTTGCAGCATTGGTTCTTGGAAGCACGGTAGTAAGTGCAGAAAGTTTTTCTACAACGGAATATATCAAGGTCACCCGTTCAGTTCCATCATATGCTACGCTTAATGAAGAAATTCCATCTGAACAGTGTCAAGATGTGAGAGAAGACGTTAGTAGTGGAACGCAACATGCAGATGTTATCGGAGCAGTTGCCGGAGGAGCGCTTGGTGGTGTTCTTGGTAGTAATGTAGGTGGCGGTAGAGGTAAAACGGCTGCTACCGTAGGTGGTGCAGTCCTTGGTGTTTTAGCCGGACAAAACATTGGGAGTAAATACAATACGCCACAGGGTGACTCATACCGTATCGTTCGTAAATGCCAGACTGTTTATACTACCAAAACACGTAAAGTTATTAGCGGGTATAGTAATATTGCTAAATTAAAAGGTCAAGAGATCCGTATTGAAAGTGATCAGCCTCTTAAGCAAATTCCTGTGACCGTTACGTATAGTTATTAAATCTTTTTGCCTCATTTAATGAGGCAGTCCTCTTTTATTACTCCACTTTTAGCCATTTTTTGTTAAAATAATCTATATTTATTGAAATTTTTTCAGGAGACTTCATGGCACTTAAAGTAGCAATCAACGGAACTGGTCGAATCGGAATTATTGTAGCAAAAATTATTGCCCAACGTGATGATATAGAGTTAGTAGCATTGAACACAACATCAAAACCAGAAATGCTTGAATATTTATTGAAGTTTGACAGTGTCCATCGTGGAGTTGATGCAAAAGTAATTGATGCTAATACAATCTCAATTGCCGGTAAGAATGTCCGTATGTTTAGTGAACGTGATGCACAGAAAGTTGACTTTGGAAGTGCCGGTGCACAAGTTGTCATTGAATGTACAGGAGTGTTTCTAGACTCTGTAAGTTGTCAAAAACATCTTAAAAATGGTGTTCAAAAAGTAGTAATATCAGCACCTGCAAAAGACGATACCCCAATGTATGTTATTGGTGTTAACTCCAGTGAGTATAAGGGCGAAGCAATTATTTCAAATGCTAGCTGTACCACGAACTGTTTAGGCCCTATTTGTAAAGTACTTGATACAGCATTTGGAATTGAAAATGCTCTAATGACAACGATTCATTCCTATACAAATGACCAAAATATTTTGGATGTTAAACATGCAAAAGACCCTCGTCGTGCTCGTGCAGCAGCATTGAACATGATACCGACATCAACGGGTGCTGCAAAAGCGATTGGCAAGGTTATGCCTCATTTACAAGGGAAACTTAATGGGTACGCTATGCGTGTTCCTACTCCGGATGTTTCTGTAGTAGACTTAACCGCAAATTTATCCAGAAGTGTGACAAAAGAAGAGATTTATACTGCATTTGAAGAAGCTAGTAAGGGTGCATTCAAAGGTCTTATTGAAGTAGACAATCAGATGCGCGTTTCGTGTGATTTTATTGGATCTACCTATAGCGCGACCTATATTCCTGATATGACAAGTGTTGTTAATGGTAATACGGTCAAAGTCTTAGCATGGTATGACAATGAATGGGGATACAGCAGTCGTCTTGTAGATATGACGGTACTTGTCGGGAACTACTAATATGCCTACCTTTAAAGGGTATTATGAGACGAAAAACCTCGACCCTTTCACGCTTGAAAAAGCGTATGAAGCACTCAAGTATGAGCGTGAAACGGTAGGTTATTACGATCTTCCATCTTCATCTTTAAGCTTGTGCAGTGAGGTTAAAAGCTCTCTTTTACATAAGACGGTATATTTTGATACTATTGCAGTAGTAGGTATCGGCGGATCTTCTTTGGGGATCAAAGCCATTGACCGACTATTGAGACCTTCAACTCCTCATGCTAAAAAAATTGTGTATTTTGAAAACTCGGATCCTATTAGTATTGAGTATGAATCATCTCGTATTACCTTTGCTAAAACATTATTTGTAGTGATATCAAAATCAGGTGGAACCGTTGAAACACTTTCTATTTTTAAATACCTGATTGCTAAATTTGATATTGATTTAATGAACTCTGAACAAATCGTTGTGGTCAGTGATGAGGGCTCAGTTTTGAGCCAGTTTGCAGATCATTACAGGTTAAAGCGTTTTGTCATTCCTTCTACTGTCGGGGGACGATTTTCAGTACTCAGTGCAGTTGGCGTGATTCCCTTGGTTTTGGCAGGATTTAATGTTGAAGGCGTTCTTGATGGAGCCAAAAATTTTGCTGATGATTTTTGGGCTCGAAAAGAGGAGCATCTTCTTCAAAAAGCAGCCTATTATGTTACCAATGCGAAAGTCTCACCCGTTAATGTGTTATTTTCCTATTCCGATACTTTTGAAGAGTTTGGAAAATGGGTTGTTCAAATATGGGGAGAATCATTAGGTAAACGTAATATTCGCGGTGAACGTGTAGGATTAACCCCAATATCTTTAATAGGTTCAGTGGATCAACACTCGTTTTTACAACTTATTATCGAGGGACCTTTGAATAAAACGGTTACGTTTATGCATATAGAACATTCTCGTTATGAGCTTAAGATTCCAGAACTTTCACTTCCATTTTTAGAAAAATCAGATTTTGTTAACGGCGAGTCTTTTAATACACTCATAAATGCTCAGTGCCAAGCAACGATGCAAAGTGTTTTACAAAGTGGTGTTAGTGTTGATGAAATTACATGGGAATGTATCGATGAATCATCGGTTGGTAAGATGATCATGTATTATGAACTATTGACATCGGCTGCAGGCACACTGTTTGAGATAAACACCTATGATCAACCGGGTGTTGAACATGGAAAGAAAATATTAGAAAGCTATTTTTTAAATAAGTAGCACTATAGCCTTATCCCAAAAGCCACATTCGATGGCGTTTACCTTTGATATTTGATTTACTAAGGGTGTTATAGCACTTTTCGCTAAGCTCGCGGGGAAGGGCAACATAGCTTAGGTGATCAAGCTGATCAATCTTCCCAATATCGTCTTTGGTTAGTTTACACTCATGTATCAAAGCGCCAACAATATCCCCAGCACGAAGTTTTTCTTTTTTCCCTGCATCGATACATATAGATCGCATTTTTGTGGTTACATCCTGATGATTTTTGAGTGGTGGTAGTTCTGTTAGCTCAACACCTCGATCAAGACCATAAAAAGCTTCTGTTTGATGGGGATTGACAAGCGTAATGGCAAGACCATCCATCCCTGCACGTCCTGTACGTCCTATTCTATGGATATAACGGTCAAGTTGTTGGGGGACATCATAGTTTATGATCGCATCTAAACCTTGTATATCAATACCACGGCCTGCTACATCGGTTGCAACTAAAAAGGGGGCACTTCCATTTCTAAATTGTATGATTGTCTCGTTACGATCAAATTGTTCCATATCTCCATGTAATGCTAATGCATGAATACCTGAATATTTTAGAGTTTCACACAGTTCGGATGCAGCCACTTTTGTATTGCAAAAAATGATTGCATTGGTTATGTCGTGATGATGTACTAAAGTATTTAAAGCAGTTGATTTATCCGTTACACGGTACCCTATCTCAGTAATAGATGGCTTAGACTCTGTATTTATTGATTTGATAAATGTAGCATCTTGGGTGAGTTTAGAAGAAAGCTCTCTAATAGAATCTGGATAGGTTGCTGAAAAGAGCAATGTTTGCTTCGGTGTAGGTAAATAAGCGAAAATAGCTTCAATATCATCAATAAAGCCCATATCCACCATTTGGTCCGCTTCGTCTAGTACGGCTATTTTGCATGATTTTAAATCTAAATCATTCATACTCAAGAGTTTTAGAACACGCCCAGGTGTACCAACAATGATATGGGCACCATGTGTGAGCGAATGTCTCTGTGCTTTCATCGGAACACCGCCACAGAGTGTGAGTAGTTTTATATTACCTATCTCAGACGCACAAGAGCGTATAACAGTGGCAACTTGTTCTGCCAGTTCGCGTGTTGGGCATAAAACGAGTGATTGCGCAGCAAAAAAACGTGGATTCACATTTTGTAAAATTCCCAAAGCAAAAGCCAATGTTTTTCCACTGCCGGTTGATGCTTGTGCAATAATGTCTTTTCCATTTAGGATGACTGGTAATGATTCATGTTGAATAGGTGTCATAGACGTGAAGTTTAAACGCTCTAGAGCTGTCTGTAGCGGTACATGTAAGGATATAGATTTAAAAGAGGACATTGTGTCGCTTTGGTATATAGATGTGCAATTATAGCACACCCCAAGAGAGGGTGTAGAAAGAGAGAGGTTTTAGACTGCTTTGATGGTTACGCCATATTTTTCTTCAGCGATATCACGTGTCTGTAGTTTGTAGTTCGTGATTTCATTAAAGTTGAGATATTTGTAAACAACATCTGCTTTACCTGCAAGTTTTTTAGGAACAATACTCATGTATTCTTCAACTGTAGGAATACGTCCAAGTTTTGAACATACTGCTGCAAGCTCAGCAGAACCAAGATAAACCTGAGTCCCTTTACCAAGACGGTTGTCAAAGTTACGAGTTGACGTAGAGAATACAGTTGAACCTTCACGTGAACTTGCTTGGTTACCCATACACAATGAACATCCAGGAACTTCTGTACTTGCTTCAATGGCATTATAAACATCATAATAACCTTCGTTGATAAGCTGTTGCTCATCCATACGTGTTGGTGGAACTACCCAGAATTTTTCAACTGCAATCTTACCTTCACCGCGCATAACTTCACCAGCTGCACGGTAGTGACCAATATTTGTCATACAGCTTCCCAAGAATACTTCATCGATTTTTGCACCAGCAACTTCACTGAGCAACTTAACGTTATCTGGGTCATTTGGACATGCTAAGATTGGTTCTTTGATTTCGTTAAGATCGATTTCAATGATTGCAGCATATTCTGCATCTGCATCTGGCTCCATAAGTGTTGGATTAGCCAACCACTCATTCATTTTATCAGCACGACGACGTAGTGTACGAGCATCATTATAGCCATCAGCGATCATTGCTTCGATCAATGTTACATTTGATTTTAGGTATTCAATAACTGGCTCTTTGTTAAGACGAACACTACATGCTGCTGCTGAACGCTCCGCAGATGCATCCGTTAGCTCAAATGATTGTTCAACTTTCAAATTTGGAAGACCTTCGATCTCTAGAACGCGACCATTGAATACATTGATCTTCCCTTTTTTCTCAACAGTCAATAACCCTTGCTTAATAGCAAAATACGGGATTGCATTAACTAAGTCACGTAACGTGATACCTGGTTGCATTTCACCTTTGAAACGCACCAAAACAGATTCTGGCATTTCAAGAGGCATCGCACCAGTAACACCTGCAAATGCAACTAGACCAGATCCCGCAGGAAAACTGATTCCGATAGGGAAACGAGTATGGCTATCAGCACCTGTTCCTACAGTATCAGGTAAAACCATACGATTCAACCAGCTGTGGATAATACCATCAGCAGGACGAAGAGCAACACCGCTACGTGAGCTGAAGAATTCAGGAAGTGTAGCGTGAAGTTTTACGTCCGATGGTTTTGGATACGCTGCGGTATGACAAAACGTTTGCAGTACGAAATCAGCAGAGAAACCAAGCGCTGAAAGTTCTTTGATTTCATCACGTGTCATCGCTCCCGTTGTATCTTGGCTTCCTACAGTAACGGTATGTGGTTCACAGTACATACCAGGACGTACACCATCAAGACCACATGATTTACCTACCATTTTTTGTGCAAGAGTATACCCTTTACCTGTATCAGCAGGTTGGATAGGTTTTGCAAAAACAGTTTCAGCTGGCATATTAAGAGCAGCGCGTGCTTTGTTCGTTAATCCACGGCCGATGATCAATGGAATACGTCCACCTGCACGAACTTCATCTTCGATAGTATTAGGACGAAGTGAAAATTTAGCGATTTGAGTACCATTTTTACTTATAGTACCCGCTTTTGTATCGATATCCAATACATCACCTGTCTCCATTTGGCTAACATCTGCTTCGATTGGAAGTGCGCCAGAGTCTTCACATGTGGCGAAGAAAATAGGAGCAATAATAGTACCGATAACAACACCGCCATTGCGCTTGTTAGGGATACCATTAATATCATTACCCATTTGCCATTGAAGCGAGTTAACTGCAGATTTACGGCTTGAACCTGTCCCTACCACATCACCAACATAGGCGATTTGTTTACCCATCTTTTTAAGCTCAGCAATTTTAGCAAGACCTTCTGGCATTTTTGCAGCAAGCATAGTCGTTGCATGAAGAGGGATATCAGAACGTGTAAATGCTGCACTAGCAGGTGATAAGTCATCAGTATTTGTTTCACCTGGAAATTTAAAGACAACAACACTGAATTTATCATCAAGAGGTTTTCTAGAAGTAAACCACTCTGCATCAGCCCATGATTGTAGAACTTCTTTAGCAAATTTATTGGTTTTTGAAAGTTCAACGATATCATTAAATGCATCGTAAACGAGTAGTGTATGTTTAAGTTCAGTAGCAGCATATTGAGCTAATGAATCAATACTAAGTGCATCAATTAGAGGTTTAACATTGTAACCACCAACCATTTTACCAAGAATCTTGATAGCGGCTTTTTTATGATCATCGCTGTTAATATCTGCATTGTCTGACAAAAATGCTTTAACTTGACCTTGAACTACTTGATGTAAAAAGGCTGCTTTAACATGTGCACCATCGTCTACACCTGGGTTAACACGCTGTGAAAGCATGTCAATTAGTGTCGTGTTTTTGCTTTTTTCAGCAACGATCAACTCAACCAAACTCTCAACTTGTTCTTTAGTTAGTGGGAATGGAGGGATTCCTTGCGCTGTGCGCTCTGCTACGTGTGCTGTGTATTCGTCCATAAAAGCCATTGGAACTCCTGCTAATTTTAATGAAGTGATTATAGCAGACTTGAAAGAGAATTTTTAATAGTGTTACTAAATGATACACAATAATACACTATTTTTGCATTAAGTGTGTATTATTGAAACATATTGCTATTCACTTATTATCTCACGATTGCCTTTAGCATTTGGCGAGGATAAAATACCATTTTGTTCTAATTGTTCAATAAGGCTAGCTGAACGGTTATAACCAATTTGAAGCCGACGTTGTAAATAACTAATAGATGTTTTCTGCTCAGTAAGAATAATGTTCATTGCTTCATCGTATAGCTCATCAAGAGGCTTTTCAGATCCACGTTCTGCACCACCGTCACGAATGATCTCATCTTTATTTCTTAAGAAGCGACGATCATAGTCAGGGGCACGTTGTGCTTTGATGAAATCAACAATCTTTTCGATTTCGGATTCACTGCTCCATGGTGCATGGAGACGCACTAATCCGCTCATACCAGGAGGGGTAAATAGCATATCCCCACGTCCTAGCAATGATTCAGCTCCCATTCCATCAAGGATTATTTTACTGTCAATTTTTTGTCCTACTTTGTAGCTGATACGAGAAGGCAAGTTGGCTTTAATTAGTCCTGTCACGACATCTACGCTGGGGCGTTGGGTTGCTACTATGAGATGGATACCACTGGCACGTGCCATTTGAGCCAAACGAGCAATAGAGTATTCAACATCTTTACCACTTGTCATCATCAAATCTGCCAACTCATCGATAATAACCACAATATAAGGAAGTGCCTCGCCACCTTCTATTTTCATTTTTTCATTAAAGTTTTCAATATTTTTAGTGCGTGTTTCGCTCATTAGCTGATATCGACGCTCCATCTCATAAACCATATTATTAAGTGCTGCAATGGCTTCTTTTGGTTTAGTAATTACCGGTGTCAAAAGATGAGGGATATCATTGTAAACTGAAAACTCGAGCATCTTAGGATCAATCATCAGTAATCGTAATTGATCCGGTGAGTTTTTATACAACAAACTTAAGATCATCGCATTGATACCAACACTTTTACCACTACCCGTGGTACCAGCGATCAATAGATGAGGAAGTTTTTTGAGGTCAGTTATAAAAGGTTTACCAACAATGTCTTTACCTAGGACAAGTGTAAGCGGTGAAGAAGCTTCTTGAAAAAGCTTACTCTCAAAGATATCACGTAAATAGATTGTCTCAACAGTTTTATTAGGAATCTCAATACCCACAACGTCTTTTCCTGGAATAGGGGCTTGTATACGAATCGTTTGTGCACGTAATGCCATTGCTAAATCATCTTGAAGACCTAAAATCTTAGAAACCTTAATATTAGCAGCTGGCTTGAATTCAAAGGTAGAAACAACAGGACCTGCATAGGTACGAACCACATCACCATCAATGTTAAAGTGGGCTAACTTTTCAATCAAGTCACGAATTTTATCGTCCAATTCATTTTCATCTACTACATTTTGTTTTTTTGGTGGATGTTGTAAAAATTCGGTTGATGGAAGTTTGAAGTTTTTTGGCTTTTCACTGACACCGCGATCAATTTGGTCCAATAAGAGTTTGTTTTCTTCGAGTTCTTCAACAACAAGAGCATGTTGTTTATTTTCTTTTACTTTTTTTGCCATTGATAGTATTGTAGATTCTTTTACTAATGGTTGAATAATTTCAGGCTCAACTATTTTAGGTTCTTTTGATATATCTATTGACTCATATAATGGATTTTCATCTGTTGATTCATACGTATCTTCACTTGTTTGAAGTGAAATACTGCTGCTAGATATTTCAGGTGTAGGTGTAATATTGAAATTATTATAGACTGTTTCACTATCCTCTTCATCAGGGGTGACTGGAATCACATTTTTAGGTTTAGATAATGGTTTATCCATGAATTCCTTAAAAGGATAGGCCAGTTCTGAGAGGGTTTGCTCTAAAATAATGATCATTGAAACTACGATAAGCATAAACCAAACAATCCATAGGCCAAAACTACCAATATAAATACCAACAGCATCAGTTATATATCCCCCAAAGGCACCTCTATATTCTCCAGTAACAACCATTGCTTGAAAAAATGTAAGTGAAAACAAAAGAAGTGCAAATACACCACCGATCTCTAATTGTCTTTTTTTATCACTGTGCCCTTTATAAAAATAAAATAGTGGAACCATTAAAAGCAAAAGATAGGTATAGGCCACATAACCAAACAGATAAACATTTCCACTTGCAAAACCAGCACCAAAAGCACCGATAATACCCGCATCGCCAATAATTGTAGCAAGTCCTAAATAAAAAAGTATTCCAAAACTGCCAATAAAAAGTACATCACGTAAAATGGGGAATCCTTAATATAATACAAAAGTAAATCCGATTATAGCAAAAAAGGAAAAAAGGGTCCCTTTTATTGCAGTATGCTATAAATAATTTACCAAAGAAAGTTTAGACACTTTTGAGATATTAGAAAGCAGTGCTTGATAGTTGAGACTGAGCTGCTGCATTTTTAATGTCGCTTCTGCAATATCGGTATCGATAACATCAGAACGCAGTGTCTTTGTATTAACAATTAACAAGTCTGAACGGCTGACTGTTAAATCTAAGACTTGTGAATACGAACCTGCTTCTGTTTGCTTACGAGAAACATGTTCAGTCAATAAGTCAAGCATATGAATAGAATTTTGTACACCAATATTTCTCGGATCCAATGAATCAATTCCATTTGGTCGTTTTTTACCCTGTTCAACAGATTTAATCATGTTCTCTATTTGAGTAAAAAAATCATTATTAGGATCACCGATTGTCAGTGCATTATTGGCATTAAATATCATTGCACTCCCGGTTGAAACGACATTGGCTGCAGCAGTATACATATTTGAAGTGTTGTCATACATCGCTATTGACGCAGAAGTTGTTGGTCTAAATTTATCAAAAAAGGCTATGTGACCTGTTTGGTCAATATTTACAGATCCTAAAGCATTGGCATCATTAATGGCTTGTGTATAAGTCAATGAAGACAATGCAACGGGAAGCTTATTCGTTGTTGCCATATTTAAAACATCCATAAGCTGTCTGTATGTAACACTATCAGCCGCTGTTGCATTACCGGATGCATCCTCTAAATTGAAAGTGCCTGCAGCGACACCTTGGGCATTATTAATGGTAACCGTACTGCCCGCAGTTAACAAATTAATCTCTAAGTCAAATGCTTTTCCATTGACATCATTACCCTGCAATTTTATGACAGAACCATTCAAACTGACTCCAGACCCAACAGCGGTCAATAGAGTAGATTGCGTAGCATAACTATTATCCGACTTTACAATTTGAGCGACATTAGACACGAGCTTTGGGCCATCTGATTTAAACAATATTCTGTCATACTGTAACGATCCAAGATTGTAAGTGTTGTTAGAAAGCCCAGAAATCACACCATTATCAGTTCCGCTGACAACAATATCTTGTCCCGTATTAGAGTTTAAAACAATTTGACCAGCCAAATCATGCGTAGCAATAACACCGGTAAATTTTGATTTTGCATTTATAGCGTCCAATAAAGCATAATCACTATCACCTGCTAATACAGCTACAGCACCAATATCTTGACCATTAATAACCACTCCGCCAGCTGGTAAACCCCCACCAGCAATTGCATTACCTGTTGCATAATTATTCCCACTTTTAATAAACTCTTTGAGAAATAGTCCTGGAGCAGTAATAGCCGCTGTTAGAAAATCTGTTGTCCCAATCTTCAACGAATCAATGTCGGTAACATCAGCCGTGTCTCCCCCTGCAGGATCAAAGTCAATAGCACCTACCATATGAAAATCCAGTTTGCTAGAACCTCTTTGACTATCAATGATTTCAATCTGACCATGTGGATTCATAGTGACACGGACATTGTTAGCAGAGGGGTTAAGTTGATTAATGTCATAAGCAAGTGCGATTTTATTCATTAAATCATCAACCGTATCAGTCATATTCATCGCAATCTTAGACTTAAAAGATGTTCCATCAGAACGGGTTCCTTGCAAATAAAAAAATGCTGTCTTGGCAGTATCATTGGTTGGACTGGTATCGTTGTCACCCATCAAGTCGCGCATTGTGTTCGCCCCTGATATGTAGACCTCTTTTCCAAGACTTCGAGGAATACTAGGATCTTGCATGATGTCAGGATAGAGGTCTTTTACGCTTAGTTGACCTACATTGGAAGTAATCGTTCTTTGTACGTTACTTTCCTGACCCAAAAACAATTGAGCCCCGGTAATATTATACTTTTGTTGTATGCCTGAACCCAAAAATGCATAGATATCTTTGTCATTACCTTGATAATTGCCACTGGCATCAATTGGTTTTGTGCCTGTAGATGTACCTGAAAATATATATTGACCATTTATGGACGTATTAGCGAGTGATTTAAGATGATTTTGTATCCCTCTGAGCTCTTTTGCGATTGCCTGCAGACTAGCATCTGATTGGCTGTCATTAGCCGCATTAATCATCTTGACTTTCATTGACTCGAGGGTTTTAACTATTTCACCGACAGCAGTATCAGTTTGAGTAGACAGTTTATAGGCATTTTGCGCACTGCTCTTCGTTTGATTCAAAGTTGCTATCTCATTATCTAATCGCAATGTATCAATAAAAATGCCCGGATTTTCATGAGAATACTGGATCTTGAGTCCCGAGGATATTTGCTTGTTAACATCAAATAATTGACGGTTTAGCTTGTTGTTTTCACCATAAATATTATTATAAAATGAAGCTGCTGTAACTCTCACGTCAAATCCTTCTATGTCATTAATTTATACTTAAGCAAATAAAGTTCCATCTATACTATCGACAAAATTACCATCTTGATTAATACATTCACCTTTTACAATAGTTTAAGCAAAACACACCTATAATTCCACCTCTTCAAACACATGCCAGTGTGGTGAAATGGTAGACACGCCGGATTCAAAATCCGGTGGCGCAAGTCGTGGCGGTTCGAGTCCGCCCACTGGTACCACCTTTAAACAATATTCTTAATTAGCATTCTCTCTTCTTCCAATGTAAGGTAACGCCACTGTCCGCCTTCAATGTCCAGCTTAAAACTCCCAATACTGATTCTGGTCAAGTTTAAGACCTTTAATGGTGTCCCAAATTTTGGGTCTTTTAGCGCCCCAAAAAGGCGGCGGATATGTCGATTTTTTCCCTCATCAATTACAACCTTGAGTTTTGTTTTCGCACCGCCTTTACTTATTTTTTCGACTTCAAGTGCTTTGAGTAGACCTTGTGGGCTTTCAACTCCTTTCTTCGCTTCAGCGATATGTTCGTCGGTTACGTGGCCTCTGACCCATATCTCGTATACTTTGAGACAATTACCAGGTTTGGTCAAGGCGTCGCCAATTTTACCGTTGGTTGTGAATAGCAAAAGCCCTTTTGACTCTAAATCAAGGCGTCCAATTGGCATCCATCCATCATTAAAAACCCAATCCGGTAAAAGATCATAAACTGTTTTTCGCCCAAGTTCGTCAGATCGTGTGACCACGTAACCCTTAGGCTTATTGAGTACTAGTAATTTGTTCGAATCATTCGTTGTTTTATCCAATAGATATTTTCCCATGATGTTTATATATTTTTTAGCTTAGTAGGTAAATCTTACCATAGGAACACTTCACATGGTGTCTTATGCCAAGAGGTTTTTACTATGATATTGAGTTAATACAGTTTTTTTACAACCATAGATATAATCTATCAATGAAATGTGGGTCATTACATTTTTGTGTAATTTTATATACGATAGGAAAGATAAAATGAAAAAAATTTATAGTTTGGTGGCAATAGTTTTTTTGAGTACAGGATGCTCCTATAATAATGAAGCAATAGAGCTTTCAGCCTATAAATTAAACTACATAAGTAAGACGATAAATGACAGCAATAACATTTCTTTTTTATCCGTTACGGACATAAGAGAAGATAAGACATCCATAGGCTATGTTCTAGTAAATGATAAGGTAGACACAAAGTTTTACAGTCATGTAGATTTTGCAGGTAGATACAGAGATGGACTTAGCAAGGTATTGAAAGCTGCTAAGTTTAATTTAGTCAATAATCCTGCAGACGCGAATACAAAAATAGACGTAAAAATTAAAGATATCCAACTGATTTATAATGATACCGATAAATTGAATGAAAATCTTCATGGAAAAATAGTAGTAGAGGTCACACTAACAAAAGCTGGTACAGTAAATGTCCTCACATTTACTCAAAAACAAGGCATGTGGATAAAACCATCGTACACTTCTAAAGATGTAGAACCTTTTCTTAACACTCTATTTACGGATAGTATTGACGATATAGTTTCTTAGTTGACAAATAAGTAAAGTTTAACTAAGAATTTCTACTGCCAAACTTGGAGGTATACATGCATGTAAGTATGAAAGAATAATGGATTATCATCTAGCACTTCTTCTTCTTTTTGCTGGATTAGGTGGCTCAATTTTTGCACTTTTATTTATGAATGAATATCGAGTGAAAAGAGTTCTAAAGAAAATAAGAGCACTTCCTTTTACAGCTGAATATGAAGCCATAGTATCAAGAACGCCGCATTACCACAGATTAGATGTAGCTGATAAATTAAATCTTCAACGTTCTATTATCTACTTTATTCATACTAAAGAGTTTATGGGGATTGGTTTGACTGTTACGAATGAGATGAAAGTGCTCATTGCCTTTTATGCATGCTTGTTACTGATTCATAAAGGGACAGAGAACTGTTATGAGAATCTTAAGACTATTATTATCTATCCCCACTCTGTTATAGTAAAAGAAGTAAGGTCACATGGAGGCATTTATGCCAAAGAACAGTATATGATCCAAGGGCAGTCAGCAAATGATACCGTAGTAATCACTTGGCATGAAGCTAAACGTGAGTCTTACCATATGCGTCACAATAACGTTATTATCCATGAATTTGCCCATGAGATCGATTTTATGGATGGAGAGATAGATGGCGTACCGCCAATAGAGAACTCAAGATATGATGGATGGGTTCACGTTATGCATAAAGAATTCAATGCACTCAATACTATTGCCCTAAAAGATAGAGAGTGGGGGAAATACAAACTACTTGGTTCGTATGCAGCTACGAATGAGGCAGAGTTTTTTGCTGTGGCCACAGAGCGTTTTTTTGAGTCTCCAGCTTCTCTCAAAAGACACTTTCCAGAACTTTATCATGAGCTCGAAGGTTTTTATCAAATTGATACCGAGATGTTATTTGGTTGATCCATTATTTAGAATTTATTAGAAATCTTTAACGCATATAAAACAACTTTTTACAAATCTGTAACTTCAGCCATCGCGAAGTCCAAGCCCTATACAATCCTATTACAATGAAAAGCTCAAGGATAATTTATGAATGATTTTAGCTACTACAATCCAACTCGTATAGAGTTTGGACGTGATAAAGAAAATACGATCGGTGAACTGCTTGCACACGATGGTATAAAGCGAGTATTATTGGTCTATGGGACAGGATCGATCAAAAAAAATGGATTGTATCAACGTGTGATTGCATCGTTGAAAAAAGCGGGTATTGAATACGTTGAGTTTGGCGGTATTGTCAGTAATCCTCTATTATCAGCGGTTTATGATGCTATTACACTTACTAAATCCAATTCGATTGATGCTGTTTTAGGTGTTGGTGGGGGTTCGGTCATTGATTCATGTAAGGCCATAGCAGCAGGTGCTGTTGTTGAAACAGATGTTTGGGATTTCTTTATCAACAAAGCTGTAGTCGAAAAAGCTTTGCCAGTCTATACAATTGTCACTCTTGCAGCAGCTGCTAGTGAAATGAATGGGAACTCGGTTATTACTAATGAAGTAACACAGCAAAAGTACTCCATTGGATCAGTTCTCTTAAATCCAAAGATATCGATCGTCAATCCAGAGCTGATGATGAGTGTAACCAAAGACTATTTAGCCTATTCAGCGGTTGATATTATTGCTCATTCGATTGAAGTGTATTTTACGGCTACTGATCATCCACATTTTCAATCGCGATTGGTAGAATCGATTATTAAGAGCGTTATTGAAACCACTGAGATACTCATGAAAGATCCTACAAACTATGATGCACGTGCAGAATTCGCATGGGTGTCCTCACAGGCACTAAACGGTTTGACCAGTTCAGGAACAGGCGGTGGAAACTTTCCTAACCATATGATTGAGCATGCGCTTTCTGCTTTGTTTAACATTGCTCATGGGGCAGGGCTTGCTATTGTCATCCCAGCGTGGATGAAATGGTATAAAGATAAAAACCTTTTACAGTTTGAGCGTTTTGCGAAAGAAGTATTTGGAAAAGAGACAGCCGATGAGGGAATCACAGCATTGCAACAGTGGTTTGATTCTATAGGAGCACCGGTGTCATTGATCAAAGGTAATATCCCACGTGAAGCAATACCGGATATTGCACAAAATGCAAATACCCTTGGAAAATTATGGGGTATGGAAAATGTGTATACGGTTAAAAGTATTGAAGATATATTGAAAAATGCTTGATGTTTTCGATTGTAGTACTTTTAGAGCGCAATACCCAATGCCGCTAAAAGAGTTTCTTTTTCTTTTACCGGATTGCTAAAAAAGCGAGCTTTGACATCATCTTCTAAAATGGCGATGTCATCGAACAATTCTGCGTCGTCTTTCGTGGGGAAAGAGCGGTTTACTTCTTGCATAAGTGCTTCAAGATGTGTATCGCTCATATCTTCATTATTTAAGAGTCCAACACGTTGAGTATGTTCAATAGTAGCAATCGCACGAAGTAAATAAAGCTTATCGCATCGATTATCATCACTCTCATTTTCTATTAACTCGTTAATACGGGTAACCTCTTGCGCATAAAGCTCACTTGATTCTTTAATAACAAGACGTTCTTGGGGTGTAAATGACATGGTATAATCCTTTATGATTGCGTTATTATATTCAAATAATATGTGTTAATTTATTGGACTTTGATTTTAGAACAATTCTTAGAAACCAGTATACTTAACATGGTAATATTCTAAAAAGAAAATAGGTTTAGAAAGGCTTATACAGTGAGTATCTATGCGTTACAATCCCCAGCAGGTGGATTTTTAGATGAAGATTTAAATAACTTTAATAAAGTCTTTGATGAATGGTGTGTGCAATTTGATACTTTTGATGATGCTATAACCATCGCCAGTACGCTTGATAAGAAAAAATATGCTGAAGTTGTCGAGATCACACCGCTTAGTTACCCCAAATATTTTTTTCATAACTTGCAAGGGATCATACATGCGACACGCGAAGTAGATGGGCATATAATTTGTATTGTAGAACCCTTTATGGGATCGTATTTTCGCATTGCTATGTGTAATTTAAAATATAAAACGGTTAAGTACACCAAAACACATTACCAAAATGCCATGAGTGTAGAAGGCGCATTTGCAAATTTTAGAATTAGAGAAGAGAGCTAGACCGTGTATTCTTGTTATGAAGAGGTATATAAAATAAAATATATAAAACTTAAAGTGGTTGAAAGTATACTGTGTAGGGAAAGTGTAATGGTGACTCCAAGGGGATTTGAACCCCTGTGACCAGGATGAAAACCTGGGATCCTAACCGTTAGATGATGGAGCCACATTAAAGTGAACGCGGTTTAAAGGAAGGATCAATTCCTGAGTCGAAATTATAGTGAACGATAACTAAAATAAAACTAAAATCTGTAGAAAAATTACAGATTTTAGAAGAAAAAAGAGGGAAATAGAATTAGTCGTTATAAAATGAACGTAGTGCGCGGATAATAACTGCATTTTTTGAGATACTCTCAGCTTTTGCGTTATCATCAACCAACTCATAGACATCAAGTGGGAGAGAGATAGAAAAGGTTTTTGTTTCAATCTTTTTACGCTTAGCAATCATTGCAGTAATGTTTTGAAGCATTTCAAGGATTTTTTTCGTATCAATAGGTTTTTGAATAAAGCTATTTACACCAACTTCAATCGATTCAGAGATCTTTTGAATATCATTACTCGCAGAAATAACGATAATAATTTGTGACGGATTGATAGAACGAATACGACGTGCAAGTTCAATTCCATCGATTTCTGGCATCACGATATCAACAAATACGATATCAGGATTGAGTTTTTCATACATACGTAATGCTTCAGCTCCGTTATAAGCCGATGTTACATCAGCAAAAAAGTTTTTAAAAGTAGAGCTTAGAAGGTCATTAGCAACAACCTCGTCTTCTACGATCATGGCAGTAAGTTTCTTCGTTTGTTCAGTTAACTGAATTAAATCAATATTTGACATAAGACATTTCTCCCAGTTGTGTAATATAGTGAAATTATATAACAAAACCATTATTAACAACTTAAAGAATAAAAACTACCCTTTAAAACTATCTTATCAACAGGATAATAAACAGTTATTGATATTGTTTAAACTGCTCAAGCCACTCAAGGTTGTCTTTATTCGTATTTTCTTGCTGCTTTAATATGGATGAAATAATCTGTAAAAGTGTCGGGCGATCCATAAATTCTAGAAGTGCAGGGTTGATAGTAGTAGGGGATAATCCCTCATAACGGTTTAGAAGGTTTTGTATATCATTTATGAGTTGTTCTTTAGTTGATTCCATGACGAAATTATAACTTAAATGCTTTTGCAATGGATTAATCTGGAAATTGGTGTATTGATGTACTAATCTTCCTTAATTTTTTCTACTTGATAGGTATAGACTTCCGGATGATGTGCCAGTGGGTCATTCCCAATCCCTGCTTTAATTCCAAGATGAGTAAAAAAGCTTTCAAAATTACTCAATTCTTCCCACACTTGAGGTAAAAAAGTTGCCTGATGATTTCCAAGTCGAATAATTACCCCGTCTTCATAAACATGAATTTTTGATTTAAGATCGACTGTATCGGTATAATTTACTAATTTTGGCTCAGTTAAAAGAGATACTTCTATCTTTATTTTATTGAATTCATCAATAGTAAGTGGCGTAAAACGGGGATCTTGAAATGCTGCTGATAATGAGTTTGAAATTAAATCATCAATAAAGGATCGATGTGCGATAAGTGAACCGATACACCCACGTAATTGTCCATGCAGTGTCAATGTCACAAATGTTGCTTTAGGAATATTCATCTGTGGGTACAGCTGTAGAATCGATGCTTTATCTATTACAGAGCCATCAAAATGACTTCGGATACTATTTCGTGCGATGGCTAGGTAAGGGTTTTGAGACATATTAGATCACCTTGTATCATATAGCAAATAAGTATAGCTAAATATATGATATTTTCATATTGATTAACATAATATATATTCTATTTAAAATAGTTTCACATCGTTCAAAGCCGCTTTAGACTATTATTCCAGTTCAATAACAGATAAATTTCTATATTTAAAAGGATCTAGATGTTACTAATGTCTACGAAGCAAGAATGGTTTGGAAACATACGAGGAGACATACTCTCTGGAATCGTTGTCGCATTGGCATTGATTCCTGAGGCTATTGCTTTTTCAATCATTGCTGGAGTTGATCCAAAAGTCGGATTGTATGCATCATTTTGTATCGCTGTAGTCATCGCTATTGTCGGTGGACGTGCGGGTATGATTTCTGCGGCAACGGGCTCTATGGCACTGTTGATGGTGACATTGGTAAAAGATTACGGATTGCAGTATCTACTGGCTACTACGATATTGACAGGGGTTTTACAGATTGTTGCCGGGTATTTGAAACTAGGTTCTCTTATGAGTTTTGTTTCCCGTACGGTTGTTATCGGATTTGTGAACGCGTTGGCTATTTTGATTTTCATGGCACAACTGCCTGAGCTTGTGAATGTCACATGGCATGTGTATGCACTCACGGCAGCTGGGCTTGGTATCATCTATTTGTTTCCGTATATCCCAAAACTAGGTTCACTGATCCCATCACCGTTGGTAACTATTGTTGTATTGACTGGTATTACCTTTCTCTACGGAATAGATGTCCGTACGGTTGGCGATATGGGTGCCCTGCCCGATACTCTCCCTATATTCTTGTGGCCTGAAGTACCATTGAACCTTGAGACACTCACCATCATCTTTCCATATGCAGCTGCGCTCGCAGCAGTTGGATTGCTAGAATCACTCATGACAGCTACGATCGTCGATGACATGACCGATACCGACAGTGATAAAAACCGTGAGTGTAAAGGTCAAGGAATCGCTAATATCGCCTCAGGCTGTATTGGTGGAATGGCAGGATGTGCGATGATCGGACAATCGGTCATCAATGTAAAATCAGGTGGTAGAGGCCGTCTCTCGACAATGATTGCCGGAGTACTGCTGCTGATAATGGTCGTATTTTTAAGTGATATGATCTCCATTATACCTATGGCTGCATTGGTTGCTGTTATGATAATGGTATCTATCAGTACATTCAACTGGGAATCTATACCAGGGTTAAAGACCTTGCCACTTTCAACAAATATAGTCATGCTTACCACTGTCATCGTCGTGGTATGGACCCATAATCTAGCACTGGGAGTCTTTACTGGGGTCTTGCTAGCATCATTATTTTTTGCCAATAAGATTAGCCATTTTATGTATTGTGAAAAATCATATGAAGAGACCAGCAGTACACGTGTTTATAAGTTTATCGGACAAATATTTTTCAATTCAGCAGATCGTTTTGCAGACACATTTGACTACAAAGAAAATGTCAAAAATATCATCATAGATGTCGGCCGTGCACATTTTTGGGATATATCTGCCGTATATGCACTGGATAAAGCCGTAATAAAATTACGTAAAATGGGAAAAGATGTTGAGGTTGTCGGAAAAAATAGAGCGACTCAAACCATAATCGACCGATTTGGAATTCATGATAAACCTGCAGAAATTGAAAAGGTAATGGGAGGGCATTAGTGCCCGATTAGGTTATAATTACAAAAATCACTCAAGGCTTTTTATTCATGGCAAAATTTCCAACCCTCTTAGAACAATTTCGCTCTTTTTGTTTTCAAAACAATGCGACTGATTTTGAAGAAGCTGTTCAATATTTCGCTGTATTTGGCGGTATGGGTTGGACTGTCGATATGAGCAAGCCTTTAGATGAGCTCATCGAAGAAAAAATCTTGAAAAACTACCGCTACATACATGGCGATATAGCCAAGATAACACAGAGCAATCAGACGCATCATGCACTTTTAAGTGCGCTTGCCGTTGGTGATCGACGTGAGTTTTCTGCATTCAAGCGAGCGGACGCTGTTCGTGAAGATGGTAAAGCTTCTATCAAATTTCTCATCGATAATGGAATATTGATCCGTGATATATCCCAAGATCAGCCTGTGGATGAAAATGAAGTGGTTTCTGATAAACTGCATTTCACCCTCCCCTTCATGCGATTTTGGTTCTCCTCTATATCGCCGTATTATAAGGGGATAAAAGAAGGTGACTATACAGAAGTAAAAGAGCGTTGGGGACACCTGCAGTATGAGTTTAATGATCTGATCTACGACCAATTGGTCATGGAGTTAGTCAAACTCGATTTTCCCAATGATCCCGTGGTAAAAATCGGCTCGTATTGGGATAAAAAGACCGATATTGATATTTTGGCCCGAACAAAATCGGGTAAAGTTATCGCAGGAGCATCCAAGTATTCCAAGGCAAAAGCCAATAAAAGCGAACTTACAAAGCTCAAAGAGAAATGTGAGCAAGCACAAATCGATGTCAATGTGTTCGTCATCTTTTCAAAAAGCGGATTTTCTAGCGAGCTGAAAAAAGAAAAGGGAGAAGCGGTACGCCTCATGTCTCTCAAAAACCTCTCCTACTTGATAGACAACCTCAAACCAAAAGACCTGCTTGTCAATACCAATAAGAAGTACTAACCTTCCTATTGATTAGTCGTCGCGGTTTAAAATTTTTTCTTTCTCAGCTTCAAACTCTTCTTGGGAGATGGCTCCATTATCTAATAATTCTTTGATCTTCGATAATTGCTCGTATTTTTGATTCGCATTGTTCGAATAATGATCACGGGATAGCTTCATAGATCTTCCCATCAACAAATACAGTATCACCCCAATAAAAGGTAAAAAGAACACCACAAGAAGCCAAACAATTTGCATTAGATTATCTTGAAACTTAGAGATCAAAATATCAATAAGAGCCCATAACCAAAGGATAAAAACACCTACTATCATGGCATAAAAGAACACTACAAATCCAAACATCATTTCCATTAATAATCCTTTTAAAGTTTAACAATACTAATTGTTGCACACTTTTTGTTTATTTAGTCAATGTATCGATAGGTAATAAATTAGTATCCTCAATGACGCTTAGCTATAATTCCAGTAGAAGATGGTGTGAGAGGGAAAAATGAACGAAAACAATAATCTTGAAGTATTAATTTCACGAGCCGGTGAATATTTAAATGGATTATTGAATGAAGTATTCCATCATACACCCCAACAACGTGCAGTTATAGTATATGACACCCATTGTCTCTTATCGACCATACTGTCCCAAGGATATATGCGCTGCTTGCCAGATGCTGTTTTTATAGACTTTACTGCAAAAACTCCAGAAGAAATATTAGAGATACTCAATTCATTACAACCCTCTGATTTTGTGGCATTAGTACAATCGACAAGTTTTCGTCTCAATGACTTTCGAATGCGTATCGAGCTGTTCAAGCGAAAAATAAAAGTCATTGAGCATCCGCATCTCAGTCGTATGTCTGATGATGAAGCACCCTACTATATTGATTCTCTTGCCTATGACTTTGACTATTATCACGGTGTTGGCCATGCTCTCAAAAATAAAATCGATACCGCACATTCAGGGGTATTGGACACAGGCGGTGAGTTACTGGTATACGGATCACCGTTTGAATCCGCTAAGCTCAATATTGGCGATTATTCACAAATGAATAATGTAGGTGGTCAGTTCCCTCTGGGTGAAGTTTTCACCGAATCACAAGACTTAAGTGCTGTAAATGGACGGGTGAAAATTTTTAGTTTTGGGGATGTCACGTATAAACTTAATCATCCAAAAACGCCGATTACACTAACAATAGTAGAAGGGCAAGTTGTAGAGTGTGAAAATTCGACTCCCGAGTTTGATCAAATACTGTTTAACATACGCAGAGATGAAGGCGGGGTAGTCTGGGTACGTGAACTGGGGTTTGGTCTAAATAGAGCTTTTACCAAAACACGAACGGTTGCCGATACCGGTACGTATGAGCGCATGTGCGGCGTTCATCTCTCCTTAGGGGCCAAACATGGAATCTATGGCAAACCCGGTTTTAAACGTAGAGATGGCCGATATCACGTCGATGTTTTTGCGGATACACACTCATTTACACTCGGAGATGAAGTAGTCTATAGAGATGGGGGATGGATTATATAAGATTAGGTTGACGGGTTAACAATTTACCAATGATATTTTTTTTAACTCATGGCACTCAAAACCAGCAGATTTACGGGCATCACAGTTCACTGCCGTTTTACGCGGAAAACTTTGTGGATAATGGCGTTCAATGATGTCAAAAAACACATCGGGAGATACATTTTCACGCTCACACGCATAGTGAAACCACCGATCACCCCTGCGTACATGATCCACTTCTTCATCTAATATTATTTGTAATGCCTCTATGATCTTAGTAACCATCGGGTCTTTACGTAAAAATGCGAGTTTTTCTAATATCAAGGGGGTTGCATCCAATCCGTTTGCTTCGAGATAACGGGGAACCACTGCCATACGCTCCAAAAGTGTCTGTGTCTGCTTAGAAGCTACAAACAAGGCATCGTGAATCATATGTTCACCGTAAAAGCTTCCCATCTCATGCAGCAGTGCATCAATCATCACAAAATGACGCACTTCATCATCGGCAACCTTGAGCCAGTCATGGATATATTCATCCCCTAAACCCCTAAAACGATACGCAGCATCCAATGCTAGATCAATCGCGCTGTATTCGATGTGAGCAATAGAGTGCAGTAACAAAATCTGTCCGCGTGCCGCTCCTAGTTTCGAGCGCTTGGGGGCTTCTTTTTGATCACAATAGTTTAGATATCCTGCATAGGAAGGTGCTTCAAAGATTACTGGATCTGTAGTGATTTTTCTACTCACATCACCTGACAAATAACGGCCATAAAATGTTTGAAATGCTGTTACTTTTTCAGTAGGTTTTTGCAGTGTCAATATATATTCAAGTGTGCTATAGAGTTCCATAAAGGTATTATGATAGAATTTGACTAAAAAAAGAGCAAATAATCATGGAAATACTGCGACAGCCTATGGGCCCTTATCAGACCAACTGCTATATTGCTAAAATCGACGGAAAAGATTTTATTATCGATCCGGGTGTTGGAGCCACCCAATGGGTGCTTGACAATGTAAGCAATCCGATTGCTATCCTCAATACACATGGCCACTTTGACCACGTATGGAGTAATGACGAACTCCAAACAAAATTAAAAATCCCCTTGTATACCCCGAAAGGAGATGTTTTTTTGCTCCAAAGCAGTGAATGGATGCCTGATCTACCACCTTCCTACCCTGATGTGGAAGTGATCGGAGATCAGACCTTTAATTTTGATGGTATTGAGGTGAAATTTCACCATTTTCCAGGACATTGTCCAGGGTGTTCCATGATCGAAATCGAAGATGTTATGTTTAGCGGAGATTTTTTGTTTCATGATTCGATTGGGCGCTATGATTTCCCGTATTCAAGCCCTGAAGACATGAGAAAAAGCTTGATTAAAATGAGCTCGATGAAAGAAAATAAAACTCTCTACCCAGGACATGGAAACTCAACCAGCCTTTTTCATGAACAGCACAATGTCGGCTATTGGCTGCACAGATTGGAAGAATGATTTAGAGTTCTTGACGTAGTTCTTCTGTATTTTTCAATAAATCAAGACGTAGTACATGACGATCTGTAATGATCGTTTTGAAATCACCTTCAAACACCTTAATATCGTACACATATCCCTTAACATGAACCGTACGCTTTTTACCCTCTTTTTGATGTTCTTCTGCTATAAAAGTGACTTGATCCCCTATGCGAACAGGGGAAAGGAACAAACAGGTAGAAGAGGCAAGAACAACATTTGGCTCATTTACTGCAGCCATAGCCGCAAAATCAGCCGCACTAAAGATAAATCCTCCGTGAACCATACCTATTTCATCAGCTCGCATAACTTCCAGCGTGTCTAAGACAACTTTTGCGTATCCTGGATTGATCGTAACGACTTCACCGCTAAAATTTGTATTGACTTTCGTATGGGTGATTAAACTTGTCTGCTCTTTACTGATTAGATGGGCTAACTCATCTTCAACTTCTGTATCGTCGTTCACTTTTACCCCTTTTTGATTCGAACATAACCGCGTATAGGTGCCGGATATCCTTCTACTGTTTTGGTACTATCGTCCGGATTCAAAAAATCTTCAAGGCTTTGGGATTCAATCCAGGATGTTTTACGCTGTTCATCCGATGTAGTCACTACCGTTCCTAAGACTTCAAAGCCTGAAAATCCGGCTTTGATACACCAATTTTCCAAGGCCCTTAGGGTCGGAACAAAATAAACATTGGTAATTTTAGAGTAACTGCCTTGCGGACAAAGGGCATAAGGTTCATCTCCCTGGATAATAAAGGTATCCAGATATAGTTCTCCTCCCTTTTCCAGCCCTTGGAAAAGTGCTTTTAGCATAGCAACAGGATCACTGCGATGGTACAAAACCCCTAGGCAAAAAATAACGTCAAATTTTTCTTCATAAAAAGGTAAATGTTCCACACCCAAAAGCTCATACACTATATTGCTTTTAACAAAATGGTTAACAAGATCAAATTGAGATTTAAAAAGTGCAGATGGATCAAATCCAACTATTTTAGCAGGGGCGTCTTCGAGAAAGCGAAACATGTAGTAGCCATTGTTACATCCTATATCGGCTACTTTTTTATCCCTAAGATTAAAATGTGGACGGAGAAAATTGTATTTTTGATCACTGCGCCATTCGGTATCGATAAAAAGACCAAAAAGATCAAAGGGCCCTTTACGCCATGGCATCATCAATCTCGCAGTTGTCTCTAATGCATCAATATCTATGGCTTCATCACTTTTGAGCGTTACGGTATTTCCCAAAGTAACCGTTGAATCAATATCGGACAAATTTTCTAGTGCAGTACGCAGTGGTGCAATATTTTTCCATTTCATCCATCCCTCACGCTCATTGCGTACCGCTTGTAAATCCACTGTAACCCCTCAGTTTAAAGAGATGATTTTAACAATATTAGGCTAAAATCCTATCATGCGAATAGAAAAAAAAGCCACCCTTATCTCCAGCAGTGTCGCACTTGTTCTTGTAACACTCAAACTTACTGTTGGTATCCTCGGCGGATCCGTTGCCGTATTAGCATCTGCCATTGATTCCTTACTCGATCTTGTTGTCTCAGCATTTAACTATTTTGCCCTGCACAATTCAGATAAAGAACCCGATGAGAAGTTTAACTTTGGACGTCGAAAACTTGAGCCCTTAGCTGCAGTAATCGAGGGGACGATTATTAGCATGTCTGCTTTATTTATCCTCTATGAAGCAATCTCTAAACTGGTACATGGAAGTGGAATTTCTCACATTCAAGTTTCCTTAGGAGTGATGGTAGCTTCCCTCATTATAACTGCAGCTTTAGTCCTATTTTTAACCTCTGTAGCCAAAAAAACCGGAAATATGGTGATTAAAGCGGATGCACTGCACTACCAAACTGACTTGTTTAGTAATGGTGCAGTATTAGCCTCGTTAGCCATTATTGCCCTGACGGATTACACATTTATAGACCCTATTTTGGGAATGGGAATTAGTTTTTATATGCTTTATTCGGCATATCCAATAGTTAAAGAAGGCATTATGATGCTGCTGGATGCTGCTCTTGATCCAAAAAGTGTTGCTAAAATCACTGCTCTACTTGATAAAGAAGATAATATAAACTCATATCATGATCTACTAACACGTCAATCTGCTACCGATATCTATATTAGCGTGCACATCGTGTTCAATGTAAGTACCTCACTGTTTGATGCGCATAAAGTGGGGGATAAAATCGAACTATCCTTAATTTCTCTTTTCCCTGATAATACTGTTCACCCACTCGTACATCTAGACCCTTACGATGATTCCTAAAATACTTTCATGATTCCTTCATCTGTCTTACCTATAATAATGGTCTAAATTACTCTATACCACAAAGGAAATACCATGAAATTCACTTCATTATTACTCTCATCATTTATGATAACGCTACCCCTTCATGCTCAAAATGACCCTACTCAAGAAAGTGCAAAAATTGGGGAAAGCGTATCAACTGCATTGATTCAGAAACTAAGTGGTGAGCTAAAAGCCCAAATATCTCAGAATGGTATTTTGGCTGCTTTAGGATTTTGTAACGCAAGTGCGCAAACACTTACTGCTGAAATATCAAACACGACTAATTATCGTGTTAAACGAGTAACCTTACTCGATCGAAACCCTCATAATCTTGCAAATACAGAAGAATCAGCTATTTTAAATGCGTGGCAAAAAAAGCTCAATGAGTCTCAAGTCCTTCCTGCTTATGAAATACATTCAAAAGGAAATATGGATCATTACTACAGACCCCTTGTTATCAACAATGAAGCATGTCTCAAATGTCATGGCAATATAGATCCACAATCCGAGCTAGGAAAAGCCATCAAAACAGCTTATCCAAATGATCGTGCTACAGGCTATAAAATGGGTGATTTACGCGGTATGATAGTAGTAGATATTCCAGTAATAAAGCGATAATCTATCAGTTACTCTTAGCAGAGTATCTAACGCGCGTATTCAACAACGCGGCTTTCACGAATCACACTTACTTTGATCTCACCTGGAAATTGGACTTTTTGTCCGATCTCTTCAGCAATTTCACGTGCCAATAAAAAACTCTCATCATCATTGATGCTTTGTGCATTAACAATAACACGTACTTCACGCCCTGCATTGATTGCATAGGCTTGTTTTACACCGTACTTTTGTGTTGCAATATCTTCAATCTCAGTTACACGACGTAAAAAGCTCTCTAGAACCTCACGCCGTGCACCAGGACGAGCTGCAGAGAGCGTGTCAGCGGCACAAACAGCCGCACATTCTATCGTCTTCATCTCTTCATGTCCATGGTGCGCATAAATAGCATTAATGACTACTGGATCTTCATTAAGTCTTCGACAAACTTCTACACCCAAATCGACATGACTTCCGCCGGCTTCTTGGGTAAGCGATTTACCAATATCGTGTAAAAGCCCTGCTCGACGTGCCAGTTTTACATTTCCACCCATTTCAGCTGCCATAAGACCTGCTAGATGTGCTACTTCAAGCGTATGAGCAAGAGCATTCTGACCGTAACTGGATCGGTAACGAAGACGCCCAATAAGCCTCATTAACTCTGGATGCATAGACCCTATTCCAAGATCGAAAACGATCTCTTCGCCTTCACGTAATATCGCTTCTTCAAACTCATCCGTGACTTTTTGAAAGACCTCTTCGATGCGAGCAGGCTGAATACGTCCATCATCGACAAGCAATGAAATCGTTTTCGTGGCAATAGCACGTCTAAACAGGTTAAAAGAACTGACCAAAATCGTATTGGGAGTCTCATCGATGATAATATCGACACCGCAAATCATTTCAAGACTCTTGATATTGCGTCCCTCTTTACCGATAATACGTCCTTTTAGCTCATCGCTGTCTAAGTGAATAACACTAATTAGACGCTCAGAAGCAAAGTCTCCGGCAAAGCGCGCTGTTGCCTGCGCTAAAATATAATCCGCTTTACGTTTTAACTGCTCTTTATTCTGTTCTTCAAGTATGCGTGCCAGTCGTGCCATTTCCAAACGTGCATTTTCGCGTACATTCTCCATAAGCATTTCTTTAGCCTCTTGCATGGAGAGGTGGGAGCGCTCTTCAAGCAGCGACACTATTTTGATCCCTTTTTGGTGATACTCTTCTTTTAATTTCTCTAATGCACTCTCATTACGTTCCAGATTCAGCCGTGTATTATCAATTGCAGTGCGCTGTATGCGTAAAGTTTCTGATTCACTCTGGCGAAATTGCTCAAAATCGCGCTTTAATCCGACTATTTTTGCTTCTTGATCACCTAAGTCGCGCTTCACACGTTCATAGGCTTCATCGTATTTACGTTGCGCTTCTTTTTCAATCTCAGCTGAACGATAGGTAGCACGTTCTAAAATAATATGCGCTTCTGATTCGATAGCACTGGCTTTTGCCTTTGCCTGAGCCACATAAAGTTCAGAATTTGCAGAAGCAATTTTTTTTGAAATTAAAAATCCGACTACCCCACTAAAAGCGGCGATACCGCTTCCTATTAGTAGTTCGTTTAACATGATATTCCTTATGAGTATCCACCCCGCGTGGTGTGATCAACAAATCACCTGATATATCATAATCGTCACATACTTTTTCTGCACTCAAGCAGGGATGTGACTGTACAAAAATGGTTAATGGTTTCGACTTGAGTGTGGGGAAAAATCGGTCATACATACCTTTGCCAAAACCAATTCGGCGAAAAGATCCGTCCACACCTACAACAGGGACAATAGCTACATCAATTATTTTAATATTTAAATTTGACAACCGAGGTTCATAAATCCCGAAAGCTTTACGCTCCAACGGTAGCCTTAATGGTACCATTTTGAAACTTTCGCCCTCCATAAATGGTAGATATAATGATTTTTTAGTACGTAGTGCCCAAATAGTTTTACGAATGTCTGCTTCAAAGCCAAAAGGCCAATAAAATAAAATCCGTTTTCCTTTTTCTTTTCGTAATATTTTTATCAAATAATGGTTCACTTTAGCATCACGATAACGCTTAGACGCTGATGATAGACTGCGCATCTTTTTTAGACAATCGGACCGGAAATCACTTTTGGTCACATTAATCCTTTCGTGTTATAATCACATATTCTATCAAATGGACACTAAAATGCGTTTTACTACTCTTCTTATTCCCTTTTTAAGCTTATTATTACTTACTGGATGTGGTGAAGAAACCCCTGAAGAAGCCATTGTTTCTACTGCCTCATTTCATTTACTAGATACAGCCGGAAAAGCGTATACGGTTGAAAAACGTGGTACTAACTTCACCCTGACAGGTGGAGAAGAGAAAGTCGTTCTTTTTGATATCTTCGCCACATGGTGTCCACCTTGTCGTGCAGAAGCACGCCATTTGGGAAGTTTGCAAAAAAAATACGGAGACGATTTGATTATCATGGGAATAACAATTGAAGATGATGTCTCCAATGATGAGCTAGAAACGTTCAAAAAGACTTATGGAGGAGAATATCTCATTTCCAATAAAGCCGAAAATCAATCCCTCGCACGCTCTATCGCATCTACTATAGGTGTTGGACAGCAATTTCCTATTCCCCTGATGGTTTTATATAAAAATGGTCAATATGTCACTCATTATATGGGTGCCACGCAAGAAGAAATCATTGATCGTGATATCGTATCAGCTTTAGGTAAGTAGGATGTTTTCATTTATCAAAAAAGGGTTACAAAAAACCGTTGATGCCATTTCGGCAATCGTACCTGAAAAAAAGCTAAAAATATCGAAAGATGAACTTGAGAACATCCTTCTCGAATCGGATGTCGAATACGATCTTGTTGAAATTATCATGCGTGAACTGTATCAAGATGAAATCACCCGTGAACAGTTGCGTTCAAAACTCCTCGCAACGCTTAGTTACGCTCAAAATTCTCTTCCTGATAATCCCGATAAACCAACCGTTACCCTCATTATAGGTGTCAATGGTGCCGGTAAAACAACTACGATTGCAAAATTGGCACAACATCATCTCAACAATGGCGAACGTGTGATTCTAGGTGCGGCAGACACCTTTCGTGCCGCAGCAATCGAACAACTTACCCGATGGGCCGATAAACTCGAAATCCCTATCGTATCCTCACGTCAGGGGCATGATCCCTCTGCCGTTGCTTACGATACTATCGAGTCTGCAAAAGCCAGAGGATTTGAACAAGTTATCATTGATACCGCAGGACGACTTCACACCCAAACCAATCTGGGTAATGAACTCAAAAAGATTATTCGTATCTGTGACAAAGCCCACACCGGAGCACCCCACAAAAAAATCTTAATTCTGGATGGAACACAGGGAAGCTCTGCTATCGCGCAGGCAAAAGCCTTTAATGAGATGGTGGGTGTAGATGGTATTATCATAACCAAACTAGATGGAACCGCCAAAGGGGGATCTGTTTTCAGTATAGCCTACGCATTAGAGCTACCTATTCTTTATATCGGTGTTGGCGAACAGCCTGAACATCTCATAGCATTTGATAAATACGCATTTGTAGATGGTATTTTGGATGCGATTTTCGTAGCAGAAGACACTAATTAATATCGTACTTGCTTTTTTTTTGTAATTACTTTATAATTACAAAAATAGTATTTTAGGAGTTTATTATGACTATGCTCATTAAAATCGGTAATTCCCAAGGGGTTCGGATCCCAAAAGCGATTATCAAACAAGCACATTTAGAAAATTCACCTCTCGAATTTGAAGTCACCGCTCAAGGATTGCTCCTAAAACCCGTCCAAAAAAAACCGCGTGAGGGGTGGGCAGATGCTTTTAAGCAAATGGCAGATTCAGGTGATGATGTTTTACTCATTGACGATGGCTTAGATCTAGATTTTGAGGGATGGGAGTGGTAAATTATAGCCAATACGCTATCGTCCTTGTCAATCTTGACCCAACGGTAGGTTCTGAAATACAAAAAACACGTCCTTGCGTTATTATCTCACCTGATGAGATGAACCAATCGATTCGAACCCTATTGATAGCGCCCATGACATCAACCAGCAAACCCTATCCTACAAGGATAGCCGTTAATGATAATTCTACCATTGCACTCGATCAAATACGATGTATCGATAAAAGCCGTATCATCAAATCAATGGGATCAATTCCTACATCGTCCATATCACAACTTAAAACCGCACTCAAAGAGATGCTGGTAGATTAAAGGACCATAATATGGCCAAGAAAAAAACAACCCTTTTTGAATGTCAGCACTGCGGATTCACAACGCCTAAATGGATGGGAAAATGTACCAACTGTGGTGGATGGGATTGTCTAATTGAACTCAATGAACAACAGCAGGACATTGTCAAACTAACCGCTTCTTCTTCGCCGCTTGCAGGTGCCAAAGCACAAGAGATTACAAAAATTGAAGAAGAAAATGTCCAACGTTACAGCAGTGATGATGCAGAGTTGGATATGGTTTTAGGTGGTGGCGTTGTTCCGGGGTCTTTAGTACTTATCGGAGGTAGCCCAGGAGTTGGAAAATCAACCCTCCTCCTTAAAATTGGGTCAAATCTCGCACGTCAAAACCGTAATGTCCTCTATGTTTCGGGTGAAGAGAGTGCGGGACAAATAAAACTTCGGGCTAAGCGTTTAGGCGCCAATGTTGATAATCTTTACTTACTTGCTGAAATAAGCCTGGAAAAAGTCCTCACAGAATTGCATGAGCGCTCCTATGAATGTATCATTATCGACTCGATACAAACCATGTATTCTGAAACAATCGGTTCAGCACCCGGTTCGGTTACACAAGTACGTCAGATCACCTTTGATTTAATGCGTATCGCAAAAGAGCGAGAAATCGCAATATTTATTATCGGACATATTACCAAAGAAGGTTCAATCGCAGGTCCGAGAGTCTTGGAACACATGGTAGACGTCGTATTGTATTTTGAGGGAGACAGCGGTCATGAACTGCGTATTTTACGCGGATTTAAAAACCGTTTTGGACCTACAAGTGAAATCGGTGTTTTTGAGATGCGTTCGGAAGGGTTAATATCCGCCAAAGATATCTCATCACGCTTTTTCAACCGCAGTAAATCCCAAAGCGGCTCAGCACTTACCGTTATTATGGAGGGGTCACGCCCTATTGTACTTGAAGTGCAAGCATTGGTCAGTGATACCCATGCTCCTAATCCAAAACGTCAAGCAACAGGCTTTGATAACAATCGTCTCAATATGCTACTTGCTCTACTGGAACGTAAACTTGAAATACCCCTCAACAGCTATGATGTTTTTGTCAATATTACAGGTGGGATAAAGATCATGGAAACTTCTGCGGATTTAGCGATTCTCGCCGCCATTATCAGCAGTTTTCGTAACCGTGCTATCTCAAAAGAGACCGTATTTATAGGAGAAGTTTCTCTCGTTGGGGATATTCGTGAAGTCTATCAACTAGATGCACGTCTCAAAGAAGCGCACTCTCAACAGATTACCAAAGCACTTATACCCAAGAAACCGTTGGAAAAAACTGCGATAAAATGCTATGAAATTGATGAAGTCAGTAAATTATTAGAGTGGTTCTAACCCACTCTTTTTACCAATCCAAATATAAAAAGAGTGATGATAAGAAGTAGTTAGTGATAAAAATCGCTACTGCTGAATAGACAACAGCACTAATCGTTGACTCCCCTACTCCACGAGCACCACCACTGGTGTGATAACCGATATAACTTCCAATAGAGCTGACAATAAATCCAAAAACTGCAGCTTTAATAACCCCAGTCATAATATCATCAAATTCACCCAATCGCATCAGTGTTTCTTGATAGGCAATCGGGTTAATTCCAAGGACATTGGTAGATATAAAATATGCTGAGCCAATAGCAATAAAATCAAACCAGATAACAAGCAAAGGAAGTGAAATAACCGTAGCAATAATACGCGGTGTTATAAGGTACTCTTTTGAGTTGACTCCCAAAATATCAATCGCATCGATTTGCTCTGAAACCCTCATGGTCCCAAGCTCTGCAGCCATGGCACTAATCGAACGGGAGATCAACATCAAAGACGCAAAAACAGGGCCCAGTTCTTTGGTAATTGAGATGAAGATGGTATATCCGATAAAACTTTCAATTCCAAACTGATGAAATCCGCCATACAGTTGAATCGCTTCAACCATTCCTGTAAACAAGGCTGTCAGTGTCACAACGCCTACACATCCTAGCCCTATGACGTCTATTTGTGTCAAAAGTATTTTTGGGCGTCTCATGGTGTGTCTATAGAGTGGTACCAATCGCACTTGAAACAAAATGAAAACACCAAAGCGCTCAATCACCTCTGTAAAATTTAAAAAGGGACGACCGATAAGACTTAACAATTTCTCCATTATCATCCTTTAGTGAAATAAAACCGTATTGTTTACGATTGAAATAATATTACCATTTACATAGAGCCGACCATTGATTGTATCCCTGATTGTATAACCAGAACCATCCATAAGTAGCTGACAAGTAGGATGCTGGATCTCTTTTTCTTCAGCTTTAACAGATATGTTAACTGTTGGAGGTGTAATTTCATTGTGTATTACAAGAGATATTTCACTCGCACCCCCAAACCCGCGTCCTTCTTTATCCTCTAAAAAATCTTTACTGATCTTTCCTTCAGCAATGGCAAATGTTTTGTCCAATTCAATCTTTTTGATAATTTCTTTTTCGTCCTTGGCTTCAAATACATTTTGCGTAGTCAAAACTGTTTCCGTTCGTATTGGTCCTTTAATGAGATTCAATATCCCCTCACTGGCTCCCCCAAAATAACGCTCACTTTGACACTCACTTGGAATCAAATAAACACCACTGTCACTTACTAAAAATGTCTGCTGATACTTCGAATTGATACTTTCAAGATTTTTAGGTGAAGAATCGCTTGCAATATAAATCAAATCAGCCGAATATACGGTAACACCTGCTAATAGAAAGCTAAGTATTCTCATTTAAAAACATCCTGATCACTTAACCATAAAATCCAAGAACGCTCTTTGATCTTACCAATATCAATAAGCCCGTCATTTTTGAGTTTATAGTATTCATACACAACCGAGATCTTGCCATTCTTTGCCGCATCTATATAGGCTTGAGGGACAATGATCTTGTATGATTGCGTACTTGGACCTACCCCATCATCATCTGCTTTATCCAAGGCCAAAACACCAAAGAATTCTTTGTCGCTATTGGCAACTTTTATACGGACATGCTTTGCCCCATGATGTAAGGCTTGTCTGTACGCCTTTGGAAGATCACGATCAGGCATTTCAAGCGAGTTGTAACGCGTTGAACTTTGAAACGGCGAGGTAAATTCCCCTTTGAGGCTGAAGCTTTTGTCCTCAGCAGTAATAATAATATCCGGGTTTTCAACTTTACCATGTGTAATCGATCGATTGTAAGTAGTCACCGAACATCCAGTAACTACTAAAATAAAAAGACTAAAGAGTAAAAAAGCGCGCATTGTATTCCTTCAGATATATTTAACATAGTTTTTACCTAAGTTTAACTAAATAACCCTTAGCCATATGATGATGTATCTCTAGCATGGAAGTAAATTTTGTATATTTACCTTATTTTGACTAAAATTTAGCCAAAATTTCTACTAAATTCACCTATATGCTAAAAAATAGAGTATTATTCTATATAAATAATTAAGTTTAACTCTGGTCGAAAAGGTTATCACGATAACGCATGAAAATTAAAAAAGATGATCTTATAACAATCGAAAGTCCAAATGGAAGAACATTAGGTGAATGCCTGCATGATGAGTTCTTATCTATACGTATGATTCATGGACAATTTGTTTCCACACTTCATATCAAAGACAAACCAAAACGGATGCAACGTGAAGAGGCATTAGCCTACTACACCAATAAATTAAGATCTGCGTGGGAAAAATAATTAGAGAGCTTGCTCTTTTATAGACCCGCATAACGCTAAAAACTCCTCTCCGTATCTTTCAAACTTTACATCCCCTACTCCGCCTACTTGTAACATTTGTGTTTTATTTTGAGGAAGCTTTTGAGCCATTTCCTGAAGAGTCTTATCACTAAATACTACATATGGCGGAACTCCATTATTTTTAGCAATTTTAGATCGTAGTCCTCTTAATTGTTCAAAGATTGGATGATGTTCATCTGAAGAGTATGTGGATACTGCCGTTTTACTGTATTTCTTTTGCTCCACTAATCGTTCTTCACGTATCGTAACACTAAGCGATTTTTTGATAATTTCCATACCGTATTCATCTAACATTAACACTCTAAAATCACCCTGCTTTAATGCTTTTAATTCCAGAAGTCTGTCTCCTAATGTCAGCCAGTAGTGGCGGCTTTTATCTTTTCCTATGGCATAGACACTTAGTGTTTCATGAGCGTTTTGTTCTATTTTCTCATTGGCACTTCCCAATAAAACATCCACTGCATAATGTAAACCAAATCTTTGTCCGGTGCGATAGACACATGATAATAGTTTGAGAGCATCTTGGGTAATATCAATACTTTTTTTATCTTCTAGCGTACAGTTATCGCATTGCGTCATACAAGGCTGTGAGAGATCGTCAAAATAGTCTGCTATTAAGACATGACGACAGACTTCTGAGGAAGCAAATTTGGAGGTAGCTTCCAGTTTGTCAAATGCCAGTTTTTTATATGCAGAGTCACTTTGTGTATCGATCATCCGTTTTCTGTCAGAATAATCCGATGCGGAAAAAAGCAGTAATGTTGAGGCATCCAATCCATCACGGCCAGCACGTCCGATTTCTTGATAATAGTTTTCAATGGTTTTAGGAAGCGTTGTATGGACGACAAAACGGATGTTGCTTTTATCAATCCCCATGCCAAATGCTATCGTAGCCACGACTACTTTTATTTCATCATTTAAAAAAGCACGATACGTCTCGTTTTTTTGTTCAGTTGGCAAGCCTGCATGATACGCTTGGGCGGGGATTTTTTTAGTAGATAAAAATTCTGCGATACTTTCTGCTTCTTTGCGGGTAAAGGTATACACAATCCCACTCTCATTTTCATATTTTGAGAGAAATTCCAGTAATTGTTCTCTTCCGTTACCATTTCTGTGTACTGCACTAATGTATAAATTCTCACGACGTACTTTAGCCCGTATTAACGTCGGATTATCTAGGCGTAGTTGTGTGAGGATATCGTGTTCAACGACATGGGTTGCAGTTGCGGTAAAGGCAGCTATGGGGACTGTGGGAAATAACTCACGTAAGCGATGTAATTGACGATAGTCTTCTCTAAATTCATGTCCCCATTCACTCACACAGTGGGCTTCATCTACGACAAAAAAATTGATGGATATTGAACTTAAAAAATGAATAAACTCATCGCTCTTTAGCCGTTCGGGGGCGAGGTATAAAAATTTCAACTTAGACTCTCGTGCACATTGAACAATGGTTCGTATTTCATCCGAAGTTTGCATCGAAGAGATCATTGCAGCTTCGATACCAAAAGCACTTAACGCGGTTATCTGATCATGCATTAACGCTAAAAGTGGTGAGACAACTACGGTAACTCCGTCCATAAGCAATGAAGGAAGTTGATAACACAGTGATTTTCCCGCACCAGTAGGTAGGATCATCATAACATCACGGCCATCCACGATAGCATCCACTGCTTCTTCTTGAAACGCTCTAAAAGACGCGTGTCCGAAAACGCTTTTGAGTAATTGAAACTTTTTCTCCACCGACTTCCTTATTGAACTAAAAACTTAATGCAATAGTACCCAAATCTTAGTGGACCAAGTTAGCCTTTGGTTCTCCAAAATAGTAGCCTTGTGAATAATCAATATCTAGTGTTTTGACAACATTGTAGATATCTTCATCGGATACGAATTCTGCAATGGTTTTTATACCGGTACGCTTTGCGAAATCAACAATGGTTTTTACCACTTCTAATGAATCGTTATCTATGTGAATTTGTTTGATCAATGATCCGTCTATTTTAATATAATTTGGTTTTAGTCGAAGTAGATATTCAAAGTTAGAATAACCAGTTCCAAAATCATCGATAGCAATCGTGCAACCATGTTTTTTTGCTTTTGTAATAAAGATGACAACTTCATCAAAGTTCTCAATACCTTCAGATTCTACTAATTCAATAATTAGACGTCCGTTAAGCTCATATTTATCAAGCATATTAAAAAAGTAATTATTACAGTCATTGCAGAGTATGTCTTCGATTGTTAAGTTAATAGAAAAAGATACTTTCTCAGTTTTAAATTTTTCAAATGCTTTTTCAATTACTTTTTTCGTAATTGCACGATACTGTTTGGATTTCTTTGCAATATCTAAAAATTTGTACGGCGATATGATTGCGCCATCTTCGTCTACTAAACGAACGAGCACTTCATACTTTTCGATTACACCCGTTGTATTGTTAATTATTGGTTGATTGTAAATAATAATTCTGTCATCATCAATCGCTTTTTTAATTTTAAGGGCCCAGTGTATATTGTTTTCGTACTCTTTTTCCAAAGAGAACTCATCGGCATAGACCATAAATGGGCGTTTTTGTTTTTTCCCGATTGATAAAGCCATTTCTGCAGTTGTAAAGGTTTTACCTGGAAGTTCAAATGAAATTCCTATCGTAGTTTCAATTGGAATAAGTTTTTGATCAATCATCAGCGGTTTTAAACGAATTTCAGTTGATATTTTTTCTATAACAGATAAGAAAATATCTCTATTTACATCGTCAGTCAATAAAGCAAATACATCTCCACCTAATCGATAAACAAGCATATTTGCAGGTGATATTGATTGGATAATTATACTAAGTTCTTTAATGATATCATCCCCGATGCGTTGTCCATAGAAATCATTAATTTCACTAAAGTGATCAATATCAATTAAGGCTAATGAAGGAGATTCTTTTGAAATTAATTCAGTGACAAGTGCAAAACGATTTTTAAGACCAGTTAAAGCGTCTGTTTTGGCAATGCGTTCTATATTTTTTCTTTTTTCAATTAACTCGGTTATATCATGACGTACGGCAATATATTCTACAATATCCCCAAATTCATTAAACATTGGAGCGATATAAGTATCCAGATAGTATCCAGTGCCATTTTTAGTTCGATTTTTTAAAATACCTCTCCATATCTTTTTATGAGTCAGCGCATCCCACATATCTTTATATACATTCATATCAACATCGGGATGACGTATGATTGAATGGGGGTGACCTATTAGCTCTTCGCGTGTATATCCACTTATTTCACAAAATTTGTCATTAACATAGGTGATTTTTCCATTTAAATCACTTTTACTTACTATATTATGATGGTCTAATACATTTTTATACCGATCCAGTTGCTGCAGCGTATTCATTAGACTGATATTACTTTTTTCTACATCATCAATCAGTATTCCAAACCATCTTCGAAGAAAATATAGCAGCATTAATGCCAAGACTAATATAACGAGACCATACAAAACTACTTTAAGATATACTGAATATATCTTAACTTCATTGTCACGGATAAATAGTGCTTTTGCAACCTCTTGATTTTGATAGTTTCTTAGTGGAATAATAATGGTATTAAATCGATATAAATCACCCGGAATATCAAGAGTATTATCCACATTGAACGTTGATTTTAGAAGCTGACTATACAGATCCGGGGTTAGCCCAACTACTGATTCAAACCAATGATTGAATAGACTTTTTTTATAAAGCCCTTGTTTTAGAAGTGGGTCAAATGGTATCAATACAAAGCCAGATCTATCAGTTAACTCATGAATTTCAGAAGTGAGACGTTTAGGATTCGATCCGATTTCAAGAGCACCTTCATATTTTCCATTAATAACAATGGGGATAGAAACGCGATATGCCAAACCATATATTCCAATCTCAAATCCAGAATTACCGATATGTGTTTTATGAACTGACGCAATCATAGGACGTTTTTTAGCAATCATATCACCGTAGTGGTTTTGTTCATGCATACGTACCAAAGAGTTCCCATTAGCCTCATGAAGCTGTAAGATGATAATATTGTCGCCTTTTATAGATTTCCATTGACTGTTCCATAAACGTATTATTTCAATACGATCACGCTTTAGAAATGCCTTATTGAAGCCTGGCGTATTAATAAACTCATTTAATATGGCTATATCATTTAGACGTTGACGGTCAAAAATCTGTTCATATACAAAACGAGAGTATGCAATATCATTCTTTTTTAAATCAGATAATCCAGTAAATTCACTGTATACAAATAGCCCTCCTGCACTCAGTGCAAAAATTGTCATCGCCACTGATACTAATAATAAAGCTTTATCTTTAATCGACTTCTGAGCATAATGCATAAATAATCCTAATAGTCAACTATTAATATTTACTATAGTTTAATGGCTAACACCTTAAAATATACGCAAAATATTCTGTAATAATTTATATACGTTGGGTAAGAAGCCATATATTTGGTAAAATGCTGAAAACAAAAGGTTATTGCAATGGAATTCACGATAGATGCCACCTGCGGAAAAGCACGAGCTTGCACAATAACTACCGCCCATTCCACAATACAAACACCTATATTTATGCCCGTAGGAACAGTTGGAAGCGTAAAATCGCTCGATATGTTCGATATGAATGACATACTAGGTGCACAAATCATACTTGCTAATACCTATCACACCTATTTACGTCCCGGTGATGAAACCATTGCTGCGATGGGTGGATTGCATGGGTTTACAACGTATCCCAAAACCTTTTTAACCGACAGTGGCGGATTTCAGGCGTTTAGCCTCAGTGATATCTCTAAACCAACCGAATCGGGAATTGAGTTTAAAAGTCATATTGATGGATCAAGACATTTTTTTACCCCTGAAAAAGTCATTGATATACAAAATAATTTGGGCAGTGACATCATGATGATACTCGATGATCTCGTTGCTCTTCCCGCAACACAGGAGCGGATTAAGACTTCTATTGATCGTACCACTCAATGGGCAAAACAGTCTATCGAGTATTTTCGTCATAAACAATCTCTTGGAATCGGTACCCAACAAAATATTTTTGCGATTATCCAAGGTGGAACGGATCTAAATTTTCGAACGCAGTCTGCTAACGAACTGTGTGCGATGGATTATGATGGATTTGCTATTGGAGGATTAAGTGTTGGTGAGTCCAATAACCTGATGTACGATACAGTTGAGCATACTACGCCACTGATGCCTGTTAATAAACCGCGCTATCTTATGGGGGTGGGAACGCCTGAGGATTTGGTCGAAAACATAGAACGTGGAATCGATATGTTTGACTGTGTCATGCCAACACGCAACGCTCGTAACGGAACTCTGTTTACGACCTATGGACGAATCAATATACGCGGTGCAAAATTCAAACTCGACAGCGAGCCAATCGATCCCGCCTGTGAGTGCTATACGTGTAAGCGGTACACACGGGCGTATTTACACCATCTGTTTCGTGCTAAAGAGCTGACGTTTTTCCGTCTGGCATCACTGCACAATTTGCACTATTATCTGTGGCTTGTTGGAGAAGCACGAAAAGCGATTATCGCAGGACAATTTAGTGAATTTAAAAAGGATTTCTATGCTCGCCGTCAAGCCTAAAATTGATTTAGGGGTTAATATCGATCACATCGCCGTATTACGTGAAGCTCGTAAAATCAATGATCCGGATCCTCTCATGGCACTGGCTATCTGCGCACAAGCGGGTGCGGATCAAATAACCATCCATTTACGCGAAGACCGACGTCATATCCATGATGATGATGCCTATCGTATCATCAACTCATCCCCTATTCCTGTAAATTTGGAATGTGCGATTGATCCAGAAATCATTACGATTGTCACAGCACTTCGTCCCCACCGTGCAACGCTTGTGCCGGAAAAACGCTCAGAGGTAACTACTGAGGGCGGGCTTGATGTTGCTGGGAGCTACGATCTTATATTAAATACTATAAAAAAACTAAATGAATCTGAGATTGAAGTATCCTTATTTATCGATCCAACCAATGAAGCCGTTGACCTTTCACATAAACTCGGAGCGCAATGGGTTGAGCTGCATACCGGAACGTACGCAAATCTCTACGCAATGCGTTATAGCGCCCTGCCCCATTCTCATCATGCTATTGATGAATTACGACTCAGTAGACACGAATTAGATAAACGATTAGCAGATGCACTTGAAGATATTAAAAAAACCGCTGATTATGCACACAGTTTAGGATTAAAAGTTGCCGCAGGACATGGGCTGAATTATCAAAATGTCGTGGCAATGGTTGCTATTGATACTATTACGGAACTCAATATAGGACAAAGTATTATTGCCCGATCAATCTTCACTGGGCTTAGTTCTGCAGTCAAAGAGATGAAAAGTCTATGTCAGCGTTAAAAAAAATCGCCATAAGTATAGGTGACCTAAACGGTGTTGGATTTGAGATCATTCTCAAAGAACATGAATATATTAAAACTTTATGTGAACCGTTGTATTGTATCAATGATACGATGGCACATCAATCCGCAAATTTACTTAAAAAACAAATTCCTGCTGATTTTCATATGCATAACGTCTTGGGTGATTTTACGATTGTACCCGGTCATGTTTCTGCAGCTAGTGGACAATACAGCTATGACTCATTCATAAGTGCTATAGGTTTGGCAAAATCAGGTACCGTAGATGCGATTGTAACACTGCCCATTCATAAAGAAGCATGGATGATGGCAGGAATTGACTATGTTGGTCATACGGATGCACTTAGAGACATCTTCAAGCAAGAAGCGATTATGATGCTGGGGTGCGAAAAGATGTACGTAGCACTGTTTACAGAACACATTCCGCTACGTGAAGTCATGCATCATGTAAATGTTGCCGAACTTAGTGATTTTATGGTACGTTTTTATGATAGTGTTCATCCAGAATTTGTGGGAGTGCTTGGACTAAATCCTCATGCAGGTGATAATGGGGTACTAGGAGATGAAGAACGCTATATTGAGCAAGCCATTGCTCGTGTTAATACTCAAATCGGTAAAAATATTTTTAGAGGTCCATTGGTCCCCGATGTCGCATTCACCTCTCATCAAAGAAAGAATTTTACCTATTATATCGCCATGTATCATGATCAAGGTTTAGGGCCACTCAAAGCGCTCTATTTTGATGAGAGTATTAATGTCTCACTTGGACTTCCAATTATCCGTACCTCTGTTGATCATGGAACCGCTTTTGATATCGCCTATGAACATAAAGCACAGACAGCTAGCTATGTAAATGCCATTCATGCTGCTATGAGATTAAGCAAAGGATAAAAAATCAAAGCAAAAGCAATTGAAGATATTATCCAGGTATTAAAAGGATTTTTACCACCTGATTTATATGCATTGGATTTTACTAAAGCACACTACAATACTTTGCTTAATAAACTTAATATATCCAATGATAAACAGATTTTTGATCTCAAAAAAGGGACATTGATTGATGCAATTGAAGATTATTTTAATTTAACTTTTCAACGTATTTCTGTTGATATTACTTTGAATACTTGTTCAATAACTAAAAACTTTATTGATGAGGCTGGATCTGAGGAGTTTGACCGATTATTGTATACAAATTCTAAACTTTTAATTAATACTGCACAGCAAAAAGAGAACCTACATATTCTCCCCTTTTTATTATTGATCCCTGAAGAGGTCAAAAATACTGTATTCCAACTATTTTTAGATCAACATATGACTATGACAAAAGCTCGTACACTGACGCGATTCCAAGTAGAACCAATTTTTGATTTATCTGAAAAAGACATCATCTTTTTTTTACGCGGTCGTATGTGGATACGGTATTTCACCCCTCCAAAAAAGATTAATGATGGCAAAGATAAACGATATGCCGGAGAGTCTGTAGAAGAGCTAAATGCAATGTTTAGCACCTATTTTCCAAATGGAATATGGCAAGATATTAAGTCTATCTTAGATGAAGTTCTGGATCAAAAGTTGAATTTTTCGATTATTGACAATGCTACATTTACTAAAACATTTATCCCCGTTTTTCGAGGTATGATTGAAATACTACTTATTGACGTTATTAGTCCTGATGAACGTGAAAAGATAGAAGGGTTTACTGGATATGTTTTACGTAAATACTTTGATCAGATCTTATTGCATACTGCAAAATATCTTTTGACCTTTGTTGAAAATAGAGATAAAAATGCAGAGCTTTTTATTAAAAACTATTCTGATGATGTTTTAATTGACAGTACTGGGAAAAAAACATATAAATATGCCATCATAGATTCAAAGCAGCAGACATGGAATTATGTAACTATTTTATCTATTTTAATACAGTACAAACAAGCTAAGCTTCGTATAGTCACACAAAGTAATATTATTGCTGGAGTCAAAGATCAGTTAAAAGAAGCAGAAAAACATTTATTATCTGAAAACAATAACCAAAAAATACAAGAAATTAAAATTGATAATTTGCTTAAGCAAATAACCGAAAGTGATTTACTTAATTTTAAAAATAAAAAGGCCATGGATCCATCACAGACAAAACATCATGAAGATCTTATAGCCATAAAAAGAACAGAAGATAATGAACTTTATCTAATTAAAAATCGTATTGCAAATACAACAATCGAGATTACACGCTTGCAAAAAAAGTTTAAACATGAATCAGAAGCCAAGCAGATTTTAAAGGAACAGATTGTCCCTCTACAGAAAACCTATGAACGTATTGCAAGCGCACTGGTATTGGTATTAGTAAAACGATAAATTAATACTATTTTTATTACGAAAGACGATTTTTATAGTCTTCGTATCCAAACTCATGAATCATCTCTAATTTTCCTTCTTTTGTCCATATAGCCAGAGAAGGAAGCTTCACTCCGTTAAACGTCGTGTTTTTTACAAACGTGTAATGGATTTGATCTTCAAATATAATCTTATCACCGACGTTAAGCGGCGTATCAAATGAATAGTCTCCCATAATATCCCCTGCAAGACACGTGTTTCCTCCTAAACGATACGTATGTGCTTTTTCACCCGATTCTCCTGCACCACGAATTGCAGCACGGTATGGCATTGCAAGCGTATCAGGCATATGCGCTTCAGCAGAGGTATCGAGAATAGCGATATCCATGCCGTTATGAATAATATCAAGTACAGAAGCGACCAATGGCCCCGTCTGCCATCCTACCGCTTCTCCCGGTTCAAGATACACCGTTATATTATTATGACGTGCTCTAAATGCTTTTATCACAGTAATCAAACGATCAACATCGTAATCACTGCGTGTGATATGATGCCCTCCTCCAAAATTAACGTATTTCATCCCCTCGATATACGAACCGAACTTTGCCTCAAATGCTTCTAATACACCTTCTAATGCATCTACATTTTGCTCACACAAAGCATGAAAATTTAGACCATCCAGTTTGCCCAGAAGTGATTCATCAAAATTTACTTTCGTTGTCCCCAAACGGCTGTATATACCGCATGGATTGTACATATCCACGGGAGAAGAAGAATACTCAGGATTAACGCGTAAAGAAACAGAAATTGAGGGGTTAATAGCTTTGACACGCTCATAATAGCGATGAAACTGTGAAGGAGAGTTAAAGACTATATCATCGCTGATACGAGCAATCTCATCAATCTCATCTTCTTTGAAAGCAGGTGAATAGGTGTGGACTTCTTTATTCATCTTCTCACGGGCGAGTTTAGCTTCATGAAGACCGCTTGCCGTACATCCCTGTAAATAGTTGCCAACGAGATCGAATGTCGACCACATTGCAAATCCCTTTAGAGCGAGAATGACTTTAGCACCGGATTCTTCTTGAACTCGGTTTAACAGCTGAAGATTCTTTTCCAAAAGAGCCTCTTCACATATGTAGCAGGGAGTATGAGAAAGTTGAGAAAAATCGATACCGGCCATCCAAAAATCCTTGAGTTTTAATGGTGTGATTGTACCATACTCAAGACTTAGGCCGTTTCAAATCCACCGGTAACTTTGATATGCCATGGCTCATAACGAACACCAAAAAGATTATTGGCAGTATAGCGAATAGCAATATGCCCACCATCGTATAGTTTTTTAAAGACATCGGTCTCTTGAAACTTTTCAGTAAAATTGTATTGTCCAAGTCCTGCTTTTCCTATGTCAAAATCTCCGACACTGTGAAAAGTAAATCCTGGAGGGGCAATAGAATTGGAAGCCAAACGAAGATTTCCACCTGAGTTTGCCATCTTTTTAACAAATAATAAAAGTTGTTTAACAGGTAGTCGAACACCTGAAGTGAGTACAAGGTCGTGACCAATTAAACGCTTTATCTGTGCGTATTTTTCAGTAGCAGCACCCTTCATTAGGAAGTGCCCTGTTTTATCAACATAAACAACATCTTTTTTCGCAGTAACCACCGTTAATTGTGGAACCGTTCGTTCACCGTAAAAACCATACTTTCTAGGGTCCCCGTAAAAAATCGATTCTATAAATGAAATTTCCTCTTTGGTGAGGGGTTTTTTACATCGTGCTGCTGTTTTTAACAATTCATCAAAACTGAGTATATTAAACTGAACATAGCCGACTTGATTTTGAACAATAGTGAGTTTTTTAAGAAGAGAAGAAACGGTAGAGTCCACACGTCCACCTGTAACAGTAGAATCCACTTCTTCTGTTATACCCCATAAAGCACTTCCAGCAGAAAAAGCACTTAGTGCTATAAATGTTCTTCTATCCACGTGGTCAAGCCCTTATCTCATTTATTATTCATATTGTAGTGTAAAAATCGACATTTACAACTACTTTTTTAGATAAATTTTGTCATATAAATAATTTATTAGCAAGTTCAGTTCCATAATATAAACATATAATAAACTATGCTAAAATTATCAAAACTCTAAAGGATGAAAATGAGTAAACGTTCCATGCATTTTGCAGACAACCTATACTCATCAGACCCTATCGTATTAACTGATATGATTCATCACTTTAATCAAACGCTTGAAGAAACGCCTGAGATCATGTGGCGTCTGGACATGCTAGTAACGTATGGCATTATCGTACCCCATGGTGAGTGGGAAGTTTCTGGATTTACAGCAAATATGGCCTATCGTGTTTTAGCAGGCTCTCCTGTAGACACTGTTGTGGTCATTGGACCTTCACATCATGTCAGCTTTAAAGGCATTAGTATTACCGATGATGATACCTATGAAACACCTTTAGGCGATATCCCTATAGATACAAAACTTGTTCAATATATTAAAAATGAATTTGATGTTGTAAGCTATCCCTTGGCCCAAAGTGAACACAGTACCGAAGTTCAAATGCCTTTTATCCATCACTATTTACCCAATGCAAAAATCGTTGAATTGGTCTATGGGTTTGCGACGGTTGAATCTCTCGAACCCATAATACGCTATCTCCTGGAGAATCGCCGATACGCCGTGGTTATAAGTACCGATCTTAGCCATTTTCATACACTAGAAGATGCCAATGCATTGGATGCAATGTGTATTGATGCAATCACCCAAGTCAATATCGATCTTTTAAATAATAGCTGTGAAGCATGCGGATCTATCGGCCTTGAATCGCTCCTCCTAGCTGCCCAAAAAGAAAATCTAGAGGGTATTTTACTCGATTATTCCACCAGTGCCGATGTCAATGGTGATACTTTGAGTGTAGTAGGATATTTAAGCGCACTTTTTCAAGAAAAGTTATAACTAAGAATATAGATGTATAATTAAATATTATTGAGCTAAGGTTAACCATGGAAACAAGTATTTTTATTGGCAGACAACCCATTTTAAATTTACACGGTAAATGTATCGCGTATGAGCTTCTCTACCGTAGTAAGGGGACAACAGCAGCTGTCTTTATTGATGATACAGAAGCGACAACACGCGTAATCATAAATTTAGTTCATAATATCGGCGTAACCTCCCTCATAGGTGATAGGATAGGTTATATTAATGTTGATGATCATACACTATTAAGTGATGTGCTTCTCTCAATTCCAAAAGATCAATTTGTTTTTGAAATTTTAGAATATACAAAAATGTCGGTTGCCATCATTGAACGTGTACGTCAACTTCATGAAATGGGCTATCGATTTGCTTTGGATGACTTTTCTCCTGATAATGCCAATATTGAGTATTATAAAGGGCTCTTTCCCTTTGTTGATATTATAAAAATAGATTTGATGGCTACAGATATTACACAAATTGAACAAATAGTTAAAAAATTTATGCCATATAATGTTACATTACTAGCTGAAAAAGTTGAAGATCTGGAAGTATTTGAAATCTGTAAAAAAGCGGGTTTTGAACTCTTTCAAGGCTATTTTTTCGAAAAGCCAACGGTTATCGAAGGAAAGAAAATAGAACCAAGCATAACCAATGCAATGGATTTAATCAACACTCTTTATACTACCACCGATATGGACGTTGTTACTCAAAAGTTTTCTCAATATCCGGACCTCACTTTTAATTTACTACGCTATATGAACTCTTCACAATTTAATTTTAAAAATGAAATAACCAGTATCAAACAAATACTCAATCTGTTGGGACCATCACGTTTACGCTCATGGCTTGGATTGTTTTTATACGGTGCTTCTCAAGATGGAATGTTTGGTGATGTAATTACGGAAGCAGCAACGTATAGAGCAAAAATGATGACTGAATTAGTGACGGCCCATGGAAAGCCTGAACTTGCTGATGAGGCTTTCTTAGCTGGTAGTCTTTCACTTATAGATACTTACCTACAAGTCGATATGCATGAAATCATTGAAAAGATACAGTTAAGCAAGGCGATAGAAGATGCCCTTTTACTGAGAGAAGGTTATTTAGGAAAAATTTTATCGATTACTGAAAAGCTAGAAAAAACAGACAAAATACAAAATGTGATTGAAAATTTAGCACCGAAGATAAATTTATCTTCGCCCCAACTTTATAAAATATATTGTAAAGCAAATGATATTGTATGTCTTTTAGACGCAGTATGATGTGTGCTAGAAACTTCTAGCACTCCATCTCACGAACATTCCATGGTAGCCCTTGGATATTCATCTCTTCCATGAAAAAATCCGGATCGAGTTGTTCCATATTAAACACCCCTTTACCGCTCCATTTTCCCTCAACCATCAGTTTCGCACCGATAACAGCTGGAACTCCTGTTGTGTACGAGACGCCTTGCGCTTTTACTTCAGCATAGCACTCTTCATGGTCTTTGATCTGATAGATATAGATCTTTCGCTTTTTACCGTCTTTTAGACCCTCGGCTACTATCCCGATATTCGTCTTACCTTTAGTACGAGGTCCCAGTGATGCAGGATCTGGTAACAACGTCTTTAAAAACTCCATAGGGACGATTTTCATCCCCTTGTATTCTACTTCTTTGATTCCTAACATCCCAACGTTTTCAAGACATTTCATATGAGTAAGATAACTTTGACCAAAGGTCATGAAAAAACGGATACGTTTAAGCCCTTTGATATACAGGACAAGAGACTCCATCTCTTCGTGGTAGAGTAAATAGCTGTCTTTTGGACCCACTTCCGGATAATCCCATACTTGCATGATTTCCATAGGTTCTGTCTCAATCCACTTACCGTTTTCCCAATAACGTCCTTTGGCACTCACTTCACGTAAGTTGATCTCAGGGTTGAAATTGGTTGCAAACGCATACCCATGATCGCCGGCATTACAGTCCAAGATATCAATCGTATGGATCTCATCAAAATAGTGTTTTTGAGCGTATGCACAAAAGACATTGGTAGCACCAGGATCAAATCCGCTACCTAACAACCCCATGATCCCTGCATCTTTGAATGCCTGATCCTTGGCCCATTGGAGTTTATACTCGAATTTTGCCTCATCAGGATGTTCATAGTTAGCTGTATCTAAATAAGGAGTATTGGTTGCTATACAAGCATCCATAATAGTGAGGTCTTGATAAGGAAGTGCTACGTTTATCAAAATATCGGCTTTAACACGTTTGATAAGCTCAATTACTTCTTGTGTGTTATCCGCATCAACCGTTGCAATCTCTATGGCACCTTTTGGCAACTCGCCTTGAATCTCTTCACAACGCTTCAGCGTACGACTTGCCAAAATAATACGATCAAACGTACTACCGTTCATGACGCATTTGTGAGCAACGACACGCCCTACCCCGCCTGCTCCGATAATCAATACTGTTGCCATAAATAACTCCTCAAAAAAATATTTAGTAAGTATGAGATTATAATCTATCCTCTCTTACGATAGTGTTACACATCCATATGCAGCTGCTAAAGTCAAAGTCCAAATAAAAGCAAGCAATGCGAGGGAGACAAAAACCAATGCTGCTCCAGCGTCTTTTGCCCGTTTTGCCAGTTCATGATGATCCATGGTTACCAAATCTACGACGCGTTCAATCGCACTGTTAGCTATTTCAGCCATAATAGGGATAAAAAGAGACGTTGCTAAAATGGCTTTATAATGAAATTGGATTGGTAATAGGTACGCGGTAATCATTCCAAATACAAACAAAACGATCTGTAAACGAAACGAGGGTTCATTGCGTGTCACTTCAACAAATCCTTCTAATGCATAACGGGTATTTTTGAACAATGTGTATTTGGGTTTATTGAGAGACATGTGTTTCCTTTAGATGGGTAATGGCATCATATACTGTTTTTGCATCGCTGTCTATGCTCAAAGCAGGACCATAAATAATCCGAATACGTCTACGAAATAGATTTTTCATCGGCACATGACGATTAGTGGCGCGTGAAAAGATACTGCCATAGATCCCATCGATGTAAAATGGGATTATGACCCCTTCAACGCCCTGAGCAATAATCTGAAATCCAGGGTATATTTTCCCTAGCTCTCCATCGTGACTGATACCACCCTCAGGGAATATTCCAATGATCTTATCTTCTTGCAAACGTTTTTTTGCCGATCTAAAAGAATCTTTTGCCGCGCTTGAGGATACAGGAATCACCTTCCCTAATTTCATAATAGGACGGATAAAGCGTTTTTCATAGATAACACGCTCCATCATATACCCAATACGTCGTTCAACTCCGATTTGAACTAAAATCCAGTCAATCCAGCTGATATGATTTCCCAACAATAATACGGAACCATTTTTAGGTATATGATGCAGTCCAATTGGGATTATGTCATAGCGAAGGGCGAGGATATTTTCAAAAAACAACCACAGCAGATAATCGCCATGTCGAATGATTAACCACATGGTTGTTGTTAAAGAGAGCGCAAATACCAACCAAAAAAGAGGAATACTATCATACCCTGCCATCGCAACAAACGTAGTCAAGTAAAGAAAAACAATCATAGAAACATTTTGAATCCAATTACTACCGGCTAGAATAAACCCCAATTCATCTTTAGATGCACGAGACTGAATAAGAGCATTAAGTGGAACTATCATCAGTGCACCACCGATACCAAAACACAAAAACAAAACCCCTATCGTAATCAGCGACTGGCTTTGTGGCAAGATTAAAAGGGTAATAGTAAGTATAAATGACCCTAAAGGAATCAGTCCATTATGCAAGTAATATTTACTAATATTAGATGCAAAAAAAGAACCAATGATAATTCCAAAAGCGGCAAACGCCATGAGACCTTGTACGACAATCGTATTTTCTTCATGCAGCGTTGATTTAGCATACGCCCCAAAGATTGCCAAAATGACTTGCGATATTGACCAAAACAGTGACAATAATATAATTGCCTCAAAAATTGCGGGATTGCTGCGTATTGACTTCCAATTTTGTTGGAAATAAGATCCCATAATGTAACGTTTGAAATCAAATGGTTGTGATGTAGTAAGAGTTTTATACGGTAAACGAAGAGTCAATAGATACTCAATGATAGAACCTACCACCAACAGCCATCCTAATGGTGCTATCTGTCGTAATATATCCGATTCACTGTCGTAACTTTGACTTAGCGAAGTCTCAAAGAAAAAGGTATAAACCATAATTCCTGAGAGAATAGCGACTGTGGTAACCGACTGAACAACAGCATTTAATCCGCTAATACGATCAACACTGACAAGTTCAACAATATAGCCGTATTTGGCGGGTGAGTACAAGGCACTTTGCGCGGCAAGGAGAAATGTAAGACCAAAAGCCCACCAAAACCAACCTTGATAATACGAAAGAGTAATCCCCAATGTGATGAATACCGCAAAAAGTGCACCGTATTGCATTACCTGTACTTTTGAAAATCGTTGTGAGATATAACCGGCGGGTGTCAGTAAAAAAATAAACGGTAAAAGGATAAGCCCATTTAAAATAGAAGTCAAAACAATTTGCTCGTGACCATCGTATATTTTAAACACCGTATTTTGAATGACGATTTTATGCCCTAAATCGGTAAAGGCGTTTAGAAAAAGGGCTAGAGCATAAGGTAGTATTCCCTTATATTTTAAAAGCGTACCTTTCACCCTAATACGGTACTCCATCCCTCATAATGTCCATGTTCTTGTAATACCGCATCGTATAACATCAAGGTTGTCTCTTTGACCTGTTCTGGCAAAATAGCTTCTGTTTTAACGACAATTGCTCCATAGGTATGGTCACTATCATTATCTTCAACATACTCCTTGAGGGTAAATCCGTATGCATTTAGTGATTGTAAAAAACGTTCCAACGCACTTTTAGTTTGAAAATAAAAATAATGTTCTATTTCACGTTCTAGACTGAGATCATCACCCGCTTCTAAGAGGGCCTCAATCGTATGTCGACTTTGTATCGTTAAAATCACGTATGGATCCGGATAAAGACGCTCTAGGTACATCTCCCATTTACCATCTCTTGTAGTTGCACGCTCAGATGCATACGCCTTATGTCGTCCCATTGTTTGTGTGACTAAATTCTCAAATACTTTAGGTGAAGAAGCGTAAAAATACAGTTCGCACCACCCGTCTTTGGCAATAGTACCAGCATACGTGGCATCAAGCTGTGTTTGCAATGTTTGGATAAGGTCATTTCGAAAACTGATAAAATCGCTATCTAAAGGATCACTGTTTTTGACAAAGAGCCATAATAAGTAAGGTTTATCGACTTGTGGTGCATCTTCGAATAACGAAAGGTCAACCTCACAACGAGCTTCCTGACCCTCTTCATCCGTAAAATCATAAAATTCTATCATTATCGTCCCATATTTTTTGATATTTTATCTAAAATATGCCTCATTCAGCAGTATAGCTTTGGTGCAGTTTGACTTTATGGGTCAAATCCAAGACTTCTTTAGGAGAAATAGAATGACTGTTAAGAGTCTCCTGTGTAAGTTTTTGGGTAAATAATTTCATCTGTACAATTGCTTCATTAGCAACACTCTCTAAGTGCTCACGCAGTTCACGGTGTTCTTGCTTCTCATACCCCTCAAGAGAAACTACCAACTCCGCCAATTTACTTTTTGCCAGCATAAATTCTTTATGCAACGATTGAGCAGAACCGAAAAGATCCCCTAACGGTTTTATGGATTCATTGAGTTCTTTACTATTAAGACTCATTTCACGCATATGATTGGATGAGAGAACCATTTGTTGCATTATAAGTTCACTTTGTTCTCTTGAACCCTTGAGTATTTTTTCATTTTCAAGCAACGTTGTTACAATACTCTCGCTCTTTGAGCCAATAGTTTGAATATGACGTGAAAATTCATGGATGATACGTGAAAATTCCTCTTCCATTTGAGCAATTACAGACTCCATAGATTGTGATTGATACACTTTTTCAAGAAGAATCTTAATGTGCATCAACTCTTCATTAATCTCTTCTTTATTTTCCAATGAAACTTTAGCCGCATTTTTCAACTGATTAAAGTGGTCTTGTTCCGAAATACGAAGAAGATCAATGTGACGATGAACAATATTATCCAAACTTGGCAGTTCGTTAAGTGTAAATTCTTCAAACTTTTCCATAGAATCTTGCTGCTTAGTGAGGATGAATTCAATTTTTTGGATAAAAAGTTTTTGATTGCTTTGGATAATATTTAAAGAATCGATCTCTTCTTTAAAAATACTTTTAAGTTGTACGTGAGTTGAGTCTTCCATTTGGGCTACTTGCCCTAATTGACCGTCAACTTTGTTAAAAAGAGTCTTTAGTAATTCGATGTCATCCGCAATATTTTGCAGACGCAAAATATCAGTGTATTGGTTAGCCGCATTTTGAGTTTGGCTCATTACACTCATTATCGCCGAAAAGATTACCCCAATTATAACCGTTAACAAGGACTCACGAAGAGCCAATAACCACCCTGCACTATCACTCATCATAACAAAATGAAGCAATCCTGCAATAATCCCAATACCGACGACAACAGGAGTATAATTGATTTTATTGCGATCTTTATAGACATTGATATGACGTAAAAAAAGCAACGACATTAGCACTATGGCAATTAATAAATCAACTTCAATCATCACGCATCTCCTCCAATATTATTGAGCAAAGTTCTGATGGATCAGTGGCTAAGTAATCGCCATCTCCATGTTCACTAAAACCCCATGCAGCAAAAATACCCGTAATATTGGCAGATGCGGCTGCATCCATATCTTTTTTATTATCACCAATCATCCATGCACGATCCTGTGTGGCAACAAAACCATGACTTTCAAGATGAAATGCAATCATTTGTGGATGGGGTTTTGGATACTGTACATTATCAGCACCAATGATATGGGTAAAATAGTCTGCAAGATTCAGATGTGAGAGCATTCGTTTGGCAAATTGGCTGGGAGCATTCGTGGCAACGCCTAGAATACACCCTTGAGCATGAAGATTGACCAATGTCTCAGTAATGCCACTGTAAGCACGTACATTTTGGATACATTGCATATGATAGTGTTCTTCAAATAATGCTTTAGCTTTCTCATCATAATGATCGGTTTCATAAAAAAGAAATGAGAGATTACGCTCTATGGAATTGATTGCATCAACTACAAATTGCTCACTTAATGCATCCAAGTCATAAAAATGTTTACGCACATAGTTAATAGAGAGTGTGATGTCCGTGGCCGAGTCGATCAGTGTCCCGTCCATATCGAAAATCACAATACGTTTCATTATCGCATCTTTTCAAAAAGCTCTTTGATGGTTTGTACAAATAAAGGGTGGTCATTTGGACAGCGACACACTCGATACTCAGTAAATCCTAGCTCATGTGCGATCTCAGCGTATTCGATTGAAAGTTCAAAATCCGTTTCAGAATTATCGATCGTAAAGGCAATAGGCATAATAATCACTTTTTTCTTTGTAAGAGTATTCAGCATTGACTCTAACGAAGGTTCTAACCATTTCATTGGCCCTACTTTAGACTGATACGCTAAATGAACGCCGCGAAAATAAATCCCTTCTCTATGAAAAATATCTTTCATTATCTCAACGTGAGCGGCTACTTGGCGTTGGTAGGGATCACCTTGATCTACAATCTTTTGCGGTAGACCATGCGCAGAAAAAACAAGTTCAAACTCATGAGGATCATCACTCTTCAATGCTTCTTTAATCAACGCGAGAAGACATTCATTGTAGGTCTTATTCGTAAAGAAATGTTTGATCTCCAGGGTTATTGGAAACCATCCTATTGATCTGGCTGTAACTTCAAAGTCATCAATAGAAGAGGCTGTAGTCGTACTGGAATATTGTGGATAAAGAGGAATCAAGTAGACTTTTTGAACCCCTTGCTTTTTAAGCTTTTCACACACTTCTTTAGCCATAGGAGGTGTGTATCTCATGACAAAATCAATAATAACATCCGAATCAATTTGTGATTCCAGCTTAGTGATCAGTGCTTTTGTAAGGTCTACTATCGGAGACTTTCCACCGATGCTGCGGTAAATCTCTTGAGATTTTTCCGTACGTAGCAACGTAATTATTCCTGCAATAAACCCTCGTAGTAGATTACTTTTAGTACGAATAATCGCAGGGTCATTAAACATATTGGTTAAAAAAACTTCTACTTCACGTAGATTATTGGGACCACCCATATTTAATAAAACGATTGCCTCTTTCATCTTGCCTCAATAACGGTTTGTTTGTACTCGTAGTGTACCATAACGCAATATGAAATGAGCAAATTATAGTAAATCCTAAAGTTTTTTAGCATATAATGAGTTGCAAGTAAAATAAATACTTATACAATCTAAGGAGGAAGGATGATTAAAAGGTCTTTTGCCCTATCGTTATTAATCCTTAATAGTACACTCTATGCAGATGCAAATGCGCGAAGAGAACCCTCCCTTTTTTTAGAATATGAACGGGAAGTCAGTCGAACGGCCGACACCACTCAAAATGAAGCTAATCCCTTTAAAAAAATCATGGCGCCTATTACTCCTAAAGCTCCAGCAACCCGACCAGTACAGATAGAAGCCGTAAAAATACAAGCGCCACTCACCAAACCGGAAATTGGGAACGATGCATTACCGTATTTGGTCATCAACAAACCTGTTTCATCTTCCAATTCCACCTCTGTGAGTTGCCCAAATCCTTCTAATGTCATTACTAAAACAGACGATCAACCTAAAAAAACTCTACTTGAAAATATACACTCGGCAAAAGATCGTGTTATGGCTAAAGCCAAAGAGTTTTTAGGTACACCATATGGATTTGGGGACAAGGGATCAGCACAAACTGATTGTTCTGGGTTTACACAACAAGTTTACAGCCACTTTGGAGTATCACTGCCCCACAGTGCAGCTGAACAAGCTGAATATGGCCAAGACGTTGATAGTGGTGACTTGCAAGTTGGTGATTTGATGTTTTACCGCACATACAAAGATGAACCATCCCATGTTGCAATCTATGCCGGAGACAGACAGATCATTCACTCCTCCTATAAAAACCGGCGTGTTCAATATGATAATATCGATAAAGGGTACTATAAACAGCGCTTTATGTATGCTAAACGACTGGCTCTTAATAATAATGATGATGCGGCAAATGAATAGATGAGAAACACTCAATAGCATGTCAGCTTTATATTCAATTCTTGATCAGCATTGGCTATGGAAAGAGATAAACACCAAGCTTGAACTAAGCAGTCCAGCCTACACCTACTGGAATGAGAGTCGGCATATAAAACTTAATCGCTACGTCTTTATTGAAAAAAACACCCTCCCAAAAAAATACGAGTACATCGAATCTTCACTCACTGATCTCTCTGGATGGCTGCCTACGAACTATGCGGCATCCAGTCTAAGTATGGACAGTCATATATTTGCGTATAAAAAGATGCGTTTGTACAATCAGTTCGAATATAAATACGTCAATGACATAAAATTTGTCAATCTAAAGCGTTTTTTTACCGAAAACGGCATTGCCCTGAGCAAAAAAAGCTATGTACACCTAGGACGCCTTAATGATCTATCGATTACCGTAGATTCACGCTTTTATCGAATTGACGACAACTACGGTGTGGTTGTATACGATTAACCTTTTTTACGTTTAGCCCATCTCGGGAAATAGCGTGAAGGTGAAAGTGTCTCATCCATAGCTATCTCATCCACCAGATACTCTTTTAGCCGTTTTGCAAGATACGGCGCTAACACAAATCCGTAACCACCTGAGCCATTTATCATTATCGCCTTTGGATAATAAACGAACTCTTTTGGATCAACGGCTTTGCCGTGCTGCAGATGTGGATGCAATGCTAATGTAGCCTCAGTATCTACTAGACTGCCCAGCATCGGCATATAGTCATTTGATCCTGAGCGAAGCCCCATATAGTCTTTTAGTATTATAATATTATTTAATTTTAATGTTTTGGCGGCATTTTCTAACAGTAGTGTTCTGCCTGATTCAATGTCATACGTAGCACTAGAGTCAAATGGGGAATAATGAACATCGTGTGTTGCTCCAATGGCTATTACTCCCTCTTTCATCGTTGGGGAAATAGAGACAAATTGATGATAAATATGCGGCACATCAGTGGATGTCGTTACATCAATACGATGACCCCAAATACCTCGTAATCCAACATAATCAATAGGTAAAATCTTGGGATATGCTCCTATCGTAAGAACTAAATAGGTCGACTGTAAATCTTCACAGTGCCATTGATTATCATGGTAGGTAGGTGATTGCACATCCAAAAGATAAAAATCAATTCCATGGGCAAGGCTCTCACATGCGCTTCGTGCATCTACGATTGCACTATGCTCGAGATAAATAGGTTCTTCGCTATCGTCTTGACTAATATGTAACAGAGGTTTTAAAAGGGTTTGAGAGGCTAATACAGTACTATAAAAAGTCATGGCCTCAGCGTATGCCTCATCCATGAGTTCTTTGAGGGGGCCTTGTTTGTGAAATTTAGGAGAGATGAACGCTCCAGCTGCACCACTTCCACCCGCTGCGATTCCAGTCTTATCGACTATTGCAACGTTCAAGCCAGCTTGAGATAAATAATAAGCGGCAGTACAGCCATTGATCCCTGCACCGATGATGATCACATCATAAGGTAATATTTTTGATGTCGGCAATTGCGTATATCTCTTGATAGATCATTCCAAGAAGTGCCTTTCTATTTGCGCGTACTTGTAGATCTTCTGCATTAACCATGACATTATCAAAGAAATTATCCAACGGACTTTTAAGAGCAAATAATGCGTCTAAACGCTCTTCAATGGTATTGTATGATGATGAGATAGCACTGGATGCTAAACGATGTAAATCACGCTCTTCATCAGCTTCAAGTAATGATTCATTCACCTTAAATGCAGTATCCATAGTTTCATCTTTTAAAATATTACTGACACGTTTAAAAGTAGAAAACCCTTCGAGAAACGATTTGGACGATGCAATGGTAGCAACTGCCCGGATTTTACGATCGATTTCGAGAACATCTAGTTCTACAAAAGCGTCTTTAGCAACAACTGCTTGGATAATAGATGGGTTAATCCCTGGATAAGCACCAGGTAAACGCTCAATAATAAATGTTTCAACGTTCTTTTTATACTCTTTAGCTTGTGGATATATAGAGGCAAGCTGATCGATTAACGTCGAAAAATTGAGAGGAATTTGATTGGATATGGCTATTTGTACTATTCCATTGACTGCACGTCTCAAAGCAAATGGATCACGTGAACCCGTTGGAATTTCTCCGATACTAAACATTCCAATGAGAGTATCAAGCTTTATTGCCATTGCTACAATAGAGCTTAAAACTGTAGAAGGTAAGAAACTGTCTTGTCCAGTTGGTAAATACTGCTCTTTAATCGCAATTGCCACTTCGATTGGTTCACCCAGTGCCAGTGCGTAGTAATACCCCATTAGCCCCTGAAGCTCAGTAAACTCATAAACCATTTCACTCATGAGATCGGCTTTTGCCAAATCCATCGCACGCTCTAAATGGTTAGTGTTAATATTATTATATATTAAATTTGCTATAGTAGATGCAACCACTTTTTCACGTTTAATTTTTTCCGCTAATGTTCCCAAACCATTCATAAAGACGACTTTTTCTAATCCATTAGTACTAAGACCTTTTTTAAGATCATTGTTATAAAAGAATAATCCGTCACTAAGACGTGGACGAAGGACGCGTTCATTCCCCTCGATTACTTTGCTGAAATCATCACAAAGAGCATTGGAAACAACCACAAAAGCATTCATCAACTTTCCGTTTTTAAACACAGGAAAATAGCGCTGATGTTCTTTCATCGACGTGATGATCACTTCAGGTGGAAGCTGTAGAAACGATGCGTCAAAACTTCCAAGAAGCGGCGTAGGATGTTCCGTGATCGCAACCACTTCATCCAAAAGATCTTCATCTATTTCAATAGTAATTCCATGCTCTTTTTCCAGTTTAGCAAAACTGCTCAGGATATTTTCACGACGCTCTTGCGGAAACAGCGTGACCGATCCCTCTTTTAGCAAATCAAAATAATGATGAATGGACTTTACAGGCTTAGATTCAAAATGACTGATACGGTGTACATGGGTATGTGCTTTAGAGGCTACTCCAAAAAGCTCAAGATCCACAACACTTTCACCCATCATAACATTGACCCAACGAATCGGCCGGATAAAACTTTCAGACGATGAACCCCATCGCATGGATTTACCAAAATTGAGGCTTTTAATCCATTGATCGATCATCTCACCCAAAATCTCACTGCTTGGTTTGCCCTCAACGGTACGACTAAAATAAAGAACCTCTTTCCCACCCTTTTGAGCCTGAGAAAGCTGATCAAACTCCACACCGCATTTTTTTGCAAATCCGATTGCAGCGGCTGTTGGAACACCGTCTTTTATTGCCATATCAACCGGAGCTCCGTAGAACTCTTCCACGCGGTCATCTTGTTGGGTTTTAAACTCACGATGCCATAAAACAAGACGTCTTGGAGTGTAATAAAATTCAAATTGACCTAAAAGGCCATTTTTTTCGAGTAAAACAGACCATTTTTTTTCAATTTCGCTCAATTCTTTGAGTAATGGAACCGCGGGGAGTTCTTCGACACCGATTTCTATTAAGAGGGGTTTTAACATAATTATTCATCCAAATATCATTTTATTATAGGCTCTATTTTATCTCTAAATTGGTTAAAACAGGCTGTTGCTTTGATGAAAATTAAATTAGATATAAACAATACTCTTTAGGGAAGTTTAAAAGTTTGACGGGGTACAATGCCCTATTCATAATTTAAAAAACACAAGGAGAATTAACATGCCAACAATTAACAAATATGTTGATATTGACACAGTAGAAAGAGAAGCAAAAAAGGATCTTATCGATCGTCACTCACCGTTCATCACCGTTCTTGGTGAAGCTAAACAAGGCAAAATGCTTGCAGTAAATGTAAAAATGGGTCAAGAGTATACTCATCCAGACGATTTTGATCACTACATCGAAAGCATCACTTTATTCAATGGTGAGACTAAATTAGCAATGACTTCTTTTGTTCCAGGAACTCTTGGTAACGAAAAATCTCATGCTGAAGTTACTTTCAACATTCGCCCAATGGGTAAAAAATTAACACTTGTTGCACACGGTTACTGTACTAAACACGGTATCTGGGAATCAACTCCAGTTGTCGTAGAAGTTGCTGAAGACAGCGCTTGTTGCGGTGGCGGACACTGTTCATAACCCTCTTTGACCCTCTGGGTCAAGCCTAATCATCTTCTGCATTATTTAACTATTCTACGACTTTAATCCACTATAATACATCATTAACTATTTTCCAACTACTATACAAATTGAGATTTTATGGATTTTCACTTTATTGGCAGGCAGCCTATTATTGATCATGATGGCGATAGCTTTGCTTACGATCTTTATTTCTCTATTGCAGGTGATAAACCTGTTTCACTGCGCGCTTGCGTCTCTACTTTGATCTCTACATTATTAAATACCTATGGAGTCAAAAATATATTAGGAGAGCGTCCTGGCTTTATTCAAGTCGATCATACGGTGTTACTCAGTGATATGGTTGAATCCATTCCAAAAGAACATTTCATCCTCTCAATACTTGATACCACTATCCTAGACAAACAGGTATATCATAAGATCATACAATTGTATGATGAGGGCTATCAGCTGGCGTTGCATGATATTACCCTCAATTCCATACCAAAATTAAAAAAATTAAAACACCTGTTCCCCTATATCAGCTACCTAAAAATCAATATGAAAGATTTTTCACAGCAATACCTTAAAAAATTAAAAAAGGTTCTAGAACCCTATTCTATTCATGTTATTGGTACGCACATAGACAGTTATAATCTTTATGGGACTACTCTTAGTTTACACTTTCGCTATGTCCAGGGAAACTACTTCAGTGAACCCGAATCGTTTAAGCATGAAACGCAAGACGCCAATACATTTACCATCATTCAGCTCTATAACATGCTAATGTCTGATGTGGAGATACAAGAGTTGGTTCGTATGTTTGAAATACACTCGGATCTAACGCTACAACTGCTTCGTTACATCAACTCACAGCACTTCAACTTACAAAACCAAGTATCATCCATTCAGCAAGTACTGACGTTATTGGGGCGTAAAGCATTGGGAAGTTGGCTCATGCTTCTCATATATGGTAAATCAGTCAATAACTCCAAATATCAATCTCCCCTGCTTTTGATGGTACAAAATAGAGCAATGCTAATGGGAAAACTTTATAAGTTGATACATCCAAATGCGAATAAAGAGGAAGAAGGAAAAGTCTTCTTCGTTGCAATCATGTCATTATCCAGTGCGGTTATGTCTCTGCCATTATCACTGATCTTAAAAGAGATGAGTCTCTCTGTAGAACTGATCATCGCCTTACTGAATCATGAGGGAATATTGGGAGAACTGCTTTCATTGGTCGAAGAAATTGAGCGATTTGAAGTACAAAAAGTCCAGCAATTCATCGAAAAACATCATCTGAATCCAGAATCTGTTTTTGCACTCATGCGTGAAACAATCGTAAATGTCAATAGGTTTGAAGCTTTAATCGCATAGGGAACTATTTTCCTAATTCGAGTGACAATTCCGAATAAACTCGTGCTTTTGCAATGTTGTATCGATACACTTGACCACTTTTTTCAAGTAAACTTACTTTTTGGTTTAGTTGAGTTAATGACGTCAGCATAGAATTACGATTTTTGGCTACTTTTCCCTTATCCTCAGCACTTGCTGTAGTATTCATACCGACGTAACTTTTCATATTGCTAACGTAACCGTTGCCTGTTTCCAATGCCTCAGAGATACTTTGCATCGTAGATGCCATTGTCGCGGTGGACGAAGATATTTCTATTAATGAAAGTTCTAAATTCTTTGCATCAGAGAGCAGTTTTGTATCACCATAAATGGCCAATTTAGAGATCTCTGCTGATGTAGCTGTTGAACGATTGAGTTTGTCAAATTCATCTAAAAAGGTATTGGAACTTTGCTTGTATTGATTAAATGCATTTGCAGTTTGTCCAAGATTAAGGGCAGTCTTAGAGATGAGCTTCGTCGTCGTACACACTTCTCCTGCATACGGGATTGGCAGGAATCGTGCCACATTGCTGATTTGTGCGCTTGATTTAAAGATATCCGAATATTCAGAGACGGTCTTGTTTAATACAAACATACTCATCTCAAAGGATTTGTTGTTTTGCTTTTCTTCACGTAGTGCTTTAGCTACATGTTCTAAATGATTAAATCCATAGGTATTTAATCTTGAGGCATTGATACATGACTTTTGATTCGAAAGCGTTGGAGCTGTAGTACAACCAGTAAAAATCAATGCTATAAGTATAAAGGGTAGTGAATATTTCAATATAAGTCCTTTTTTGAAATTATATCGCTTCTTGCTTTACAATTTAATCCCAAATTTTCCAACTATCAAGATAACCAAATAATACGCAGCTACCGTTGCCACAATAGCAACGCCCATGCTTGGATAAAAACCTATCCCTTTTTTTATCAATAGAGGAAAAACAATAAATAATGTCATAGAAGGAGCGATCAGCCAAATGATTCTATTTGAAAATTCAACAGCGCTGGTACTGCTATTCGTATCGACGTACATCCAGGTCATGGCCAATATTGATACGAGTGGTATAGCCGCCAACAACGCACCTGCCAAACTGCTTCTCTTGGATATTTCAGATATCAGCACTATTATAAGCGTGGTAATAATCAGTTTAGTTATATAGTAGCTCAATCTTTAGTCTTCATAGGTTGGTGAAGTATAGTCGAATGAAAACTTCATCTTTCGACTAATTTCCTCATCCACTTCATCTATGATAGCATCATTTTTATCTTCTATATCAGCTATAAACTTATTTTTTTGTCTTTCCATATCAAATGTGGTTATCTTATAAGGCTTTTCAGAACCATAAGCCTCGAAAAACTTTTCAAGACTATCCTCCCACACCAATGTCATCTCTCTTTCAACCTGCTCTTTTTCTTTTTTTTCAGGTAGTACATAATTGAAGACTGCAACATCTTCGTAGGTTATTACTTCGTATGCCATATAAGTATCCTTTGTTTATTAATCGGATTATAATCAATGTATTTTATAAAGCTATGAATAATAACAATTACTTTATTTTTAAAAAGCATAATAGGGGGATAATTCCCCTATTACATGAACATTCTAACAATGTGACATCGAAACCAGAACGCGATTGTGCTATCATCCGCATTTTTAAATACGGACATACTTAACAGTGAAGATAAATAAAAATATCACAAGGAGCACCGATTGGTATACGATAACATAGTATTGATAGGCTTTATGGGATGCGGTAAGAGTAGTGTAGGTAAAGTTCTCGCAAGGCAACTTCACAAAAAATTCCTGGATGTTGATACTATTATTGAAGCAGAGCAAAATAGCAGTATTATTGATATTTTTGAAACTAAGGGGGAAGCGTATTTTCGGAGTCTTGAACAAAAATGTATCAATGAATTAACTCAAAACACGGGTCAAGTGATCGCTACGGGTGGTGGCGTACCTATACACAGTACAATATCAGAGAAATCTCTAATTATTTATATAGAAGCTGATTTTGATGTTATAGTAAATCGCTTGAGTGCAAGAGAACGTCAAAAACGACCATTATTTAACGATGAATCAAGAGCTAGAGCTTTATTTGATCAGCGTAAAAATATTTATAAAGAACTGGCAACTTTCAGTGTAGACGCAAATCAGACCATACCGACTTTTATACATGTCATCGTAGATTTTATTTTAGATAAGCGGGTTAAATAAGATAATGTGGTGGAATTGTGCAAACTCAAACTACATAAACAAGTAATTTAATCGCACAATAATAATGGAAAAGAATAACTTATTTTTTAAAGTCTAACACGGCCTCAAAACTACCATTTTTATTAACACTACTCATCTTTAGACCACGATATTGTGCTATTTTCTCTAGATTCTTCACTTCTTGTTCATGTTCTACTATAACAGTAAGAGTATCACCTCTATAACCATTAAGTGTTGACTTGAGCTGATGCATCATGTCTGGAATTGGCAGAGCACGATGTGGATCAAGTGGCATTCCACGGGTATCAAGAACACCATTTTTAAGATTTTTCGGCACTTGATATTCATTCATAAGACGTTTAGAAGATGTATTCCAGTCATCTTTACTTAAATCAGCAGGACCAAAAAGTGCACAATGACAAGTACCATATTGAGCAATCTCTTCATCAATGAATTTACAAGGACACATCATCTTTTTATTTAACTCTTCATCAGCCGACGGTTCAAAACAAGGGCAATAACGTTTCCCAAAAGTCGCTTCCATCTCACAAAGGTTACTTTTGAGATTTGTGAGCATCATCCAACTCGGATTAAGTGCATAATTTTTCTGTTTAGCATACTTTTCTAACCAAGCTTGCTGTTTTTTAGCACTTTCTTTATATTTAAAAAAGTCTTTAAAAAAACCAATCATCATGTATATCATTTTTATTCCTTTTTATATTTACAAATTATAGATCATTATGATTAAGATTAGATTTATAGAACTCAATATGGTTTAAGAGAAAAGGGGACAGGCTACTTTTTGTAGTATAATTGATAATAAATAATGAATTTATACTTATTACCTGACCCCATTTCCTTTTCCTATTAGATTGGCAATAAAGTCTCGTTGGGAGATATTTTAGAGCAGCACCTAGAGTCTAATGTGACCCACTATTGCCTTAGACGTGCTAGTTAGGTTATAATCATCGTATGACACAAAAAGAAGCTCTCGAAGTATTACAATCATACAAACGTGAACATGCCGATGAGTTTGGCATAGTCCGTATTGGTATATTTGGCTCTGTAGCACGTAATGAAGCTACAGAAGATAGTGATGTTGACGTCATCATCGAAACAAAACGCCCTAACCTTTTTAAACTCTCCCGTATACGTCTCGATCTCGAAGAGCTGATGCACACCCATGTTGATCTGGTCAGCTTCCGAGAAAGCATGAATACATTTCTAAAAGAGCGAATTCAAAAGGAAGCAGTCTATGCCTGAAAAGGCTCTACTGATCGAAACACTCACGCAGATTCACGGCGCAACCCAACGCATCCTCAAACGCTTTGAACCCATTCTTACTCCCGATGATTTTTTAGAAGATGAATCAGGTCTTGAAAAACTGGATGCCATCTGCATGCAGCTGATCGCTATCGGTGAAAGTTTAAAAAACGTTGACAAACTCACCGACAAAAAACTGTTACCAAAATATCCTACCGTGGATTGGAAATCGGTCAAAGGCATGCGCGACATTATCAGCCATCATTATTTCGATCTCAACGCCGAAGCGGTATTCGATGTCTGTAAAAACGATATTCAGACGTTAAAAGAAACAGTAGAACAGATTCTCCAAGACGTTTAATAAAAAACTTTTTTATATTTCATTTTTTATTTTTAAATGGATTTAAAAGTGCTTAAAATAGGAGAATTTTTGGTGGAGCTGTGCGGAATCGAACCGCAGTCCGAAAACGGGCCACAAGAGGCGTCTACATGCTTAGAGACGTTGTTTGAATTTCAGACGACTATCGCACAACGTGCAAAGCTACATCGCCCAATCCTCTAAATTCATTCCTGTCCGAGACATCCCAGGAATATAGCTATCACGGGGGTTATACTCCAATTCCATTCAGTTATAGCATAGAATGGCAGAGCAGTCCTAAATTAAATTAAAACTTACGCTACAGCGTAAGCAGGACGATAATTAGTATTGTTTGCGTTTAAGCAAGTGTGAGCCGTATAACGGAGGTGCTCAGTCCGGCATGCAACCTAAAGCATCCCGCTCCCGTCGAAGCCATGTCAGCCCCAAAAGAAGAGAATACATAATTATAGCTGATTAGCGTAAAAAATAAACTGTCAACTATTTAATTGTGATAACAAAACCGTATTCACGTTCACTCTTTAGAAGATTATCTTGCATTGTCGGAAATACAATCTCTCTTGTACCGGCTGCATACGGATAGGTACGGATAGTCATCGTCACTTTTGCATTAAAACCCATCGATAGCAAAACAAATCCAAGGCCATCCGCAATATGCCCCAGTGGATCAATCAGAAAATAGGCAATATTGCCTGCTCTTTTCGATCCCCATATATTCCCCCCATTATCATCGAGTTTGCGCTGTAAGACTATCAGTTCTTCTCCCAATAATGATCCAAGCAGCGGTGTAATAATGATATCTTGTATCGATGGAACCTCTGAAAATGCCTCATACCCGTATTCCCAAAAAAATGTTGACATCAGAGTCGAAAAAGCCGCCGACTCATAGGTACTCAAACCATCATTACGTGCCATCGTATAATAATATGCACCTGATATAGGATGTCCTATATAATTAATAGCCCATGCGTCTTCATCCCATACCGGTCCTGATCTAACATGTTCGCTCCAACGGCTCCAAAGGCTTTTTTCTTTGAGCTTTGCCGCACTCCAGTTGGTAATACTCTCTGGCATTATTGAAAGTGCTCCTATTGTTGAGAGCATCACTCCTTGTAGATAAATCGTATCATCCACAATAGGACCGTATCGGGGTGGAATGGAATTATTAACATTGATATCTATGGGAACATAATCCTGATTTTGTGGTAACAGTATGAGAGTATCAATAGGTTCAGATGGAAGCTGTTTAAAAGTATCTGATTGTATTTGTGGTTGATTGAGTACTTCATATAGCGTATCATCACCATATAAAGCAGTATAGAAAAGCAGCAGAGCATACAAATGCATCCGCATTTTATTCCTTTTTGGTGACTTGAAAATCAGTCGTTTATGATTGATTTAATTGTCCGAGTAATCTCACAGCATTTAGCGATTTTTTGCGTATGGTTAAGAGTGTCATCCAATAAAACATTGACAATGGAAGAACCCACGATAACTCCATCGGCACCCTGCACTTTTTCGCGTGCGGTTTGTTCATTGACACCAAAACCGACGTATACAGGCGTAGATGAGTGGCGCTTTATCATCGACAGAACTGCTCCTAGATCTTCACTCTTACCGCTTCCGGTAATACCTGCATAGGCAACAAGATAGATAAATTTACGTGCCTGTGCCGTGATAGTGGCAATACGCTCTTCACCGTCTGTCGGAGCAACAAATGCAATATTGGCTAATCCACGACTCTCAAACATATCATGATATGCCATCGACTCTTCATACGGAACGTCAGGAATGATTAGACCATTGACTCCGATTGCTTTCGCACAATCGAGCAGTTTTTCCAATCCATATTGATAAAACGGATTGAAATATCCCATCCATAATGTATCGATGGAAGGAGCAATCGCTTCAGATATCGTCAAAATATCCGCAAAACGAAATCCGTTTGCCAAAGAACGCTCATTTGCCTCTTCGATAACAGGGCCATCCGCTACAGGATCTGAGAACGGAACTCCCAGTTCTAATGTATCAACTCCATTTTGTCCCAACGCCAAGGCCAAATCAATCGTAAATTGTGTATCCGGATACCCTGCGGTAATATAAGCTACAAGGTGCTTCATGCTTTCTCCATATCAGGTAATATTAATAGTGAAAAATTAACTTTAGTCAGTTCATTGTCCATTTTGAAATCTTCTTGCCACTGCATAAACATATCTGAAATGCTTATTAACCATGTAATCGTCTCTTCATTGGCCACTAAATCACGACTTCTTAGCTGTTCAAATGCATCCTCGACTAAGGTAGCAAGCCGAACCATAGGGGCTATTTGCAAATATCCGGAAGCTGATTTGATGTTATGAAAAATCCGAAACAACTCTTCGATACTGCGATGATAACGATCAAGATTCCCCATGTCAATAATCAATGGTTCCATGATCTCAACCATCATCGAATAGTGATCTAGAAATTCATCTATAATTTCAAAATCAAAATTATTCTCAAGATCGCTGCGAATACCCATGTACTTAGAACTCCTATTTGTGGCAATTATACCTCTGTTTTCTTTAATATCCATATTCAAAATGCCCATAAAAGCACAGCCCATAAAAATTTTCGCTAAACTATCTTAATTAAAATTATGTTCCTAAGTAGGCTAATTATGAAAAAATTATCAATAAGTACCATTCTAAAACGTAAAAGCAGTGATCCGTTGGTCATGATAACCGCGTATGACGCTTTGTTCGCCAGACTGTTCGAAGAAAGTGCCGACTTGTTACTCGTTGGTGACAGTCTGACCATGAGCTTTGGCGGAAACTCGGATACACTTAGTGCAACCATGGATCATATGATCTATCATACTCAAGCAGTTTGTAAGGGTGCTCCCAATACTTTTGTCATCTGTGACATGCCATTTGGTACCTACATCGATGAAAAAACAGCATTTTCCAATGCACTGCGGGTCTATCAAGAGACTCCTGCAGATGCGATCAAGATCGAAGGTGGTGCGGATAAAGCCCATCTTGTTAAATACCTGACACAAAATGGTATTGCCGTATGTGGACATATCGGACTTCTCCCTCAAAGTGTCCGAGCTGAGGGCGGCTATAAAGTCAAAGGAAAGAGTGAAGACGAAGCTCTTTCTCTGATCGCTGATGCTCAAGCCATTGAAAATGCAGGTGCCTTTATCCTCGTCATCGAAGGGGTCAAAGCCGACGTTGCCACACGCGTTGCCCAAAGCGTATCCATACCTGTCATAGGAATCGGTGCGGGCAATGGTGTGGATGGACAAGTGCTCGTGTTTTCTGACATGCTAGGGTTATATGAGCCTTTTGTCCCTAAATTCGTCAAACAATACACCAATGGGGCTAAAACAGTCAAAGAGTCTGTAGCGACCTATGCCCAAGAAGTGAAAAATAGAAAGTTCCCTGATGAAAATCACATTTATTAAGAGGTCTGCATAGTGGAACGTATTATAGAGATCGAAAAATTTACGGCTGAAGAAGCAACCGAACTCTCATTACGCCCAAGTGCCTGGGCAGATTATGTTGGACAAGAACAGATCAAAAAAAATCTCGGTGTTTTTATCGAAGCCAGCAGTAAGCGTAACGAGGCACTCGATCATGTTCTTTTTTACGGACCACCTGGTTTGGGAAAAACGACCCTTGCGCTCATCATTGCCAATGAGATGGGGAGCAATATCAAAGTAACTGCTGCACCCATGATCGAAAAAAGCGGTGATTTGGCGGCATTGCTCACGAATCTCGAAGAGGGAGATATCCTTTTTATCGATGAGATACATCGTCTATCCCCTGCCGTTGAAGAGATTCTATACCCCTCTATGGAAGATTTTCGTCTCGATATCATCATAGGCTCTGGGCCAGCAGCACAGACGGTTAAGATCGATCTACCTCGCTTTACCCTTATCGGTGCAACCACACGTGCCGGGATGCTCTCAAACCCATTACGTGATCGATTCGGTATGAATTTTCGTCTACAGTTTTATACGCCAGAGGAGCTGTGCAGCATTGTCATCCAAGCATCTGTGAAGTTGGGTAAAATTATTGATGCACAAGCAGCTATGGAGATTGCAAGACGCTCACGTGGAACTCCCCGTATCGCATTGCGATTACTCAAAAGGGTTCGTGATTTTGCCGAAGTTGCTAACGAAAGTACGATTCTTTTTGAACGCTCACAATATGCTCTTAACCAACTAGGTATCAATGCCCATGGATTTGATGAGATGGACATTCGACTACTGAGACTTCTCATGGATGCCAAGGGACGTGCTATGGGTCTTAGTACCATTGCAGCAGCGCTTAGTGAAGATGAGGGAACTATTGAAGATGTCCTCGAACCTTATCTTCTGGCCAATGGTTATTTGGAGCGTACCTCTCGAGGACGACTGGCTACCCCAAAAACGTATGAATTACTCAAATTCGGACATCCGCCTTTATCCTTGATCGATTAATACGGTTAACATTGGATTGTTCTAAAATCTAAAAAAATAGACTATGATACGTAATACAAAATACTAAAAAACGGAGAATACATGAAAAAGATCCTTGCATTAGCACTTGCACTTAGCACTACAGCATTGTTGGCTTGCCCTATGGGTGGAATGATGAACGGAGGCTGTCAAGGCGGTATGGGACAAAAATGTCAGTGTGATACCTCAAAATTTCCTCCACAACTAGAAGCATTAGGTCTAAGTGACGCACAAAAAGCACAAGTTAAAAAGATTCGTGAAGAAGGAAAAGCATTTCACAATCAACAGCACACCAAAATGATGGCTGTTATGACTCCTGCTCAACAAAAGAAGTTTGAAGAAGCACCAAAGATGTGTCCAAAAAATGACATGAAGATCAAAACACCTGCAGCTGGTATGGGATGCAAAAACTGCGATAAAAAATAAAGTATGATTAAGATCCTCCTCATCGAAGACGACCTGGAAATTTCCGATTTACTCGGACAATATCTGGAGCGTTTTGGAATGGAGGTCATCGCCTATGCTCATCCTCAATCTGCCCTGAACTCCCTCTCAATCGAATCTTATGATTTAGTCTTGTTAGATCTTACCTTACCTGATATTGATGGTTTGGATGTATGCCGTCTTTTACGAGAGCGCAGTGATATTCCCATCATCATTTCCTCAGCCCGCAGTGATTTGAACGATAAAGTAGTCGCACTCGAACTGGGTGCTGATGATTATCTCCCAAAACCCTACGAACCGCGTGAACTTGTTGCCCGTATTCAAAGTCTTCTTAGACGTATTAGTGGCAAGACAATCCAAGCATCCAGCGAGGTATTTAGAATCGATGAAACCGGTATTTATAAAGAGGGACAACTTTTACCTCTCACACGTGCTGAGTTTGAAGTACTCGCTTTATTGATCAAACATCATCAGCAAATTATCTCCCGAGATTTTATCGCTAACAACGTTCAATCCATACAATGGGAAAGCTCAGAGCGCAGTATCGATGTTCTCATCAGTAGAATACGACAAAAAATTGAAGCCAATCCAAAGCACCCTATTTTCATACGTTCTGTACGAGGTTTAGGGTATCAATTCACGCTATGATAATCCGCCGTTATTCTGTTTTTTTTAAACTTCATGCTTTTTTTGTCATAGCCTCTATTGTCTTGATTCTACTTTTAACCTCTGCCTATCATGAGCAAGAAGCGCAGCGCCAACAACTCTTTGTGCATCGATCGATTGAACTTTCCAACTCACTTGACCTCATTGAACCGCTCACTTGTATTGAACAAGACAAAAAACTAAACATGTTAGGCTTTAAATCCATCAGCAGTATAGGCGGGAAAGCACAGCTGTTGATTCTACCTGGCTTTTTAGAGGAAAAACTTCGCCTAAATGATGTAAGCGTTTCAATGTATCGTGACGAAAAAGGGGTCATATATGCCCTGACAAGAGAACATTGTGTTATGTTCTATCGTGATATGGCTGAGGGAGAGACCTACTATTTTGTATGGTTCTTATTTTTTGCCCTTATGGGTGGACTTATTAGTATCTATCTGCTGCTATGGCGCAATCTCTTACCGTTAAAACATCTTTATGAACAGATAAAACGCTATGGTGAAGGTGAGACGATACCTCATATCATCAGCCAAGGCAAAGATGAAATTGCCCTAATCTCCAATGCTTTTTACCGAGCCCTGGAAAAACAAAATAAACTTAAATCCTCACGAGAACTCTTTTTGCGTAATATTATGCATGAGCTCAAAACCCCGATTATGAAGGGAAAACTCATCGTTGAACTCGAAGAACCCAGTGCCAATACTACCTTGCTGGGGAAACTTTTTTTACGAATGGAACATCTGATCATCCAAATGGCTGAGATTGAAAAAATGCATGCTTTTCACCTACAGCGTACCCCTATTGCTGTGTCTACTATGGTACAAACTGCTATCGAACGTTTGATCATCCCGCATGAAAAAATCAGCTATGACCCATGTGATCAAATCATCACGGTTGATAAGGAACTCTTTACCAGCGCATTGCAAAACCTCATAGATAATGCCGTGCGCCATGCAACCTCTTTGCCTATACATATCAAATGCACCGAGCAAAGTATCTGCATACAAAACAGAGGTGAACCGTTAAAACGACCTGTAGAAGAAGCCCTAGAAGCCTTTGTGACCGAAAGAAATGAGGGAGGATTAGGATTGGGGCTGTATATTGCCCAAGCTGTGTGTGAGATGCATGGCTTTCATCTTAGTTATACGTACAGCGAAAAGATTCACAGCTTTTGTATACGTTTTTGAAGCACTATCCAAATAATAACAGACACTGCCGCCATCGCTAGACTCAATGCCATTCCCAATGTCATCCAGCCACCCATGATATAACCGATCTGCGCATCGGGCGCACGATAAAATTCAACGCTAGCCCGTCCAATACCGTATAAGAATCCATAGAGGAGTATTAACTCTCCCTCAAACGCTTTACGAGCTCTGTAGGCATAGATAATCGCAAAAACGACAATCCCCTCAACAAATGCTTCATAAAGCTGTGAGGGATGACAGAGCGTGTCGTAAACATAGATTCCCCATGGCACGTCCGTAGCACGTCCGATAAGCTCTTGATTGAGGAAATTTCCGATACGACCAAACACATATCCAAGCGGAACCGAAACAGCCACCAAATCCATTAACAAACCAAACGGTATGCCGTGTTTACGGTGATATAAATACGATCCTATCAAAAATCCAAGGATTGCCCCGTGAAAACTCATCCCTCGAATACCGACAAAATGACCATCCATAAAAGGATTAAAAATCTGCCAAGGCTGTGTCAAATAATACATCGTATGGGTGTCATAAAAGAGGATATAACCCAATCTTGCACCTAAAATAACCCCTATCTCAGCATAGATAAAATAATCATCCAATTGGTCTTTTGTGATGGCAATAGCGTCTTTTTTAACAATCCATTTGGCCATAACAAGTGCACTTAACAATGCTAGTACATACATAAGTCCATACCAGTGGACCGGAATAGGACCTAGATTAAAGGCCACTGGATTAAAGTGTTCGTATATGTGTTGCCAAAACTCCATTTATTTCCTTTGGTGGTGACCGGAGCCGGAAATTGACGGCACCACTTCCAACTTTTCATTCAAACGGTATGCCTGACCAAATCCCATCACTGCACTACCACTAAGTGCTGTTAGCCGAAATAAATGGAAATCTCCCATTTTGGATAAGTTATCCACAAGTTCAACGTCAAAACGATTTTTTAAGTATTGTACTTCCTCTTCAAATCTACTCGTATCACGAGCAACTTCTTCTACCGAGGCTTCAATCGTAATACGTTTACGCGCGAAAGGCTGAATACAAATACTTTCATCTTCTGCAAAGAAAAGTGAGACATGATCCGTTGCCAACAGGTTTTTACCATGCTGTGCAACGGTACTGATCAAAATATAAAAACTGTTTTCATTTTGAGCGAAGGGTGCAGTGGAAGCATATGCTTTTCCCTCAGGTGTTAATGAAGCGATCATACAAGTCTTAAAACCGGCCAAAAAGTCCTCTACATCAAAAGTAGTCATTTTGATTTCAACGCATCAGCCATAAGCTCAATTGGATTTTTAAAGATTACATCAACATTGGCTTCAAACATTGAATTATTGATCTGCATACGGCATGCACTGCACTCTGCCGTTACGATTTGTGCACCGGTATCACGTATCATTGCGGCTTTTGGTTTACCAGCCGCTTGTGCTAGATAGAATTTTTCGGTTTGCATCGTCACGCCACCAAATCCACAGCATACATTCGGATCACTCATCTCTGTAATTTTATAGTTTTGAGACACCAAACGACGCGGTTCTTGATAGACTCCCTGCATTTTACGAGCATGACATGGATCATGATAGGTCACGACAAGATCACTTTTACCTTTTGATGCAAGTATCTCTGTTATGTTCGTATTTCCCTCTAGCCATTCCGTTGCCATGAATACTTTTTCTTTTATCTTTTTTGCTCGTTCTAGCCACTGCGGCTGATCGTGGAAAAAATGTTCATAATCTATTTTGATCATTGCGCTGCACGTGGCTTCCGGAATAATAATCGCTTCTACATCCGCAGCAAAACTCTCAAAATATTCGATATTCTTTTTTGCATTATAATCGACCGTTGCAAAGTCACCTGTGAAATATGCAGGTGCCCCACAGCAGAGCTGTTTTTTAGGAATAAATACGTCAATTTCAAGCTCTTCAAGGATCTCAACAAGCCCTTTTCCAATCTCCGTATAATTGTAATTTGCCAAACATCCGATGAAAACAGCCACACGACGCTTGCCACCGTTTGAGATATTTTCCGGGTAACTGTTCAAAAAGGACGTTTTTCCAAGAGAAGGCAAAAGACGGTCTTTTTTGATAATTGGAAGGCTAAATCGTGGTTCCATCGATTGGGTTTGTGCTTTGATCTTAAATCCGCAGGTTTGAAATACATACCCAAGTTTAAAAAGAATATCCATCGTCGTACGATGACGTAGAAGATAGAAAAAGGCACGTTTAAACCACGCAATACCAAACTTATCCGCCAAGTCCGCACGAACTTGCTCAATAATCATATCCGTAGGAAGTGCTTTGGGACAAACATCAACGCAGTTCGTGCATAAAAAGCAGCTCTCAAAAATATCTTTTGCATTGAAATCAAGCTCCAATTCCCCACGCTGATAGGCGCCTAAAAGATCGATAAATCCACGAGGACTCGTTACTTCATCTGCATTGACATTGTGAATCGTACACACGGGAATACATTTCCCGCACTTGATACACGCATCGCTAGTTTCAGTATAGTTAAAAATTTCATGTGGTTGTGCTGACATAATTACACCGTCTTACTAAAAGTTTTTTCGCTCTTGGCGTGTACATGCATATACGCATCAAACGCCATCGCGATATTTCGGATCAATAATGTTCCCGTAGGAGAACACTCAATACGCTGAGGAGTAATACTCAAAAGCCCATCATGTTCAAAAGGCTTTAGACTCTCCAATGCAGTCGCAAAGTAGGTTTCAAAGTTCACCTTGTAGAGTGATTCAAATCGTTGAATATCCAGTTTAAAATTGCTCATAAGTTCCATAATGATATACTGACGTATACGATCATCTTCATTTAGAGCCACACCGCGTTCAAAAGGAAGTTTGCCTGCATCAATAGCTGCTTCATACGCTTCCATCTCTTTAGAATTTTGGGCGTAATAATCACGGCCCTCACCTATCGAAGTCAAACCAATACCGATAAGATCTGCACCGCCTTTGGTCGTGTATCCTTGGAAATTACGGTGCAATTCCCCTTTTTCTATCGCTTTAAACAGTTCATCTTCGGGTTTAGCAAAATGATCCATACCGATCATCTTATAGCCTTTTGACTCCATAAAGTCAATGGTATAGCGCATAATCGCGAGTTTTTCCGAAGGTGTTGGCAAAGTTGTTTCATCGATTTTACGCATCGTCTTTTTAAGCCATGGTACATGGGCGTAGTTAAACACGGCAAAACGGTCAGGATCGAGTGAAACGGATAGTTCCAACGTCTTTTTAAAGGTTTCGAGACTCTGATACGGCAAACCATAAATAAGATCAACGTTGACACTGACCATGTTATATTTACGCGCTAAATCCATAGCAGCTTTGGTGATTTCATAAGGCTGAACACGGTGGACGGCTACTTGGACTTTTTCATCAAAATCTTGAATTCCAAAGCTCACTCGATTAAATCCGGCTTCGCTCATCACTTTCATCTGATCTTCGTCTATATGACGTGGATCAATTTCGCAGCTGATCTCTGCATCGCTCACAAAGTTTTTAAAATGACTTTTGATTGCAGTGATGATACGGTTGAGTTGTTGGGCATTAAAAAATGTAGGAGTACCGCCACCAAAATGGAGCTGAATAATGGGGCGAGAAGTGTCGATGTGTTGACTCAAAATTTCCATTTCACGTAACAGATAGTCGATGTATTGCTCTTTTTTATCCTCTTTGGAGGTAAAGACAACATTACATCCACAAAAATAACACGCATTTTTACAAAAAGGCAAGTGAAAATAAAGGGATAAAGGACTTTGTGGATCTTGAGCATGTAATTTTGCTAAATATGCCTCATATCCAAAAGCATCGTTAAATTCCAATGCTGTTGGATAACTCGTGTAACGAGGGCCCGGTTTGGAATATTGTGTAAATTTGTCAAAATCAAACATGTTCATCCTAATGTATAGTGCCTTGTTTAGTAGTGCGATTATACCGATTTGGTTTGAATATCGCCTAAATATGCTAGAATAATCAAAATCTAAAGTCCTAATAAGAGATGCCATGTCCTCTACAAAAGTTTTGATAATCGAAGATGATGATGTAACTGCGCTCAATCTTAAAATGTCACTGGAAAAACATGGTTATGAAGTCATTGCCCTAGCAGACACCAGTATTAGCTCTCGTAATAAAATAAAAGTCTATAATCCAGATATTGTCTTGATAGATATCACATTAGAAGGCAATGATGACGGTATCGAAATTGCCCGTTTTATTCGTGATAAAATGCCTCGTCCCTTTATTTTTCTAACCGCACACAGTGAATCCTCTATGCTTGCCAAAGCAAAACAAACCGAGCCCTATGGCTACATTGTAAAACCATTTGATCCTATTAATTTACACACCACCATTCAAATGGCGCTGTATCGGTTTGAAGAAGAACAAAAAAGAAATTCTGATCTCAATGACATGAAAATGACCCAAGCCCATCTCGAAAAGCTTCTTTATGCTAAAAAACTTTCCGATCAACCTATTATCGAATTTGGAGATGGATATCGCCATGATATATCGTTGGGCGAAACTTTTTTTAATGATGAAAAAATCAAACTGACTAAAAAAGAGACGGCTTTTATTACTTTGATGGTGGCACAACTGGGTAGTGTTGTTGATTTTGAACAGGCAACAAACTATGTATGGGATGAGGGAGGGGCCACCGATAATAGCGTTCGAACTCTCGTATGGCGTTTGCGTAGTAAACTTCCTACGGATGTCATTAAAAATGCATCCGGTATCGGCTATTATCTCGAAGAATAAAGTTCCCGATATACCTTCTCAAATTCAATATAGGCTTCTTTAAAATCAAACTCCATATCTTTTTCTCTCGCTGCTGTCTCTAGATCAGCTGCTAGTTGAGAGAACTTCTCATAACGAAAATTTGCACTCGATCCTTTAATCGAATGGGCGATGGTGGCTACACGTTCATAATCATCAGAGTGTACCGCTTCCATCAATGTGGGAAGTGATTGCTGCATTTTTACATGAAAAAGATCTAATAACTGACGTATTTGATCGCTCTGCAGCATCAACGCCTGTTTAAGCCGTTTGATTTCTGCACTATCAATAGGTTCTTTTTCTTCATAAGTCTCATTTGCGTCTCTCTTCATAAGATAACGTTCCAAAACCTCTTCTATCTCTTTTAACATAATGGGTTTTCCGAGAAATTCATCGTATCCATGATCAAATGCCCATTGCCGTGAACCTTTTAATACATTTGCTGTCAATGCCACAATCGGCGTTGACGGTATATTATGTTCTTTTTGAAATGCTCGAATTTTATTGGTAGCAACATCCCCGTTCATAATAGGCATTTGCTCATCCATAAAAATAAGATCATAACTGGTTTGTATCGCGGCAGCATAGGCTTCTTGTCCATTAGACACAATCGTGACCGAAAGTCCATAACGTTCCAATATCATACGAATGAGTTCTTTGTTGGGTTCATTGTCTTCTGCTACGAGTATTTTTCCCTCAAAATAATTTGAGCATTTTTTACTAACTTTGGATTCACATAACTCATCTTGTGAGAGTTCAACAGGTAATGAAACCGTAAATATACTTCCCCACCCCACTGTTGATTGCAGGGCGATCTTACCCCCCATCTGAGTTGCTAATTGTTTACAGATTGAGAGGCCAAGTCCACTTCCGCCAACCCCATGCTTCGTCCCCTCTTGCGCTTGATAAAAAGGGTTAAAAATACGCTCTTGATCTTCAAGTGCAATTCCAGAACCAAAATCCCGGACTTTAATGATTAGAATAGAATCAAAAACATCTACATTTACCTCAATAGTCCGTTTAGCTTGACTAAATTTAATGGCATTACTCAAAAGATTACCCAGTATCTGTTGGATACGAAAAGAGTCGGCAAAAATACAGTGTGGAATGGTTTCATTGATCGTGTAATCAATGGAGATTGATTTTACATTTGCACTGGGGACAAAGAGTTCGACTGTGTTGGATATTTTGTCATGAATATTAAAGACTTGCGGATCAATCGCAAACTCGCCGCTACGTAGTTTACTAAAATCGAGTATATCGTTGATTATGTGTAGAAGATTTTCACCGCTTTGGGCAATGATATCCAAATACCTTTGATGAATTGCCCCTAGGTTTTCTTCTTTTAATAACGAAACAAATCCCAATATTGCATTAAGCGGTGTGCGTATTTCATGGGACATATTCGAGAGAAAATATTCTTTGGCTTTTCCTGCCTCGATGGCTTCTTGCTCTTTTTGGTAAATAGTATCGGTATAAAGCTCTAACACCCCTGCAAAATTTTGATCAAACAAATAGCTGATAGCTTCAAACAATGCTTGTGAATGTATTTTATGTGAGTACGTCGCATTGATAACACTGCGTTTTAAATGGGTACAAAGGACAAAAAGTTCTTCTGCTCGAATCTCTTTATTTTTAAGATATTCAATAAGTTCTCCCATAACCGGGCATTTTCCTAATTCGACTTCCCCGGTAACAACGCCGATAAAATAATCAAAAACATTACTGGCATAATAATCATAAAAAAGTTCCATATCAACCTTGTGACGGCCCAAGATTGCCGCACACTGATCTTCATGAATCCACTGTGTTAATATTTCTGATTTAGCCGCTACTAACTCAACTTTAACAAGCTGCAATAAGGAAATATCAGGGACACTCATCTTATGTCTTAATGGCTCTTACTGACTACGATAAGCATCTTGATATTAAGTACTATAAAGCGAATAAACTGCCATATTTTACACGTCCGAAGTGCTCGGGCAAATTTTCCAGGGATCATTGCATTGTTAAATTGATCGTGTTTAGCGAAATTGAATTCTTCAGGTTTTATTGCCATGGTATATCCTTATTAGTTCTATATTTTAGTAATTTTTATTCTGGAATTATTTTCCAAAACGGTTTTAGTTTTGCTTTGTATATAAACAAATAGTGCAGAATATGTTTAATCCAATGACCGGCCAAACCTATTTCACCAAACGTATAATCCGTGTCACGACCTGTTCCCGGATATTTCTCAAAATCTTGAACTACCGGATAAACCGTCATCGCAGCAGCTGTACCGTCTAGCCAACCCTTACCCGCAGATGCAACGCATGCCGCACCCATATGAGCCATAGACGCTTCATGTAAAGGCGCACCCTCTCCGTTTTTAATCAGATCACATACACTATGCGCCACTGCTTTACCGATAATCCCGCTTGGCATTCCTGTTCGTGGCGGAGTTGGATTGATAACCGTTCCATTAGGTGATTTAGCAGGTTTAGATATAAGATGAGGTGGCGCAAACGCGATTCCAGCCGCAAAAATATTTTTATAGGTCGGATTTTGATACGTCAGAGGCCAATCCGATGCTTTCCACTCTTCATAAGGCTTTGGAGTATAGTTAGCATCCACTTTCATAAATCCGTTTGGTGCAAATACCGTATCGGTAATATCCTCACCTGCTTTATTATACGCTTTTAAACCAACCCCTGCAAATGGTGGAATCAGCATTGAGAAGTCAAAGGTCTCTTCACCCATAGACCCATCAAGAAGCTCATAAGAGACTTTCCCTTTTTCTACTTTATTGACATGGGCACCCGTGATATAGTTGACACCGCGCTCTGCGAACAAAGATTCAGTGAAAATACGAGAGCTGACAACATAGCCGCCCACTTTCATGTGCAGTCCGCCCATTCCAAAGTCACCCATAAAAGACTCATTAGAAATCCATTTGATATCGGCCATATCACGAAGACCGGCTTTACGGATCTCATGTTCAACGTTGAAAATATACTCAAATGCCGCACCCTGACACGTACACATACCATGACCGGTACCGATGAGGATTTTTTGACGCTCACCCTTACGCATCTTGTCCAAGACTTTTGTCAATTCATCCGCCGCATGTTGAGCATGATCAGCGGTACAAACAGAAACGGTATGCTCACCCAACTGTGAACCCTCACCCAATCCTGGAGTCGCACCGAAGTTTAGTTTTGGTCCTGTTGCGTTGATGAGATAATCATAGGTGACTTCTTCGCTATTTCCTGCTTTACCCTGCCCTGTGTATTCGACAGTGACATAGGGTTTATCGCTTGAGCCACTCCCTTCAGGATTAAGACTTACAGCTTTGGCTTGTTTATAGGTAATGCCTGCTTTTTTATACACAGGATCAAGATCAAAGGTAACCTCTTCTTTGGACATTTGACCAACGCCAACCCAAATATTGGATGGAATCCAATTCCATTTAGCATTAGGGGTAACGACCACCACTTCATGATCACGTCCCAACCAATCAGCTGCAAACGTTGCTGCCGTATGCCCCGCTACTCCACCGCCTAGAACTAGTAATCTAGCCATTGCATCTCCTTTGATAAAGAATTATCTAAGATTCATTATAGCCCAAGCGTATCAAAAAGATATCAATAATTTAAGACTTTACTCACAATCTCATTGACATTATTGGAAAGGCCTGGATGATTTTTAATCCGTTCTAAAGCACTCCCCATATTCCCTTTTTGCAATGGAGAAAGTTTCTCATAACTTTTGAAGGCACCGGCAAGCCCAGAAGCAATTTGAGGATTAAATCCATCTACCTCGATGATTTTATCGGCCACAAAATCATACCCGCTGCCACTAAGATCATGAAAGGCTACCAGATTACGAGCAAATGACCCGATAAGTGCACGTACGAGATTAGGTACTTTTTCATCAAAGGCTTTGTCTTCTTGTAATGCGATTACTCGTTGTAGCGTTCCCTCACGGCGAGAAGACGCTAACAGTGCAAAGTACTTGTTCATTACCAGGGTATTGTCACTGTGGCGCGCATAGAAGTTTTCAAACGCTGGTTTAGCCAAATGAGGTGCATAGTTTTCAAGTAAATCAAGCATAGCTAAACGATCCGTCATACTGGTTGACTCATCATAGTAGCGTTTGCACAATGATGCACACACCTCATCACCCAAACTCATCCACAATGACATCAATCTGTTTTTCAATGCCCTCTTACCCATACTAACCGCATCAATTGAGCTGTTGGTTGGTTCATACAATGATTGAACTTCTTGCACAATACTGCTGGAAAAACGATGTGCAATAGTACGTTTTAATGTTTCAAGTACCTTATGGCTAGAGTCTACATCTATAATTTCTTGAAACTGCATCATCATGGAGATAGTCGGCAACTCCAATAGTTGTGCTTTGTACATCCGATCTATAGTGGTATCTTCGAGAATTTTTCCATAGGCAGTGACGTAGGCGTCATCAGGTTCATTGCCTTGGATCATCGATTGCAGTGCTTTAATAGCAAACTGTTGTGCTGCCTCATAACGTACGAATCCATCCGAGTCGTGTGCCATCAAAAACGAATGGTCTATCTCATCACACTCAATACGTACCGGAGCACTAAAATGTCGATTAAGAGAAAGCTTTGATACTTCAGTGATATTTTCAAATACCAGTTCGTTGAGTTGATCCTCTATCCACACTACACCCTTTCGTATTATTCTTGCATTGCTACTTTTGAGTTCAAATTCTTCTCCATTGGCCTTTATTAGCCCAAGTCCAAACGGCATAGCATAGGGAAGTTGCTCTAAATTATGTGTATTTTTTGGAATGACCTGTGCGATAGTAAGCGTCAAGGTCTGTGCGGTGCTATCGTAATGGCTTTTAATGCGAAGTGTCGGTGTACGCTCTTGGCTATACCATCGTTCAAATTGTGTTAAATCAATAGGACTTTCTTGCTGCATCGCCCATAAAAACTCTTCGGTCCCTACGGCTTGTCCATCAAAGTTTTCAAAATAGAGATCCGTTGCACGACGAAATCCTTCTTCACCCAACAGTGTATGAAGCATCCGTATCACTTCAGCACCTTTTTCATAGACGGTTGCCGTATAGAAGTTATTGATCTCGATATAGTGGTCCGGTTTAATAGGATGTGCCGTAGGACCTGCATCTTCAACATACTGACGTTCACGAAGCGATCGGACATCATCCAGACGCTGTATGAGCTGAGAATTCATATCAGCACTGAAACATTGATCCCTAAATACCGTTAGCCCCTCTTTGAGTGTGAGTTCAAACCAATTACGGCACGTAATACGGTTTCCGGTCCAGTTATGAAAATACTCATGAGCGATAACACTCTCTATTCCCATAAAATCCATATCCGTAGCCGTCTGCTCATCAGCAAGTACATAGTGGGAATTAAAGATGTTTAATCCCTTATTCTCCATAGCCCCCATGTTAAAACTGTCCACGGCAACGATGTTATAAATATCCAGGTCATACTCACGACCATATACCTCTTCATCCCACGTCATCGATTTTTTTAATGACCTCATCGCGTGGTGACATTTGTTTTCATTACCCTTGTCACAATAGATCGCCAATGCCACTTTTTTACCGCTCATGGTGACAAAGACATCGTGGATGCTTCCCAGATCTCCCGCTACTAATGCAAAGAGATACGCAGGTTTAGGAATCGGATCTTCCCATATAGCGACGTGTTTACCGTTTTCCAGTGTTGCCGTACCTGCTAGGTTACCATTGCCCAGTATCACTGGACACTCTTTGGCAGAAGCTATAATCTTGGTTGTAAAGCGCGTCATCACATCCGGACGATCTAGGAAATAGGTAATACGACGAAATCCCTCGGGCTCGTTTTGTGTACACCAGATTCCTCCCGAACGGTACAGTCCCTCTAGTGCTGTATTCTCATCGGGATAGATACGGGTGATGACTCGTATGCGCGCTACCTCCATATCCAATGCAATTGTGAGAGAATCGTCTGTGAGTGTGTACATACTCTCATCACACAAAACATCGTTCACCCACAACAGTTCAAGATCTTGCATCTCACCATTTAGCTGTATGTGAGTGGCATGTGGATTTTGACGTATTACTTCCATCACGTTATCCACACGTGTAGAACTGTTTTCGATAATAAATTCGAGTTGGCAGCTATCAATACCATAATCACTAGGGGTATAATCATTAAAATAGATTGTTTGAGGAATAGACATTTAAAAACCTTATTATACTTTTTGTAATAATAACAAAAATACGCTACACTTCATACCTAAAACTAATATTACAAAAAAGTTACACTAATGCCAAATCGTCTCCATCTTGCTCGTCAACCAATCATGAGTCATCAAGAAACTATTTTAGGATACGAATTTTTTTATCGTGATCATGAGGGTAACTGTAATTTTGATGACCCTCGTCATGCCACGAGTTCCGTATTAGTAAATTTACTCAATCAAATCGGTACAGCATCCAGTTTTGGAGACACCTTAGCATTTGTCAATACGGATGGACCCTTACTCCTAACCGATATCATTCGAGCACTTCCCAAAGAAAAAATCATTTTTGAACTCTCATCCTCCATACGGCATACAGCACAAGTACATGAAGCCATTCGGTATTATCACTCACTTGGCTACCGGTTTGCATTAGACAATGCATCCTTTCATCCCCAGTATCTTCAAGATTTTGGTCCGATCTTCCCTTATATGGAGTTTGCTAAATTTGATGTTACTCAAACCGATAATGAACAGTTTTTGTATTTACCTAATCCTTATGGAAAAATGACCCTTATCGCCTATAAAATTGAATTTTTAGAGATGTTAGAAGCTTACAGTCAATTAGGATTTAATTACTTCCAAGGGTTTTATTTTGCCAAATCCAATCTCATCACCCATAGCCGCGTTGACCCAAAATACATGGATCTCCTTTCCTTGTTCTCACTCTTGCAAACCGATGCTTCTATAGATGAGATTTATGACTTATTTCAACGCGAAAGCTCTCTTTCTCTACAACTTATACAGTTTTTGACCTCAACGCACCCCGAATATCTGTATTCAGCTACATCCATCAAAGAGATGATAGAACGTATGGGTAAAAACAACCTCACACAGTGGTTGCTGCTTATCATTTATTCCAAATCTGGGATTATGTCTACAGACGCTGCTAACACCTACTCTGTATACGCACATGAACGTGTTGCAACCATGCTAAAGTTACTGCATTTAACCTCTTCAAATCCAACACCAAAATTAGTTGAAGAAGCACGACTGGTGGCTTTATTGTCCTTGTTAGAAAAACTCATGCACATACCCTTGGAAAACACCCTGCAAGGACTCAATCCTTCTAACGATATCAAAGATGCACTTATCAGTAATAGCGGCCTACTTGGGAGAATATATGCGGCAGTTTTGAAACTAGAAGACGGGGATAGTGTCACTGCCGCACTATTGCTAAAACAATACGGAGTCCATCAAGATCAATTGGTATGATATTTGCTTAATTTCAGTATTAATATCCTATTAGTGGAGACTTACAATGCTATTACTCGCTTATACTGCATATTGTCATATTGTGGAAAGTGTCGAACAGCGCTTTCAAACCTTAGCCAATAAGATTTTTTAGTTCACTTTGACTATACTGTTTACATCTAAACATTAAAGTATTATCGTGGATTCATATCAAAATTTAGCCTTGTTAGAAAATTTATATCGATTAAAATCTTTGGGGTATAAATACGTTGACCCTATTAACCCCAATGTTCCAAGCGTAGCTACCATACTACCCTCTTCTCTTTCCCAACTTAATCAAACCATCACTCAGTGCCATTTATGTGACCTTTCCAAATCAAGACGTCAGAGTATGACCGGCTATGGCAGTACCGATGCTACCCTCATATTTGTAGATGCATTTGTTTCGGCTGCTGAAGATGAATCAAATGCGTATTACACAGGACGTTCAGGTACCATGTTGCGAGATATGATCGAAAAAGTCCTTGATCTCTCTACAGATGAGGTCTATATAACCCATGCCGTCAAGTGCAAACCATTCGGTTTTCAGACCCCATCGACCAGTGAGTGCAATAGCTGCTATCCCTATCTTTCACGACAAATAGAGATGATTGCTCCTCGCATCATCGTAGCACTTGGACATGATGCGTATAGTATATTAAGCAATGGTGCTGAAGATTTTGACCTTCTACGCGGACAGTTGATCCCCTATGGAAATGCATTGTTAATTCCTCTGTACCATCCAACTTTCTTACTTCGAAATCCATCCTATAAAAAAGAAGCCATGCGTGACTTACAAACCATTAAAGGTGCCCTCAAATGAAATTTTTTATTCTACTCACTACGTTTTTTATCCTTAGCCTCTTTGGCGTTGAGCAAAGCAGCTTCTCACCTAAAATGAAAATAGCATTCCTCTCTTCTCCCAATGTGATCGGTAAATACAGCCAATCAAGTTATGACGTAGCATTAGCAACCCTATTGGCATCTGGAGACTCTTTTGAACTCTTAAAATATGATATGCCAAATGAATCATATGAAACAATATCAATAACCATTGAAAAGATTATAAATCAAGGGAATATGGCTATATTAGCCCCATTAACTCTGGACGGGGCTCAAAATCTTATTAATGTTCCCACTACCATTGCGGTATTTATTCCAACCGTACATAAACGTGATGTCGGTCCTGCAGGGAACAATATTATTTTTGGTTCCATTGATTATGAAGCACAAGTAAAAGCATTAATTCCCTACATGGCAGATTCTTTGGCCATATTTTACGGTGATTCTCTTGTCGGTTCCGTTTTAAATAAAATGACACAGTCCGTAGCCTCTGAGTCTAACAAAAAAATCAATAATTTCTCAAGTTATTCCGTAGACATCAAAGGCTCTAATATTGTAAAACATTTGGCCAGACCAGCAGCTTTTAGTAAAAAAAGCATCGTCACACATCTCCCCATCGTTAAAACATCCATGCTGTTATCCCACATGACTTTTACCGGTGTACACGAAAAAAACATTCTATCAACCCAAATCAACTACGATCCTGAGCTACTCCTACTCACACAATTTCCTGACCGTAAAAATATGATTATTGCCAACTCTATTATCGAACAAGTACCTTCCATCTATGAAGCCAATGCCCTTATGAATAACGATCTCACGTTTGATTGGATCAACTATACGACCAGTGTAGGTACAGATTATCTTATCGCCCATCTATATAGGCATGCACGCTCCTATTCCATGCCACTGATCGATCATCAGATCATCTATCCTGTAGAGCTAATACGTCCAAAAGAATCAGGATTTGAACCTTACAGTAGCAAACGGTAGATAATGCTCGAGTCCATTGAAATATTTTCGCATCTAACAGCGATACAGTTACAGAAGCTAGAAAGTATCTCATTATGGCGAAACTACACCCTAGGTGAGATCATCTTTTATCAAGGTGATCACAGCGACTATTTTCATTTTCTTTTAGAAGGGGATGTTTCATTGAATAAGTCCAATGATTCCGGGACCTTTGAAGTCCATCGCTTTCGGGGACCAGCTATGTTTGCGGAATCAGGAACACTTCAAAAAATCCCTTTTCCAGCAACCGCAGAGGCACTCTCGCCTTGTCGTATTTTAAAATTACACCGTGATCCATTTTTACAACTTCTTCAAGAAGACCCTGGATTGAGTATCGCCATCATCACTTCTATGTCTAAAAAGATTGCTTCACTGCAACGGCTCAATGATCAACTAAGTGCCCCCGATTCATACAGTAAAATTGTCCGCCTCATGATGGATCGCCCCGATATTTTTTCTACTTTAAAAGGGATAGAAATCGCCAAAATCGCAGGTATAGCACCTGAAACTCTCTCACGAATTATGACAAAACTCAAAAAAGAAAACTTGATACTGTTCAAACCAAGACATATTTTTGAAATAATTGATATGAAAAATTTGCAAAAATATCGGTAAAAATATTTACGGTTACTTTAAGAAGATCAATGTTAGAGTATTCGTAAGACTATCAAGAGGAATTAATTATGGCAAAACGTGGCATCTCAATACTCAAAGACATAGAAGCGAGCACCGTTGTCGATTTACTCAATCGTGCCTATTGCGATGAATGGTTGGCCTATTACCAATATTTTATTGAAGCAAAAGTGATCAAGGGACTCATGAAAGACTCTGTAATCTCTGAATTAAATTTACATGCTGCAGATGAACTTCGGCATGCGACTATGATCAGCGGACGGATTCTTCAACTTGGAGGAACTCCTATCTTACACCCATCGCAGTGGCTTACACACTCTAACTGCAGCTATGAAGCTCCTACCAATCCTGACGTTCGTGCTATCTTGGACCAAGCTATTGCCGGAGAACAGTGTGCTATTAGTACCTACTCCAATGTTTTAGACATAGTGCGAAACAAAGACATTGTTACCTACGACTTAGTATCTCAGATTTTGGCTGATGAAGTGGAACATGAGGAAGATTTACAGTCCCTGTTCGATGATCTAAAAGAATTTATAGAACAATTTAAACAAGCATAAAAATATAGCCAAGATTCAGACCTCTGTTATATCGAGGATAAAAACTCTTTTTCTGAGCTTGGTATTTTTGACATAGTGCCCTCAAAGTCTAGATAGACGAGTACTATTGTCATCTCAAAAAGCTTTTCTTCACCTCTATAGATCTGCTGTAATAAGCTAAAAGAAGCATTCTTGAGGGTAACCAGTGTTGTTTTTACATCAACCACATCTCCAAACTTTGCGCTTTTAATATAATTAGCATCTACATGCTTTGCAACAAAATGCCCATTCTCCAATATAGGGGAACGTCCCGCATCAAAAAACAGCTGACTACGCGCCCGCTCACAAAAATTAAGGTAGTTGGAATGATAGACTACTCCACCTACGTCTGTGTCTTCGTAATAGACTCGTATATTCATCCTGCTATCCCCTGTGTATCGGCATTTGAGCCGTCATTTTCTTTTGGTGTGACAAAAAGTGTGACAAATCCTTTTAGAAACATGTCTCTATCATCACTATCTTTAGGTACGTATTTAGCATACGTTTGCAATGTGATTTGGATATTTTCATGACCCATTGTTTTTGAAATCCACCCGATATCAATTTTCTTTGCGAGCATTTGAGACGCAAAAGTATGCCGTGTATTATAAATATTGCGCCGCGCAGTACCTATGTTCTTTAAAAGCAATTTGAATCTTAGATTCAAAAAATCCGGTGTATTCCATGGTTCACCCCATCGATTCAAAAAAACCCTTTGATTTTTCAATCCGGTTTCCAAAAACTGCGCACGCAAAGCTTCTTCAACTTGAGGAAGCATATCGATCATTCTAATCGATGCTTCTGTCTTGGGCTTGCCGATAATATATCCACCGTTTCCGCTTCTCTTCGTTGTTTTTGAAATATCAATCGTTTTTGCTTCAAAACAAATGTCCGACCAATCAAGTGCAACTGCTTCACCAGGTCTAATTCCCGAAAAGATTGAAAACTGTAGGAACCAGCGAAATTGCCCTTTTGCATTTTTTAGAATAAGGTGAATTTCATGTTCAGAAAATGGAAGCATTTTTGTACGAAATACTTTTGCATTCGATTTTTTTGGCAACTTAACTTTCAATACAGGATTTTCTAGCACTTTTCCTTCGCGCCATGCATCATCGAATATATGGTTCAATACACTACGATATTTTTTAATCGAGCTAATCGATAGCCGTTCCGCAAGTGTATTTTGCCATTCTTTGATTTCACTAGGTTCAATGGTATTAATTTTTCTAGAGCCAAAATATGGCAAAATATCGCGTTCAAGAATTTGTTGTTTTGCTTGTAATACATGACCTTCGACATCATGTTTTTGCAAGGCGAGACTTCGCTCTGCAAAATCAGCAAAAATAGGTGACTTTGGTGCTTGAATTTTAAGTGCAATTGGGTCAACTTTACGCCCTGTAAGCTCCAGATACAAATCTGGTAAAATCTCACTTTTGATTGTTTCGAGATTCTCAGATGTAGCCTTCATCTCCATTGATGGCCGTTGACGCTTCCCATCCCACGCAAAATCAAGCTTCCAAACACCCTTCACATCGCGAATGATGAAAACTAAATTTCCAAATTGACATTTATAACTTTTCAAAGAACATCTCCTTTCGGAGTTTCAACACGCGAAGAAATTTTACCTATTTTTTGCAAAATCTTATGTGTGGCTAGATTATTTGCTGGAATAATAGTTTGACTAATATCTTCATCGTGAATTTGTTTCCGACGATTTTTATACTTGCCTGTTCTTTTCAATAAAATTATTGCAGATGAAATTAATTCAAGTGCTCCACGACTATCAAACCGATAATGAACCCCCTCTTCCATCGGTGAATCACTATCTTTGATCCAATTTTCAAGACATTGCACTGTAATACCAAGAAAAGATGCGACATTTTTCTTTTTTCTTAAATCGGGAATAAAAAGTTCAAGAAGCTGTTGTTGTTCTTCTATTTTAATTAACACAAGATCTAATTTTTCTTCAACGAACATTTTATATATCCTTACTAACTATGTTTTTTTGGTTTGGCACGTTTGGCATGTTTGGCACCTCGATCGGTTCAAATACCATTGCATTATTCATCCCTCGAACAATTTTCCAGGTCTCGCCATCATACTTTTTGAGTATTGCTCGAAACCGTTTATCTCCCATACCTATGCTGTTTCGAAAGCCACGAGTTTCTTTTTCAAGCTCATTTTGATTAAACTCACCACACTCCAAGAGCAACTCTTTTACATGCTCAACGATTCGAATCTCTTCTCCAGAAATATTTGCCATTCGATAATCGACTTCATGGGTGATTTCACGGTTTAACGGATCAACATAAAAAGCTTTTGCCTCGATCTGATAACGGCTTTGTTTATCTGGTTCAAGTACAATCGAATTCGTGGATTGTTTGAAGCTCACGTAATACGCCAAATCTGCAAAATTTACGATGTCTTTGGAGTCTGCAAATATTCCCTGCTTGTTGGTATGATGCAAGATAATTGAAGTTCCACCAAATGATTGGAAGACTTTCTCGTAACGATATAAATGGTTTAGATCCGCAAATCCTTGGCGATTTTTTCGCATTAAATTTTTGAGATTATCCTCAAAAACGATGTATGATCGTTCAGGAAAAGCCTTCTGTTGTTCTATCGATTTTCGCAAAACGTTCTCTAATCCATCTGCCAAATCATCCATATTTTCCCGCTTGCCATAATATTCGAAACGTTCCCCGTAGGTTTCGATCAACTGATGAACACCAAATTCCTGCAATTTATTCACCGGATTATCTGCATCTACATATTTAACATACGTGTCATGCCGAGTCGATAAAAGGTGTTTATACAGGTGCCGAGCCAACGCAGTTTTTCCAGCTCCGTAGCCACCAATAATAGTTGCAATTCCTGCCCTTGGAATCATTAGAGGTACCAACATCTCAGTGGGTCTCGCTACAGTAATCTCATTCGCTGTATACTGGAAATCATCCTTCATTCCAAGCTCTTGCTGAAATTTTTTGATTTCTTGCGCGATGGTTGATTTCTGAGTTTCCGTTGCAAATCGGTCTGAGTGAAGCATTTTAAGCTCCTGTAATTCACGCGCAAAAGATCGTTTTTTTGCAATTTCATTTTTTATTTGCGCTATAATTTCCATTCTGATCCTTTTAGACATTTGGGTCAAATAAAAGAACGAGCTGTTGGCGGCCACCAACGGTTTGTTCAACTTTTAAAAGTATGGTATTTTCTCCCATTACTTCACCTATCGTACATCCAAACTTTTCACAAAGCTCTTTAAAATCCGTTTCGTCAAAATCGAGGTCCTCTTTTGCATCCTCCCATACTTTCTGTAACCCTTGAAGAAGAATTGATTTGTTCAATTTATGCAAATCTTCGAAAATGATTAATGTTTCTATGTCGAGAGTTCTCGGCATGAGCAGTTCATATAATTCATCTAACTTCACCGTGTTGTTTTTTTTGTATCGTCGATCAAAGCCAATATTACGCATGTTTGAGACGATTCTACGAATGAGCCATTGAACAGCCATATTGTTGTTGCATTCGTAAAATCTTTTGACAGATGACAAATGCTTTTTCATAAGAGTTTGGGCGGTCATTTTAGACGCCAACCTATAAACATCGTCAAAGTCCTCAAAGTACCATTTATTCTTTGTTATGATGCGCTTAACATCTTTTTCTATTGAAACGAAAACAACATCGATGTTTTTCACTAACCCGTTGGTAATTTGTAACTCAATCCCCTCCATAAGTTTTATTTTCCTTGTTATGTGCTATAATGTATAATAAAGTAGTAATATTTATACATTTGTATAATTCTATCAAATAAATTATCATTTTGTCAAATAGAAAGGGTTTTTTATGGAAAAAAGGATAAAAGAGGTAAGACTTTCTCTACAGCTTTCTGTTGATGAGATATCACTCCGCACTTTGACACCTGCTGCTAGCATATACGCTTATGAAAAAGGTAGTCGAAAAGTTTCACTGGAATATATACAAAATCTTTTGATAAATTGTGCCGCTAATCCTATTTGGATTTTAAGTGGCCACGGAAGCATGTTTATAGATGAAATGTATGATGCTCTCAATAATCTTGCTTCTCCTAGCCTTAGAGAAACACTTGCCCATGCAATTCTTACCGCAAATGCCAATAACAATCTAGATGAATTGGAACAAGTTGTTACTAAATATGATGTTATGTCAAGAATAAAAACGAAATTTGTCAATTTCAATGCAGAACAATCATTTTGGCAGATCTTACTAAAAGGTGATATGGAAAAAAATACTTTCTTGTATCTACTTGGAAAAACACTTTCCACTTTTGATAAATATGCTATCAATCAAGAAATTACCGTTACTGATGCTAAGCAAAAGTTAAAAACAATGGTAGAAGAATATGAGTTATCACTATTTAAAGAAAAAATTCTTAGAGGGATAGCGCAATCTGATCAAGAAGCCTCAATACACTGGATTGAAACATCACTAACCGATTTAGAATGCTATGTTATTTTGCTCAATATTCCAGAAATTCTACTTATCATTCAAGAGATGATCAATTATCTTAATAAAAAGCAATTAAGTACTATAAAATAAACCAAAAAGACTTTTTCCAAGAATAGTACACACAAAAGCCACTTGACAGCACTTACCCCAAGTAGTGATTCGTTATATTTGCGCGTGTATGTTTAAGCTCCAAGCTAACCGCCTGGAGGCTTTGCTCATAGGTATGCCCTGCTCTCATGTACTCTTTCATCCGTCGCTGTGCAAAGGCATATCTAAATCCATGACTTCCTTCTCCTTTTATGCCAAGATTATGACATGTACGACGAATGTCGGTGGTGTATTTTTGGCGATCGATTTTGAATCGTCCATGTTCTTCAATATGTTCTTTTAGCCACTCATACGTTGATGGCAGTACCATCAGCATACCTTCACGGCCCCCCTTCTCTTTTGACCATATCTTCCCCATAGTGACACCGGTGATAGGATCGATGCAGTAGCCACGCAGTTGTTCGGTGCGAATAAGTGAAACCGCCTCGATTCTGCCCCCACTCACCCATTGGATTTCTGCCGATAGCCGATGGAGAGGTTCTGCTAAGGACGATGCGAGAATATTAGGCTTTTCATACGCGCGATCATGATAGTTATCAGCAACCAGATTGAGATTTCGAGCTCCATCGAGTACCGTTTGGCGAATTGAAAAATCAAAACTCTTCTCTTCCCCATATTTGTTTCGAGTGTAGTAGCGCAATGCAGTCTCCAACTTACCAAGGGCCGCTGAGATACGAGCCAAATAAAGTTTGGAAGGGTATTCAAGTGTTTTATAAACCATGAAATCACGGATGTGTTCTTCGTCAATTTTTTCGGGATCACTGATGCGAAATTGTTCTTTGAGAAAAAACATAAATTGAATCCATGTCTGCTTATAGGCATCCATGGTTTTGAAAGAAGATACTTTGCCATAATTGGGATGTTTTATATCGATCCGTTCAGTCTTTTTAGCACCGGCTTGAAAGATGACGGGAATGAGTTCATGTGTGACGACATGATACGGTGATCCCCGCATCGGTTCTCCTATTGTTAAAAAGTGGTGGGCAGAATAAGCTGCTGCCCCAGCAAAGGGTTAAGTCAATACGCAGTTAATTTTTTCGAGCTAACGCTGAAATCTCGGCTTCTATTGGTAGCGGTGGTCGATGACGTTTTATGTCATCTAAGCTCCATCGGTTCTGTGTTGTGTGTTTTAAAGTAAAATCGTAGCATGAGATTTTGCATCATTCAAAGTTACTCGAAAAAGAAGCGTTTTTTCAAAAACGCCCCCGTTTCTATTTTTGTGACGAGATGAAGTAAAAGGCCGCAGGGCAGGAAAAGCGAGAGGAGGTGAAACGTTTTGATAAAACGTCTCATGAAATCTCAATGAAATACTTCATGAAACGTCAATGAGCCAAAAAATAAAATTATTTCTGGTTTTTTAGCACTATTTTTACAAATCAATAGCTAAAAAGATACCGAAACGAATATCCATTCCCGAGAACTCTATTAATCACTTTTACGATTGCTCTTGATTCTGTCTGACCAAAGAGCGTCTCTTCATTTGTTTTGTCGGTTACATATTTCAGTACATATGCACCATCCACTTTTTCCACTTCTAACAGACGATTATTTTTATCACCCTTATTGAATGCCAACAGCTCTTCTTTAAAAAGTTCAAGCTGCTGATAGTTGTACAAGATGGTTTCCCCATTAAGTTCAATCTTGACCGAGTGAAGAAATTTTGCTTCATCGCCCTTGTGATCATATTTCAATACAAGATATAAATTATGAAATTGGGATAGGCTGATAAAGTCTGTATCCGTCTCTGATTTTGTTACGTCGTTTGGCATGTAATGCTCCTTTTATTTGGTGTACATACCTATTCATAATTTTGCATTTTTTGAAAATCTTTCTGATCAGCATAATAAAAAAACGATCATTCACTCTCTCATTTTTTCATTACACCAAAAATTATGAATAAGAATAAGAAACAAAAAAAGGAGTTAACAAATGTCGCAAAACCTTAGCAAAGATGTCGAAGGTCTTCTCAACCTTCCAAAAGCGAATCAAGATCAAATATTTAAACAATTCGCAAAATTTGAAAAACCTGAACGAATCAGCGTGATGGAGAAACACCAAAAAATGCTCTACCGGCTCAAGAATTTACATTTACCTTATCCAATTCATGAGATCTCCTATGTTGCATTAATATTTGCGATTGTTCAATATCAAGATGAACAAAAAAAGATCGCCAATAAAAATTACGACAGATTATCACTTGAAGAGATTGGAGAACTCACCACGTATGAAGCGAAAATCTATCAGGCAAAACATGAAAGACCATCCCCAAAAACACAAGATTTGATGAGTAAATGGGGAACGGTGGTATATCTCAAAAACAAAGGATTCAGTTTTGGTGATATATCCGGCATCATTGAAGACAAGTATGGTATCAAAGTGTCTATTGCGACCATTAAGAGAAGCTGGGACAGGATGAAAAATTTAGAAGCTATTGGAAATAGTGCCTAAAACCATCTATCCACCCACTCTCGAACTTGAGAGTGGCCATAGTTATAGTAAATAAAGATCCCCGCCATCGTGAGCATCAGACTTCCCAATCCAATACCATACTCATGCTCAACAAACGCGGCAGATGCAATCAGCACCATCAGCAGCGCAAATCCATATATCACTATGAACGGCTTTTATCTGCATGTTGAAAGTTATGCTTGTATTCTTTTTCCATATGACAGAAATCACACAGATGTTCACTGCTCATAGATCCAACAGGATTGATCTTACACTCATGGCACATCATCGATGGTTCATGAAATTCAAAATGGCTTCCGATGGCATCTCCCATGTCATAGATTTGTTTGTAGGCCAATTCACGTGTAACATGCTGCGATGTAGTAATGATATCTAAACCAAGATGGCGTTTATAAAAGAGTCCACTAATAAACTCATCATCATCCGCTTCAAATGCAGTGACACAAACATCAATTTTATTGGAAGTGCGGAACTTTGGACGAACAAATATATTCCAAAACATGGTTAGCCTCACATAAATAAGATGGCATATTATGAATCCAAATTGATGAAATAAAAACATAAAAAGGGAACTATAGGAGAAATGTTATGATAACCAAAAGTTATGAAAATATTCAAAACATGGCTATGTGATGATATTATGAAAAAGTATGAAAATGTAAGAAGTTGTCATAAATTTTACGCTGAAATATAACTATTTATGAATTTCTCATACACTAACATAATAAGTATTATTTTTTAGGAAATCAGATGAAAATTGCATAAAAGGATATTTACAATGAACATCCATTTACTAGGTATATACCGCTCTTTAAGTTCATATTCTTTGCTTTTACTTTAAAATCGTACAGCTCACTATTGGAATTCAAACACAAAAACTGCCTTATAAGAAAACTCAGCCATATGTGACTTATCTCTTTTTCCAATTAGCGCACCAGAAGGAGAAAATATTGCATCAATTCACTCCCATAGCCTTCATCGCAGCATCAACAGGATCCATATAAATGATTGGCTGTAACTTAGCCATCAAATCAGCAGGCACAGTTCCATAATGAGCCATATCTCCGACCGGGATCAAAACTCTTTTTGCTCCAGCATCAGCAGCAATCTGCAATGCATCTGCAAGGTTATCGGTGCCGATAACACCTCCTCCGATTCCCATTGAACCTAATATCGCTAATTGAGGCAATAAAGGCTTCGAGAGCGTTCCTGAGACCATTGATAGCCAGATTGCCAAAGTGAGCCCTTGCGCGCCTCCTATGCCATTTAAATCGTTTGCTTTGACGTGATAATCGTGATCGCTAAACTTGGCTGATAGTGAAACACGCGAGAGGTTCGCTTGAAGATAGTTTCGGGCTTCTTTGAGTTCGTCTTTAATCGCGCCGTTTCCGAATCCCGTATCGGTCATCTTCCCATTTCCGCCCATTACCTGTAAATCGAGGCGGATAAGTCCTTTGTGACCGTTGGCACCGTTCGTTGCTACAGCATAGAGTGCACCCGGAGAGAGTTCGCCTTCGGGAATAAGTCCGCCACCGCCGCTCTCGGGAACTGTAACGTATTTTTCTTCACCGTTTTCGAGATCGATGTAGCTGAAGTGGACATCGTAAAACTCCATACCACCGATTTTTTTGAGCTGTTCTTTGATCCGGCGGCGACCAACAAGAGCGTAGATCAATGCTTGTTCGACATCCTCTTTGGTATAACTTCCATCTGGGAACATCAGCTTCAAAAGTCCGCTGGTTGTTTTTCGAACCGCTTTGACATCACGTTGGTTAAGATCTTTACCGAAACGGAAGTGTTGGTCAATCGCATCAGAGAAGTTGGATTTTTGAAGTTCACGCATCCACTCGGCCATATAGTCGGTGATAAAGCCATATTGGTCGGTAAAGAACTCAGGGCGCATCTTAGGCACCTCCCAGCCGGGAAGATAATGATGGAAACGGTCGAAGAATGCCGTATCGATCATTTCGGTAGGAAATGGGCTAAGAAGATGAGACGTTTTGACTATGTTGGCGATACTGCCGTCGATATTTCCGACGAATATCATTGACGCCCTCGCCTCTTTCATCTCTTTGCCCCGAGCAAAGCTACCTGACTCCATATAGTCTTTCATGATCTGAACGCCGTCTTTATCTTTAAATCGGATACCGGCTACTTCATCAAACGCGACAATATCCCACATACCCACCAGTCCAATCGTTCGGCTAGCCATATTGTAGAAAAGGTTTGCAACTGTCGTTTGGCCTCCGCTGACGAGGATCGAATTTGGTGAAATTTCTTTGTAAACATACGATTTACCGGTTCCGCGCGGTCCAAGTTCACACATATTGAAATTATTTTCGACAAACGGAATGAGTCGAGCCATTAGATGCCATTTGGCACTCATGTCGAGATTGGCAGGTTCCATCCCCGTTGAGCGGATGAGGATATCCATCCACTCCTCTTTTTCAAATTCTTTGCGAGCTCCTAAAAATTCGCCCATGTCCATCCCTGGCATTTGGATCGGTTTGAGTGAATCGAGGATATAGGGAGATTCGCCCTTGTTGTTTTCATCATAAAAATAGCTGATGGTAACGATACACCAGATCCCGCCGGCGAGAAGCTTTTGGTACTCTTTGATCGTTTCACCGGGGATTATGACACGCTTGATCCCGAGATTGGAGAAATCGGCTTCATAGCGATCCTCTTTTTCGTTGAGTTTTGCGGAGATTTTATCGATGATTTTGTAGCGGCCACGCTCTTTAATTCGGGACTTAATCATCTCGGCTTCATCCGGGCGAACGTAGTTTTGGGTCAGAATCTCTTTGACTTTTTCAACACCTTCGCGGATCGTCTCTTCATTGTCGGTGGCACAATACATCCCCAACAGATATTCGAGAACATAGACGGGAACGCTAGCGCCCCCCTTTAACTTCTTGGTAAGGTCTTTTCTAACGACTTTCCCGCCGTAGTATTGATTAAGTTTTTGATTAATATCCATGTTATCTCCTACAACTCATCAAAATCATTGAAAAAAGAGAGTTTCAACAGCGTTTGGGCTTCTTTGTACACCGGCTCTTCACTGCTGTTTAAAAATACCTTTTTCATGAGCAGCGTTACGGTCTCATTACTGTACGTACTTGCGCTTTGTTTGAACTCGAATTTGAGCCGTTTCTCACGGTTGCGACTATCCTGTTCGGTCGAATCAAACGTCACCGTGTGGGTTGTACTGATCAGCTCTCCATTAGGCGCATAGAAAGCCAGTTTAAGTGTGATAGGAAGTACCTTATCACTGATCGGCTCTTCTTGATAAAACGAAACGTTCACGCTGTTGGTCGTAATGCGCGGAAGCGGCATCACATCGACATTAACCGTATTGACATCATCGCTGCGTTTTTTACGGATGCTGATCAGCGGGATAACCAATTCTTGCAATGAAGCACTCCCATGTACGAACCGATTTCCACCTCCAGGCATAACAATTTTGTTGATAGAATTCGCAAGCAAGACATCATTTTCACCCTTGATTCCTAGTTCTTCGGAAGAGAACTTTTGCGTACAGTTATTACCGGAAAGCTCCTGTCCAATAATAAAACGGCGGTTTAGCTTCATCGGTTTAATCAGATCATCGTATTTACAAAATTCACTCTCTTCCGTAGGATTATTCTGGTACAAGAACCCATGGTCTGCGGTGATCAGAATATTAGTGCGGTTGAAGCCGGCAATTTGTTTGATGATACGTGTAATCGTATCAAAACTGCTCTCTACCGCTTCAAATACCTTCTCTTCACTCGATATCTTATCTCCCGTCGAATCGATCTCATCATGATAGACATAGATGACATTGTAATCTTTGACAAAAGCCCGACCAGAATCGCGATCCAACTGTAAAAACGCTTCGTCACTGATGGCAATGGAACGCGGATGTACCTGCTGAAGGATTTTGGTGCGCAATGCAGTACCTCCGCTTGGCTTTCCGTCCACAAATACATCATCAGTTTTATCTCGAATCTCCAACTCCTCATGTGGAAGCAGTGAAGCCATACCCAGCTTGGTAAAAGATGGCAGAGAACAGATCATCGCATCGCATTTTGTAGAATAACGGTTGATGGCCGAGAGGCGATTGCTAAGTTCAGCGCCACATTCATAGCGCATAGCATCACTGATGATGACAAAAATATTTTCATCCTTTTCGATGTATGGGCGGATATGAGTCTCAAAAAAGCTTCTCTGTCTGGCTAATTTACTTGAAGTATACTGCGGAACGAACGAAACAAATTTATCATTGATCGCCCGTAAATATCCATTGAGATAAACGTCTTCGATTTTAGAGGCAATAGGTTTGAGCACCTGTACATGTTCAGCACGGTTGAGATGAAGAATGAACTTTCGATAGTAAAAATCGATCTGCTGCCACTGCTTGACATATCGTTGGACGCCATCATCGAAGCTGTCCATCACAAAACCGTTTTTAGCGATAGAATCAAGCAAATCTGAAGCATATAAAATCGCCTGATAGATGTTTTTATACCCGCTATACCAAAAAGTATGATCCCGGCTTTCGATGATTTCATGTACCTTTTCAGCATGGATGTTTTGTTGCAGCAATGAAGAGAGCAGATAACTGACCACCGATTGATCACACAATTCATACGTATCACAGGGCAATAATTTTTCGATATGCACCGTACTCAGTTCATGTGCGATATTGAGTGCGTCTTGTGTTTCTATCGCTTTTTGTCGGTAAATCTCACCATATTTTTTACTATCCATCCAAAATTTCACAAACAAAAAAGCTTCACGGTTCAACGGAGCACGAGCGGAATCGACAAAACGATAAAAATGATTTTGCAGGAGCTTATACGTAAAATCCTGAATGGTCGGTTGATTGAGTGTCATACCAAACGTTTTTTCCACCATTTTCCAAAACAGCTTTTCGAGTCCAAGCTTTTGAAGGGTGTCATAGTTCTTTTCATTTTCCAGTGTTTTGAGGATAATCTCCTGAACGGTGACATCACAATTGATCGCGACACTCATCATTTTTAACCCGAGAGATTCAATGGTATCGGAAGGTTCTATGATCTGTGCAAAAGCATTTTTACGTTTTTCGGAATTAAAAAACTTCTCTTTATATTCATCGACAAATGATTTATGCTCTGCTCTAAGCCCGAGCTCACTAGCAATCAGGCTACTGCGATCCGCACTGAAGAGATGACCGGAGATTTGGAGATCCAAGAGCCAGTTTACTTCATCTTTCGGTTGAGCATAGGGTGCATAGACCAAAAACTTACTGTCAGGAAGCTCTTTGATTATTTTGTACTTTAGAGTGAATTCATTGTTGTTTAGCTCTTCTTTTTGAACGTCAGGAAGCGATAGTGATTCGAATTCAGCTTTGGATTCTCCACCATTGTCATACCAAAAGAGAACTCGTTTGGACTCAAAAAGTGCGTTTAATGTTTGTTCAATTTTGCTCATTTTTTATCCATTCTGTATTGCTAATCTGATTTTAGTATCTTTCCACTTAGGCATTCTATTGCGAACCATCTGGAATATTTTGCTCATAAATTCAAATAAATTTTGAATCACATTTTCACGAACAGGGAAGTTATATTTTTTCTTGAAACATTCACGCTCATTTTGACGATTATCCTTTTCGAATGTCATAAATAAAGTAAATCCATGTTTACTTTGATATTCTTCAATCAATGAACGTTTCATAAGTGTAAATTCTTGAACTTCTTCATCATTTTTGAACTTGAAAAGTTTCAATGCTTGATTACCATCGCTATCTACAAATAAATTTTCAGCAAAATCAATCTTTATACTAAGCTCGTTTGCAATTTCTTTTGTTACTATCATCAAATCAAACTTAGTTGAGTATTCTGATTCATAATCAGCTGAGCCATAATTACAACAAATATCAAATTGAGAATTTTTAAATAAAGTTTCTGACCAGAAAAGTTCACCAAAAAATGTCTTATATTCTCGAGCATACTGAAAGGAATCTGACATTGATGAGAAGCTTGTTCCTATACTATATTCAACCCACTTATTGGATTTATCACGCGCGAATCCATAAATGACTATCCACTCATCATTTACTATGTTTTTTTCTATATTTTCATCACTTAGAATATCCAAAAAACGTTCATTTCTCACAAATTTGTCAATTGATGGGAAAGTTGGATCGACTCCTTGAGCCCAAAAACGCTCAAATTCACTTTCACTACCTTCCTTCCGAAAATCCCTTGGATTGATTTGACCAGTAGAAACTAAATAACCTGCATATTCATAATAGGAAATCCAACTGTATTTTTTTCCGTATCGCTCTATACGATTAGTTCCTATCCGCCCATAATAATTGCTAAACTCTTTATCCAATGATGCAAAGTCCGTCGAATTCCACCCTAATTCGTGAACCCGGTTGTTGATTGCCAATACAGCAGCGTTGTAATTTTTAGTATGTCCATAATTAGATCTTCCTGGGAACAAATGACCAATTGTGTAATTGGTAAAATCCATTCTCATCGGTTCCATATACAATGAATGAGATTTTAAAAAATCTTTACTTTTTGAGTAACTAGGGAGACTCCAAAAATCATTTTTCTGATGAATGTAAAATTTAAAAACACGTTCTTTATCAATTGAGAAATCTGGTCGTACTGTTAATGTCAGCTCTATGATAGATTTGATGTAATCCAAAATCACAATATGATATGTGGTGAAGTTTACAAAATACTGATCATAAAGCCATGAAGATATTTGCTCAAACAGATCATACTTTGTTTCATCGGATCGTAACCGCATCATAGCACCATATAACGCTCCAACAAGACGCTCATTGACATAATCATCATCAATTTGCATGTGATTTTTTGAAATATGACTAAACAATGCCTCTAAATGAACTGTACCCAAATCAACAAGAATGTTAGTAACCTGATCTCTCGTGTCCTGAATTGGAAGAGTTAGAAACCATTGAAGGTATATAAACAAATTTTCTGCATATCTGATATCTATTTTTGATTTGTCGTGCTCGTATAGCCATTGCAAGTGTAATCCAATTGGATTATCATCCGATAGCCTATGTTTTAAAAACATACCTAATGTAAGATCTCTCTCTTTCATAGTGGGTCTTTGTAAAAAAGCAAAGGTTTTTTCTGCAAATGGGTGTGAAGGTTTTGTTGCTAAAACAAATAAACATTCAAGCGTAGTATCGAAGTCTATTCTTAGCGCAAGGTTAATGAAATCTCGTGTTCTATCACTAAATGACCTATAATCCCTCCATATCAAACCATCTATGAAACTTCTCATCAAATTACTGCCGTATTTTTTTAAAAAGTCTCTACTTAAAAAATCAAAAACTTCGGCTTGTCCATTCCGTGTTGGAAATTCAACAATCAATGCTTCAATGAAAGAAAAATACTTAAATTCCTCAATCAAATGCTCATATGCCTTAGAAATCTCTTCCTTGACATTAGATTTCGTATTTGGCATCACTTCAAATATATATCGTGCCATCAAATAATCATATAATTTTTGATACGTTACCTTCAGGATCTCTTGTTTAGATTTATAGTCTATATCTCGCCGTAAAATACCTATATTTACTAATAAGTCAACCAAGCTTTTCGAATCAGGTATATCTGCTTTTGTTAAAATATCAGTAGCAATGTTCTCATCTACAATTGCTATGACAGAAGCTTCTGTCAATTCGTATTGTTTGTCTTTTAGCAATCCATCATAATTAAGCTTGCACATTGGCTTTATGACATCGTTCCATAAAAGTAGCCTATGTTTTTTTGCTTTAAAAATATGAATACTGTGCTCAATAATGTATTTTTCAAAAAGCTCTTTTATACTTTCATTACCTTTTGCTAAAAGCTTCGACACTTGAAGAGAACTATCTCGATTTTTTTCCAATGTAATCGTTTCAAACATTGTCTTTAAAAACAGTGGATTGGACATTTCATGCATTATATATGGTAATTCGATAGGTTGAATATCAAAGGCTAAAGCGAATTGCCTTAACGCTTCATCCTGTGGTAACCCGGGTAATACAAATACAAAGAAATCATATAAATTAGGAATAAGTTGATGTTGATATGGAGTTCGACAACTCAATACGACAGCTATATGCTGAAATTTTTTGATTTCAGATATAAAAACATCAAGCTTATCTTTAATTTTTTCTGCATTTATATCAATTTCATTGATTGCATCGATTTCTATCAAAAATCTTGTATTGGATCTAATCGCGATTTCATTTAATTCACACAGAAAATCTGTATCAGACAAAGAGATACATAATTCTTTTTTAATAGTTTCAAGGATTGAGTCATCATTTTTAAAGATCTCGCCTAAGAAAATCAAGGCATGTGTTTGATGCTCGATTAATACTTTAGTTGTATCAAGCAAAAAATGTGTTTTGCCAATTCCAGCTTCACCTAAAACTAAAAAATATGGTTTTTCAAGAAATTGATGTTTTAAATAATCCAGTTGATTTTCTATTGATTCAATAGTGTCAAACAAATCATGATATTTATTCTCTAGATATCCATAGTGTTCTTTATCTTTTGACTCAATTCCATCTTTGTAGCGTAAATGCTGATAGTGAAATCGTTTGTTTTCAATCAGATTTTTAACTCTATTTACAAAATTTTTGTAATCGTTTATTCGAGTCAAATCATTGAGATCAATTGATATATTTTCTATACCTTCGTAAATGTTTGAAATAAATGGATCGATGGATTTAGCAACTTTTTTAGGCTTAAAGCAGTGAGTATCGTAACAATATTCGGCTAATTTCTTATTCACTAATTTGAGCGAATCAACGTAACGCTCGTTAAGTAACAATGCATCTATATATCGACTGTATTTGAGCTGTATGTTTGGCATATCAGCAGATAAAAAAGGCATATATCTTTGACCTGCTCTTGTAGCGCTTCGAATAAATATTTTTTCGTAGATAATAGAATTCAACATTGCATTTCAAGATCTGCATATTTTGCAAGAATATCATTATCCGTTTTTGATATAAATGTATTCATTGCTACGATCAATGAATCAAATTTAGTTTCAGTTATTCCAATCTCATTTCCATCATAATCAAATCCATTTCGATGAACAATATGATGTCTAAAAGTTATGGCTTCTCTTATCAATGGAGTAATATTTACTTGAATCTCTAAAATATCTTTAAAAAGTTTATTGACATCTGGAATATTATGAAATAGTACATGGTTTAACAATTTCAATACATAGATTTCCATGTTGTTGGATAGTGCAACCTCAAGAGAGACTTTATTTTTTTTAAACAGTTCACTTGTAGCTAATCTTTGAATCAAACATTTCTCTTTAATAATATAACTCAAAGATGATGCTAAATACGTTTCCATGAGTGTAATAACATTTGCATATAATAGCTTTAAAATATACGGATCTCTTGGAACTCCAGATAACACACTTATATTCTCATGGTATTTACGATAAAAATTTGTTGCCATTTTTATACCTAATACACTTCGTCATATTTGGTGTCAAGTCTTTTTTCAAGGCTTAGTTGTTCACTAGTATTTTTTGCTTTCACTGTTAATTCCCATGATACACCATACATTGACGACCATATATAGATAATATACTGACCATCTTCATCTTCAAACTCTTCATCATTTTCTACAGTGCTATCTGAATGATTTTCAGCCATCATGTTAAAGGTAGGGACATTGGCAATAAATGTATCTTCACCGTCTTTAATAATAGTTATAAAGCCACCATTTACAGCAGGTACTGCCTCTTCACCCTTTAAATGCTGTTCTACATAAGACATATGTTCTTTATGTAATCCCATAATTCAATCCTTTCATTTATTCCGACAACCCCGGTATCGGATACAAGATCTCCTCAAACTTCGAATAATTAACCTTTACCCCATCATCCAAATCGATCGGGGTACGGCTTTGGGCGAATGGAGTGAGTTTATCACGGTCGAATTTGATGAGCTCATCGATCTTTTTCGTGATCGTTTCGATATCTTTTGTAGCCTTGCGACGATCCGTAGCGCTGTTGCTCTCATCATTGGCGATCGTAGTAGCGGTATGCATCGCTGCTTCGAGCTTTGTGATGTATTCGCGTAGATAATTATTCTGTACACGAGCAAAAATATCATCCTGATAACGGTGCATATAGATCAGGGCATTGAAGCTCTTTTTAGGAGAGCTGATCATCCAGTAGATCGGGCGTTTTTTGTAGCGTTTGATGTGATCGTCGTAGAAACCTTTGACGAAATATTTACGGATAGTAGTTCCCAGTACATCTTCGATAAATTGGATATTTTCAGTATGGTGTTCTTCACCGAATGCGACTTTGACAAACTCGATAAAGCGTGAGGCGATATCGTCGGTAAAATAATCGTCTTCGAGGACAGGGATGATGTTGTCATCGTCGATCGTAAAAGTATTATTATTCGGGATTTCTTGACCCATATTAGCGATTACTAATCCCTCTTGATCGAGAGAATAGCGTCCAAACATTACCCCTACACCGTAAGAAATAAATTGCTTAATGATTTCATCAGCATTCAAGGTCAATTCATTGTCGATAATGATGGATTCTTGCTTGAGAAGTGTTATATCCTTAAGTTCTATGTTTGAATTAAGTTCTTCTTGTAAATTATAAATATTGATAAAGAGACTATTGAGTTCTTCCTCGTTACGATGTAACGTGTTAAAGCTTTCATGCCAATAGCTACAAAAAGTGCTATAAGAAGTTTCTATTTTTCCATTAGATTTATGATGAATTAGTGCATTTTTTGTGAAGTTCCATGAAGTCTCATGAATATCATAGTAATTTTTAGCGATCTCGATATTTTCAATAGATTTTTTATTTATATAATTATGATTTTCACTAAGCACTACTGGCACTGCAGCTATATTTTCAACCTGAAAACTTAGGGTCGGATTGTAAATTTTTAAAAAGTAGTTTCCAACGCGTGAATTCAATAATGACATGAAATAGTTTATTAAAGAAGAATCTTCCAAAAACACACTTGATCCATGAACATCCCAAACAAAACCTCTCGGGAAGTATCTGGAAACCAGGGACAAACTAATATAAGACCAAGAAATATTTGACTGAAAAAAGAATTTTGAAAATTGAGCTTTTCCGCGAGTAAAATCCGTACCTTTATTCTTAAAATTTACAATATAATCTTGGTTACCATACCACTTAACACTTTCACCACCTTTATTGTATGGCACCCAAATATTATTAGAATTATCAAAATCTTCTACATTTTTACAGTTAAATGAGATATCATTAACATTTATTTCACTCCAAAATCTTACAAACTTCTCATTATTTCCAGTAATCATTCCTTGAAATAATGTTCCATAATCTATAATTTTCTTATTTTTGAATACAGAAATATTTTCCTTTTTTACCCAATATGCAATCGGGGTAAAAGGTATCATGAGGTAGTTTTTTTGGTCTGCATGATACCAATTTGATCTATTGAATAGATCCTTTTCTTTTTCTTCCAGCCCGTTTAATGTAGTTAGATCGATGTAAATACCTTTACTACTTGAAGATATTTTTTGTATAGTAAATGCAGTACTTTGTACAACTTTGCTATTCAATTCTTTAAATACGCCTAAGCCGAGATGCAAGAGCGATGCAATATGATTTTTTTCTATTATAACTTTACGAAGTTCTTCAAATGAAGATAAAAACATCCATGAATGCTGGTTGATTGCGCTGTGATACCCCTTATCAGATGTAAAAGTTAAACATCTTTCCAAAAAGCAAGCAAACAAATCTTCTTTACTATGCTCATAATAAGTTTTTACATATTCACTTAATTCTTTTGTCATCCTTGTGTTACCCATATAAGGAGGATTTGTGATTACACAATGATATTGACCACTTAAAATAGATTTCTGTAGGTTATATTCGTCAGTATTTTCGCCAAAAATTCCTTCATTAAACTGTTCTGATTCAGCTTTAAATGACAACAAGGATCCAAAAATCTTAATACCTTTAAACTCTTCACTTCCGAAATCTTCTAGCTCGATAGCATTTAGTTTTACTAACTTTCGGAAGAAGCGTCGGTAATAAATGCGGGCCTTCATCGTTAATGCAAACTTCGCTAATGTCGCCGCACGCTTATCTATATCACATCCATAAAGATTTTTTTCGAGTATGAGAGATGGGATATCACTATTGCTGTAGCCTGCTTCCTCATAAATCTTAGTTAGAAGATCAAACGCATAGGTAAGAATGTGACCACTCCCCATACATGAATCCAGAAGAGTAATCTCCTCAGGAGAACTGATTTTGATAAATCCAGACGATTCTTCTGGATTCTCTATGTAATACTTCATCTGTGATTTTAAAGGTGAAGAAGGATTATTAAGTATCCAGAGCTTACCGAGTGTATTTTCAACCATATATTTTACAATCCAATCGGGGGTAAACAATTGTGTAACGGCAGGTATTTCAGATGATTTATATTTGCCTTTCTTGGCCATTGCTTGATCTTTTTTTTCAGCAATGTAATACTGATACAACCATCCAATTATTTCAATGTCTTGACAATCTTCAACAGGTATGGCATTAACGACAACAGCACGGATCGAGTTGAGGCTCAGCATATCATCAGGCAGCAGCAGTTCGGTATAGTCACTGATCGATTCAAACATAAACGGCATAATGGATGAATAGTAGTTACACACTGCAATAAAGAGCATTTTATACGCTTCATTATCAGGATTGGACGCGAAGATTTTGCCATCGATGAGCCTGAAAAATTTATCTCGATCCAATCGTAGATCTTTATCAATAGTCCCCTCTTTTGCCTTGGTATAGATCGGAGGGAGGATTTGCTCTTCAGTAGTTGAAATAACGGCAAAATCAGTAATCTCATTTGCATCCATAAAGCGTAATGCGATCAAACGGTTGAACCACGTATAGGCGACCTCTTCGACGAAGTCGTCTTTGATCTCATTATCGATTTTTCCATTTTTAGAACATCGTTCTTTGATCTTTTGGATATTGGATGCATGATCTCGATATTCGATCGGCAGTGATGATTCATCGAGACTGAGAAGATACCCAAGCTTGGTATTGACCATCGCCATGAGATCCAGGCGTGCTTGTGTCGCAAAACGTTTAAGTGCTGATTTATTCATTGATTTGCCTTTTTCGTAAACTCATTTATTTCGTCATCAAAATAGCCTAATATGGTATCGATATCATCAAAAACGGCAGTATAGTGATTTTTATTGACCACTTTTTCGTAATGAAAGACTCTGTTTCGAAAATTTCTGATATGGTCGAGCTTTTTATAAAGCAATTCTCTATTCATGAACAATATATTCCGTGGAGGAAGATTCGGAAATATTTTGACAAGATCATTGATCCGGAGTTTTTTATCGTAGGGCTTCTTAAAGAGATTGACCCAAAAGCCCAATGAGAGTTCGGCAATGATTTTTTGCTTCGTGGTTGGTTCACGTCGTTTTGACAAGAGGGCAATTGCCTGATCGACTTTTTCTTTGCTGTCTTTTGTCAAAAATGAATTATCAAGATACCACTCTGCCCCAACTTTAATGCTTAAGTGCTGATCGATAGCATTTCTAAGTGAAACTTCGAGAATGGAGAGCGGAATATACGATTGCTTTGAAAATGTGAGATTTTCTCTGTACTCATCCAAATCTTTGTACGCACTAAAGCGTTCATGACTAATAAAATGATCTATTAAGCTCTTTTTCATCCACATACACCTATAATTTTTAGGTAATTCTCTCGTAAGTCTACATCCTTGAGGTGTAGCCGAGGGTTTTCTCTCGTACAAATCATACTATCCATCTGCTTTTGACTTCTCATACGATAATTTGGTTCCCCTCTTTTATTTCACTCAACAATTTTGTTTTTAGAGCATCAAGATAGTTAACTACATCCAATTCGGTTTCAAGCTTTGAAATATTCTCAGGGCGAAGTTTAGAGATATTGACACGCTTGATAGTCGGCATAGCGACCGTTCCCGTATCCGCACGAAGTTCTTCGATGCGATCCAACCCCTCTGTAAAGAGTTTTGCAAGTGATTCGGCAGAGGTTCGCTCGTTGATAAACGAAATGTCTGAAGAAATGCCAAGCGTCTGCTGAATGAGCTGTAATGGACGGATGACTTTATTTCTATCCTCTACTTTGACTTCACTAAACTCTTTCTCATTTTGAAGATTAGTGATGATCGAGTCAATTTTAGAGACAGCATTGGCTCGGAGCGTTTGCAACGAAGCTTCGAGCTCGTCTTGGATCTCTTTTAGAGATGCGTTTGCTAATTGAATCTTGTTCCCGGCAAAAGGCTTGCTATCTTGTAATAATCCTATTAAATCGTTCGTTTTTTGGGTTTGGAGATGATAGAGGTTGGTTTGGTTGACTTTGACAAACTCATTAATACGATCGTAAATCTTTCGCTTCTCACCTCTCATAAATTCCAAAATACGATCGAGATGATCCTCTTTCATATCCAATAGCTCACTCTCTAAATCACAAATGTTTTGGAGAAACTGTTCCATCGGAACATCCAGTTTTTTCAATACTTCTATAGGTGTGTCGAAACTCATTGCAAATGGATAACCAAGAGCTTTGTAACCGTTAAGTTCCTGAATGATCTGGCGCATCTCACCCATCGCATCCTGCCAAATATCTCGGACAGATGTGGATGCAAACGATTGTGATGGAAATAACTCGCCTAAAATCTTTTTAGCGCCATCAAGTTCTTCACCGCCATCAACAGTCGGCTTGATAATCGCAGTAGCAAAACGGCGGTTATTCATCAGAGTATTGTAGACTTCATTACGATCGAGATAGGTCGTATGTTCAGTGATATCGATCATCTTTTTAGCAAAAAGTGATGCGATGAGACACAAAATAGCACTTTGATGCCAACCATACGGTTTGATACTGAAAATTTCAAGCAGTTTATTGACTGAGACGTTTTGATAATCACCACTAAGACGTCGGATACGGTTAAGCATTTCAGATTCTGCCGCATTTAAGGCATCCCCTGAACCAGTAAGCAGATCATCGGTGTTGGTCAAAATCGGTTTGATATCCGACTCTTTGTATTCCAGACGGAGCATCGAGAGATAGGGATAAACGGTCGTAATGATTTGATTGAAGGCATTTTCAATCATTACCTTCGGATCGGTTGCATTAACGTCGATCTTCCCGCCGTTGAAATACATCACAGAATCTTCAAAAAGGTTCTTCAGTGCGTCCGTAAGATTTCGTTTACGGATATTATTGTCTTCAGCCTTTTGGATGAGGATTTGTCGTTCCGTGGACGAAATATTTCCCCCCTGTTTTTGAGGGATGAATTTTTTAGTTTGCAGGTATAAACGCATTTCGCGCTCAAAATCGAAATTCCCTTTTAGTACGAGAATCAGATCATTATCAGCAAACGATTTATGGATCAGCTTCTCTTCGTCGTATTCATCGCCCAAAGGTGTAAGGATATTGAGTGAGAGCTCTTCATCTTTCCCTTTTACGCGTACACCATCCATTTTTCGGGTAAAGAGATAATCTTGCTTATTGGGCTGATAGCGAAATTTACTTACAACAATGATATTGTCATAAATCCAATCAGAAAGCTCTTTATTCAAATCACGATCATCGATCGAAACCCCTTTAATCTCGTTTTCAATCTCTTTTTCTTTGTCAGTCAAAAACTCGTAGTTTTCGCCCACTTTTTGAATAAATGTTTCGTTGATCAGTCTCGAGAGTGACTTTTTGACATTCTCTTTGAGGTTGGTGACGTTCACTTCGAGTTCATCGACCAGGAGCGTCGTGATGTGATCAAGTGTAGGGTTGAACTCCTGCACGTATTTCACCATGAAAAGGATCTTTAAAACCTTTAGAGAAAAAGGGTCAAGTTGATTTTTTGCGGTCGTCATCAAACGTTCCGACTCAGGGCGGATAATATTCGCGATCCCATCATAGAAATAATCAAACGACGCAATCGACCCAACATTTTTATCGCTGATGTTTTGAGCAACGTTTTGAATGACATCGAGCATACTACGCTCACCAACGGACTGATGTTTTCCTTGAAAAACTTCGTTTTTAGAAAGACCAACAATACATGCTTGAAACAAATCAAGCTGATAAGGAATAAATGGATAGGTCAGAACAAAATCTTCGCTGTCTTTATAGTTCTTGTATTGACGCCCACGCTCAGAAAAATAGATAATGGAGGCGAGTGAGTTGTGATGTTTTGAATAGAGAGTTGTGAGTTCACCCTGATATTCCTCTTTTTTCGCTAAAAGTCTTTTTTGAATCACTTCATTGGCATTTTGAGAGGTAAGGTTCATTTTGACCTTAAACCGGCCAAGAATTTTAGAGAAATCGGTTTCAGCAAGTTTGTTGGTATCGACAAGATCTTTAACCGCACTTTGACTCGTGACAATCACCCATGCTTGACCTTTGCACTTCGTCGCCAGTGTCTCGACGATGGTTTGAAGATTGAGCATAAGACGTGTGTTGTCACCAATATACTGCCCTACTTCGTCCACCATGAATATCAGCCGGTAGTTTGGCTCTTGTAATTTGATAAACGCGTTCACTTCATCCACAAAGCTTTCAACACTTAGGGTGTAATTACTATCAAGCTTGGAGAGCTGCAACTGAGCGCTCTCGTAAGAGATGGAGCGAATTTCGCTGAGTGCTTTGGCGATGTTATCTACCTCCCACTCGAACTGCTCACGCCCAATCTCCCAGCTGTTGCCGCTAATGGTAGAAAATTTCTCTTTGAACCCTGCGTACAAACCATCACGATCGAGTTTCTTTTCGAAATCAGCGATGTAACCTTGCTTCGGATAATAGCCACGCATTTCATTGAAAACTTTCATAAATACGCTCAAGATTGCATCATCTTGCGATTTGGTGCCAATATCGGTTTTCTGGTCAATATTAAACAATATGGTATCAGTTTTGATCGAAAGCGCTTTTTTGATGTTGCCAATCAGCTCAAAATCACTCGCTTCAATTTTGGAGAGAAACAGTTCACCGATTAATTCTGATTCTAATCGTCTGTTCGAAAGAATATAAGAGAGAATTTTGAGCAAATGCGATTTCCCCGATCCAAAGAAACCGGATATCCAAACACCGATACTCTCCGTAGGTTTGCCGATAGAGTCACTGTAAACACTAAAAAACTCATCAAATTTTTTGTTCAGCTCTTGCGTAATGACATATTCATCAACCTCTTGGAATACAGCTTCATCACTGAGATTGTCTGCCTTTACGACACCCTCGATATTACGGTGGATGTCCCGTTTAAAAAGATTTCCAATCACTGTTTACTCCTCGCTGTTGTAGTGTTCAATATTAAAGGCACGGTAATAATTATCATCTTTCATCTTTCCAAAGAGATTGAGTTGGTGACCATCGTAGATCCCAGGGAAAAAGAGGAGCATCGGACGATCTTTGATTGCATTTTGTAGGTTATTAAGAATCGTATGAGAACGGATATAAGGAAAAACTGCTCCTACACCACTGATCATAACCATTTGAGAGGGGAGACCGTTCTGATCCGCGTCTTCTTGAATCATTAGTTCAATTTCAGGAATGAGATGACGTTCGGGATCCAAAACATTTTGGAGAGAATTAAACAGTTTCGACTTATCCATTGTCACTTCTGTCTGCATCACTTTTTGAAGTAGATTACGCTTTTCCAGTAAACGGATCATCAAATCATAAAGATTTACGTTCAATGCATTGATACCCTCTTGTTTCAAACGGCTATGCAATCTTTGAATCTCTTTTGTAACCTCAGTTTCTTGTACAGGATTGTAAGCACAAATAAAAAAAGGAATTTCGCCCGAGAGCCCTTTCTTTTCAAGGAACTTCGTCATAGATACCTGCGAATAGAGCTTTTCAAATTTTTGAGTTACATTTTCTAATTTCATTCGCGATTACCTATGTAATGATTGATTTCATCTTTTGACATTAAAAAAAGCCCAAGCAGTCTCGGATCATCAGCAACAATTAATTGAATTACTTGATCACTCAGTAAAGGCTTTTGGATCATAAGTGATTTTGTATCATGAAGTAATCCTCCCTCATGGAGCATATTGAACATTACCTGACGAAGCTTTTTATGGGTTGACTCCGAGATCGTTGCAAGTTTGCTCGAATGAGCCTCTTTGCTTGAAATAAATGAGACATAATCACTGTTTTGAATAATGTAATCGAAAAGATAAAATTTCTCATAAACAACTTCGGCAATGAATTCTCGAATCAAACGATACGCTTTTAGTGCTCCAAGCAATGCAATGACACGTACATCATCCATTGGAGCTGTAGCTATATATTTAATCTGCTCCGATGTCAAATGATTGAATCGTTTCAAAAGTTCTGAATACACTCTTTTTTGTGATGCAACGGTTGGTTTTTGAAATATATTTTCTTGAACGGCACGCTGTTCAACTGTTTTCCAATCAGCACTTTCAGTATACAATTGCGCAAGTTGCTGCATTACTCTAGGTAGTAAAGGAGCTGCCGTATAGGATAAGAGATATTCTTCAGTCAATCCATTCACCTATTTGATTATTTAGACGTTTCATCCGCTGCCCCACCGGCTTTGATCCACTCATCAACTTCATCTTTTTTGAACATCCATCGTCGTCCTACTTTTTGAGCAGGCATATTTTTTTGTTCAATCCACTTGTATACAGTGTCATTCGATACGTTGAGATATTTGCATATGTCGTCCACTGTCAACCAGCGATCTTCCATAGTTCATTCCTTAAAACAATTAATAACATTAAAATATACGCACTGCTATATTTTTTAAAAGATTATACAATAAATAACCCGAGTATTACCGAATAGAGCCGAAAACAGATATAGAAATTTTTTTGATCTACTGAGATAAATGTATTTTTAAGAGCCACTTCGCGAAAGTCTGAGCGAAGCGAAGAACGTGACGGGGCAACAAGCAATAGCGCGTTAGAAATTTTCAATGCTTTTAATACGCATGAAAATAAAAAAGACATTCACCTTACCAAAGTGCCAAACCGCAAAACTATCACAAAGCAGAAATACATTTGTATCTAAACTTTTTATATTTTATAATATAAAAGTATCATCCAGAATAATTGAGCTCTAACTCTATTTTTTTGCTTCTTCAATCGTGCCAACGCTGATAAACATAGGAAGAATATTTGTTACTGAATCAGCTTCTTGAATCCCCACAAATCCCCTATTCCGGTAAAAATCATGTTTACCATCCTCGGCATCCAAATAAAGACCCGCGATCCCTGTTTGTGCTGCAAGTCTGTGTGTCAATTCAAGACTATGCTTTAAAAGCTTGCTTCCTAATCCCTCTCCTGCATAAGCAGCATCCACACCAAGCATGACTAATCTCAAAACCGGTATCTGCTTTGTTGAACCACTTGGAGCAGCGCTAAATACTTCTTTGGCTATAGAAAAAGCCATAATATTGTAGTAACCTATAAACTTGTCATTCAATGACGTATCAAGCAATACATATGCTTGACACATATTATTTTTGACATTTTGTTTTAAAGAATTTATTGCAAATCGATTGATCATATCGTGGCCACAATCGAATTTTTTGATGCCGTTGTAGCTTTTCGTAATATCAAAGCGTTCTAATACAATTGTATTAACGCTCATTCAAACTCTCCATAGCCATCAATTCTTTCAATTGTAAAGTGGCTTTTGGAGGATTCATCAAAATTTCCATAAATGCGTTATGATCTTTCTCGTTCAAGGCAATCATCTCAGCTTCGGCTACTACTGCTCTTGCTTTTTCTGCTGCTGCGGAAAGTATAAATGCGGTGAGATCACATCCCTGTAAGCCAGCGGCTAGTTGGATGAAATCTTTGAGCTTAGAATTTAGCTTCGCTTCAAACCTTGCGTCTTTAGTATTGTCTAACATCCCATTGTAAAAAGAAATTGCTTGCATTGTTGACTCCTGTACGGATTATATACGGATATTATAACATATTTATGATTAACAGAGTTAAAAGAATTGAGGTGTGACAAGTGTGACAAAAGTATGACTTGATTTAAGAATTTTGTGTAAATCAGAGAGTTTTGTGCGTGAAGAAACTCCTTGTTTTGTGTATTGTTAGAAAATTAAAGTATATACGGTATTTTCGTAATAGACTCGTATTTTCAACCTGTTACTCCAACTCTTCATCATCAATAAACTCTGCTAAAAGAGTCGAAGGATCAATAACCTGCCCTGCTCTCTCTTTTATCGCTTCGGCTTCTTCAACTTTTGCATGTTCTTCTTCCACAAACTCAATAAATGTTTCAGTATCCATATCAGCTTTATAAAACTGCACGTATTTCATAGCAATATCTATAAATTCACTACTGCATCCAAAATCGGTTAACTTTTCTTTTAAATGTGTCATTTGCATTCATCTCCTAGTAAGATGCGCATTATAGAATAAATTGTCAAATTAGCAGTTATAATGCAGTTATGAATAATCGGAGTGTAATATCCATGCATGGAAAAATAATCAATTATGACAGTGAAACTGAAATAGGACTAGTAAGCGGTGAAAATGGAAAAAACTATACTTTATCGATAGTAGATTGCAGGTCTATGATCCCTCCAAAAGCTGGATTAAATGTAAATTTTGAACCCCATGTTGACAAAGCAACAAATATTTACGTAATATCCGCAGAAGTCCCTCATAGTGCCCCACTAGAGTCAATACATCATGCAGCTAAAAAACCTCCTTCCAATCTACCCCGTTTTGTTGCGATTGGCAGCTTAGTGATTGTTATTGCTCTCTTGATCTATGCAGAATTAAATCGTAAAAAGACGAGAGAAGGACATGACTTTTATGCATCACAAATTAAACAAATCGAAACACTGCTCATCAATGGAAATTGTATTGAAGCAAAAGATGAATATTTACGTGCAAAAGAGACCCGAAAAAAAATAGAGAAAAAGGGATTTTATTTCAGCATGCACACTCACGCACAACAAGCTCATGCAATAGAGATCGCTGAATGTTATGCAGGTAAAAATGAGTATAATGAAGCAATTGGTATGCTGAATATCTATGATAGACATACACCTGATTACCTCTTAAGAGCATCCGTCATTTACAATGATGCAGGAGACACAGAGATGGCGGCAAAAGCCAAATCATTAGCAGATGAATTTGACACTACTCGATAAAAATATTATTTGACTGATTTACAGTTCAAGGAACCATCACCCTACAAATAAGAAAAGATAAATACTACACCCCATAAGCGACGTTAAGGTCAGAGAAGCAAAAATCCATTTTCCCATACGACGATGCTGTTTCATACCGTCTCTGCCAAATTTAGTGTATGTTTTATAGGATGTGATGATTAGATAGATCCATCCACCAACGGACATCAATGCAACAAAAATATGAACTGCTAAGTAAATAAGAAAAAAGTCATAAGAGATGGAGGAAAACTTTATATATTCAATAAATCCACCACTAATGCGAACCCCAAGTTCAAATATAACCACCATAATTATTGTTAACAATAAAATAACCATTTGAGAACGGAAATGAAGTGTGATATTTCCAACGACTGCTTGACGTATTGATAGCCCTAATAAAAAAGGAAGTATCGCAAAGTATAACGTCACCATATCCATAAAAAAGAGAGCACGAGTCCCCAAAAATCCAGGTTCTAAAAACATATATTCCTCTTATGTGGTAAAATTTGCACATATTATAGAACAGGAGTACTAGATGGACGATAAAACACGATGGAATACCAAACATCAAAATGTTCCAATGCCAACGAGTCCTTCGGAGATTCTCATCAAAAATGTAAAGCCATCACAAGGACATAGAGCCCTGGATATTGCTTGCGGATCAGGACGTAATACCCACTATCTGGCGGAACTAGGATTTGAAATAGATGCTGTAGATATATCTGACTATGCTCTCTCAAAAATCAATTATACCAATAAAATACATCCAATAGAATCTGATTTAACAAACTATGTCATTACCCCAAACACATACGATTTGATTATTAACATTAACTACTTAGAGCGAAAGCTATTCCCCTCCATGATAGAAGGACTAAAAAATGGCGGTATTCTCATATTTGAAACATTTATTACAGCCCATGAGCCCGGATATCATAATCCTAGCAATCCTGATTTTCTTTTACAATCAAATGAACTTCCAACAAAGTTTTCTACCCTAAAAATACTTTTTTATGAAGAATACGACAAGAAGAATATGTATGGAGAAAAGGTAAAAGTGGCTTCATTTATAGGCCAAAAATAATAACTAATATATATTGTTATTTTCAGCTATTTATTATTTATATTATGGATAAATATCTACTCATATAAATAAAGTGTCATAAACACTTTTGTATTAAAGGTAAATAGCATGACAAATACCTCAATTTATGACAAAATCATTGCCATACATGACGAAGCAATCTCAGTACTAAACACGATGCATATTCCTCCATATCCCGTCCATTATCAAAAACAATTTAATAAAATATTTGATTCCATAACGGATAATACACTTAAAAATGCACTTAAAAATGACTCTAGTATGGATGAAAAGCTTGATTCAATTATTAAATATATTGAACTTGCCAAGGTAGCTATTGATAGCTTTGCCCAATCTCATGGAAATATAGCCAATGTCGCCGCCATGCAATGCGAATTGTTAGACTCCTATAGTAGAACAATTCCACGTGATAATACGCATGATAACTGTATACGTATGGCAGACGGACTCACACAACTTGGAACAGACATGGCTTCTGAACTTAAAAAATCTGAAGAGACCATTTCACAACTTCATGAACGCCTTGATGATGCCATGATAGCTGTTACTATAGATCCGCTAACTCACTTATTAAACCACAGAAAATATATGGAAGACTTAGGCGATCTTCTACCAAATGGAAATGATCGTGAGCTTCCACTTCTTTCTTTGATGATTAATGCCGACACCTTCAAAGAAATTAATGAAGAGTTCGGTCATATTGCAGGAGATAAAGTCCTCTATTTTTTAGCACAAACCATAAAGGCGATGGTGAGAGCAGGAGACAATGTATATCGATATGCAAATGACCAATTCGCTGTGTTGGTCAATCGATGTGAAAGTGATAAAGCATATGGTATTGCCGAAAAGATACGTCACAAAGTAGAACATTCGCACCTTATTTACAATGGAAAAACCATTGAAGTCACCGTTAGCATAGGAGCAACCATGCATATAGTCAATGATGATATTGACTCTCTTATCAAAAGAACAGAAATTGGGCTGATAAAGAGTAAAGAATCGGGTAAAAATCAAATCATTTTTACCTAAAGAAAAAGAAAGAAAAAATGGAGAGTTGTTTTGTTATAATTTCAAAAAAATTCTAAAGGGCTGCATATGCTTACCGATCGCGTCAATACTCTCTCAGAATCGATTACCATCGCTATTTCTACATTGGCACAAGAACTTAAAGCTCAAGGTAAAGACGTCATTAGCTTTTCAGCCGGAGAACCTGATTTTGACACCCCTCAAGTAATAAAAGATGCAGCAATTCGTGCTATCAACGAGGGCTTTACAAAATATACAGCCGTTGACGGTATCCCAGAACTAAAAGCTGCTATTGCACACAAACTGCAACGCGATAATGGTCTGGTATACAAAGCAAACCAAATTATTGCTAATAACGGGGCAAAGCATTCTCTTTACAATCTTTTTGCATCAACGATTCAAGAAGGCAACGAAGTTATTATACCTGCACCGTATTGGGTCACCTACCCTGAGTTAATCAAATATTGCGGAGGAACTGTTGTTGAAATCATGACCGATGACGATAGCGGATTTAAAATAACACCTGCACAATTAAAAAATGCCCTTACACCAAAAACTAAAATGCTAATCTTGACTTCACCTTCTAACCCAACAGGTGCCGTATACTCACGTGAAGAACTGACGGCCCTAGGAAAGGTGCTTGAAGGAACAAATGTCATTGTTGCCAGCGATGAAATGTATGAAAAATTAATCTATGACGGCGAGTTTGTATCCGCAGCTTCTGTCAGCGATGATATGTTTAACCGTACGGTTACTATTAATGGACTCAGTAAATCAGTAGCAATGACAGGGTGGCGTTTTGGCTATATGGCAGCTGCGAATACAGAAATTATTCAAGCAACCAAAAAACTGCAAAGCCAAAGTACATCAAATATTAATAGCATTACTCAAAAAGCCGCTATTGCAGGCTTAAATGGAGATGCAGACACAGATATCGAATCAATGCGTCAAGCATTCAAAACACGCAGAGATGAAGCTGTAACGTTATTTAATGCAATAGAAGGGCTTTCAGTCCTCTCTCCTGCTGGAGCATTTTATCTTTTTGTAAATATTAAGGCTATCAGTAATAACTCTATGCAATTTTGTAAAGGATTGTTAGAAGATCAGGGAGTAGCCGTTGTCCCTGGATTGGGCTTTGGAGCGGAAGGGTATTTTAGATTTAGTTTTGCCACTGATATCGAAAGTATTCGTAAGGGAATTAAACGTATAGCTACTTACGTAGCTACACAAAAAAAATAAAAAAGAAGCAATTGATTATTTAATCAATTGCAACGCCGCTATCACATCATCAATATTACCAAGTGGAATATGAACTTTCCATTCCGGGCTTTTAGCATCTCCGCTTAACGAAATACCAATACTAGCTACGCTGTCACTACCTTCACCATAAGGTGCATCAACTTTACTAACAGCAATTAAGCCTTTTTTTGTTCCATCTAGTGGTATTTCCTTGATGATTGCTACAGATGAGTTCATAAATTCTCCTAATTAATTGATATATTAAGAGTTTAGCTGATTTTGAATAAAGCAACCTTAAAAAGAGTTGCCTTACTGTGCGGAAGATTGTGTTTGAGAATTATTTCCATAGATATATGCATACATCTTACGATAATACGTTTCGTTACGAGTCCGATCGGTCGCACAAAAATGGTGGTAACGACCCAGTGTTTCCCATGAATATCCAAAACTTTTCACCAATCCTGTAATAATCCGATTGGCATGCTCACGCTCTGTAGCATCCACAAAATATTCATGCAACATCGGATTTGGATGATATTTATAGTTAATTTGATACGGTCCCAAGTCAAGATTGGTAATACCACCGTTAATAAGAGCTTGTGCTTGTACGCTGCACTCTTCTGAAGAATTACATCGAATAATATGACCGTTAACCGCAAAGCCTGCCGCTTTTGCTCTTTGAGTATCTTCATCCGCATTTATACGAATAACATTTGGATTACATGTGCCATCCGCTTCTTTTAAACACTCACAATGGCGTATTGCATCCAATACAACATCAGGCATACGTATAGACATATCAGAATCAGCACACATAAGCTGTGCACAAAACATCACTAATATGCCTAATCTCTTCATGCCTATCCTTTGCTAATTATTGTAATATTTTACCCAATTTAGCTTGAAGCTTCAGCCATAATTTATGTTCCATTAGGGGAAAGCCGCTATAAACGCCCCCCTTTATGATACTTTTTGTAACACCTGCACGAGCTGCAAGAGTCGTAAATGGAGCAATACTTAGATGACCAGCCGTAGCACTCTGACCACCCATAACAACATTCCGACCTAGTGTTGTTGAACCTGCAAGTCCTGATTGCGACACCATAATACAATGCTCACCAACAACACAGTTATGCCCAATCTGGATCAAATTATCAATTTTAGACCCTTTTTTGATAGTTGTCGAACCAAATACAGCACAATCAATCGTTGTATTAGCCCCTATCTCAACATCATCTTCAATAATAACATTTCCATTTTGATACAGTTTTATATGCTCACCCATTTTTGTGTGTGCATATCCAAATCCATCACTGCCTATAACGGTTCCTGCATGTATCATGACATTATTGCCAATAACGCAGTCACGATATACGGATACATTTGGATAAAGAATTACATTATCTCCGATAACTGCATCCGTTCCTATATAAACACCGCTCATGATCGTACATCCTGATCCAATCTTCGCACCATTCTCAATATGAGCAGTTGGATAAACAATAGAGCCAGTACCAATGATAGGTTGAATATCGCTACTTTGAATAGGCTTTGCAAAAGACTCTGAGAGTTTAGCGACCATCAGGTATGTTTCTTCGCTAATAAGGGCTACAACACCATCCGGTAATAAATGCGCCTTAGCCGCAGGAAGAATAACAACAGAAGCACTTGTAATAGAGAGGTCTTTTTCATATTTAGAATCAGACAGAAAAGAGATTTCACCCTCTTTCGCATCCTTTAATGTATTAATCCCTGTGATATTGCGTTCACATAAAGAGGTACATTCCAATTGCAGTAATTTTGCAATATCGGCAATTGTCATAGTTAACGTTCCATAGCTACAGAACCACTGCGTACGATCTCTTTTGGATGAAAATGCTTAACAGCATCCAAAAAATGCGCTACACGATGCGGTTCATCTGCTACCATGACAATAAGCGTATCACTGCTTACATTAACGATTTTTCCATTATACGCATGTGCTAGAGCTTCCACATCACTGATTGATTCACTCAATGGAATTTTGACCATTGCCATCTCTTTTTCAACCAAATCGGCATGTTCATAAACTTTTAAGACCGGTATCAATTTATGCAGCTGTTTAATGATCTGTTCAATCACCCGTACTGATCCAGCAGTTACAATCGTAATTCTCGAATACTTTGAATCAGGTATTGGAGCTACTGTCAAGGAATCAATGTTATAACCACGTCCTGAAAATAACCCGGCAATACGAGAAAGTACACTTGCTTCATCTAAAACGATAACCGAAATAACGCGTCGAGCTTCTTCCATTATTTCTCCTTGTATTCTAACATCATATTAAAGAGTGAACCACCTGCTGGCACCATAGGTAGAACGTTTTCTAAGCGGTTAACCGCTACATCGATGATAGCAACCACATTTTTTTCTACAGCATCTTTAAGTGCTGCATCAAACTCTGCTTTGGTACTTACACGATAACCGATACCACCAAAACTCTCTGACAATTTGACAAAATCCGGCTGAATAGAAAGATCCGTTGATGAATGCCTTTTATCGTAAAACATAGTTTGCCATTGACGAACCATTCCTAAAAAATTATTATTCAAAATAACGTTAATAACAGGAAGGTCATATTCTACAGCCGTCATCAGCTCTTGAATGTTCATCAAAATCGAACCATCACCGGTTATATTGATACTTACGCGCTTAGGATCTGCACGTTTAACACCCATTGCCGCTGGAAACCCAAAGCCCATAGTCCCTAATCCACCAGAACTGATCCATTGGCGCGGACGACTAAATGGATAGAACTGTGCTGCCCACATTTGATGCTGTCCAACGTCTGTTGAAATATTCGCATCATCACCTAAAAGTTGTCCGATACGTTCAACAACCCATTGCGGTTTAATACGATCACCCTCTTCGGTATATGCAAGCGGATGTAATTTATTAAAGTTAGCAATAGTTTTATGCCATGCGTCATAACGCGTTGGATCAACTTGTTCTTTCGCAAGCGGTATCATTGTTTCTAATACATTTTTAACATCTCCAACGATCGGAAAGTGTGCATTAACCAGTTTGGAAATACTGGCAGGATCAATGTCAACATGAATAATTTGTGCATGTTTTGCAAACTCCGAAAGTTTACCGGTGACACGGTCATCAAAACGCGCACCCAAACCTATAACAAGATCTGTTTCACTCATTGCCATATTTGCAGCATACGATCCATGCATACCCAACATAGAGATCAATAGTGGATCTTCATGATGTAGTGTTCCACGAGCCATAAAGGTCTCTACCGCAGGTATTTGTGTCATTTTAGAAAACTCTCTGACCAATTCAGCTGCATTTGCGTTGATAATACCACCACCAAGATACAACAATGGGCGCTTTGCAGAAGCAATTGCTTCAATCGCTTTTTTAATCTGACGAACATTTCCTTTTACTGTTGGCTTATACGTTTCAAGTTCAACTTCTTTGGAATAATCAAAATTGGCAATTTGAGCTGTGACATCTTTAGGAATATCAACATGCACAGGTCCTGGACGTCCGGTTCTTGCTAAATAAAATGCTTCCTTTAATACACGTGGAAGATCCGTTGCATCAGTAACCAAATAGTTATGTTTTGTACATGGTCGGCTTATCCCAACTGCATCAATCTCTTGAAATGCATCCGTACCGATTAAAGACATCGGGACTTGTCCACTAATAATAACAAGAGGAATCGAGTCCATAAAAGCATCGGCAATACCAGTAATAGCATTGGTAAAACCAGGACCTGAGGTAATCATGGCAACACCTACTTTACCTGACGCCTTTGAATAGCCCTCCGCAGCATGAACAGCTGCTTGTTCATGGCGTGCCATAATATGCTGGAAGCCACTTTGTTTGTAAATCTCATCATAGACGTTCATGATTGCACCGCCTGGGTAACCGAATACTACTTCGACCTCTTCGGCGATAAGTGCTTCGATAACCATCTGCGCACCGCTGATTTGCATGTCGTCTCCTTTATGTAAAAATAGTTAATAGTGCTCTAAAAAATTTGCCCATTATAAGGCAAAGAAGCTATAAAATACGTTAATAAATAAAAGACGCTTATTATCTTGATAAAAAATTGATTTTCATCAATAATAAACTCAATAAATATGGCTAAAATAAAGTAAATAAAAGGACACCTATGAAATCAATCACATTAATCGCTCTAACTACCATCACCCTAATGGGAGCCGATGGATATAAAGTGTATAAAAATAATTGTATGAAATGTCATGCAGAAATGATGACAAAAGCAGAAGTAATAAAATCAATAAATACACTCAAAGCACCGCCTATGATTGAGGTATCCAATAAACTTAAAAACAATATCTTCACAATGGATGACGATGAGGATGTTAAACGTCGTGTAGTTATTGCATTTGTAAAAGATTATATTGATAATCCAAGCGTTCAGTATAGTATGTGTGAACCAATGGCAATAGAAAAGTTTGGAATCATGCCTTCATTAAAAGGCAAACTTACGGAAGCTCAAAAACAAGCAGTTTCCGAATGGGTGTATGATCACTATGAAGGTAAAACATTTAATTAATCTCTCCTAAGAGAGATTAGTAAAGCTTCACTTGGGATTCTTTAATCATATCCTCTAAATAACCATACATTGCGAGGCTATTTTCTTCTATTTTAGTAAAGTTGTCAATAATCTCTTTGTGATTTGCAATGACTCTGTCTGTTGGATGGATATAGGCAAGGTTGATATTAACAAGACGATGTATCTCAGCATGTGGGGCATGTACTTTTGAGTATCCACTCGTTTTTGAAAACTTCTCTTTTGCCGTTCCTTCATACCATTTTCCTAAATGACACTGGGTATGATTCATAGGCTCAAGTCTTTTTTGACGTCGAATAATTGACGTATAGGCATTCGATTTATAAATAGTATGATCAATCTTGGCAAGTAACACATGAACCATACTTTCAATAGAGTTTGCATACGAAGATGCTTCTTTCGCACCACGGCTGAAATCATCGAAGGTCCGTGTAAACATTTCTATACTAGTGAGTGATTTTTGGGCAATTTCATTGGTTGACTCTGAACTCTCTTGTAAATCTGAAGCATCCTGTTGAAGGGTTTGAATAGAAATTGCAATCTCACTGGTTGCCTTTTGTGTTCTCTCGGCAAGTTTGCGAACTTCATCTGCAACAACCGCGAATCCACGACCATGTTCACCGGCACGAGCTGCTTCAATCGCTGCATTGAGTGCTAAAAGGTTGGTTTGCTCCGCAATCTCTTTGATCAAATCGACTACAGAGTTTATCTCTCGTGTTTTTTCATTAAGTACCGTTATACTCTGACTTGATGTATCTGCACTCATAATCAGTGAATGCAGTTTTTGTGTAATTTCATCAATTACATCGATACTGTCATGTGCATTTGATTCTGTTAGTTTACTAATATCTACAATTTTATCAATATAATGAATGGAACGATTAAGATCATCATGTAAAAGCTCTAACTCACCAATCACACCCGTACCGATATTACCAATAGCATCATTTATATCGGTTGCCATAATACTTTGAGTGTCCATTTCCATATTGGCTATTGCCTCATTGGTTGTCTCAATATTCGTTTTAAAATCACCTTTAAATACGGATGAGTCTATTTGTGGATACGATTTTTTTTGACTTGCTTCTTTTATGGAAGAGGATATCTCTTCCATATAATGCGAAAGCTGGATTGCAAAATTATTGAAGCTAAGGCGCATTTGCTCTAGCTCTCCACCCTCTTTATAATCAAGACGATTGGAAAAAGTACCAGCGTCTGCATCGGTTAGTACGGTAGTTACTTTATGAATTGTTTTTTGTACATTACGAATATTGATAAACATATACCACGCTAAAGCGAAGTTCGCGAGGTTGATAAGCCTCATAATATCAAAACCGTAATGATAGATTTCAGCACCCAATCCAATAGTAAAAACACACAGTGAAATAACATTGGCATACTGGATTTTTGATAAAGAAGATAGAGAATTCATCGAAGGACCTTGAATAGAAAATAGTGCGGTAATTATACACCAAGAGCTACTTAATGGTTACTATTATTTAACGTATCGATTCCCAATAATCCAGTGCGACTCCTTCTCGAAGACCATCATCTACAATGATCGCCTCATCGGTATTAAGACTTTTAAAAAGAGACTCAACCATCAAAATTCCGGTAGCAATTAAAATCTCACGTCCTACTCCAACATACATTGCACGAGTGGATTCATCCATATCCATCAACTCTAGATAGGTTTGCTGACAGTCTGTTAATGTTAAGCGGGAGCCATTTATTTGATTTGCATCATAGTTCGTGTAATTCATCCCCATACGATAAGCAGCAATGGTAGTAGGTGTACCAGAAGTAAGGACAAGCCTAAAATCTTGTACGTCTTTACCAAGTGAATCGTGAAATACATGTATCTTATCCTCAAAATTGCTTAGTAATAGCTGGAGATTATTGGTAGATATCGCTTCTTCACTCATCGTGACAATCCCTATAGGCAAACTTATACTGTCCAATTTTGAATGATTGTAATATATGAGTTCACTAGAACCACCACCAATATCCGCCAAGCAAAACTGATCGCTGTTGATCTTTAGTTCCTGTAGGCGATTTTTGACTGCAAGAAGAGTAAGCTCAGCTTCTCTTGTACCATCTATAATGGTAAATTTGACACCCGTACGTTTAAATATTTCTGCAATGACATCAACTCCATTACTTGCCATACGCAATGCTGCCGTTGTAACTGCCACCACATCTTGCTCTAAAAAATCAAGTTTACTTTGTGCTTCTTCAATTGCTAAACAAATACGGGATACTGCATTGTCACATATCATATTCGTAGCGTGTAAAGACTCTGCCGCTCGTACTATTTTTTCATAACTTTTTCCCCATCTTACACCATCGTGCTCTATAAAACGAATCGTATTTGAACCTAAATCAATAGCAATCATGATTTTTTTACGGTTATATTGGTGAGTATCATAGCTGGAGTCCACGTATTTAAAGATCCCTGTTTTAACATTTTAAGATCTGTTTTTGTTGCATAATGCCCTTTAAAAAGAGTAAAAAATTCGACGATGGTTTCATCAATTCCAAACATAAAAAGATAGTTACGAATTCCATTTTCCAATTCAATGGATGGTACATGCAATCCCATTTTTTGTTCTAACTGAATAGCATAACATTGTGAAAATACGCTTCCAATAGCCGCAAATTTCGCATTAATAGAAAGATAATTTACAAAGATACTGCGTAGTTCAATCGCATCACCTTTTAGGGCACATGAGAGTGCTTTAGCGACGACTTTATCCCATTGATTTTCTAATTTTTTTGCCTCTGGCATATCATACAAGATGGGGTAAGAGCTAAGATAAGTAAACGCACTAATGAAATTATTTGCTAAAAGAGCTTCAAGAAACAGAGTTTTAATTTTTATAGTTTCAAGCATATCCCGTGCATCTTGGCTATAGTCAGGAAAAAATATCAAAACTTCACACCCTTTTTTTGCATTGACATAATCATTGTTTTTAAACTCTTTATACGTTTTGATATAAAGTTTCTCACTGTAAATCATCATATCATCGTATTCGGAAAATTCTTTGAGAAATGGATGCATTTTTGTAAGCTCGATAAATTTAACAAAATTACGTGTGGCGATCACTTTTTTAAAATATTCATAGATACGACGTTCATTGGACATTGCCTGTATTAAAGGAGCTTTTTCACTAATCCCACGAAATGGGGCTAAAATTTGGCGTGCTAGTTCTTCTCCATTTTGCGTCATAATGATCTCTTGGGCTTTTAGAAAATGTTTTTTCCAGGACAACTCCATTTTACGATAAGCATCAGAATCAACAAATGAAGGATGTTGCTTAACCAATGTATAGGCTAAGGAGTAACGTTTTTCTTGTGTATGTGTCAAAAATAAATCATAATGTTCATAATCGCTAAGAAGTTGTTGAATAAAGAGCCCTTTAGAGGCAATCCCAGTAAAAGGCTGTAAAAGATCTTTAGCTTTTAGTTTTTCTCCCTCTTCCAAGTGGTGCTTAGCAGTTTGAATATATTTTTTCCAAAGGGACTCTACTTCTTCATAGACTTTTGAATAAATGAGTATCGGGTTATCATCTACTAGCGCATAAAAAGTTCGATAGTTTTGGTTTTTAATAAGTTCATGATGCTCTGAATCATTACCAAGAAGAGAATAAAAATGAATGTTTCCTTCTTTTGTACCTAAGGCTAAAGAAAAAATTTCACCTAAAAAAGTAATGGAAGTAATCGTTTCTTGAATTTTTAAATAGCGTTGCCGAACCAATGCGAAGCTGTGTAGATCATACAAGGCTACATAACCAAGGCGAGTTGCAACAAAAGCGAATCGTTTATCCGAACTCAAACATACCGAGGTTATTTCATCTCCTACTTTTGCTAAACGTTTGAAAATTTTCCCATGATGAAGATCCCAAATTACAAGAGATCCATCTCGTTCAGCGCTTAGTAATTGTAAACCTGAGAGAAATTGCATACTCACTACAACGCTGTTATGTCCTGAAAGCTTGAGATGTTGTTTCATTGTGGAAAGATTAATAATATTTATTGTACGATCATAGCTGCCGGTTGCAATCCATTGACCATTTTGACTAAATGCAATGGATGAGACAAAATCAGAATGATGAGGCATACTAGAGACTAAAAGACCTGTTTGTAAAACCCAAACAAATACTTTTCCATCTTGTCCACCTGTAACACAGTAGCGCCTTTGCGGATCAATTCCGACTGACTCAATCTCACCTAGATGATGGCCGACGCGATAAAGCAACTTTTTATTGGTGACATCAAAAACGGCTGCTTTATCACTTCTAGGGACGATAGAAATACAGTAAGATCCATCTGGAGAAATATCTGTTTGCCGCTCTAACAGATTAACGTGGACAACATTACTTTTAAATCCATCCAATATACGAAAATACTTTGTATCAATAACGCGCATAGCTGTTTGTTCATCGACAACAGCCAATTGTCCGTTAGCCAGTGTCTTTAATCGAACAATTGATGATTTAATATTAACTAATTTTAATGCGTCCATGTAAACTGCTCTTAGTGTTCTTCGCTGTTTAGATAACGATGTTTATGGAGAAGTTCACGTATCTCATTTTGATGATCCTCCCCTTTTGTCTCTAGATGAATCGTTACATTTGCATCACCATAGGCCAAAGAAGTAGAAGTACGATCGTATTCGATATGGACAATATTGGCATTTAACTCTTGTAACATATGGGTCAATTGCATCAATGCTCCCGGTTTGTCGATAAGTGTGACTGTCAGCTTCATCTTTCTTCCCGATTTGATGAGACCTTTTTCGATAATAATGGACAACAAAGTAACGTCCATATTTCCACCACTCAAAACAACACCGACTTTTTTACCTTTTAGATGAGGAAGCTTATCATGCAATAATGCGGCAACTCCAGCGGCCCCAGCCCCTTCAACTACGAGCTTTTGACGCTCAAGTAAAAATAAAATAGCATTGGCAATTTCTTCATCATCCACGCTTACCATGGTATCGACTGTCTCTAATATGTGAGAAAGCGTTAGCGGCGAAGTGTCACGTACAGCGATTCCATCTGCGATAGTACGTACTGTGGTACTGTCGATTGGGCATTTTGCTTCAAACGACTCTTTCATCGCAGGTGCACCAAGTGCGCTTATTCCTATGACTTCGATGTTAGGTGCTAGTTGCTTAATGACCGAGGCCATACCAGAGATCAATCCACCGCCACCTACAGGAATTATGATTGCATCCAAGGCTATCATCGACTCTAGCATTTCAAGGGCAATAGTACCCTGCCCTGCAATCACCGCGTCATCGGCAAAAGGATGGACAAATTCCATACCATGCTCTTGTCCATAGGTGGATGCATACGCATACGCCTCATCATAATTACTGCCATGTAAAATGACTTGAGCTCCATAATAGCGAACACCATTAATTTTGGTCAAAGGAGTTGATTCAGGCATGACGATCAGCGCATTAATTTTGAATATTTTGGCGGCCATAGCAACGCCTTGCGCATGATTACCAGCGCTTGCTGCAATAACGCCTTTTGCTCGCTGCTGCGGTTCTAGTGATGCAATCTTATTATAGGCACCACGTATTTTAAACGCACCGGTTACTTGAAGGTTTTCTTTTTTGAGATAAATCTCACACCCTGTTTCTTCGCTTAAGCGTGGGGCAAAAGAAAAAGGAGTCTCTACGACGATCCCCTTAATCCGTTCTCTAGCTTGATATATTGTCTCTAAATCGACCAATGTTTCCCTTTATCCGTATATACGACGGTGTTCTACCATACTACAATGACTTTGAACAACTTTCATACCCGCATTTTCAGCTATTGCAGCTGCTTTATTATTAACAATTCCAATTTGTGACCACAACACTTTAACATCACCACGTGCCAAACAAGAATCAACAATGGCATCAAGTGCATCAGGTTTTCGAAAAACATCAACCATATCAACTTCAAAAGGAATCTCTTCAAGTGAACGGAACACTTTTTCACCTAAAATAAAATCCTCTTTTGGATAAACTGGGATTATTTTATAGCCTGCAGCTTGTAAATATTGTGCAACACGATAGCTGTCTTTAGTAGCATTAGGGGATAAACCAAGTACTGCAATCGTTTTTACTTCGGATAAAATTGATTTAATCGCTTCATTATTTGCATTAATCGTCGGAAATTCGCATTCCATGAGAACTCTCCCAAATATTTATTGTATATAGACTATTATATCCAATTACACAGCTATGGAGAGTTTTTATAGGTCTAATTATTAGAGTGTTTTTTTACTATCTCCTGTATAACGTTGTCTAGGACGCGCAATTTTCATTTCAGGATCATCTTTGAGCTCTATCCATTGGGTAATCCAGCCAACACTTCGACCTATAACAAAAATAATAGTAAACATGGATTTCGGGATTTTTAACGCCGTTAATATAAGTCCTGAATAAAAATCGATATTTGGATAAAGTTTACGCTGAATAAAATACTCATCGGTTAATGCAATCTCTTCAACCCGTCTGGCGATTGTCAGGAGATTACTATCAATGCCCAACTCATCTTTGAGTTCATCAAGTAGCTTTTTTAATATTCGAGAACGGGGATCAAAGTTTTTGTACACACGATGACCGAATCCCATTAATTTGAAATCATCTTCAGGGTCTTTAGCTCGTTGGATAAAGGCATCTACATTGTCCACATGCCCGATAAGTTCTAATTGTGCAATAACCGATTCATTAGCCCCACCATGAGCTCTTCCCCATAATGCATCAATCCCTGCTGACATTGCGGCATAAGGGTGTGCTCCTGTAGAGGCGACTCCACGTACCGTAGAGGTAGAAGCATTTTGTTCATGGTCTGCATGGAGGGTAAATATCGTATCCAAAGCACGTATTTCGACATCTCGTATTTCAAGGTTTTCCCCCGGATACGCGCGCATCATGTAAAGAAAATTTTCCGTGAATGAACGCTCAATATCGGGATAAATATATGGAATTCCTAATGAGCGTCTGTAGGTAAAAGCGGCCAGTGTTGGTATCTTCGCAATAATTCGTCTGGCCATTACTTGTGCCTCTTCGGCACTCTGCACATTCAGATGTTCAAAATAAAAGGTTGAAAGTGCCGCAACCGCTGATGACATCATCGCCATAGGGTGTGCACGATCCGGAAAAGAGTTTATAAGCCCTTTTAGCCCCTCGTGTATGAACGCACGTTTGCGAAGCTCCATATCCAATGCGGCACGTTCTCTTTCACAGGGAAGTTTTCCAGTAAGAAGTAAGTGACATACGTCGATGTAGGTTTTTTTGTTTGCCAAGTCAGAAATGTCATATCCACGATACAGTAACTGACCTTTGTCACCATCGATGTAGGTGATACTCGAACTGCAGCTAGCTGTAGAGGTAAATCCAGGATCATAGGTAAACATACCGGTTTCTTTATATAAAGCTCTAACATCAATGACATCAGGCCCTAGAGTTGGACTTAAAATTGGAAGTTCATAACTTTTACCGGTACGATTGTCAGTTAATGTAACAGTGTTCATAATCTATATCTCCTGTATTTATTAAATAATGATAAGATAAGTAGATATTATTATTATCTACCTTAAGCAATCGATTAAAATAAGCAAATTAAAAGCGTAAATATTTGTTTATTAACATTAAATCTATCTTTTTCTGTTTACAATACTTTTGATTGATTATAAGGAAAAAAATGACAAAGCACCATTATGATGTCTTAATTATTGGAGCCGGTATATCTGGTGCGGCACTGGCGTATGAGTTAGCACGCTATACAAACATCGAAAAAATAGCCATAGTCGAAAAATATGAGGCAATTGCAACTCTAAACTCCAAGGGTACGAGTAACTCTCAAACCATTCACGTAGGCGATATCGAAACCAACTATACGCTTCCAAAAGCCGCTATTACAAAACGTACTGCAAAAATGGTTGAGAAATACTGTTTGGCACATGGGTATCAAAATGAAATCATCTTTTCTCATCAGAAAATGGCATTAGGTGTAGGGGATGAAGAGGTTGAGTTTTTATTGGACCGCTATGAAGAGTTTTCCCAACTTTTCCCGTATTTAGAAGTCTGGGATAAAGAAAAACTAAAAGAGCTAGAACCACGGGTCGTCTATGACACTAATGGAAATGAACGCCCTGAAAATATCGTTGGAATTGGCGCAAAAGATCAATGGACAACGGTAGATTATGGAAAAATGTCAAAATCATTGATTGAAAATGCCATGCGTGAACCTAATACTTCCGTAGAACTTTTTTTAAATTCTCAAGTATTGAAAATAGAAAAAAGTGCTACTAGAGGATATACAGTGACTACTGCTGATTCCTCCTATGATGCCGACTTTGTCGTAGTGGATGCCGGTGCGCACAGTTTATTTTTAGCTCATCAAATGGGACACGGGCTTAATTATGCCTGTTTGCCAATGGCGGGAAGTTTTTACATAACAAACCAAAAAATGCTTAATGGTAAAGTATATATGATTCAAAATTCTAAATTGCCGTTTGCTGCACTGCATGGAGATCCTGACGTACTTGCAGAGGGTAATACACGTTTTGGACCTACTGCCCTAGTCCTACCAAAGTTAGAGCGTTATAAAAGCGGTACGTATCTTGATTTTTGGAAAACACTGAAATTGGATGGCAGAGTCATATCCGCACTGTGGAAGCTATTAAAAGACTCGGATATACGTAATTATATTTTTCGTAATTTTCTATTTGAAGTCCCATATATTAATAAAAGACTCTTTTTGCATGATGCTCAAAAAATTGTTCCATCACTCAAACTCTCAGAGCTTAAATACGCAACAGGATTTGGCGGTGTGCGACCACAGGTCATTGATAAAAATGCTGAAATGCTGATACTGGGTGAAGCCTCAATCAATACAGGAGATGGCATTATATTCAACATGACCCCCTCCCCTGGTGCTACTAGCTGTTTGGGTAATGCAGAACGGGATTTACGCTACATTGTTCAATATTTAGGTAAAACATTTGATGAAGACCGATTTAATGGTGAGTTAACCGATGGTGAGTGCTGTATCTTGCCAAAACCGATCGAAGCACAAAAGAAATCGGTTAATCGAATTCGTGATGAAATTCATAAACACGATGCCCAATATTATAGAGATGTTCATGAAGGAAAGCCACATGAATCTTTTTGGCACATGCCTCATAGCTTGTGGGGTCATAAGAAGAAATAGCTACACACGAGATCGTATTTCAATTTTACACTAAATAAAGTATAGTAACAAAAAATAGAACATACATTATTTTTAAAAAGGAAACTAGACCATGGGTAACGCTAACAAAGAAATGCAACTACGTAAAACCTGTAAGCTCTATGCTTATGTACTAACAGCACAAGGTAAAGAAGTTCCAGAAAGTATTTTAGAGTGTAGAGATTCTGATGGTTCTGAGGAATATGATTGTATTGTAGATTGTGTTGCAGATCTATCACAAGTACTTAAAGACTTAGACAGTGATACTTTTACCAAGATAGTAAAGAATACAGATTCACAAGAGGCCCGTGAGCTTGCCCATTGGTGGGAAATGTACCAATTATATATACCACTGGAAACAGAGTAAATCAAGTATGGACAATGCTGATCTTTTATATATCGAAGATGAGAATAATCGAAAGTTGTTTTATCGCTTTACCCCTGCGGCGGTAATATCAAATTTCATACCATTGGTGGTTATTTTACATGGCGAAGACAAAACGGATGCATTGCACTTTGAGTATAAGATGTGGAATATTTTGACACCCTTAGACAACTTTGGAGATGTAAACAGAAGTTCTTGCTGGTTAGGTGAAAAGGGAGATTTTTTTGTTAAAGATCTCCTGCAAAAGCTTATACAACAAATTTCCGAAGAGTATGAATGTGAAGATGATATTTATTTGTACGGAAATTCTATAGGGGGATATGGGGCTATTTTACACGGTATTTTATGCAAAGCAAATGCTGTTTATGCCCATTCTCCTCGTATTAAACTAGTAGATAGTAATCAGCCAGACACCCTCAAAGAAAACGATCTAACCCGTTTTTTAAACTCAACGGATAGTTTTCCAATTTTTTATGTATGTGACAATGCAGGTTCTGGTATGGAAGATGAAACAGCGTACTTTGCAGATGCATGTCAAAAATATGGACTAAACATTCGTCTGGACTTTTGTCCCGATAAAGGAGAGGATAAAATTTCTCTCTTAAAAAAAGTGTTAGATATGTTTGAACGGGAATAAAAGTCCTAGATAAAAGAAGGGACCTTTGGACCTACTATTCTTGCAATCCTATCAAGTTCATCCCTAGTTAAAATGAGGTTACAGACCTCTTTCACCAAATGTATAAAGCTCGCAGCATCGGATGATGCTCCTCCATAACCAGCTAAAACAGGTATACGTTTAGTCACTATAACCTTATGTTCAAAAAAGAAGTCTAAAATATCAGGCTCATTCGTAAAATCATTGAGTGCATTAAAAGCTTTGTAGATAGTATTGGATTCCAGTGGAATATCATCACATCCCTCAATAGTAAAAGCGTTACATTTACACGGTACAAAACTTATAGTGTCGTACAGATCTTCTACATAAGTAGAACCATCATGTCCAGTAGTCTTAGCTTTTACATGGGCTTTGGTACTGTATCCTATGTCACTTTTCTCTATATAGAATTTTGCTTTATCCACTGGCTTAGATGCATTTTGTTGATGTATTAAGCTGGGTAGAATATCAATATCCCAAAATCCACCTTCATCTCCACCCTCGAAGCCACCCATCTGTAAGACCTTGTTATTGTTGATTAGATTACATAAACTCTTATGTTGTTTGTTTCTAGCTGTCCATTCAAAATTCTTTGTATGGATGCCAGTGTACCGCCTGAGCTCTCACATGAACCACAAGCCCCGACATAGGAAATATAAATATCAGTCAATCCATTAGTCTCTTTAAGCTCAATAAAATCCAAATCTCCACCATCTGCTTGTAAATATGCTCTAATTTTGTCATCTATAATTTTATCGATCGCATTTATTTTTTGGACTATACTCATAGTATCAAAAGCTACTTCACTGTTTTCCATCATAATATCCTTCTTTTTTAGATTCAATTATCTCTAAATTATTTATAAAATTATACAGTATAAACAAAGCAGTTTCTTTTCATTACATCATTAGTGATATTCACATGCCTTATCAATAAGCTAAACAATTTATAAATGTAAAATTTCATGATTCAGCCAGAGAAAACACGTTTTAGGATTATATTTAAAGGTATTAATTAACATTTATGTAGACTTCTAGAAAAAAGGATATTAATGGACATGAGTATGCATATGGAAATGATAAACCTAGTGAAGTCATTGAGAGGTACGTATAAACAAGCAGATAAAGATATGGTAGTAGAGGTGCTTAACATGTATAAAGAAAAGCATAACTGCAGTTATAAACATGCCTATGACAAAATGGTTGATGGAAATCCATCTTATTCAACCTATACTGTATGGAGACGTAAAGCAATTAAATAGGCTGTTATATAAAGTTCGGTATACAATATCTATGAGTACTACAGCATTCTTTTTACAAGGCACGATATGAAATATAAATTATTGAATATTAGTAAATCATCAGAAATAAATAACAAAATAAATTCCATATGTAATGAGCTAGAAATAGTTCCAATACATGCAACAGATTTTAGAGATGGATTAGAAAATCTCTTAGAAACCTCTGTAGATATAATAACTCTATCTATAAGCACTCATTCTAACGAAGAAGATTTATTAAATTTTTTAGAAATGTTAAGTTCTGATATAGAAAATGATGATACACCTATTGTTATTATTTCAGATTTGGCTGATAATGAAGTGTTATCGTCAAAAGTATCAGATTATAATGTCATAGCTATTTATAGTCATATAAATTGGCATAATCAGTTAAAACAGTTATGTCGTTATCATATGCTTCAATCAAAAAAAATGACTACATTAACGGATGAACTATACCAATCAAATAATACTAATATCATAGATCCATTAACTGGAGCTTTAAATAGATACGGTGCAGAAGATAATTATATTAACCTATCCTCTAGGTATGTGGCTTATGGAGAAAAGTTTTCACTAATTATGCTTGATATTGATCACTTCAAGATGGTGAATGATACGTATGGGCACGATATTGGAGATGAAGTTATAATCTCTTTATCAAATACTATAAAAGAAACTATTCGTAGTACAGATAAGTTTATTCGCTTTGGTGGTGAAGAATTTTTAATTATGCTGCCAAATAGCGATTTGAACACTGCAACAGAAGTTGCAGAAAAAATTCGTCTCAATATACAAAATAGTTTACATAGTTCAAAAAAATTAGCAATCACTTCAAGCTTTGGCGTTGTAGTCCATAAAGATGAAGATTCTTTCGATAGTTTAATTAAACAAGCTGATCTACTGCTATATGAAGCCAAAGAAAGTGGTAGAAATATCGTCAAAAATGGCTTAGATGAAAAAATAATTCTTTCGAGTAGTGAAACATTATCTAATGCTAAAAGCAGTCGTGACAACCTTATCCGCTCAAATTTAATACTTAACCAATACTATCATGCAGTAAATGACAGTAGTATAGTCTCAAAAACAGATATAGATGGAGTAATTACATTTATTAACTCCAAGTTTGTTAATATCTCTGGTTACAGTGAAAAAGAATTAGTGGGACAACCACATAGTATTCTTAGAAATCCTGTGATGAATTCTGAGACTTTTAAAGAATTATGGTCAACAATAAAATCAAAAAAAATGTGGCATGGGATAATAACCAATAAAAGAAAAGATGGGACTGATTACATTGTAGATACGTATATCTATCCTATTGTAAATGATAAAAATATTATTGTAGAATATATCAGTATTAGACATGTATTAAGAGAATAATCAAGTCTAATAAGAAAAATAGGCGGTTTAACGAGTTAGGCACACAATAAGCCGGGTTCTGGATTAGTGATAATTAATCTACTGCTCACATCACTGTGAGCCTCTAGCGAAACAATAGCGATGTAGGACGCTAACCATCTGTTTCTTGCTGCGCGGTTGGGTTTACATAGCTCTTATAGTTGCCTACAAGACTGGTGGGCTCTTACCCCACCGTTTCACCCTCACCTACTATAAAAATAGAAGGCGGTCTACTCTCTGTTGCACTGTCCCTCATGTTACCATGGCCATCCGTTAGATGGAACCGTGTCCTACAGCAGCCCGGACTTTCCTCTTGAGCGCAATGCCCAAGCTATCACCTGTGTACCTGTCGCATTATATAGGATATATAATTAATATATTAAATCTTCAGACGAATACCAACAGGGCAATGATCCGATCCTAAAACATCCTGCAATATGAATGCGTCTTCCAGTGATTCACTCAGATCATCGGAGATAAAAAAGTAATCGATTCTCCATCCAACATTTTTAGATCGTGCACTGAAACGGTACGACCACCAGCTGTATTCATTTTCTTTATCTCCATGGATATGTCTAAAAGTGTCAATGTATCCGTGCGCTAAGAGTTTATCGATCCATTCTCTCTCTATTGGTAAAAATCCTGATGTCTTTTCGTTCGATTTTGGATTTTTGAGATCTATTGGACGGTGTGCCGTGTTGACATCACCACAAATAACGATTTTTTTACCTTTACTGCGGAGCTCTTGGCAGTAATCTAAAAAACGGTCATAAAATTCTAGCTTGTAGGCAAGGCGTTCTTCATCCTTTTGCCCATTTGGAAAATAAACGTTGAAAAGAGCAATATCCCCATAGTGATTTTCAACAATACGCCCTTCACTCATGGTATCAATATCCGCTCGGATATCAGAATGCAGTGGCTCAAGGGCACTTGCGATTAGGGTTCCGGAGTATCCTTTTTTGACGGCACTGTTAATGGTGACTATAGGATAGCGGTTTGAAAATAGGTTCTCAGGCATTTGTTCCGGTAAAGCTTTGATCTCTTGTAAGCAAAGAATATCTGGCTTGCGCTCTTCTAGCCAATCAAATGCTCCTTTTTCAGCTACTGCTCGAATACCATTCACATTCCACGATATTATCTCTATTGATTGTGCCATCTAATCCTCTTCTCTAATTCTAAAATTTGCGAATGCGCCTTCTACACTCATGGCGTTTTGGTAGTGAGTTTTCGTGTACTTAACCGTTTTGTATTTTAAATTACACATGGCAATGCGAAAATACGATCCCATAAATAGCCTACAAACTTTGGCATATTTTTGCTTATTATGTTTAGTGGCAATTATTTTACCATTTTCATAATTATCAAATTGCATATCAATTATCAAGGTTTTGTTAAAAAGTTTAAAAATCCCCTTTAACCATCGTTAAACCAATCGCAGACCAAACCAACATACCACCTCTATAATAGAATATTTTTTCAGCAGGATAACCCAACGAGATTAGTTTTCGTATGCCTATGGGCGATTTTGTACAAACTGGACCATTGCAAAATGCATAAAGCTTTTTTCCGTTTATACATTCCCATTGGGTGTCTTTTCTTTGACATCCTAATTCTTCCATATGAGATTCGACATCCAAATAAGGAACACTTATCGCCGTAGGAATTGTCTCAACAAAAAACTCATTTTCCAAACGCATATCGACAATCAAAGTATCTTTATCATTCAGCGCCGGCAACATTTCTCTCTCCCCTACTAGTGTCACACCTTGGGCCGGAATTAAAGGCTGAAGAAAGCCATGGTTTTTTCCGCAAGGTCTCATTACTCGATGTATCTCAAGTCCTTTCTCTGCACTTCCTACTATAAAAGTAGGATCTTGATACTCAAATAAATCCAGATATTCTGTATCCTGCGAATCTGACTGGGCGTGTAAAGCTGTAGATGTAAGTAGTAATAAAACAATTAGCATAATATTTTTTATTCTTTTCATGGACATTTCCTTTGTTATATTAAGAAGCATGATAACGTATCATTCTTTTTAAAAATTTATTTGATTTTATTATAGTTTTATTTCTTGCTTAAAAAGTATTCGTATCTCACAATATATTCGATACAATCTCGCAATTAAAGGATAATAATGAATACAAAAATTAAAAATCGCTGGTTAGTGGTGATAAGTGCTATGGCAATTCATTTGTGTATAGGATCAGTGTATGCATGGAGTGTGTACGTAAACCCTATTCAGTCAACAATGGACTGGACACTCACAGATGTTACGATCACATTCTCTGTTGCTATTTTCTTTCTTGGGCTATCGGCCGCTTTGATGGGGAAATTTGTTGAAAAAAAGGGCCCTAGGGTTGCTGCCACTCTTGCGGCTGTATTGTTTGGGCTAGGAACTATGGGTTCTGGATTGGCTATTGCGCTTGAGTCTAAGATACTGTTGTATCTTACGTATGGTGTTTTAGGGGGTACAGGTCTTGGTATCGGGTATATATCTCCGGTATCTATGCTGGTTAAATGGTTCCCTGATAGACGTGGTATGGCAACAGGACTTGCCATTATGGGCTTTGGTTTTTCCTCTGCTATCTTCGGTCCTACGATTAAAATACTCATTGATTCAGTCGGTGTATCATCAACTTTTTATATCCTAGGTGCTCTTTTCTTTGTTGTTATGTTTAGTGCAGCACAGTATCTTGCTAATCCACCTCAAGGGTACATGCCAGAACGTTTTAGTCAGGCTATCTCCTCTGGTAAAAAGAAGATCAAAGTTGACTTGGTCAATATTACACGTAATGAGGCGGTCAAAACGGGTCGCTTTTATGGCTTGTGGATTATGCTTTTTATTAATGTGACGTGTGGGATTGCGATCATCTCTGTGGCTTCTCCACTCTTGCAAGAAGTTATTGGTATTTCTGCTCTGGCCGCAGCTTCAGCAGTTGGGCTCATGGGTATTTTCAATGGTGCCGGTAGAATAATCTGGGCAAGTATTTCTGATTATCTCACAAGACCTGTTGTCTTTATTATTTTCTTTATCACACAAATTATTGCTTTTTATCTACTCACAACAGTTACAAGCATTCTACTCTTTCAAGTAGTCCTTTATTATATCATGATGTGTTACGGCGGAGCATTTTCCTCTATCCCTGCATACATAGGGGATATTTTTGGTACAAAAGAGCTTGGTGCTATTCATGGGTATATTCTAACAGCTTGGGCATTAGCCGGGCTTGCTGGACCTATTATCATTGCCTATGTCAAAGACTCTACGGGTAGTTACACTTCTACGCTGTACGTTTTTGTAGCTCTTTTCTTTATTGCCCTCATTACTTCGGTACTGATGCTAGCAAATATTAAAAAAATCAAAACGAGTCAACTAGCAGCCTGATTCACTTCGCGGCCTATTGGCTGCGGGTATCATACTAATAAAATTCTTTCTCTAACTTTTTTATCAAATCAATTTCTCTTTGTGATGTAACTGTCGCTTTTAAATAGTCCCAAAATTCTTTTGCTGATGTAACCACTTCTATCCACTGGGCATCGTTTAGAATATCATCTGGATTTTCACTGGGTTCATCATATAATAAAGCCAGCATATGAAAAGCATTTGCCCTATTTGCCTCTTCTTGTGAAACATTTCCTGCGGCTATTGCTTTAGCATAAGCATCATCCAATGCTAAGGTATCAAAATAAGCGGACATACACTCTTCAAAAGAAGAAGCCCACACTTCACCATCAGGCCAGTTGGCTTGCGGACCTTCAATCCAGGACATCTTTTGTAACTTTAGAGTGCTGAACTCAAAAATACAATGAATCCAATACAGTCTCCATCGTTGTTTTAGTTCTATATCACTAATGTCTTCTGATAACAGCATAATATCGCCCTACTTTCTCATGACGAGCAAGAAAGTCCAAGATTTTTATGCTCTTCAGGCGTATCTCCTGCGAAACGCTCAAACTCCGGTAGTTCATCATACGGATGTGCTGCTATAAACAACAGCGTTTCTACCATCGTATAATCACCACGATCAGCCTTTTCAATAGCTTCTTGAAGCATATAGTTTTTTAAAACATACTTTGGATTGGTCTTTAGCATCGCTTCTTGGCGTTGAGATTGAGTACGTGTTTCTTGTGCTAAGCGTTCATCGTATTGAGTCAGCCATTTATCCAGTATCACAGGCTCCATGACAATATCATACATGGTGGATTTATTAATACCATCATAGCGGCTGAGTGTTCGGTAAAAAAGGGTGTGGTCAACATAGATATCATGCAATGCTACTACGAGATCTGTTATCAGATCGACGTCACCATCCAGCTTCATCTCCAGTCCCAGTTTATCACGCATGACATCGACATAGGCATCCGGATAGAGAAATGCTCCAAAATCATCAAGTTTTTTTTGCATACGATCTTTGTCAATGATAGGAGAAAGAGCCTTTGACAACATAGTTAGATTCCAATAAGAAACATTAGGCTGCTCTCCGTAAGCATAACGACCAGCACGGTCTGTGTGATTGCAAACATAACCGTATCTGAAATCATCCATCATGGCAAAAGGGCCATAGTCAATCGTGAGGCCTTCAATGGACATGTTATCGGTATTCATGACGCCATGATTAAATCCGATTGCTTGCCATTGTGCAATCAATCTTGCAGTACGCTCAACCACTTCACAAAACATCTTGAAAAAGCGATCATCGTCATTTTGTAAATGCGAATAGGACTCTGTAATAACATATTCGGCGAGCGCCTCAAGTTTACTGTGTTTACCCGAGTAAAAGAAGTACTCAAAGGTACCAAAACGCACCCAACTAGTAGACATTCGCATGACAATAGAGGCTTCCTCTACGCGATTACGAATAATTTTAGTCTTTGATCCGATGATGCCTAAAGCACGGGTGGTTGGAATACCCAAATGATGCATTGATTCGCTCATCAGGTATTCTCGTATAGAGGAACGTTGGGCTGCCCTGCCATCTGCCATACGTGAATAGAGAGTTTCACCACTGCCTTTTAGCTGTAAGTTCCAGCCCTGAACTCTTCCTAAATTGATGGTTCTGCCATCACCAAGCCAGTGATTGTAATTACCAAACTGATGTCCGGCATAACACATGGCAAATGGACGGGAACCTTCAGGGGTAAAGGTTCCGTTTAGCATCCCAATAAAATCAGGGTCATCACAACTGTTACTGTCAAGATCGATCAGTTTTGCAGCGTCAGGATTAAAACTGATCAGGTAAGGTTCATCAAGCGGTGTAGGATCGACCAAATCATAAAATTCGCTATCCAATGAAAGGTAAGGAGTCTGTAGGGTAATAGTGTTAAGAATCATGCTAAAACTATACATCTGATGTTCTAAGTAGTAAATAGCATTAGCAGAGTAATCTGTCACACTTTGCAAGTACTAAGAAAATATAATTATCTTATAAATATATCCCAATATATTAAGTTGGATGTACCTTTTTTTTGACTATAATTCTAAATTATTAAATATATTTAGATTATGTAGGGTTAACATGTCAATTACAATTAGAACGCATCGAACCAATTTTTTTCCACAATTAGGTAAACCAAAGGCATACCTCGTTTACATCTTTTACGATAAACATGTTTCATGGGAATTTAGTATCCGAATCCTTATGAGTGTATTTCATAAAAGCCGAGAAAAAGCAGAGATCATCACAAACGACATTCTAACCCATGGAGAAGGTCTTTGCGGAGCGTATATGCACGAAATAGCAGAAAGCAAAGCAAAAATCGTCGAAGAACAAGCTAAAAAAGAGGGTTTTTCGATGTGGTGCTTGATTGAGGAAGTTTAATCTTTTCTCTTTAATAAAATATTTTTTTGTAGTTACATTTGATAGTCAATAATTAGGATAGAAAAGTTACAATTCACCCTTAGCAGATAAAATAATTAAACTATCAAGAGCAAAAATATGACAAGTACAGAAGCATTAGTCAAAGCACAGATTTCAAAACACGAGAAAGCTTTTGAAGAGGATACAGACGATTCATCCTTGAATGAAGCTCAAAACAGCATACAGTTTGCGAAAAAGTTCAAAGAAGAGCTCTCAAAAGAACTGTTTGGACAAGAACAGGCGATCAATACTGTAGCCAACAGTATGAAAAACAATATCAAAGACGAAAAAGGGCCTAAGTCCACTTACCTCTTTCTAGGCTCTCCTGCTACGGGTAAGACCTTCCTCGCTGAGCTTATGTCTCAACATCTACCAAAATATAAAATCATGAAATTTGATATGACTCAATATCATCAGCAAAACGGTGGAGAACTGTACGGATATCCTACCGGTTGGAAGGGATTTGGTGTCGGTCAGCTAACGGGATTCGTCCATAGGAACCCCAAAGCGGTAATCGTTCTTGATGCCTTTGAGAAATGTGACAATATCATACAAAACAATCTTCTTTCCATCTTCGAGGGTGGTAGAATGCGTGATGCTTGTGGTTGGGATAAGATTACCGATGAACCGTGTAACGAAGACCCAGACATCATCTACAGCGATGAGAATGCAACGTATTGGGTAGATTTTACTGAAACCTTATTTATTATCACGACGAGTTTGGGGAAAGAACTCTATCTGGACTATCGGTTCAAAGATCTGGTTAAAAAAGACTACATCCAAGCAGAATCGATGATTCTAGAAGCGATTAAGCGTGAAAAGAAAAGAGATAGCAGAAGCGGTGGTGTCCAAGAAGCCATCGTACCCGAACTCGTCTCCCGCTTTTCCAAAGCAAACATTATTTTGTTTAACAAGCTCGAGTATAAAGCATTTGAAAAAATCACTCAAAAAGTATTCTTAGCGTATAAAGACGATTTTTATGCACAGTATAAGATCGAGTTTATCGTAGGTAACAATTTTGATAACTTTTTGAAATTACAGATGCTTAACTTCGCACCAGAACTCGATGCGAGACGTCTTAAAGAGAAAGTCAGTACGATTTTCTTTAACCGAATTACCGACTACATTCAGAACTCCGATAAATTGCTTAAAAATTTCAAGCAAATACAGGTATCTCTTTCCAAAGAGTCTGTCAGATTTATAAATGAGAGGATCAATCCGCTCATAGAAGATGAGACCCTTGTCAAAGAACTTTTTAGAAAAAATACAACCCTTGATATCAAAGACAGCATCACCGAAAAAAATGGTGTCATTACCTACAAAGTCAACAGTTGTAAATTCATGCAAGTCATTAGAATCAAAGATTTTAGTGAAGATGGACTCGTTTTTGATATACCAAAAGTCTCTTTTAATGATATTGCAGGTCATCATAAAGCAAAAGAAAGACTAAGAGAAGTCATTAACTTTTTTAAAGAACCAAAACGCTTAGAGAGTTTTGATATAGAACCGCCTAAGGGTATGCTTTTATATGGACCTCCTGGTACAGGAAAGACGATGTTGGCAAAAGCATTTGCCAAAGAAGCGGAATTGCCTTTTATCTCTGTGACCGGGCTTGAACTCTTACAGCCTGATAAGACAAAACAGATTTTTGCCAAAGCCAAAGAATACGCACCGGCTATTATCTTTATCGATGAGATTGATACTATCGGAAAGCGTGGCCAAGAAAACGGCAAAGAAGTCGCAATCAACAAACTCTTATCCGAAATGGATGGCTTTTCGGCTAGAAAAGGTGAAGATATCTTTGTAATAGCTGCAACCAACTATAGAGAGAATATCGATAGTGCTATCATCAGACCAGGAAGGGTCGAGATTCATATAGAGATCAATAATCTTGATAAAGATGCGAGACAATACTTTTTGGACAGCATCATTGAAAAAAAACCTACCAGCGGTTCATTTGATATGAATAAACTGCTTATGTACACAGCAGGATTTACAGGTGCGCAACTGGAACTTCTAGGTAAAGAAGCATCCTTTTACTGTTTACGTCATGGACTACCAGCCATCACTCAAGATATTTTGATCGATCAACTTAATCGGATTAAATACGGCGAGCGACAGTCGTACTTATCACCCGAAGAGATGTTTGAAGAAACAGCAATCTATGAAGCCGGACGCACGGTAATCTCAAAAATCTTAATGCCTCATATTTACATAGACCATGTCAGCTTAACGCCAAAAGATAACAACGAACATTTCATTTCACACAATTATAATGATATTCAAGACAACATGACGGTCAAAGATTTTAAAGACAAAATATCTGTCTCTTTAGCAGGACGAACAGCTCAAATAAAACGCTTTGGTGAAGATGGAATGGATACTGGTGCATCCAATGACCTACAGCAAGCCACACGTGATGCTTATGCGGCAATAGCACATTATGGAATGGACAAAGAAGTTGGATACATAAACATCAATGGTGTGACGGATGCAAGAGAAAAGTCTAACAGCAGTAAAGAGACGAAACATTACCATGATAAAATCGACAGTGCCCTTGAACGATGGATGATTGAGGGTCAAAAAAGAACGGTTGACTTAGTCAATGAACATTGGGATACAATAGAAAACTTATCAAAGTTACTGTTTGAAAAAGAGATTATTTATGCAGATGAATTGGATGAGATTCTAGCTAGATAAGTGTACAAAGATAGTTAACATATAAAAAAAGGAACAAAGATTTTGGCAACAGAAGAACAATTACCAATGGTATCAATACCAAGTATGAACGACACACATTTAGAAGAGATGCTCATAATCAATAAGCTAGATGCAGCTATTAGTGATAGTAATGTAGAAGTAATAGCTAAAACAATAGATGAGTTGCTCGCTCACACCATCATACACTTTTCAGAAGAAGAGAAGATGATGGAAGAAGGTCAGTACCCGGAGTATTTTACGCATAAAAGTGAGCATGACAGACACGTAGAAGAGCTAAAATCTTTAGTAAAATATTTTGAAAGAACGAAAGACCCAAAAGCTATCTATGCTTATAGCAAAGGCAATTTAACACCGTGGAGAATTCATCATATCCAGACAATGGACACAGAAATGGCCACGTATCTACAGGCAAAAACGAGTAAAGCTTAATAGAAAGCTTTACTCAACTTTTACACTTCGACTCATAGGCCTCATTGACACCTGCAATAAATACATTTGTAAACATTTCTACTAAATTTTCATCTTCATGATCATCATCATAATGATAATCTGCAAATGCGAAAAAATCGTCTGGGCTAATCTCGCATTCACACATTTTATCAATGGCTTCCACATAATGCTCATTAAAAAACAGTGTTGCGATCTCTTCCCCTTGATTAGCATATGCACTGTTTTCTATCTCTTTAAAACACTTTTGCTGGTGTAACAATGCTTCAAGTTCGTCAATTGTATCAGCTTCTTCAACGGATGCGGATCCTGTTTTTAAAATGTTCATAATGATCTTATTTATCTCTGAGAGTATTCTTGCTTGTTCACTCATTTAATCTCCTTGTTATAGCTTGGAAAAATACTTTCAAATAGTATTCTATTTTAAAATTTTATTATACATTTTTATAGTTGAAGAAATTTTTTCCATATTTAGTAAGTTTACTAGAACTGCGTTCAATTGCTCGATTTGAGAGATTTCCATGTAGATAGAACGTGAGTATTCTAAATCTTGAGTCAGGTTAGACAAAAGTGAAAGAGATTCGTCTATATCACTTGATGCCAAGACGATTTTATATCCATTTTTATAGGGAAAAAGAATTGCGTATGATGATATGAGTTGATCTTTATAAACTGCTTTACATAGTGTGCTGTTTGAGTTAAATATGCAAGAGATATAAGATGTATTTTTTAAAGAGTTTTTATTGCACTCTAAAAAAGAAGGCAGACTGACATCGCTAACAGTAATATTCGAATTAGTATGTATTGTTATTGAAGAGTTGAAAGAAAAAAGAGATGATTCATAATATGGCTTAAAACCAAAAGCCGCATAAATTTTTTCTTTACCTTGAATACTGTCTATGGCAATCTGACATCCATCCAAATGTTTTAGTGCAAAGCTTAAAAGTTCCTTACCAAATCCTTGTGAGCGGAATTCTTTTAAAACGAGAAGATTACTAATAGTGCCAAATATCTCACTCTCTTTTACAGCTAAGACATAACCGACTAAAACTTCATCCTTGTAGGCTATAAAAAAATCATTGGGATAAGATTCGTAAAGACACGCAATATGAGTAAGTTCATTATCCCAGCCCTCATTCTCAAAAGATGTTAAAAAAAAAGCAAGCTCATTTTGTTTTAACTCTCTGATAATAAACACTCTGATATTCTCCCACTTACAACTCTGTTATTTATATTATAACAAGAGTTTAATGTATACTGCACATGCACTGCATGGTCAATAGGTTACACTAATGCAAAACTGGTTAATAAAAGGAAAAATATGTCAACAAATGCAAAATGGAATGTACTTTATATAGTAGAAGATAAATCATTATTAGACTCAAACACACCAATATTCGATCAAATGTTTCATAAAGTGGATAAGGTTTTAGGTACTAACGAAGCACTAAAGTATATTGATAGTAATCAATATGATATGGTTATTAGTGATATAAGTGTCGAACCACTTGAGGGAATCATACTTCTAAAAGAAATAAAAGAAAAAAAACCTGATCAAACTATTTTTGCTTTAGTGACAGAACAGGATTCAGATAAACTGTATTTAATAGCTAATTTAGGGATTCATGCTTTTGAATTAAGCCCTTCTGACTTTGATCTTGCGCTGGAACAAATTGCAAATTTTGATCCATACGCGCAAGAAGAGGAATAAAGAGATTAATTACCACCACTAAGATGCAAAGCCATTTCAGTGTCCCATTTTGAAATGTGCAGCATTAACCACTTCTTAAAATCTTTCTCTAAAAAACCCTGCAGCTCTGTTGGTCCTTTGAGTATTTCCCATCGCTTATGAAACTTTGCCAACTTTTCTCTCATAGTGTCATGATCACTTTTATGGACCTGGAAATAACCATAATTATTTTGTTGCATCATATCTTCTTCGGTTTTAAAGTGGTCCTCGACATCAAATAAAACGACTTTAAAAAGTTCATCGATTTTTTCTATATCTTTGGCCACAACAGCATCATGAAATTCATTGATAATTTCTATCTCTTCTTCATGTAACATATTCATTACTTCATTGGCCACTTGTTGTATTTCTTGTAGTTGGATTAGCATTTTGTCTCCATAAAATAA
>NCIJ01000019.1 GCA_002282015.1 Sulfuricurvum sp. 17-40-25 | reverse complement strand
TATTTCTATAGAGCAGCTATGAAAAGCTGTACTGCTTGTCCGATACGAAGCCAATGTATCCCCACTAAAACAAAATTTAAAAAATTAGCCATTTCAGAATATTACCAAACCGTTAAAGAGCATGCTGCGATGATGCAAACCACCCAAGCTAAAAACGTCATCAAAAAAAGATCTGCTATTTGCGAACACCCTTTTGGTACAACGAAACAGACATTGGGCTGGTCACACTTTCTTGTAAGAGGTATAGAAAAAGTGTCAGGTGAAAACGCTTTGATTATGTTCACATACAACTTCAGACGCATGCTCAATTTAATTGGCCCGAACTTGTTCAGAAAACTGATGAGTGCATTGAAAAACAATGAAAATATTGATGCCATAAAGGCTGAAATAGCATTGCATATTGCTGTCTCTATTCAGATTTGGAGCGTTTTTGTACAAATTATTCAAATCAATGGTTTTAGATATGATTTTTCGGATTTTAAAGCTAAATCAGTCTGAGATTTATAGGGTTCTTTCACAGTCTCTACAGTTTTTCATATAGGTTATTTTAAATAGCTTAAATAGAAGACACTCTATTTTATACTTTTATAAAAGCAAACAAGCATAATGATTTATGGTCATCCCAATCTAACTTATAAATACCATTGGACATTGAGTTAGCTAAATCAAGTAAAACTTGGTATTTTATATCTTCTACTTTTTCCCATATGTATTCACAATCAATTTTAAAATTATATTTAACACCAAAATAATCGCAGATAGCAAATGGAAGTCTTATTCTATTTTTACCGTCAACCAATTTCCATACACAAACAAAACCTTCTTTGTTTCTATATAAATCTTTATTAACCCATGCTATTTCAGAGTCTTGAACTAATTTTTGTAAATCAAACAATACACTTACATCGAACTCAAATGGGTTCATTTATCCGTTACTATTTACAATATGCAATTTTGATAACAATATGGGTCTTAGCAAAATCAGGGTCATTTCCAACTCCCAAGTAATTTTTTTAGGTTACTGAAAATATTTTTCATATGACTTTTAAATTCACTATCAAGGTCAAAGCTATCTAATATCTCATCAATACCAATTGTGCTTAACACAGTGGCTCCATCTCGTTCATATAAAGAAATACGGCAAGGTAAATAAACAGAAACTTCTGGGTGTGTCTTTAATGCAGCTTGCGCAGCAACAGGATTGCAAAGTTCAAAAACAAAAATATCTCTTTCAATTGGATATCCTTTTTCTTGGAGTATTTCTTTAAAACTGTATTCTTTTAAAATACCAAAACCCACCTCTTTAGCTTTACTTCCCATCTCTTCTTTAATTATGGCAATACTTTCTTGTGATGTAATCGTATAGAGCATTTTATATCCTTTTTCCAGATTAAATTTTAATATTTTTAAGACGCAAAGCATTGAGGATTACCGATACAGAGCTGAAACTCATGGCAGCAGCCGCAATAACCGGAGAGAGTAATATCCCAAAAAATGGGTAAAGGACACCGGCAGCAATGGGGATACCCGCAATGTTATAGATAAATGCAAAAAAGAGGTTTTGTCGAATATTTTTCATCGTAGCACGACTGAGTTTTAATACTTTGACTATCCCTGTTAAATCACCTTTGATTAACGTCACGCCGGCACTTTCTATAGCGACGTCCGTACCTGTTCCCATAGCAATTCCTACATCGGCTTGTGCCAATGCGGGCGCGTCATTGATTCCATCCCCTGCCATGGCAACTATTGCGCCATTTGCTTGCAATTTTTGAATCACATTTGCTTTTCCATCAGGCATAATATTGGCATACACGTCCTCGATGAAGAGTTTTCGTGCAACTGCATTGGCCGTATTTTCATTGTCTCCACTGAGCATTACCACTTTGATCCCCTGAGCTTGTAACTCTTTGATGGCTTCTATAGAGGTAGGTTTAATCGGATCTTCTATGGCGATTAGGGCGCAAAATTGCGAATCTACAGCCATGAAGATGACCCCTTTACCTTCGTTACGTAAAATATCGGCGTTTTGTGTGATGGTGTGTGTTGAGATGCCTAAGCTTTGTAAAAAAGGCTCACTGCCTAGTACGATTTTGTTAGTATCAATGGTGCCTTCGATACCTTTGCCGGTAATGGAATTAAAATCAGCAACTTCAGTAAGCGCTACTTCCATAGTTTTAGCGTGTTCAATCACAGCATCCGCCAAAGGGTGTTCGCTCGCACGTTCCAAACTTGCCGCATAGCGAATAAGCTCTTTTTCATCAAAACCATTCACTGTGATAAAACTGGTCACTTTGGGTTTGCCTTGGGTTAGCGTACCCGTTTTATCGACCACGAGCGTATTGACTTTTTCCATGGTTTCCAAGGTTTTGGCATCTTTGATTAAAATTCCCATGAGAGCTGCGCGTCCTGTACCCACCATGATTGAAATTGGTGTAGCCAGTCCCAGTGCACAGGGACAGGCGATAATTAATACCGCAACAGCTGCGACAACCGCATACGCTAAGCGGGGTTCAGGTCCAAAAAAATACCATCCGATAAAAGATAGCACGGCAGATAGCACAACTGCCGGTACAAAATAGCCCGATACCGTGTCGGCTAGTTTTTGAATCGGGGCGCGTGAACGCTGAGCCAAAGCAACCATCTGGACGATTTGCGCCAACATGGTATCGCTACCTACTCGTTGCGCTTGCATTATCAGTGTCCCATTTTTATTGAGTGTTGCACCGATTAGGGAGTCTCCAGTACTTTTTGGAACCAGTATCGGTTCTCCTGTTATCATCGATTCATCAAGATTACTTTGTCCATCTAAGACCACACCATCAATGGGGATTTTTTCACCCGGTTTGATTCTCAGCTTATCACCAACGTGAATCAATTCAAGACTGACATCCTCTTCATTGCCATTTTCATCAATGATACGATGTGCTTGTTTGGGTGCAAGGTTTAACAGTGTTTTGATCGCGCTGTTGGTTTTACTGCGTGCATTTAGCTCTAACACCTGTCCTAAAAGTACTAAAGTGGTAATTACAGCTGCAGCTTCAAAATAAACATGAACCATCCCCTCTTTGGTTTGCATAAGGGGTGGAAATATTTCAGGTAAAAAAAGTGCAACAAGACTGTAAAGATAAGCTGCGCCGACACCAATAGCAATAAGGGTAAACATGTTTAAATTCCATGTCTTAACCGAATTATACCCTCGAAGAAAAAAAGGCCAGCCACCCCAAAGAACAACCGGAGTGGCTAAAAGAAATTCAAACCACTGAACGCTTTGCATACTAATAGCATCAGGCAGTAATTTCGGAGCCAAATCAGCTATCATAGCAACGATAAAAACAGGCAGGGATAGGATTGTACTGATCCAAAACCGTTTTGTCATGTAATCCAGTTCAGTAGTATCATCAACCGCTTCAACCATTATAGGTTCCAACGCCATACCGCACTTCGGACAGCTTCCGGGATGATCTTGTATGATTTCAGGGTGCATTGGACAGGTATACTGCGTGCTGATACTTTGAGTTGTCTCTATTTCTTTTTCTAAAGCCATGCCACATTTTGGACATGCTCCAGAGTGATCTTGACGGATTTCTGGATGCATGGGGCACGTATAAATAGCATTTTTGCTATTTGATTCATCCTTTTTACAGCAGCTATGTTTAGTAATATCCATAATACGCCTCCAATTATTTTTCTAGAGCAGCTTTTTTTATTTTATACTCTGTCTCATCAATCTCGCCATTAGCATACCGCTTATCCAGTATATCTTTAGCAGAGAGATCTTCTCGTTTGTTATTATTTATAAAATACACTATGAGAATGATAAACAGTAGCAGTATTAACCATCCAAACCCCATTCCATGCAAGCCATACTCATTCATGATCTACTCCTTTTAACGTTAATATCGATTCATCGCTCCATTGGATAATAGTTTGTTTTTCACTTTTGTTCAAACGAGAATCCCAATGTCCTAGAATATACCGTAATGGCGGCATATCGCCATCAATGCTTACTTTCTTGATACTCTCCAAATCTTTTAACGGGGTTTCATGGGAAATAAAAGGGAAATTTTTACCCATATCCAAATGCTTTTTTGCCTCTTTGATATCATAATCGATCATTTGTTTAATACCTGGAACTTTATAATACCAAGGGTATTGTGTTGTATTGGCATGACAGTCAAAACATTTCTTTTCAAAAATAGGTTTGACACTTTTAAGGTATTCACTGTTAATACTTTTATAGCGATTAGCGGTTTGATTAGGAGGTATCACTTTGTTTGTTTCCACGTTATCATGATAAACATCCCCGTGACCAAATACTAGAGCTGGGAATAACAATCCTATTGACACTAAAACAATACTTCTGTTTGTAAAAACTTTCATTTCACACTCCTTTTTTATAAAATAATAGACAGGCTAAGAACGCTACTCTTTTGACCCAACAGTATCATCCATGATAACCTCTTCAGAGTTAGCATATTTTCGTTGCATCATCATCTGAAACAAGATCGGGATTAAGATGAGACTAACAACCGCCGATGTCACAATTCCACCGATCATAGGAGCAGCAATACGTTGCATTACTTCACTGCCTACACCATGGTTATACATAATTGGCAACAATCCTGCCAAAATGGCAAATACCGTCATCAGCTTCGGGCGTACCCGCTTAACCGCTCCCTCATAAATGGCTTCTTTGATGGCTGTTTTATCCATCACAATTTCAGAATCACGCGCGTTTTGAATACTCTCTTGCAAATAGACAATCATCACAATCGCGGTCTCTGCTGCTACTCCCAACAATGCTAAAAATCCGACAATAACGGCAACACTCATGTTAAATTGCAACCATTGTAAATAGACAATCCCACCCAATAGCGCAAAAGGAAGCATCGAAAATACGATTATCGTGGATACCCATTCTCGAAGCGCAAGGTAGATAAGCAGTATGATGAGAATTATTACGGCAGGAATAATCCATACAAGCGTACGAACGGCAGATTCAAGATACTCACTTTGGCCTGCCCACTCATAGGTATACCCCGTAGGGAGCTTGATCGACTGAAGCTGTTTTTGAGCCTCTTCTTTGTAAGTTGTTGCACTCACCCCCTCTTTTGGTGTGATGTAAACATACGCAACCGGACGCGCTTTTTCACTCTTGATCATCGCAGCGCTTTCACGATAATCAACCCGTGCAAATGTCGATATAGGGACAAAACCCAGCGGAGTTTTGATGAGGATTGAGCGAATGGCTTCCAATGTAGTGCGCTCATCTTCTTCGAGGCGGAGGCTGACGCTGTAGCGTTCACGACCCTGATACATCGTTGATAGTCCCATGCCGCCTATTGCGGCTGAAGTGTACTCAAGCAACGTCTCTTTACGCAGATTATAACGGGCCAATGCCTCTTCATCAATATCGATATCAATGTAGTACCCACTGTCACTTCGGTCGGCAAATACGCTTTGGGTGGCAGGTAGCATTTGCAACTGACTTTCGATTTCACGCGCCGTTTTTTGCAATGCTGTGAGGTCATCACCGTAGATCTTAATCCCCAAAGGGGTGCGGATTCCACTCAGAAGCATATCGATACGACCCCGTATTGGATAGGTCCATGAATTTACCAGTCCCGGAACCTGTAATGCAGCATCAAGTTCCTGCTGTAGCTTAGCCGTTGTCATCCCCTCCCGCCACTGTTCTTTTGGTTTGAGCGTGATAATTGTTTCGATCATCCCAAGAGGTGCAGAATCGGTTGCTGTATCCGCACGCCCCCCTTTTCCAAAAACTTTGTCGACTTCCGGAAAACTTTTGATAACCGCATCCGTATGTTGTGTGAGGGCTTTACTTTGATCAATACTCACACCGCTTTGCGTTACGGGCATATACATCAATGTTTGTTCATCCATCATTGGCATAAACTCCCACCCCATATCACGATAAAGATGTACCGTATACCCCAAAGCAACAACACACACTACAAACACGAGGTATTTGAATCTCATCGAAGCCAATAAAAGCGGATGATAAAGCCAAATGAAAAAGCGGTTAACAGGATTGGTATGTTCCGAAAGAATGCGTCCACGAACAATCAAAAAAATCAACACAGGGACAAGGGTCACCGAAAGCAATGCGCCAACACCCATTGCAAAACTTTTGGTAAAGGCAAGAGGGGTAAACAGCAATCCCTCTTGCCCTTGAAGTGCAAAAATAGGCATAAAAGAGACCACTACAAGCGCTAAGGCAAAAAAGATAGGACGCCCCACCATTTTTGAGGAGTATAAAACAGCATCAAAACGTTGAGATTCACTCAAGACACCCAGTTCTTGTTCACGCTGTAATAACACCTTGTGCGCATTTTCGATCATAATGATAGAGGCATCCACCATCGTCCCAACCGCAATAGCAATCCCACCAAGCGACATGATGTTTGACCCGATTCCAAAAAGTTTCATCAACAAAAAGGTAATGGCAATCGTGAGTGGTAATACGATCAATACAACAAGCGCACTGCGTATATGAAGTAAAAAAAGTGCTATGACGGCAATAACGATCCAACTTTCATGCTCAAGCGTGGTGGTGAGGGTATCAATGGCCGACTGAATCAGACTGGAACGATCATACACTGTAACCACATCCACCCCATCTACATGAATCGAGTCAAGCTTCTCTTTAATCCTTTGAATAACACGGTAAACATCTTCGCCATAGCGAACAATTACAATTCCGCCAACCACCTCTCCTTGACCATTGAGATCAACATATCCTCGACGGTTTTCAGGAACTTTTTCAATCCGAGCTATCTGCGAAAAAAGTATGGGGGTGCCGCCACGAGTTGCAATTACAATATTTTCGATCGAATCAATATCTTGAAGATACCCTTTGGTCTGAACCATCCATTCATATCCGTTTTGAACAACAATTCGTCCTCCGACATCGTTATTATTCCCTTTTATCGCAGCAGCTACTTCACCAACACTGAGATTGTAACGAACCAATAAGTCATTACTCAACGTCACTTGATACGTAGGTACAAACCCACCCACCGAAGCCGCTTCACTAACTCCTGCAACTCCTTGCAGTGCATAGCGGTAGGTATAATCTTGCAAGGTTCTAAGCTCAGCTAAATTTTTGGTTTTGGAAACCAGTGCGTATTCATACACCCATCCTACCCCAGATGCATCCGGCCCCAATGAAACCTCAAGTGACTTTGGCAACTGGGACTGAAGCGTTGAGAGCTGTTCAAGCACCCGCGTTCTAGCCCAGTACAAATCAACGTTATCATTAAAAATGATGTAAATTAGACTGTTTTCATACCCCGAAAATCCCCGTACGGTTTTAACATCCGGAATTGAAAGAAGCTGTCGAACAATTGGGTATGTCCCCTGCGCTTCAAGTATTTCAGGGCTTTGCCCTTTCCATTTTAACTGTAAAATAACCTGCGGCGGGGAGAGATCCGGAATAGCATCCAAAGGGGTATTACGCATAGCCCAAACCGAGAATGCCAACAACACCACAGCAGCCGAAATGACCCAGTATCGAAAACGTAAACTAAGTTCTATTAAACGCTCTATCATGACAACACCTAAAAGTTCCCGTTGATTTGAGCATCAGAGTCCATCAGGAATAGCGCATTTGCAACGACTTCATCCCCTTCTTTTAGCCCTGATTTGATCTCATAACGATCGTTTTGGGCTTGTACCACACTAACTTGCGTAGGTTCATATTCTCCCTCATATTCCCCTTTTTTAAAGCAGAACCATTTCCCTTTTTTACGAATAACTGCATTGCGCGGCACGACCAATACGGAAGCCGATTGCATCATAGGATAAATGGTAGCATACAGCCCAGGAAACAGCTTTCCTCCACTGTTTGGAAGATTAAGACGCATCGTCAATGTTGACTCAGATGGATTGGTATTGGGATAAATTTTTCCCCGCTTAGCATAATAAGGACGCTCAAATCCGCTGATTTGGATTTTATAGGAAGTAACTTTTTGGAGTGATTCGAGTTGCTCAGGGGGAAACTTCATCTCCAGCCAAATCGAATTGAGTTTCACGATCCGGAACAATGGCTGCATTGCAGTAAATGCTGAGCCTTTATTGAGTTTTTTCTCAAAAATATATCCCCCATCGGGTGAACGAACGGTGGTCGTTGCTCTCACTTTTCCCGTTTTTTCGATAGCGGTAATCTCGGACATCGGTATGTTCAAATACACCAACCGTTCTTTGGTACTCTCCACCATCCCCGAACTTGAACGAATAGCATTATATTTAAGAGCACTGAGATACTCTTCTTTTGCCTGAAGCACTTCAGGGCTATAAACCTCGGCAAGAACTTCCCCTTTTGATATATGCTGATAGGTTTCCGTAGCCCTCAGTTTTTCAACATATCCTCCAAAACGCAAAGAGACTATCGATTCTTTCCCTTCGTCTGCTCTGAGATAACCAAAGTTTTTTCCCATAACCATCGTTGAATCGCTGCGTTTTACTTTGACCGTAGTCACATTAAACTGCTGAACAATCGGAGCTGCCTGAAGACCTATGGCTATAAGGAGTATCATTGTCCCAAAAATATATTTCATTGCTCTTTACCTACCAATAAATCAAGTTGTGCGCGTGCACTGTAAAAGCCTGATACTGCACGAGATTGCTGCAATTCAAGCTGAAGCTTTTGCTTCAGAAGCTCCGTGAAACGAAACAGATCCTCACCATTGCGGATAGACGCTTCTGTAAGTTCAAACATATGATTAAGCTGAGGAAGACTCTCATCGTGAACGACGTTCCATACCTCTAACGTCTTATGCATTTGAGCATATTTTTGGCGCATTGACGATTCAAGCTGTAAGTAAGTAGCCTCTTTGTCATGGTTGCGCTCTTGTACTTTTGCCTGCCCAATCTGCTCTTTCACCGATTCAGTACCGTATATGGGAAGCGGAATGTTAATCCCAGCGCTCCAGTAATCATTGAACGATTCACGACGACTGTATCCCATTTGAATGGTCACGTCAGGATAATAATCGAGCTTAGCTTGTTTTAACTGAGCATGCGCCGCCTGAAGTTGTGCCTCTTTGGCTCTGTATCCAAAATTATGCTTTAACGCCTCCTCGTATAGACCAATCGATTCTATTTTTCCCATAGGAAGCGCTATCTCCACTGTATCAACTTTTTGCCCGCAAAGCTGTGAAAGCGTCGCATAGGAACGTTCAAGTTCTTCTGAAAGATTAGCTTGCGTAATTTTAATCTGCGAAAGATCCATCTGCGATGACATAATCCCCATATGACGCCTTGATGCCACCGAAGAAAGAGCTGTATACAGTTCAGCATTTTGACGAACCAGCAATTCAAAATCGACATAAATACGCTGTTCTTCTCGCAATTGCCAAATACGATAGGCTTCTTGTTTAATCTCATTGATCAATACTGCTTGAGACTGTTTTAAGTTGAATTCAAAAGAAGCTTCTTGAGCTTGTGAATCTTCGTATCTAGCATCCCGTTTTCCCAAAAATGGAAGTTTTTGTGAAAAAGCAAGGGTGGTAAATTGCATGGGTTCAATCGAACGGTTACTAATATCCTGCGTTTGTATATCATTGACCAATAATTGCAGACTCGGATTGTCAAAATTACGAGAAATCTCTCTTAGAGATTGACTTTGTACCAACCTCGCTTTGGCGCTTCCAAGTGTAGGACTATTTTTTAATGCTATCTCAATTAGCTCTTGCGTTGTTTGAGCATAGCTCAATCCCACACTTAATGCCAAAATCAGCGTTATTTTAATCATGATCAAGCCTCTATTTTAAATAGTTGCAGATGTTTTAAGCCGATATTTTTTACCCTCTTTGGTCGTCACAAAGATATGAAGCTGCCATGTCCCGCGCATATCCAAACTTACCGTCGTTTTATAACTACCATGTCCTTGTCTTACTGCTTTACCTCTGGACTCCATAGCCGGCATTCCAGGCATTGCTGGCATAAAGGCTTTGACTTCGACGACTGCGTTCTCAATCGGTTTGTTTTGTTGTTTCAAAGTCACTACCAGCTCATTGCGTCCAACCACAAGAGGTTTGTTCGAACTTACCGCCGCTTTGATATTCTGAACTGACGCACTTTGCTCCCAAGCTGCCCCAAACGACAACGAAGCTAACAACATAGCGACAAGAATAAATTTAGATTTCATGATTGACTCCCACTGATAATATTTGATTATTGTAGCAGTATATGTAGCATAGAGTGTAAATGCTATATTAATGCCTTAAGTATAAGTATATGGAATGACCCCCAAATAGTAGACACTTTTTAATTCGTTAATTTCGTCGATAATAATCGGCAAGAAATACGAGCAGGTGAAGTTGATGGTGTTATTAATATATCTGCTTCAACAGCTAATAAACATGCCATTGTTGAGTATGATAAAACAAAAACAGATATAGATATCATTATGAAAGCCATAGGAGCAACAGGGTATAAACCTGTAAGTTATGATGATGAATCAGGTAATCATACAGTAGATGGTATTGAGGTAAAAGCACATAAGATTGAAGCACCTAAAGATGAAATTATTAAAGAATAAAAAGGTGCTGCTAAGTGCGGTAGCGGAAAATGCGGAAGCAAATTAGGAGTCTATAATGTTTAATAAAATAAAAACAATGTTTAGTAGTGAAAAAGAAGAGTCTTGTTGTACAGCGCCTAATTCAACAACAAAAACTGACTCATGTTGTAGTAAGCAAGAGAGTACTTCATCTTACTCGACTACACCACAGAGTAATGGAGATGATTGCTGTACTCCACAACCTAAAGGAAAAGTGATTTGTCCTTCATGCTCTGCAAAAGCCAAAGGTGTTTTAGGAAAAACCTTAAAACATCTTCTTACTGATGAGGCAAAAGCAAAACTATCGTGTTTTGATGGGTTTTACTACTGTAAAACACCATCTTGCGAAGTTGTTTATTTTAGAAACGATGAGATACTTACTCAAAAAGACGTGAGCGTTGTAGTTGGACTTAAAGATGGAGCAACACCTGCTACAACTTGTTATTGCTTTGACTGGACTAAAGAAAAAATCACAAAAGAGATTGAATCAGATGGCAATTCATCAGCCCTAGAGGATATAAAACATAAAATGGATACTATCGGTTGCTCATGTGAAATTCTCAATCCAAGCGGAGGTTGTTGCTTGAGTGATGTTGCTAAGGCTATAAAAGAGATTAAAACTGAATTTAATGTAAATTAAGGGCTTTATCCAATCTACATTCAAAGTGGATTGAGAGTTGAGAGACTGTTAAGCTCCAATTGGGACTGTTTATAAAACTAGGTTCATTCCAAGTCTATTTATGTAACATTATATTTACATGTTTATAATTTATTATTCTAGCTTTAGAATAATGTTTTAAAAACGTGGCTTAGTTCACTAGAAAAATCCCAAATGCTCTGCCAAAATCTTAAATCCAAGCCCTATCAAAATAACACCACCAAATATCTCCGCTTTGCTTTCCAAAAGCGATCCCAATTTTTTCCCGACATACACTGCCATCCAGCATAATACGAATGTCACAATGCCAATAAGTGCGGATGCCGTGTAAATATCAGTCTGTAAAAATGCGAACGTCACACCAACAGCCATAGCATCAATACTCGTAGCAATCGCCAAGGTGATAAGCGTTTTAGAAGAGAGATCCGTAACCTCTTCATCAAATTCGTCTTGATATGCTTCATAAAGCATCTTTGCACCCAATCCAACCAGTAACACGAACGCGATCCAATGATCGTACGCCTGAGCATACTGTGCAAAACTAATCCCAATGAAATAACCAGCCAGAGGCATTAACCCTTGGAATATTCCAAATACAGCCGCTATATACAAAACTTTCAGCAAGCGGAGTCTTTTGTATTTTGAACCCATTGCTATCGATACTGCAACGGAATCCATCGCCAAAGCAACGGCGATAATAAAAATAATTTCCATAAAAATCCTGTAAAAAGTGGCGAAGTATAAACTACGAAAGCTTTTAATTTATCTCTACAGTAATATGTACTTGCTCTTCATGAATCATTAATACTATTTTTCAAGACCTTTCCCTTTCCATGTACAGCCAAACTACCCGCACGCAAACCATTGGCAACAGCTAAAAGTTCACTCGCTTCGTGCACTAAAACAGCCATGGCAACTGTAATAAACCCACCGACTCCAGCAGGGATTAAAATTGCCAATACAATAAGTGCGAAGACAATATTTTGGCGGCTTACCTTTCTGGCCTTATGTCCTATTTCTATCGCCTCTACGAGCTTTCCTAAATCATCCGCCATTAAAGCGATATCGGCAGCTTCAATAGCGGCATCTGTCCCAGCAGCACCCATAGCAACCCCACACGTTGCTTGCGCCAAAGCAGGTGCATCATTAATACCGTCACCCACCATTAAAGTTGGAGCATCCTTCATAAGTTCCTTTATTGCAGAAAGCTTATCATCAGGTTTGAGACTTGCACGCACATCATCTATCCCCAAATCGCTAGCAATTCTTTTTGCAGTATGAAGGTTGTCTCCAGTAAGCATCACAGTTTTAATGCCCATATCATGAAGTTTTTGAATGGTTTGGGCTGCATTTTCACGTATAACATCTTGCAAGGCGATCATTCCGATAATCAGCTCTGCTGTTCCCAATAAAACAACCGTTTTTCCCTCAGATTGAAGTGCATTGATTGAACTCATCTTGCCCGCAAGATCAAAACCCATTTCACGAAAAAGCTCAGGACTTCCCAAGTACCATCTCTCCTCACCACTGTCTCCTTGTGTGCCGGAGCCTATGATCACACGGGTATTTTTCACCTCCTGAGCTTCTATCTTCTGCTTTTTAGCATAATTAACAATGGCTTTTGCCAAGGGATGAGCGGAATAGTTTTCAAGACCGGCAGCCATACTTATAAAATCTAATTCATTCCCTTCGAAGGTAATAACATCCGTCACCACAGGTTTTCCGTATGTCAAAGTACCTGTTTTGTCAAATGCAATGTTTTTAATGATACCAAGATGCTCAAGATGCGCACCGCCTTTAATCAAAATCCCTCGCTTACCTGCACCTGAGATTCCCGCAGACATGGCAATGGGCAAGGAGATGATTAAGGCACACGGTGCCGCAGCAACAAGTAAGATCACTGATTTTTCTGTCCAATAGGCACTGTCAAGATCAAAAAATAGAGGCAATAAAACTAATATTAAAGCACTTAGCAGAACTAGTGGACTATATTTATGTCCAAAACGCTCCATCCACTCTTGCGCACGTCCTTTTTGACTCTGTGCATTTTCAACCAGATCGATAATACGAGAAAGAGTATTATCCGCGAAGACCTTTGTCGCTTTAACAGTAATAGCCGCTTCTGCATTGAGTGTCGCCGCAAAAACTTTATCGCCGACTTGTTTATCTACCGGTACTGATTCTCCTGTGACAGTAGACTCATCAATACTTGTCTTACCCTCAATAATATCACCATCATTCGGAATAGATTCACCCGGCAGTATGATAAAGATATCACCAATTTTTAAACTCTCAACTGGAACAATTTCCTCTTTTGAATCTTTGATTACTCGTGCCTGCTTTGGGGCAAGATCAAGTAAAGCGCGGATGGCATTTCGTGTACGAGAGTAGGTATATTCTTCTATGCCCTCCGCCGCACCATACAAGACAACTAAAGCAGCCGCTTCATCCCACATGCCAAGATATCCTGCTCCCACCGTGGCCCATATCATCAGCATTGAGACGCCGACTTGATACTCTTGCACAAGTTCTTCCACACCTTCTTTTGCCCAGATATAACCGCCTAAAGGTATAGAAATCCAATACATCCAGATCGCCGTAGTCTCCGTGATAATGTCCGTGTGTTCAAATATAAAAGCACTAAGTGAGATTAATCCTGCAAGCAGGGCATTGCGTAAGGGTAGATATTGCCACCAAGGACCTTGGAATTCATTTTTTTCTTCTAACATCTCATTCTCCTTATAAAAACGTTAATACCAGTAAAACCACAACTGCTTTATTGCAGTTGTGTGAAAGTACCTATTTTAAAGTACTCTTTTGTCGTGATTCATCTACTGTATCTTCTTCGCAAAAATGTTCATTTCTATAAAATAGAAGATAGGTTGATGGTAAAATCAGAAGAGTCAACAGTGTTGAACTGATAATACCCCCTGTGATAACAACGGCAAGCGGATATTGAATCTCAGATCCCACACCCGTAGCAAAAAGCAGTGGCAAGATACCAAATAACGTTGTAAAAGCTGTCATAAGCACAGGACGAAGACGTAATAGTGTGGCATCTTTCAGCAATATCTTGAGGCCTACACGTGGAAATTTTTCTCGCAATTCATCAATGAAGCTTACAAGTACAATACCATTAAGTATAGCGATAGCAAAGATCGCTAAAAAACCGATGATCGCAGAAACTGAGAGATAGATACCGCTAACAAGCAAGGCAATAATTCCGCCAATAAATCCAAAGGGCACATTCATCAGAATAAGCATTGCTTTTGAAAGCGAGTTAAATGCTGTATAGAGTAGTAGAATAACCAGTAGAATAGTAATCGGGATAATGATCATTAACTTTTGGGTTGCTTCTTTCATATTTTTAAAATCACCAGCCCAACCAATATAATATCCAGCCGGCATCTCGACTTGGTCTTTGATAATACGGTCTGCTTCGGCAACAAAAGAGGCTATATCCCTACCTTCTACTTCCATAGAAAGCACCATGTATCTACTAAGGTTTTCCCGTTTAATAAAAGAAGCCCCTTGTTTGATACTAATATCACAGATCTGATCTAAGCTCACTAAAGCCCCGCTTTTCGAGCGTATGGTGACAGCCTTAACGGACTCGATATCTTTTTTTGCATCTTTGATCTTCGGAACGATCCCAAAACGGCGAACTCCCTCAATCATGTACGTGGCAGGTTCTTCACCAATTCCATTACGGATAACACCCATAACTTCATCGATACTGATACCGTAACGGGCAAGAGCAAGATAATTCGGAACGATTTTGATTTGAGACTGTCCCAGTTGAGTCTCAATTTCCATCTGTTCTAAGCCTTCCACATTTTTAAGCTTACTCTGGATTGAGTTTGCAATGGTGTCCAAAACCTTTTGGTCATCTCCGTATATTTTAACTGCAAGTTCAGCTTTTACTCCCTCCAGTAGTTCTTCAATACGCATAGCTATAGGCTGTGTCGGGATAAATTGGACATACTCAAAATTCTCTTTTAAGTCCTTGTTTATTCTATGTGTTAATGCTTCAAGATCTTCAATATCAGGTTTTAGTGTGAGTAATACCTCCATATAATTCGCCTGTGCCGTTTCACCCTTTTCACTTCGGCCTATCATAGTTAAGACAGACTCTACATCATTAGGATAGCTTTGTAAAATATGCTTCTCAATGGCCCCTGCTGTCTGTGTTGACTGTTCTAAGCCTGTACCCGGAATAGAGATAACACGGTACATAATGGACTCTTCCTTAAGTTCAGGCATGAACTCGCGCCCTTGCAGTGTTAAGACAAAAGCAAGTGCCACAAAAATCAAAGATATACTCACCAACAGTTTTTTTGCATGTGAAAGCGTAAATACCAACATCGGCGTATATATTTTCTTGATCTTTTTCATAAGAGAATTTTCACTTGATTTAGAAGGTTTTAGTAATAAAAAGCTCAAAACAGGGACTAATACCAAAGCTACCAGTAAAGAACCCAGCATTACGAAAACAATATTAAGCGCCATAGGCGTGTAAAGTTTACCTGCCAAGCCGCCGAGGCTAAGTAAGGGTATAAACACCGCTGCGATAATCAGTACGGCGTAAGTAACCGGGGTTGCTACCTCTTTAGCAGCATCACCTATTACTTGAAGTCTAGGTGCATCAGGTTCATCATGGAGTTTTCTAAAACTGTTCTCAACAATAACAATCGTTCCATCGACAATCATTCCAACTGCAATAGCAAGACCACTCAAACTCATAAGGTTAGCACTTAGTTCATAATAATCCATGAGTAAAAAAGCGATTAGTAGTGACAGTGGCAAAGAAATAATAACTATAAATGCAGAACGAAGCTCAAACAAAAACAAGAACAGAACAATAACAACTAGAACAACACCGCTGAGTAAAGCAGATGTCATAGTATTGACTGCCTTATGTGTAATCTCTGTCCTGTCGTAAATTGCCTCAATACTAACACCTTCAGGGAGTGCACCATTGACCGTTGCCGTTTTCACTTTCAGCTGTTTAACTATTTCTGCCGCATTGGTCCCCGCTCGCTGAAGTACCATCCCCATAACGGCTTCGTGTCCATCAAGCGATACTGCACCGAATCGTGGTGATGTCCCTTCTTTAACCTCGGCGACATCATTGATTGTAATCGATTCTCCATTCAGAGGTTTTATCGGTGTGTTTCGAATATCATCAAGTGAATTATAAAGCCCTACACCACGTATGAGGTATTGTTCTTGGTTAAATTCGAGATATTGACCGCCTGCGGCAGTATTACTTTTTTCTAAAGCATTCACCACGTCAGTGTAGGTAATACCAAAGCTTTGAAGCTTATGCATATCAATGAGGACATCATACTGCTTTTCATGGCCGCCCCATCCAACTACCTCTTCAACTCCCCCAACACTTTTATATAATGGAGAAACAACATACTCTTGAAGTTGTCGTAGTTCACTGAGCGAAAACCTGCCTGTCTTGTCATGGATCTGATACCAGAACACCTGACCAAGACCGGTTGTATTTGGTCCTAAAACAGGCTTTCCCCATCCTTGCGGTATATTAACGCTATCTAGCCGTTCATTCACTAACTGGCGTAAAAAGTAAATATCCATATCGTCTTCAAAGAATACCGATACGTACGATAATCCGAATACGGAATTGGACATAATCGTCTTGACACCTGCCATTCCAGAGAGAGATGATTCGATTGGGTAGGTGATTAATTTTTCAATATCTTCAGCGGAATTACCAGGACTCTCAGTAAAAATGATAACCTGCTTGGGAGTAATATCGGGAAAAGCATCAACTGGAATATCACGATAGGATTTGATTCCAAAAAGGATGATGGCAAGAAATGCTACGAGTACTAAAATGCGGTATTTAAGCGCACTGTCTATGAGTTTATCAATCATATTTTTTCCTATTCCTCGCCGATAGCTGATTTTAACAGCATCGATTTAACATAGTAGCTTTTATCACTAACGTAACGTTCACCCGCACTAAGTCCTTTGATTGCAACATACTGGTCGTCTTTTGCAATGACTTGAACCACCCTAGCTTCATAGGAATCTTTTTTTGCAGGGACAAATACCACCCATTCGTTTTGGAAGAATGTCAGTGCTGATTTTTTCACTGCAATATAGCTTTTATCTTTTTGCGTGTAGATGGTTGCTCCCACATATTGATTAAGATAAAGTTCATCAGACGCTGTGTCCAAGGATACCAATACGCTTAGTCTTTGCGTTGCTTCATCAACAGTAGGTAAAATACGATTTACACGTCCAAATATTGAAGAAGACGTATTGTTTTTGACCAATACTTTTTCTCCTTTTTGAATCATAGAGGCATACTTACTAGGGACATAACAATGCAGATAAAATGCATTACTATTAATAATGGTGGCAATGACTTTCTCGTCCTTTATAAAAGCACCTACTGGCTCTAGGATTTCACCAATACGTCCAGAGACAGATGCATAGATAGTATGGGAAGATCCACTTCCTTTGAGCGATTTAGGATTAACATTGGATCCTTGCAACTGTACTTCAATCCCTTTGATCTGAGAAAGAAGCGCATCCCTTTGGATTTGCTTAGTAGTCATATCTTGACGCGACAGCATTCCTCGATCATACAAATTTTTGTCTGATTGAAAGTTTTTATCAAAATGAGAATATTGTGTTTTTAATGACTGATAGTCGATTGTAAGTTTGGAAAGAGCAATAGAGCGTAGTTTTGCAATCTTATCCCCTTTTTTAACCGTATCTCCGGCACGAACATAATACGCTTCTACATATCCCTCTAGTGAAGAAGTAACTGCGTACTGATCGTTGTTTTGTTGAATTACTTTTGCGTTTACTTCGATGGTTGGACCAAAAGGACGTGATTGTACGGTTTCGATCGGTATTTGCACCGCACTCAAAAATGTTGTTGAAAAGATTAAAAATAGACCAAGTATAACTTTATTCATTGTAAGCCCCTTGAAGGTAGTTGTATTCGATAGTGGAACGATTGATTTGTGATTGTACGGATATCATCTCTTTTTGGGTCGCGATACGACGATTTTTTATCTCGTAAAATTCCATAAGATTAACATTGGCAATCGCATAGGCGTCACGATACATTTTAAAAAGCTCTAACGCATTTTTGAGATTTTCTTGACGTTTTTGTAGTACGTGTTCAAGAGAATCAATCTCATTAAGCAATAAGTTTTCTCGTGCTTGTATACGATTTTTTTGAGCTTTTAGGAGTAAGGTATTTTGACGTAGTTGAAGTTCTTGAATAGATTTTTCTTCTTGCTTGGTGTTAAACATAGGAATCGGAATCGATATACCAGCACGATAGATATTTTGCCCAGGCTCTTTTTCGTATTCACCAAATACTCCAATGGATTCAATCGTACGGGTTTCTAATTTTGTCTGAGCCAGTTTAAGATCATTTTGTGATTCCAAAAGAACCAAATTGGGACTTTGGTTCACCTGTGAAATACGAGTAAAGATAGAGTCAGATTCGATTATCACCTCTTCCGTTACTCCCGCATATTCACGCAATGCATTGTAGCTTTTCACTTTTTCTTTTTCGTATTCCATTACATTGGCTTGGGCATCCGCATAAACGACACTGGATTGCAGCATCAGCGCTTTAGATAAAGAGCCGTTAGCGTAGCGCTGTTTGGACACTTCTTTGATACTTTGAGCTATTTGGAGCTCTTCGTTGGCAAGTTCAGCCAATTTCTGGTTTTGGGCAAAGTCTGTATATAGCAGTGAAAGTTCTTTGATGAAGCTTGAACGCACCATAGTAACACTTGCTTTAGCATTGGCTGATAAAGAACGGGCTATTTTCTCTTTATCATCACCAACTCCCCATACACGAACGGGTTGATTAAATGCCATTCGATAACCATAACTGGTTTGAAAATTAGAGGCCTCCATTTCAATAGTAGGATTATCGTAACGGCTGAGCTTCTTTCCCTCCAGCCGAGCGTTATCGATCATCAGTGCCGAAGCATTTAAATAAGGATTTTTGTCAACAACATGTGTCAAAAACGTATCAAAGGTTTCGGCATAACTGAGAACAAAAGCGCTGAGTAGTAATAAAATTTTCATAGGTATCCTTAATTAGATAGTGATCATAAATCCACCATATAGGTATTTGTTTTTGTTGTTTTGTTACGCGTTAATAGGAGGATGAAATATTGGAAAAGTGTATTTGCTAGTCCAACAGTCTTGTGTATGTATCGGGGTAGTAGCGTAATTGTCTACTTTTGTAATATGACTGTGAATCGGAAGAATAAAACTAAATATAAAACATATGACGGACATCACATAAGTCGCCGCAATCATTGGTTTGAGAAAATTCGGATACATACTCAGATATACTACAGCTATCTTTTTCATTGAGATCAATAAAAAAGCCGTTAAGCGTAGAAAGGCTCATCGAAATCAACAACAATACTGTTAATATTTTATGTTTAATCATATACTACTTCAATTTAAGAATTCTAATCGCACCACTTAAAACAACAAAACCAATAATTACTCCTATAATCCAGTCAGGCAGAGGACTATTAAAATACATCACTAGAAATCCAGCCACAATAACACCTAAATTAGCTATTACGTCATTAGCTGAAAAGATATAACTAGCTTTCATATGAGCACCTTTCTCTTTTTCTTTTCTGATAATAAACAGACTATATACATTTACAGCCAAAGCCAGTAGAGAAATGGCTATCATCGATTCTGCTTGAGGATAATAACTATAATAAACTTGATAACCAACACGTCCAAAAGCAGCTAAAGCTAATACGATTTCAATCAAACCAGCAAAGTGAGCTGCTTGCAATTTATGTTTTGCTGCTTTTCCAACAGCAAAAAGAGCTATTCCATACACAATAGCATCTGATAACATATCTAAGCCATCCGCCATCAGTCCGGCTGAGTTATCTAACCAACCGATGATTCCCTCGATAAAAAACATTAATCCATTTAAAATGAGTAAAATCCAAAGTATTTTTTTTTGATGAGCATCACTTGATTCGTATTCATTATCAGAACTGCTTAATTCGTTAGAAATTATTTCTGCTCCAAATCCAAGTGGTATCAATTTTTCCAGAACAATTTGAGGTTCTTCAGAATGGGTAATTATTACTTTTCTATCAGGAATATTAAAATTAAATCGTGAGATAGAAAAAGAAGATAAAGCCAACCTAATCATTTGTTCTTCAGAAGGGCAATCCATTTTTGGAACAAAAAAAGTAGTTATATTTTTTGACATATTTTATAGCTCACTTTGTGATATTTTTAATTTAATCATTAGAAATTAGGATCTGTTTTAATATTATCGTGCAAATTTGATCAACATCATCACCGGTAGCCTGAAAATAAAAGATATTTAACTCCTCCTAGCTTTCATGCCTTAACTAGGTTATAATGATATAACTCAAATATTATATAACCGAATTGTTATGTAAAGTTACTTAGAAGAAGGTTAAATGGAAAGATTGATTCAGTTAGCAAAAGTATTCAGTGATCTTAATCGTCTGAAAATTTTGATATTGGTTTTAAGAGATAGGGCAGTCTGTGTCTGTGAGATTTGCGATACATTAGAACTTTCACAGCCGCTTGTATCACGACATCTGAAACAAATGCGTGAAGCCTCAATTCTTGAATCACGCCAAGCCGGCACCTGGGTTATTTACTCTTTAATGGCGAACCCTGACTCTGCTTTAACATGTTGGATCGAAGAAGCGCGCAAGCATTTTTCTTCTTTGCCTATATTAATTACTTGTAATACAAAGTGATTTTAAAATTGATTGGTGTGCGTTTACCATACACTCTTTCCATATGTCTTCAGGTATCAGTTTCACAGCCAAGGAAATGAATGCAAAAAATCAATAAAAATATTATTGCACTTGGGGTCAACAGCTTTTTTACGGACTTCTCAACTGAAATGATTTTACCTCTACTTCCTATTTTTTTGGAACGATTTTTACATGCAACCAAAGGAGAAATAGGTTTGATCGAAGGTACTGCGGAAATGGGTGTTGCATTGCTCATTGCATTATCTGGTTTTTACTCCGATCGACTTGGCAAACGCAAAGGGCTCACTATTATTGGATACGGTCTATCGAATATCATCAAGCCGTTTGCCTTTTTTGCCCAAAGCGCCACGATGATCGCGACGATCCGCATCGCTGATCGCATAGGTAAAGGAATTCGAACCGCACCGCGTGATGCTCTTATCAGTGCCAATACCAAAAAAGAGGCAAGTGGTTTTATTTTTGGATTTCATAAAATGATGGACAGCGCAGGAGCCGTTGCCGGGAGCTTAAGTGCCTTTGGGTTATTATGGTTTTTAGGAGAGAGTGAAGCAATCTTTCGGAGTGTTTTTGCCCTCAGCCTCATCCCAGGTCTTATTGCAATGGCTATCCTCGTCTTTTTTGTCTCTGATGCCCCTTTTTCACCTGCAAAAGAACGCCGTTTTCGTCCTGAATCGCTACCTGCACCGTTTTATTGGCTAGTAGGATTTCAAAGTCTATTTAGCCTCTTTGCAATGAACTACTCCTTTATGATTTTGAAAGCTGGGGATAATGGAATGGCATTGGCAATGATTCCATTGGCGTATACCCTCTATAATCTTATTCTCTCAGTCTTTGCTATACCAATTGGAAAGATGGCAGATAGATTCGGTAAAGCGACACTGTTGTCTATCGTCTATATGGCATTTGGCTTAGGCGCTTTTTCGATGGCTTCAGGAACTGTTTGGGGCGCATGGCTTGGATTTGCCATTTATGGATTTTTTGCTGGAGGATTTAATTCACTGGCAAAAGCAATTATCTCCGATACCGCACCTGCTGAACTCAAAGCGAGCGCATATGGTGTCTATTACACAGCTATCGGAGTCACTACACTCATATCATTAGCCGTCGGAGGATGGCTATGGGATCATTATGGAAGCTCTCTCGTGTTTATAATTGCCTCGAGTGCTGCTATTGGTTTAGCAGGAGTCTTATTTGTAATGCGAAACAAGTTTTAATCATTTTTGCTTGCTGAATTAATTTTTATATAATAACGTAAACAACTATAATCCTCTTAAGAAGCCTTCTTTGAGAGTCATGCTGAGTTATTTCCACAATAACAGTGCTGATGACGCTGAACTCCTCTTTAACACCTTTTTTTCTTATACATATTTTTTTATACTTGGGGAAACGTATATCGATTTTTTAAACCAGTATGGTAGCGAAGTTTCATAAGGGCTTCATTCAGTCATTTTTTCATTACAATTTATTAAATAACAATATATTCTAAATGATAATATTTTACTTTTAGATAGATTTAGTTACAATTCTTTTATTAAATAATTCCCAGGATGTCACTTATGAAAGCATTACTTTTTTCAGCCATCGTCGCTTCTAGCGTTATTGGCGCTTCACTTATAGATGAAGCCAAAACTGCAGGGCTCAAGCCGATTCCTTCAAGAGCAAAAGCCGTCGAAAAACTAACTTCAAACCCTAAAAATCCAACAACGGCTGCAAAAGTTGAACTTGGAAAAATGCTTTACATGGATCCACGTCTTTCAAAAAGCGGTCTTATTAGCTGTAATACCTGTCACAATGTAGGATTGGGCGGAAGCGATGGAATGGGTGCAGCAATCGGTCACAAATGGACGGCTAACCCTCATGGTCTTAGTTCACCGACCGTTTACAAC
>NCIJ01000018.1 GCA_002282015.1 Sulfuricurvum sp. 17-40-25 | reverse complement strand
ATATCTTGGCATTCACTTCTCCTGCTCGTATTCCATGCCGACCTAAATCGACGAAATTAACGAATTAAAAAGTGTCTACTATTTGGGGGTCATTCCAGTCTCTATCCCTACGTGTATTGGTCGTTGAAGACTACGAGATCAATCGGATGCTTATTGGAGAGTTATTAATGCATCATTATGGGATAACAGCTGATTTTGCTAACAATGGAAAAGAAGGAGTAGAGATGGTGGATAAAAACACGTACGATTTAGTCTTAATGGATGTGAATATGCCGGTAATGGATGGAATCCAAGCCACGAAACTGATTCGCCAGAAATATGCGACGCTCCCCATTGTTGCACTAACAGCTAATATCATGGAAGGAGATGCCCAAGAATTTGCGCAGAAAGGGATGGATGACTATCTTTCAAAACCTTTGGAATATGATGAACTTAATCGTGTCCTAATGCGCTTTTCAGGCAATGGTGAATAAGTATGATAACGACAGAAGCAAAAATTCAGACATTTGAAGAAGTATTTACAAAGCTAAAGGGGATGCTTCATTTATCTGATGAGGTGATGATCCGACTGAATAATAAATTTTTTGAGTCTGTATCGCTGACCCTGACACAATTAAATGAAGCAGTAGCTACGACTGATTATGAGACTATCGAGATGCTCGCACACTCGATCAAAGGGAGTGCAGGTTCGTTGTGTTATGCCGAAATCAGTGATATTACAGAGACATTGGAAAAGCATGCTCATGCAAAAGAGGACTATGCATACCAAGAGAGATACGATGAACTTTTAGAAGAATTCAAGAGAGTACAAGAATGTTATTCGTTATGGAAAGAGAAAAAGGGATTTTAATAAAAAGTTGATTGAATAAGTAATTAAAATAGAAGTTTAAAAGTAAAGTTGGTGCGGATGAGAAGACTTGAACTTCCACACCGTGAGGCACCAGATCCTAAGTCTGGCGTGTCTACCATTCCACCACATCCGCACAATAAATCTAAGGTGGTACGCCCTAGAGGATTCGAACCTCTGACCGATGCCTTAGAAGGGCATTGCTCTATCCAACTGAGCTAAGGACGCAAGTATAATCAGTTATATGGTGCGCCCGATAGGGTTCGAACCTATAACCTACGGATCCGAAGTCCGTTACTCTATCCAATTGAGCTACGAGCGCAATAATCTTCTAAAACATCGAACACAAAGGGTTTAAATAAACCGTATGGGGTGGGATGCGGGGCTCGAACCCGTGACCCCCGGCACCACAAACCAGTGCTCTAACCAACTGAGCTAATCCCACCATAACAAAAGAGTTTATTTAAAATTCCGAATATAAAAACATGGTCGGGGCGAGAGGACTCGAACCTCCGGCCCCTTGGTCCCAAACCAAGTACTCTAACCATACTGAGCTACGCCCCGACCTAATCAACTAAGTAAAGCATAATGCTATATTTAGTGAGGCGAAATTATAGTGCATAATCAAGATAATGTCAATACGAATTTTATTTTTGCTATAATCATTGTCATGCGTATAAATATAACAAATAGGATGGACACGTGAAAATAGCACATTTTAGTCGATGGGGATTTTTAATGGCCGCTGCAGGTTCTGCTGTAGGGCTTGGAAATATTTGGAAATTCCCCTATATTGCGGGTGAATATGGGGGTGGTGCATTTGTTTTAGTCTACATCATGACCGTTGCTTTTGTGGGATTCACGGTCATGATTGCTGAGATGCTTATCGGATATCTTGGGCGTCTTGATAATGTCGGTTCCTTTGAGTCACTGGCTCCTCGTAATAAAGAAAAATGGAAATTTGCTGGATTTATGGGTCTTTCGGGAACCCTTGTGATGTTTTATTACTCGGTTGTGATTGGTTGGATTTTTTACTATATTGGTCTTTCATTTGACACATTACCAGCCACAATCCCTGAAGCCGAGTTGATTTACAACACGATGCTTACTCATGGCCTATGGACGCAAGTGTTTTATCATACGATTGCTTTCATGATCACGACTGCGGTTTTGATGCGTGGGATTAAAGGGGGGATTGAAAAATTCAGCCTTATTTTAATGCCAGGATTGATTTTGATTATTGCAGGGATGCTGATTTATGCAATGAATTTGGATAGTTTTTCTAGAGCAGTTGAATACATGTTTGTTCCGGATTGGAGCAAACTGACGTCTGAAGCATTTGCGGTTGCAGTAGGGCATGCTTTTTTCACTCTATCATTGGGTATGGGCGCGATTATGATTTACTCAGCATCCTTACCTAAAGAGAGCAATATTGTGCGTGCGGCATTGTTTGTTATTTCTATGGATACCTTGATCGCACTTTCTGCGGGATTGGTATTGTTTACCTTTTTGTTTCAATATGGTGCTCAGCCTGCCAAGGGCCCTGGATTGGTCTTTATTTCACTTCCTGCAGTGTTTCACGCAATGGGAGCTGCAGGTAATGTATTGTCCGTGCTCTTTTTTGTTGCTTTGGCATTTGCAGGACTTACGTCAGCGGTTTCTCTTGTAGAGCCAATGGTACAGTATCTCATAGATCGTTGGAAAATGACCCGTGCTAAAGCGGCGATTTCTATGGGGCTTTTCTTTTACTTTTTTGGTTTGATGGCTATTTTTTCAGAATTAGAATCTACATCACAGCTATTGACGTGGGGTGGTAGAAACTTCTTTGATTGGAGTGATTACATTACCTCTAATATTTTACTGCCAGTAGGCGGATTACTGATGGCAATTTTTGTGGGACATGTTATGGAAAAAGAACGCGTTGCATCTGTTTTGCGCACACACATGGGATGGTTCTATCCTGTTTGGTATTTTAATGTACGGTATGTTGCACCTGTAGCGTTAGTGTTTGTTATGTTAAATTTGATGGGTGTTATTGTATTTTAAAGAGGTTTTATCTTTTCTTTTTAGTAAAGAAAAGAAACAAAAGAAAATCGCTTTCTCAACAAGACGCTATCGGTACGCTTTTGCCCTACGGCAAGCGACCTCGCTTCTGGTATGTTGAGAAGAGCAATAAATTATATAAATATTAAAACTGTATCATCCCATCGATTGGAGAGGATGCAGTTGCGTATGGGCGTTTTGGAATACGTCCTGCTAAATAGCTTAATCGTCCTGCGATAACGGCGTTTTTCATAGCTTCTGCCATGAGCATCGGATTTTGTGCTTGTGCGATCGCTGTGTTTGTCAAAACACCATCAGCTCCTAATTCCATAGCCAGTGCGGCATCGCTTGCACAGCCAATCCCTGCATCTACAATAATCGGTACTTTGACCGCTTCGCGTACAAACACGATGTTATAACGGTTTTGTACTCCCAAGCCACTGCCAATAGGAGCTGCAAGAGGCATGATCGCGTGAGCGCCAGCATCTTCCAATCGACGTGCCATGATCGGATCATCAGAGGTGTACGCCATGATCGTAAAGCCGTCTTTTGCTAGGACTTCACACGCTTTGATGGTCTCTAGGACATCAGGATAAAGGGTTTTTTGAGTATCACCGATGACTTCGAGTTTGATGAGATCGATTCCTGTTGCTTCACGAGTAAGGCGAAAAAGGGTGATCGCTTCTTCTGCTGTTGTACATCCTGCTGAATTGGGTAAAAATTTCACATTGGTACCTGCAAAGGTATCGCGTAGATTTGCCTCGTTTGGGTTTGTGATATTTAAACGACGAACGGCAACCGTGATGAGTTCAGAACCGCTTGCAAGTGTTGCTGCTTTGGTGGTTTCAAAGGAGTCATATTTTCCGCTTCCGACAATAAGACGGCTTCCTAGCGTGTATTTTCCGATTTGTAATGTATGCATCTCTATCCTTGGCTGAGTATTTGAATAATACTCTGGGGTAAAATTTCATGTTCTATAGCGCGGATTTTAGCCGAAAAATCTTCTAAATTGTCATTAATATTTTTGGTAAAACTTTTTTGCAAGATTATTTCACCTGCATCGAGCTCTTCAGTAACCCAATGTACGCTCACGCCACATACGGTTTCGTCACTTTCAAAACTGCGTTCAATAGCACGTGCGCCCTTGAATGCAGGTAGTAATGAGGGATGAAGATTGATGGAACGTACTTGAGTTGTAAATACGGGGGTAAGGATGCGCATAAAACCGCACAAAACCACCAGATCAGGGTTGTATTTTTGGATTATCTCCACGAGTGCGGTATCGTAGCTCTCTCTGCTGTCAAACTGGGTATGAGGTAAGACAGTAACTGGGATATTGGCATTTTGTGCTTTGATAATCCCTCCTGCATTAGGATTGTTGGTGATCGTGGATACGATAACGCCGTGTTTGTTATGAATTTTACTTATTAGGTTTGCGAGATTTGTACCCTCGCCGCTAAATAGGACAACAATTTTTTTCATAGTGTGGTAATACTTTCTATAAGATCAAAGGGTGTTAGAGCGTAATTGTTTTTAGTAAACTTTTGTGCACCCAGTGTATGGGCTAAAGAAGCATGAATGGCAGCATCAAGCGGCATATAACCTTGGGCTAACAACGCACCGATAAGGCCTGAGAGGACATCACCGCTTCCGCCTTTGGCCAAGGCTACTGTTCCGTGCGGATTGATGTAAAAGCGGTCGTTAGATCCGATGATAACGTTTGCTCCTTTGAGCACTAACACCGTGTTAGGAAAGGCACTGCAAAAACGCTGGGCATAGGTAAAACGATCGTTTTGCAAGGTAGTGACATCAATATCGGCAATGCCTGTGAGACGTAAAACCTGCGCAAACTCTTTGGGATGGGGCGTGATGACGGTACGATGTCGATCCAAAAGTGTTGCAAACAGTGGGTGAGCAAAAATATCGGCATCCAAAACGAGAGGGTGCGTGTTATCCAAAAGTTTTTGGAGCTCCTCATCGCAAAACTCAGTACCCAATCCCATTCCAAGTGTGATAGCTGTTGTAGTAGAAGGAAGAGAGTGACTTTGCATAAGTTCGTGTGGAATAACGATGTTTTCACACGTTATCAGGCTCACTAATCCTGATCCAAAGCGCAATGCGGCAGACCCTGCTATAACCGATGCTCCGATCTTTTCGCCACAGATAAGGCTTAGATGACCGTAGCTCCCTTTATGCGTTGAGGTATGGGTTCGGTTTGGAAGCTGTAAGTCGGATAGATCAAGCAGTTGCCATGGTGAAGGTACTTCATAGCGTACGCGTGAAATCCCTAGATCGCAGACGTGTATCTCTCCTACCACTTCTTTGGCGGCATCGCTAAACATACCAAGTTTCAGTGCTCCCATTGCAACGGTGACATCTGCTTTAAAAACGTGAGTATCAAGAGCCCCGTTAGCATAAAGACCCGTGGGAACGTCACATGCGATTTTAAAAGCATCCGTTTTGTTTAGTGTGTTTATAAGTTCTTGCGTAAGGGAATCAAGGGAGCGAGCCAGACCGCTTCCAAAGAGTGCATCAACGATGACATCGTAACGCTGATGACTCTCATGCTTCACAAAAACAGTGTAATCTCCCTCCAGTAATCGTGCCAGGATACGCCCATCGGCTCCATTGTTACCAGGACCACAGACGATAAGGATCGTAGAATTATGAGGGAAACGTTCACGTATAATGCGCTCCATACCCATAGCCGCATGTTCCATCATGAGCACTTCGCTAAGTGCAAATTCTACGCGAGCGCGCTGATCAAGAGAGGTGGTCTGGGTATAAAGGTTTTGCATAAATGCACCTGTTTTAAAGGGTTATTGGAGTATAATCATTCCATGAGTAACGATTATATCGCAATAGCCAAAAAGACACTTGAAATCGAAGCGCATTCCTTGCGTGAAGCCATGGAAACAATCGGGGACGAGATTACCCGTACAGTTGAAACCATCTTAGCGTGCCGTGGCAAACTGGTCATTACAGGTGTGGGAAAATCGGGACTTATTGGAGCCAAGATGGCGGCAACGTTTGCTTCTACAGGAACCCCGAGCTTTTTTCTCCATCCTACCGAAGCATTACATGGCGACTTGGGAATGATCGGTAAAGAGGATGTCGTGTTAGCGATCAGTTATAGCGGTGAGAGCCCTGAACTTAGTTCGATTTTACCGCATATTAAACGCTTTGATATCCCTTTGATCGGGATGACACGAAACCGTGAATCGACGTTGGGACGTTACAGCGATGAAGTGATCAATATCAACGTGATGCAAGAAGCGTGTCCGTTGGATATCGCTCCTACGAGTTCGACGACGCTGACATTAGCTATGGGTGATGCGCTTGCCGTGTGTTTGATGAATGCACGTGACTTTAAAAAAGAAGATTTTGCGTCATTTCACCCCGGTGGTGCGTTGGGTAAGAAACTTTTTGTCAAAGTAGTCGATCTGATGCGTACGCAAAACCTTCCTATCGTGGATGAAAATACGCCATTAAAAGAGGCGATTTTGACTCTTAGCGAAGGGCGACTGGGAACAGTGATGCTGATCAATCGTGAGGGAAAACTCGCAGGATTATTGAGTGATGGAGACATCCGTCGTGCATTGATGAATCCCGATTTTTCACTGGAAGCTCACGCTAATAAGTACGCGACGCACAATCCGTTTACCATCAATGATGCAACATTATTAGCCTCAGACGCATTGGTGCTCATAGAACAGAAAAAAATTCAGTTGCTGGTGGTCACAGATACTTCCGGCGTTATTCAAGGTGTTTTACACCTTCATACTCTCGTGGAAGCAGGTATCTCATGATGCGTTTAAACAAGTTTATCGCACACTATTCAACCTACTCACGTCGGGAAGCGGATCAGGCGATTTTGGACGGGTACGTCCGTATTGATGGCGAGATTGAAAAAAATCCAGCCTTACAAGTCGATGAGCGCAAAGCCGATGTCAGTATCAGCGGTAACAAAGTTACGGCACAAGATCAATTTACGGTGATTGTCTATAACAAGCCACGTGGCGAGTTAGTGACCAAAAAAGATCCACAAGGGCGAAAAACGATTTACGATTCTTTGGCGAAAAGCTATCGCCATTTTATTCCTGTAGGACGATTGGACTTTGCATCTGAGGGCTTATTGCTCATGACCGATGCTTCACGGGTTGCGACTGCACTTATGACCTCCAAGATGGAGCGTGTGTACCGTATCAAGATCAAGGGTGCCGTGAGTGAGGGGATGAAGATCGCTATGGGTGAGGGACTGGAACTCGAGGATGCGAGTGCAGGAGCGCACGAGCATGCTGAGGCAGGACCAATGAGCTTTGCCCCTTTTTACGCCTATCAAGTGCAAAAAGACCAAGGGGATTATTCGATTCTTAAAGTGGCGATCGGAGAGGGACAAAATCGTGAACTGCGCCGATTTTTCGCCCACTTCGGTGCTGAGATCGTGGATCTGAAACGTCTGAGTTTCGGCGGTATTGATCTGAATAACCTTCCGACGGGAAAAGTACGCTTTTTGGAACGTGCTGAATATACCTCTCTTCGGGCATTTGTAGATGGGATTGAACGAACCGCCACGCAAAAAGAGAAGCAGCTAAAAGCGGTACAGCCCGCATTTGGAAAAGAGAAAGGTCGTTTTGATAAGCCTGAGTACAATAAAGAGAGAGGTAGTGGTGAAAAAGGGGCTTTTGGCAACAGTATGAACAAAACTGAAAAACCTTTGTTCACCAAAGAAAAAGCCGCGCCGGTCAAAAGAGCCTTTATAAAAGACAAGGACAAATCCAAAGCAAATGCTATGACCGAGAGTTTTGGAACCAATAAATACAATCCGACAAAAAAATACGCAATGGGGAGTAAGAAGAAATGAAAACGTTTAAATTTCCAACCAGTCATAAAACACAGTTGATGGATATAACCAAAGAAGTTAAAGAAGTGGTGATAAAATCAGGGATTAAAGAAGGAATATGTGTGGTTTTTACCCCTCATACGACGGGAAGTGTCTTTTTATTTGAAAATGCAGATCACAATCTTCGTCGTGACCTTTTACTCTCTCTTAGCCGTGTAAATCCTATTGAAGAAGCTTATGCCCATGTCGGGGATAATGCAGCAGCACATCTCAAGGCGGCCCAAATGGGTGGATCAGTCAGTATTCCTGTGGTTGATGGACGTCCAATTTTTGGAAAATGGCAAGGAATATTTTTCGGTGAATTTGACGGACCTCGTCAAGAACGTGAAGTAATGGTTAAGGTCATCGCAGGTTAAAAGTGGCCGATTTCACCTATCTTCTTCGCCCAAAACTATTTGATGAGGTAGTCGGTCAAGAGCACCTTTGTGCATCGGATGCTCCGTTACGCTTATTATGTGAGAGTGGTGATCTCACCCACTCTTTTTTTTACGGTCCTCCCGGATGCGGTAAGACAACATTAGCGCGTATTATCGCCTCTGTTATGGATCTCCCCTTTTATGAATTTAATGCGACTTCCCTCAAAATAGAAGAACTACGAAAAATCTTTAATCAATACGAAAATTCTTTGAGTAAACCACTTATATTTATCGATGAGGTGCATCGTCTGGCTAAAAATCAGCAAGAAGTGTTACTACCAGTTATGGAACAAAACAGTGTGTTAGTTATCGGTGCATCGACTGAAAATCCCTATTTTAGCCTTACTGCTGCTATGCGTTCACGCTCACTGCTGTTTGAACTCAAAACGATTGGTGTTAAGTCGTTAGAGGATTTGTTAGGACGTACAACCATTGCAATGGATGATGAGGCAAAGGAATATTTGATTACCAGTTCAGGCGGAGATGCCCGTGCGATGCTCAAACTTCTAGAGGTAGTAAGTGCTCTGAAGGTTACAATTACCCTAGCATTACTAAAATCACTTCGACCCACCGCACAAGCACAAGGTAGTTCAGAAGCAGGTGTACATTATGATTTGGCATCAGCACTGATAAAAAGCATCCGAGGCAGTGATGCAGATGCAGCGATCTATTATCTCGCACGACTCATCGAGGGGGGAGAACCGCCCGAATTTATCGCACGACGTTTGGTTATCTTATCGAGCGAAGATGTTGGTAATGCCAATCCGCAGGCACTCACGCTATGTACCTCTGCAATGATGAGCGTCAAACAAATCGGTTATCCTGAATCACGCATAATATTGGCGCAAGCGGTGATCTATCTATGTGCCTCTCCAAAATCAAACACAGCGTACAATGCGATAAATGACGCACTGACAGCAGTGCGTAACGGAGTAATCTTAGAGATCCCGGACGCCATACGTCCACGTGGAAGTAATTATAAGTATCCGCATGATTTTGGCGGATGGGTAGAACAGCAGTATCTTGCAAAACCATTGAAGTTTGTAGAATACAAAAACAGTGGCTATGAGGCAAAGATGGGTGATTGGATGGAAAAAGTGTGGAAGAAAGGGTAGGAGCTAATCCTCTAATTTTGGTGAGGGAACCGAGAAGAGATAGCCTTGAGAATAGGTTATTCCAAGATCGACCAGTTTGTTAAACGTTACTTCGTCTTCGACAAATTCAGCAATGGTTTTAATCCCTTTTTTATGTGCGAAAAAGACGATACTTTCGACTGCCAATAAATGGTCAGGATTAGTGGTGATGTTTTTGATAAGTGAGCCATCTATTTTGATGTAATCAATATTTAGTTGAGCTAAATAACTAAAATTTGAGTACCCTGTTCCAAAGTCGTCTATGGCTATTCTGCATCCATAGGATTTTAGTTTGTCGATAAAGGTAGCAACTTCGTCAAAGTCCTCAATCCCCTCAGATTCAACGATCTCAAAAATAGCATGCTTGGTAGCTGGAGATTTTTGAAGTATTGTGTAAAGTAAATCTTTTGTTTCATCATTCTTAATATCTTCGAGTAAAAGATTGATCGAAAAATCAGTTTTTAAATGTTCAAATCGTTTGAATGTTTTGGTAATCATAAGTTGAGTAAGTGCGCTATAGAGATTTGATTTTTTAGCATGTTCTAAAAAGAAATAAGGGCTGAGAACCGTGCCATCTTCGTCTATCATACGAATTAATGATTCATATTTCACAATGCATCTGGTTTTATTATCTACAATTCCCTGAAAATAAGGGAGAAATCTATCGTCTTTAAGCGCGGACTTTATTTTACCGAGCATTAGTATATTGTTTTGTATTTTTGTTTTTAATGTGATATTGTCGTCGTAAAAGATGACTTTTCCTTGACGTTCTTTGGCTTCTTTAAGGGCTATATGGGCTAAATTATAGACCATTAGGTTTTTTGCACTGGCCGATCCAGCTGCAATATTGACAAATATTTCATGTGTATCTATTATAAATGAACATCCATCTAAGTATGCGAAAATGGTAATTATATTCTCGCGATTTTCTTGACTGGATTGGCTTTTAGAGCCTAAAATTGCAAATTCATCTCCGCTGACTCTGTAAACATGGGGATGTCCAACACAGATTTGGAGTTTTTTGGCAAAAACCTTCAAAAGTTTATCTCCAAATTGGTATCCGTAGTAATTATTAACATTTGAAAACTGCTTAATATTGATGAGAGTTAGAGATACGGAGCCGTTGATCGTTTTCATATCGCTTAGCAACCCTAAACGATTTTTAATCCCAGTCACTTCATCGATGAGTCCTTCAGAAAGAAGCTGACGATTGTGGTCAGATTCTGCTTGTACTGCGTTGAGTAGATGCGTTAAAGACTCGAGCATAGAGTGTCTATGACTATGAACTTCGGGAAGTTCAATAAATGTAGAAGCAGTATTTTTCTCGCTAAGTGACAGGGTAGTTGTTGTAATATGAAGCAGTTTGGTTTTATGCGATGAGTGGTAAAACTCCCCATAGGTAAAAAAGCCTACACTGGGTGCTATATTATTAATGAGACCTAATTCGTAGTTAACCTGTTCTTGCAAATAAAGTTTGCGAGCCACACATGAATAGATATAGGTTGCTTCAACAGGATTTGAACAAATTAAAGTTTGAATATCTGAAGCTCTCGTTAATATTTCTTCGGTGTTTCCTATGGCAAAACGAACTATGTCACCTAGGTTGAAATGTCCGGCATAGATAAATCCACCGTCACCGTCTGTCTGAATTAGCGTACGCGCAATCGCGATGCCATCCTCTAGCTTAACGAGGGGAAACTCTACAGCACTCAATGGAAGATTAGTGATGATGTTAGATCCCAGGTAATTTGTATAAATATCTTTGACAGGCTGATTATCTATTTCATAGACAATATTATCAGCTACTTTTGTTATGGTCATCTCTCGACCTACGGGAGTCCATGAAAATGAAGATGCGTTATTGACGATCAAAACATTACTGTCAAGCACAGCTATAACCATGCCTTCATTATGGATATTCGAACCTTCTATAACGTATGTTTTGATAAAGCTCAAGCCATCACTGGCATTACCTCCCGAAATCATTATGTCGTTACAAATGGAAGTAAAGCCATCTAAAAATAACTCAGAATCGCTTTTGTAGCCCTCATTAAACATGATACACGCTTTGGTTCGATTGCTAACTATTTCTAATGCTGCACGGACTCCATCATCAAAATTTGCCTTTGGATAATAATGAATCGAAACATCGGTTGCTTCAAATAATGAAAATGCGATAATAATTCCAGAATCGCTCATTGAACCGTCCAAGATTTCTCCTGCAGTTGTGGCACCAATGAGATTGATATGTGGGATGCGTACAGTGAGATAATTCAAAATTGGTTGAAGGATTGATGTGTCAGTTGTTCCACTGAAAAACTGGACTAAGAGTGACTGATGGGGTATTACTAAAATAGAATCTAAGAATAATTCCAGTTGCTCTAAAGAGTGATACTGATGATTAATTAATTGCATACTAGCTCATTTGGTAACAATAATTTAGGACTTTTGTTCCAGAGAGTATAGCAGAATATAAACAGTGATATCTCTTTTTAATTGTTCGGAAACTTACAGAAAGAGAATGAAAACGGTGTATTTTTTAGGAGACAACTAAGTGGTCTCATATGAGATGCTACACACTGTAATACGTTGCCTCTTTGTGATGGACTACAAGTGCTGTCGTACTTTGTTCAGGATGGATTTGAAAGGTCTCTGAGAGAACGATTCCAAACTCTTCAGGACGTAAGAGATCAAAGATGATACGGCTTTGTTCCAAATCAGGACATGCGGGATATCCAAAACTGTAACGTGCTCCAGGGTATCGGTTCATCCTGACATCACGCAGACTGTTCCCCTCGTCGTCGCTAACGATACCCAGATCCAATCGGATTTGTTTGTGTGCTACTTCAGCCAGTGCTTCGGCAAGCTCCACTCCAAACCCATGGACCATATTGTATTCGAGGTACTCATTGTTAGCATACAGTTCCTGCTCGTACTCACTGAATCTATCTCCAACGCTAACACAGGTTAGTGGTAGGACATCATCACGAGTGTGCGTGAAAAAATCACTGAGTGCACGGTGAGGATTTTTGCGTTGACGAGGGAAGTTAAAGACATATTTGGCGTTGCCCAGTACATCATCCAGTGGCATGCGGTTGGCATTCTCATCGACATTCCATCCGTAACTCTCATCAAATAGCAATAATTCTTGATCGCTGCTTCGTACAGGATAATAGCCGTAAATAATCGTGGGATCAAACAATCCGCGTTTGACGATTTCTCGCTTTATGCGCTCATAGGCTGGGTAGACTTTGGTTTCCATGAGTTTTTTATAGTCATTGACGTCCATACCTGCACGTTTATAGCCCCAGTGCATTTTGAACAAACTGCGTTTGTTAATCCACTCGCATACCATGTCAAAATCAAGCTGTTCTTTGCGCAATACTCGACGACCCCAAAACGGAGGAGTAGGGATTTTCACCTCACGTGAGGGCATTTTGAGCTCAGAGAATGGGGGTATAATGACCTCTTTTACCTCTTTGACTTGGCGTTCAACCATGTCTCCACTCAAGCGGGTATCCAAACCAATCTCAGGGTTTTCGTTGTATTTTTCAATACGGGTCATGGCGATAACCCCATCAAAGGCATCACGGCAATAAAAGATCGGACCATTGTAGAAAGGTCGGCAAAAATCATCCACAAAACTGCGAGTAAGTGCCGCTCCGCCTAATAAGATGGGGATTGTGATTCCCATACTGGTCATGGTTTCGAGATTGTCTTTCATCACTTGGGTCGATTTTACCAGTAGTCCTGACATTCCAATGGCCTGTATTGTATTGGTATTCATGACGTCTAAATATTTCTCAAGCTCTGTTTTTATCCCTACATTGATGACTTTGAACCCATTGTTAGAGAGGATGATGTCTACGAGATTTTTGCCTACATCGTGGACATCTCCCTTGACTGTACCGATAACGAGGGTTGTATCGGTGTCTTTTTCTTGTTTGGTGAGATACGGATTGAGATAATCGACAGTGGTCTTCATCGTCTCGGCACTTTGTAAGACAAACGGCAATTGCATTTTTCCGCTTCCAAACAGCTCTCCGACCACCTTCATCGCATCAATGAGAATTTCATTAACGATTATGTCCGGTTTGATCGTAAGACGTGCTTTATCCACCAATGGGATCATTCGCTCTTTGTCTCCGTCAATGAGTAATTTAGCTATTTTTTCTTCATCATTGAGGGCTTCATACTCTTCATCATTCTTGGTGTTGTCAATCGTGACATCACTAAAATGGTTGATAAAGTTGAACAGGGATTGATCGTTAGGAGAAAATAAGAGTTCTTCACACAGTTCTCTTTCTTGATCGCTCATTTTTGAGAGTGGGACAATGTGTTTGACATTGATGATGACTGAAGTCATTCCAGCTTGAATACAGTGATGCAAAAAGACGCTGTTAAGATAGACACGTGAACTGGCACTTAAACCAAACGAGATGTTAGACAGACCTAACGTCGAGCCAACATCTGGATATTTGGCATGGAGCTGGCGAATAGCCTCTAGGGTTTGGATTGCCGCATCCCGATACTCCAAGTCACCGCTTCCCACTGTAAATGTGAGCATATCAAACATAAGATTGCGAGGATCAATACCGTGACGATTAACACACAAATCATAGATACGACTGGCAATGCGCATTTTGTCCTCAGTGGTCTTTGCCATCCCTACTTCATCGATAGTGAGACACACGAGGGCGGTTCCAAACTTCTTTGCCAGAGTACAAATGGCATCAAGTCTATCTTCTCCATCTTCGAGATTCACAGAGTTGATGATGGGTTTACCGCCGATGCATTTGAGCGCCTCTTCCATTGTGTTGACACGTGTCGCATCAGGCATCAGAGGAAGCGGTATTTTTTGATTGTACAACTTCATAACGGCTGACATATCGACTGCACCATCTCGACCAGCGAACTCAACATTGACATCCAGACAGTGTGCTCCATCACGTACCTGGGCTTGTCCGACACTGAGCGTCCCCTCATAATCGCTGGCGATGATAAGTTCACGAAATGCTTTAGACCCGGTAGAATTTGAGCGTTCACCTATGAGCAGGGGGGCTGGTTGTTGGATGAGCTCGACGGTATTAAACAATGATGCGATCGAGGGAGGTTGGTTCCCGCTTGGTTTTTTTGGGACGATCGTGGACACTTTGTCCACCAAGGCACGGATGTGTTGAGGAGTCGTTCCGCAGCATCCCCCCAGAAAACTCACCCCATCATAGGCTAAAAAATCGTGTTGGCGTTGCGCAAACTCATCGGGCCCCATCGGATAATACGAAAATCCGCCGCGATTTTGCGGTAATCCCGCATTGGCATGAACGGAGATCGGTTTTCCCCAGACTTGAGAGAGTGTTTTGACGTGTTTTCCGTATTGTTCAGGGCCTGTTCCGCAATTGAATCCGAGACTAAGAATATCGAAAGGCTCCATGATGGTGGCAATCGTTTGAGCATCGGTTCCGATAAGCATCGAGCCTGCAAGTTCAATGGTGACCGAAACCATGATCGGTAAGTCTGTATTACGTTCTTGATTGGCAGCTTGGCAGGCATGTAGGGCCGCTTTTATTTGCAGTGGATCTTGACACGTTTCGAGGAGAAATATATCGGCTCCCCCATCGATAAGGCCTAAACAGCACTCGGTATACCCCGCTAACATCTCATCGTAGTGGATGTGTCCAAGAGATGGGAGTTTCGTTCCAGGCCCAATTGATGCTAACACAAAACGGGGATGCTGCGGTGTGGAGAATTTATCGCATTCGTCTTTACACACTTGCGCTCCGGCACGAGAGAGTTCATACGCGCGATGTCCGATTTGGTATTCATCCAAAACCCAGTTAAAAGAACCAAAAGTATTGGTGGTAAGTAGATCCGCTCCTGCTGTGAGGTAGGCATGAAAAATATCGCTCATCACTTTAGGAGCTGTGACGTTGAGGAGTTCGTTACACCCTTCATTTCCTTCCCACGCCTCTGCTGGTATCATCGCATCACGCTCTTGAAGTTGTGTTCCCATAGCACCATCAATGATGAGTGGACGACGTGACATGATTTCAAGAAGCTGTTGTTTGACCGACATAGTTGAACCTTATAATTAACTTAATACGCCTCTAAAATTCTCAAAAAACAATTTTTTTGTAGCTTTAGGGGGTTGCAGGGACATTTGTCCATGCCGCTAAAACGGATGCATTTGTTTTAGCGTTTAATAATAGTTTGCGATTTTATCCTAGAGTAACCTAAAGACGTATAAGGGGGTAAATATAATTCTTGCGGTACACTTTAAACAATGAAAAAGATTATTTTACTATTAGTGATATTGATAGGTACTCTCTGGGCTCAAGAGGTATCGGTACTAGGGGATAAAAGCGAGATTGACTTTTGGTTGCTTTCGGCGGTTGTAGGAATTGTGGTTACTATAGGCCTATGGTACAAATACAGACGTTTGGATGAGCTGGTACGTCAACGAACAGCAGAACTGGAAACCTTTAATCAACGGTTACAAGATGAGATTACGAAGGCCGTTGAGAAAAATCGTACGCAAGAGAAGATCTTGATGCAGCAAGCCAAAATGGCAGAGATAGGTTCGATGGTAGAATCCATTGCACATCAATGGCGTCAACCGCTCAATATCTTGGGATTATCCATGACCCGTTTAAATATCAATGTGAGTCTTGGAAATCATAATGATATGAGTAAAGTCATCGAGATAGTAGAGCAGCAAATCGACTACATGTCACAAACGATTGATGATTTTAGAAACTTTTTTAAACAAGACCGCGTTCAAAGTAAGGTAAATGTGTATCACCTGATTGGTGAAGTCGAAACGTTGCTTGGACCGTTATTGGCAAGTAAAAAAATTGTATTGGTCAAGGATATTGATCCTATGGTCGAGATCTTAGTCTACCATAATGAACTAAAGCAAGTTTTGATTAACATTGTAAACAATGCACGTGAAGCCATAGAATATACTAAAAGTAAGAACCGCCAAATCACCATCACGTGTACGGATGATCAACACCACTGTACTATTTCCATAGAAGATTCAGGGGGAGGGGTTCCTCATCACATTGTGGACAAGATTTTTGATCCGTATTTTACGACGAAGTTTGAGGCGCAAGGGACGGGAATTGGTTTGTATATGGCTAAGATGATTATTGAAAAACATTGTTTAGGAAAACTAAGTGTTTATAATACTAAAAACGGTGCATGTTTTGAGATACGGTTAAGTCATACAGGTGGGATAGGTGAGCGAGAATATTAGGGCAGTTTAGCCAACCATCCATGAAGCGCGTTTTGAAGCACGTAATTTTTTGAGCATCATTTTTTCAAATGAACTTATCTTTTCCATAATCATTTCCTCCTTGTCAAATTTTTAAAAGTATAGGTGAGGATGATTACGGTATTGTTACGTCATAAGATTTCAAAGGATGATTATGGCGACGTTAGAAAAAGCACTCTTGGGTGGCGGTTGTTTTTGGTGCATTGAAGCAGTGTACAATCGAGTAAATGGAGTTCACTCAGCTATTAGCGGTTATGCTGGAGGACTGCGCAAGAATCCAAGCTATGAGCAAGTATGCACCGGAGCATCAGGACACGCGGAAGTCATTGAGATCACCTATGATCCGACAATTATCAGCTATGGGGAATTATTAGCCATTTTTTGGGAATTGCATGATCCAACAACGTTGAATGCACAAGGGGCAGATAAGGGGACGCAGTACCGCTCGGTTATCTATTATTACGATGAGGTTCAAAAACAAACAGCGGTTGAATCGATCGCATCAGCACAAGCACACTGGAGTGATCCTATCGTAACGGAACTCTCAAGCGCACCAGAGTTTTATCCGGCAGAAGAGTATCATCAAAATTATTACAATGAGCATCCTACACAAGGATATTGTTATGTGGTCATCGCTCCGAAGATAGAAAAGTTTATGAGTAAATTTGGGGATAAGATTAAGAAGTAAGGTAAGAGTATTTCCCCCTAAGGGGAAAGAAGTATTACTTGATAAGTTCTACTTCGATACGACGATTTTCGGCACGGCCTTGTTTCGTTTTATTAGAAGCAGTTGGCATTGTTTCACCTTTACCACTAGCAGTCAAACGATTACTTGCGACACCTTGATCGATCAACATTCCTTTTACTTTTTCAGCTCGTTTTTCAGAAAGTACTTGATTGTACTGATTTGAAGCAGTACTGTCAGTATGTCCTACGATATTTGCTTTATAACCAGAGTTTTCTTGCAAGAATCCTGCAAATTCTTTTACTTTTGCAGTACCTGCAGCATCTACGGTATGGCCATCAGTAATAAAGTTTAAGTGCAATGTTGCTGTAAGTGCACACCCTTCAGCATCTACTTTAAAACCTGCTGGAGTGTTAGGACATTTATCTTGAGGATCAAATACTCCGTCTTTATCAGTGTCAACATTCACTGGGCAAGCCTTAGGCTCAGCGATTACTGGAGTTGGCGCTGGTTTTGGAGCTGGTTTTTTTGGTTCAGCTACTACCGCTGCAACAACAGGAGCCGCTACGGCTGCAATAACAGGGGCTGCTGTAGCTCCAAATTTGAATGTCAAACCTGCAAGTGCAGCAACATTATGGACTTCACCATTACTGCCCTCAACGCCATTATTATTCATTTTGTACATGTAAAGAGCTTCTAATTTTAAAGCGATACTCTTGGTGATGTCAATTTTAGCACCTACGCCTGCATCCAACAAAAGACCATCGTAATCGCTTGGATGAGTGTTTGTGTACATCTCATAACCTAAACCGGCTTTTGCGAATGGAGTGATATTAGAGACATTATCCATCTCATAAACGCCATTTAGCATTGTTGTCCAAACACCTGTTTTTTCTGCACTACCTGTAACACGGTCACGACCGTAAAAAACGGAAAGTTCAGGTTTGATAACATCTGAAATATTGTTGATTTGAGCTTCAACTCCATAAACCTGATGATTTGCAACTCCACCCATAGCACCGTTTTCTTGGGTACCTGTTTCATTTGAAGTAGAGTTCCATAGATATCCAACCATTGGACTTACTTCGTAGTTATAATCGCTAGCACTTAGTACTACGCTCGCAAGTATAGTTGAAAGAATAATTTTATTCATGAGAAACCTTTATATTGGAATAGGACTATTATAGCAAAATGTATTACAAAAGTTAATTAATGTTTAAAATTACTTGCTGAAGAAAGTTTTATCGTTTCAAATTCTTCTTGCATGGTTTTATGAAAGTGGTTGATTTCATGATTGAGTTTTTCTTGGGAGGCATTGATTTTTTCGAGATGATGCTCTTGGATGGCTTCTAAACGTTGTATGGTAATGACAAAGAGTTCTTTGTCAGACGTTAAAAGGATTATATCCTCCTTGGGTGACCATTTACGCTTCACCGCTCCATCTTTATGAATTTCAAAAATAATATTTTGGGTATTTTTAGCAGATATATATTTGGCTACTGCATAAACGAAGTAGTGTTTTTTATGATTATTATGATGGCGTTGAATAACATAGTACATGTGAGAATAATAACATAATTTTAATTTCATGTATGATAAAGTTAGTCTCACTTCAAACAGGAGATACCATGCAAAAGATGTATGAACTAGCAATTATTGGAGCAGGTCCTGCAGGTATTGGAACAGCAATAGAGAGTTATACATTGGGGATGCGTAATATTGTTATGCTTGAAAAAGACGATAATCATAATTCAACTATCCGTAAATTTTATAAAGATAACAAACGTGTAGACAGAGATTGGAAAGGTCAAAAGGTAGATTTGGACGGAACTATTTACTTTGTGGATGGGACCAAAGAGAGTACTTTGGACTATTTTGATACATTATTGGATAATGAATCCATTGAATTGAAAACGCATGATGAAGTGCAAAAGATAACAAAGCGTGATGATGGGTTTGAAATTTTTATGGGTGGAGAGAGCATTCTTGCACGCTATGTAGTAGTAACGATTGGGCGTATGGGAAAACCAAATAAGCCGGAGTATAAATTTCCTCCTTCGATCAAAAATGTGATTCAGTTTACACTTGATGGATGTGGAACTGGTGAAAAAATAATGGTTATCGGTGGAGGAGATTCAGCGATAGAGTATGCAGTAGAACTGTGCGATAGAAATGATGTAACAATTTGTTATCGGCGTGATACTTTTTCGAGGGCTAATCCTATCAATCAAGCTAACATTGCAAAAGCCATCGGAGAAGGGCATCTAATAGCGATGCTAAACACTGAAATCAAAGAGCTTGAAGCCGATAGCGGACGGGTAAAAGTGATTTTCTCGGATGGATATTGGGAACTGTATGATCGATTGATCTATGCCATTGGAGGAACCACTCCAAGTGGTTTTTTAAGAGATAGCGGAATCAAAGAAGAAAATGGGCTTCCGGTTCATGACGAACACTATCAGACCAATATCCCTGGACTATTTGTTGCGGGTGATATTACGCAAGAATCGGGTGGTTCCATCGCTCTTGGGCTCAATCACGGGTTTGCAATTGCTTCGTATATTAGGGCTCTTTCAAAATAGAATCGTCTCTATGGCTGATGGGACCATCGGCGGTAAAGAGAATTAATTCAATAGCAGTATGCAGATATTCAGAAGTCGAAATTGGGATGAAATCAGGATCTTGAAAAGCAGCTCGTTTGGCATTTAGGATGATGTCTTCGAGGAGTGTATGTTCTGAATTTGTGGATACCGATGTCCCTCTAGGTTTACCATTGAGATAGAGGGTTACCTGAGTGGCTACGATTTCACCAAGCAGAGGGTAACTTTCTAGAAGCTTATTACGATTAATGGACTCCTGGGCTTGCAAGACTTCTTGAATGGATTCACGGGCGATGTTGAGTAATACTGATTGAGACATTCAACACCTCCTTGACTTATTAAAACATTATAACACAAGAATAGAAACTATTTGTCATCCGGTGTGAGAGCGATTTTAAGCCCGAGTTTTTGCAGCATTTCTAAATCAGTATGTGCCTCGCGTCCTGCAGTTGTGAGGTAATTCCCCAAGACAATACTGTTTGCTCCTGCCTCAAATATCTCATGTTGACGCTCTTTAAACGTGATCTCACGCCCGCCTGCTATCATAATACGATCAGCGTTAGAGAGTATTGAGCGAGAAAGACGGATGAGTTCAAGGCATTCATCTACATTGAGGGGGCTTGGATTAAGAGGCAGGGCAGGATTGTGATGATAAAAGTTCAATGGAACAGAAACAGGGTTGAGTTCTTTGAGTGATTGAAGCATACTCAGACGGTCTTCTCTGGTTTCACCCATTCCGAAAATTCCGCCACTGATGAGGTTGAGTCCTACTGTGTTGACGTTCTCACAGGTCTCATAACGCTCATCCCATGGGTGGGTAGTACATACCTCTGGGTAAAAAGCACGGCTGGTTTCGAGATTATGATTGTACGCCGCAACCCCTGCACGTTTGAGTTCGATGAGATGCTCTACCGTAGCTGTTCCGTTACAAGCGATAAGACGTAAACGGGGAACTTCTCGCTTTAGGGTACTGGCAACATTACATACAAACTCAAGGGTTTTGTCATCTAGTCCTTTTTGAGCGGTTACGAGACAAAAGCCTAATGCTCCCAATGATTCGAGTTTACGCGCTTCTTGGAGTATCTGATCCATGGGCTTTTGTTTGTAGCGCTCTATATCGGCTTTATATTTGACACTTTGAGAACAAAACTTACAGTCTTCGTTGCACGTACCGCTGTTGATGTTACAAATAGAGCAGAGAAATATTTTTTGGGTCATTATTTTGATCTTTCAAAGGTGTAGTGTTGTTCTTCAAATTCTTCGGTGCCAACGGCTCTTGAATAATGAGTAACGATAAAATTAATAGGTGTTATTTCTAGCATAGCACAACTGGAAAAAGGTTTGTCCCGGGCACATGCTTCTCCAGGGTTCAGAAAAAGGGTTTTGTTTTTAAAATCACACTCAAAGATATGGGTATGTCCAAACAAAATCACTTCGGCATCCGCATTCATATAAAAGGGAAGATGCATCAGTTTGCACTGTGTGTCAGCCAGCTTGAAATAGTGAGGTTCTTGAACGAGATTGTATTTATCGTGGTATTCATGCAAATGGGCATCATTGTTTCCATAGACGGCAATATAGCGCAGGCCACTGGCTTTGAGCTGCTCGAGCATCTCAGGTTTGACGATATCTCCTGCATGGATCAAAAACTCGGCACCATTGGCTTTGAGATGATCGATGGCTCGTTGTGATCGCCCTTTTTTTGTATGGGTGTCCGACAACAAACCGATTTTCATTTAGGCACTCGCCTCTGCCGTTTCATTAGGTGTTCGGTTTTTACATTTGGTACATTCGTATACTTCTTTGTTGCGATAGGTACGTGGTGCTAATGCCCCGCCGCATCCCTCAACTTCACATTTGTGTTCACTTGGTTCGAATTTGGAGATAAATTTGCATTTTGGATACTCTTCACAGCCCCAAAACGCACCACGACGCGATTGTCTCCACAGCAGTTTTCCGCCACAATCAGGGCACGGAACGGTTGAAAATTTGGTCTCTTGGTTGAGCGTTTTGGTGTTTTTGCACTCTGGATACGCGCTACAGGCTAAAAACTGTCCGTTACGGCCGCTTTTGACCACCATGGCACTTCCGCATTTGTCACACACCTCTTCGCTGGCTTCATCACCATTGGCAGAGTCTTCTTTTTTATTGTTTTCGGTTTGTTCGGTGTATTTGCACTTTGGAAAACCGCTGCACGCGATAAACTCTCCAAAGCGTCCTGAGCGCAGAAGCAGTTCGCTTCCGCATTGCGGGCATGCTCTACCCAGTGGCGTTGCTACTTTTAGACTGACAATATCGGCTTTACCGGCATTGATTTTTTCGATAAACGGATGGTAAAAATCAAGGAGGATTTTGTGCCATGAAGTTCCGTTTTCGCTGATCTCATCCAGAGTCTCTTCCATATTTGCCGTAAATGAAGCATCAACGATCTCTTCGAAATGTTTTTCCAGCAATTCGGTCACGGTAAAGGCTATCTCTGTCGGGACAATTTGACGTTTTTCGATTTCGATGTAGTTGCGCGCTTGAAGTGTCGAGATGGTTGGGGCATACGTAGATGGACGACCGATTCCCTCCGCTTCTAGCTGTTTGATGAGGCTGGCTTCCGAAAAGCGTGATGGTGGCTCAGTGAAGTGTTGCTCAGGAGTGATGCTTTGGATATCGATAGTATCACCTGTGGTCAGTGCTGGGAGCAGTTTGTCTTTGTCATCGCTTCCGGTAACACGGTAAAACCCGTCAAATAAGAGCTTGCGCCCTGTGGCACGGTATTGTGCCTTTGGGCTTTGGAAGGTGATGCTTTGCTGTTCAAAACGTGCATCGTTCATCTGACATGCCAAAAAGCGATTATAGATCAGTTTGTAGAGTTTGATTTCGTCGGGTTTGAGGTAGGTGGCGGCGATTTCAGGGGTGAAATCAAGCATCGTAGGACGGATCGCTTCGTGCGCCTCTTGTGCCCCTTTTGATTTTTTCAAATAGGTCTTCGGTTCTGCGGGAAGATACTGTTTGCCATAACGTGTCAGGATCGCTTCACGGGCGGCTTCGACCGCTTCGGCTGCGAGGTTAAGGGAATCGGTACGCATATAGGTGATGACCCCTGATGTTCCCTCAGGTGTTTTGACCCCTTCGTACAATGCTTGGGCTACCATCATCGTCTTTTTTGGAGAGAATCCCAACTGTGAGCTAGCAGTTTGCTGCAGGGTTGAGGTCATAAATGGCGGAGGTGTGGAAGATTTGCGCTCTTTGGTCTCGATGTTGCCAACCGTGAACGATTCGCCTTTGATGAGCGCTACGATACGTTTTGCTTCATCAGAGGTGGTAATGGTCATCTTATCGATTTTTTGACCCTCTAACATGTTTAGAGATGCCTCTATTTCAGGCTTGAATAAGGTATCGATTGTCCAATACTCTTCAGGAATAAACGCACGGATTTCACGTTCACGGTCAATGATTATTTTGAGCGTAGAGGATTGAACACGTCCTGCGGAGAGACCTTTTTGTATCTTGGAGGCAAGAAGCGGTGAGAGTTTGTATCCTACGATACGATCGAGTAAGCGGCGTGCTTGTTGCGCATTCACGCGGTCCATATCGATGGCTCTAGGGCTCTCTAGGGCATGGATGATCGCATTTTTAGTGATTTCGTGAAATACGATACGCGGCAGTGCTTCTGGATCTTTTTTGATCGCATGGGCGATGTGCCAGCCGATCGCTTCTCCCTCACGGTCTTCATCGGTCGCGATAAAGATGGTGTCGGCTTTTTTGGCTAATTCCTGTATCTGCTTGACCGTAGCAGTGCTGTCCTCGCTGATGCGATATTCGGGGATAATGGTTTCATTATCGATTTTAATTCCGAAACGGTTTTTGGGAAGGTCTCGAATGTGCCCTTTGGACGCAATGACTTCGTACTCTTTGGAAAGAAAGTTTTTTATGGTCTTGGCCTTGGCCGGTGACTCTACGATTATCAATTTCAAATAAAAGATCCTGCATGGTATTTTTTTGCCTCATAAGAGGCCAAGCGTAAGCGCCTGAATGCGTAGTGAAGTAAGAGATATTTTGTTCCTCTGTTCTACTACAATAAATATAATTGCGAAAGTGTAACAAAAAAAAGTCTAAAACCGTTAAAGTTTCTTTTTTATATCCCGATATAGTGTGTTACAGCAAGGATGCTGAAAAAACTTCAGAGCGAAAGCTCGACCATAAAAGGATTTATCATGGGTTTCAGAATTAACACAAACGTCGCGGCAATGAATTCACAAGTAAATGCGGGTATGACAAACCGTAATTTGGACAGTTCACTCGCTAAATTGAGTTCAGGTCTT
>NCIJ01000004.1:111674-127624 GCA_002282015.1 Sulfuricurvum sp. 17-40-25 | reverse complement strand
TAGTTCAGCTGTTAACAGCGCTACAATCACTGGTGGTAATGGTGTTGATACTCTTACTGCTACAGGTACTAGCCAAACATTGATCGGTGGAGCTGGTAATGACGTATTAAAAGGTGGAGACTTGTCTACATTGACAGGTGGAGCTGGTGCTGATATATTTAAGATGAATGTATCTACAAACGTAAACTCATATGCTACTATTACTGATTTCCTTGCGGGCGATGTTATTGATCTAGATGCTGCTGATGCTGGTACTGTTGTATTTACTGCAGCAGCTATTACTCTTGCTTCTACTGCAGTATTCCAAGACTATGCTAACGCAGCTGCGCGTGCTTTAACTACTGATGGCAATAACGCTTCATGGTTCCAGTACACAAATGCTGGTGTTACAAGTACATATATTGTTCAGTCAGGTGATACAACGACGAACGATTTCCAAAATGGTGTTGATTCAATTATCAAGATCACTGGTGCTGTTGATTTGTCAACTGCTTCTTACAACCAAACAACGGTACTCTCGAACTCGCGTAAATCTTCTTCTAAGTCTTCGGACTTAAAGAATCTATCAGCCTCTGCTCTCTTTATGGGAGCAGGGGCTTTTTTCGTTAATATCCCTCATATTTCTAAAGATAAAAGACAAGATATAGGGGTCTGACCCCAGGATATAGGGGTCTGACCCCATATTAAACTATATCTTATTTAAAACTTAAATATTCTCCGATATAATAGCAAAAAAATAGGGGTCTGACCCCATATTGAACTATTTCTTATTTAAAACTTAAATATTCTCCGATATAATAGCAATACAAGGAGAGTATATAATAAAGGTGTCAGGCACTTTTTGTAAACTTCCTCCCACTTCACATAATGTCAGTTCTCTTCATTTTCTCAGTTTTCATGATTCTTCTGATATAATATTAATATGGGTAAATTAGACGAAGTAAAAGAGCATATAGGTGCTTTGAAAACATATTTAACTATTATCGTTGCTATCGTTTTGGCAAGTGGTGCTGGCGTGGCGAAATTGTACGATGATAATAATGTTGCTCTTCTGTTTTGGTTAGGTATCGCTGTGATATTGATTGCTATTGCAGTCTTTATATTGATATCAAAAGCAATGCATAACAACATTAAGAAATTAAAGGATTTATGATGACTTTAGCTACTATTGCAGTAATTACAGTTACTGTTGCTTTTGCAGGTGCGCTTTTGTATGGCGCTTATCAACTTACAGCTTCTGATCTTTAGGAAAGAGGGGTCAGACCCCTTTTGTAAATCTCCCACTGCTTCACATAATCTTCATTTTCTCAGTTTTCATGATTCTTCTGATATAATTATTACATGGGTAAATTAGATGAAGTTAAAGAAATATTAAATACGCTGAGAGTCTTGTTGAGTCTTTTGTTTGGTGCAATAATTTTATTGGTTGGCGCTACCGTATCAAGACTGGAATCCAATAGATATGATTTGTGGACATGGGTCAGCATATGCGGAATCTTTTTTCTGCTGATTGCGCTCTTGGCAGTGTTTATGATGATTTCCAAACGAACCAAAGAGATAAAGGATTTATGATGAATTTAGCAATTGCTGCAACTATATTAGCAATTATGGCTTTTATTACAGTTGTGTTTTTTGGCATATATAAAGTCTCGCAAGAATAGAGCGCCCACGGCACTACTGCTAAAAAATAGGGGTTTGCCCCCAAAAAAAGGTGTCAAAAAAAAGTGTCAGGCACTTTTTTTAAACTTCATTGAAATGAAAATGGAGGAAATTGAAAATGTTTGAACCCGTTATGATTATTCCGATTGGAATTATAATTGCAGCGATAATTGGTCATTTAGCAGTAAAAAATCACTGGAAAATTGCTGATTGGGTTTAATCCAAACCCGACAGTAATGTCGGTTCCTCTGAATAAAGGTGTCAGGCACTTTTTGTAAATTGCAATACTATCTCTAAAGACAAAGGCTGCTAAGACATAGAAGCTCAAAGATGACACAAAGACATGCTAATTAATATATCCAATGAAGGCTGTATGGGGTTGTTAAGGTGAGATAGTAGTCTAAGTCTTGTAGGTACAGTAAAATGATGATTATGCTACTCTCCGTAATGGCTCCACATACGAAGAACTTTGATGATCTTATCTTCTTCCAAAACCTGATACACTAACCTATGCTGGATATTGATACGACGTGAATAAGCACCATTTAAATCCCCAATCAATTTTTCATAAGATGGAGGATTCGTAAAAGGATCGCACTTTATAATAACTATTAACTCTTTGGCTTTATCAGCTAGGTTGGATGAAGAGAGTTTTTGAGCGTCTTTTTGTGCTTGTTTGGTATAAACAATTTTCCATTCTACCATTCAAGCTCTTCGCTACACTCAGCGATAGGGGTATTCATACCCTCTATAATAGACTCTTTCATATTTGGAATAGACACTAAAAATAGGGTCTCTTGAATAGCATTCCAATCTTCTTGAGACAACATAACCACATTATTGCGTTTACCAGTAATAAGAATAGGTTCATGGGAAGATGCTGCTTCATCCATAATGGTAAAAATGTTTGCTCTAGCTTGAGAGGCTGTTATGGCTTTGGTCATAGCTAATCCTTTAAGGAATGTGTATAATTGTACACCTTTATGTACACACTGTCAAGGAATGTAAAAAAAATTATAAAAATACAATAAATATGTCAGGCACTTTTTGTAAAGGAATCAAACCATTCGAAGAAAATAATGAACACCAGAGGTTCATAACACGCATAGAGTCTAATAGACTAATGTTGGCAGTACATCAAAGTGAAAACATTCACCTAAAATACATAGTCCCTATACTGATACTTAGCGGCTGTAGACGTAATGAAGTACTCATAAGTGCTGCTAGTTGTGCGGGTAGGCTTATGGGGTAAATATTTTTATCTTATGCTATAATACTTTAAAAAGTACTATTAAGGATACTGTTATGACTATAAGTGCTAATGAGGTGAAAACTAAAGGAGTCTCTTTATTCACGGATCTGTTGAGTAAATTTGACGAATTGGTTATCAATGTGCGTGGAAAGAATAAATTTGTAGTACTTGATATTGATAGATACAAAGAGTTAAGAGCCAATGAGCTTGACTTGGCATACATACAAACCATGCAAGACATAAAGAACGGAAACTACAAATCACAAACTGCTAAAGAACATATCGCTGAGTTGACAAGTGAGCTATAAGATCATTGTCGCTGAAACATATCTCAAGAAACTAAAGAAGTTCATCAAGAAACATCCTGAGATTCTTGAGCGATACGTAAAAACTATTGAGATATTGGAAATTAACCCCTATCATCCATCGCTGCGACTTTATAAATTACAGGGTAAACTTTGTGAGTTTCACTCCATTTCCATCAATATGGATTACAGAGTGATTATTGACTTTATCATCCAAGACAATGAGATCATACCAGTGGATATTGGAACCCATGATGATGTGTATTAAATATTATTGAAAAATAGGGGTCTGACCCCAAATTGCAAATTGATTAATATTTTATATTAATTAATGATTAATTTTTATTGATGTAGTATAGTTTACAATTCTAAAATAAAAGGAGTAGATATGTCTAAAACAACGGATCATCTCTATAAATTGGGAATTACAACAGAAGAGGCGCATGAATATTTGCATGCTAACTTGAATCGTCCGTCTGAGATATTCAAGATAAGTGAAAAATATGATGTGACAACAGAGATGTTGGCCGAGATCATGGGTGAAGAGATCTCATTGGATGAAATAGAAGAGTATATGAGCTCTAATGGATACGATACGGATGTATTGGATCTAAGCACAGAGGAGTATATACTCAAAAAAGGTGCGAATGTACAAGAGATCCATGATGAAATTATCTCGAAGCTTAAATCTCCAGTAGCGATTATGGCGATCAGCAAAAAATATGGATTGACGATGGATATGCTTGACGATATTCTTGAAGAATTTGATTATGACGATATTTCGCAATACCTTGCAGGTAATGAGATGGATGATGATTTCGACGATATGTATGATACACACGACGACGATGATGATCACTCAGATGATATTGAAATCGTCGGTACGTTAACTATAACAACTACTACTGATGTAGTGCAGTAGGGAGAGTATCACAAGAGATAGTAGGCATTTAAATGTGCCTAAAAGCTCATTGAACGAAGTAAATGCTTAGAGCTTTATTTCGACTTTAGAAGAGGCGCGTAGGGCATCTGTAGTTTTACCCATAGAGGCTTTGAACTTTTCCATCTTTATAAACTGCGTAATCTCAAATTTTGCTTTTTCATACGGGACTGCTTTATTGGCTTGCTTCATCTTGTCTTTGTTAGCTTCGTAAAATTCTTTTGTCTCCTTTTCTGAAACGCTTATCTTCCCCATTTGTTGTTTCATCCACATATCTACTGCTAGATCATCACGCAATGCTGCATAGGCTACTTTGAACTGAGGGGTGTTTTGGATACCGCTTTTTTTGACTTGGTCTTTGATGAGCGTTTGATTGATGAGCTGATCTACGATCTGACGTTTCATTTTTGCATCGAGTTTGTCAAAACTCATCCCCGGAATCGCTTTTGCCATAAACGCACTGGCATCTTTAGAAGTAATGGCTTTGCCATTGACAGTAGCAAGCGTAGTGGAAGCAGCAAGAGCAAACGTTGCAGCAGTAGCTAGGATAAGAGGTAAACGTAGTAACATTAGAGTCCTTTTTTGGTATTTCATTTGGGTATATTGTAACGAAAAAATGGTTTCCTATTGATTGGGACTAAAAAAACAGCCATATCAGTAATGCAGCCCCAATAGCGAGATTCAACCAGCTTCCACCGTTTTCAAAAAGCATCAAAAGCAGGTCATAGTATTGCTTTTCAATCAGCGCAGGACTTAATAGCAGTTGGGCGTTGGCAAATGCTGTGATAGGTACACTCCAGATGAATGCGACGATCTCAGGAACGATCAAAAACATCACGATACCTAGAAATCCCCATATGGATCTTTCAGGTTTTAGCGCAATAAGTGCTTTTTGTGTTGTTGGATGACGGGCTATTTGTTGAGCTTTTGTTTTTATTTTATGTTTCATAGTGTATTGATTATCACTTCATCGGATGTCTAAAAAAGGCTAGATCAGCTTTTAGTTTTTCGTTTATATTTATTGTACTCAGTATAACCTAAAAGTCAGAATTATACAGTTTATTCTAATTTATGTATTTGTTTGGATAATAAAAAAACTCTATATTGCTAATGATAGTAAATAAGAATGGGAATAAAAGTAACATATTTGGCAATTAATGCACTAAAAAGAACTATAACGGTGCTGTTAGCCATGAACGTTGTATCATGTAAATACGGTACGTAAAAATAGGAATATAATTACAAATAGTTATATTCCTATATTTGAACGTATAAATTAATATGAAAAAGGATTTTAATGAATAATGTTACTCAGGCACTATCGGTCGCCTTCATGGACCCATTGACCACCCTTGCGAACAAATTTGCGGCTGCTATACCCAATATAGTAGCGTCACTTCTAATTCTGATTATTGGTTACTTTGTGGCAAAGTTTATTGCATACATCGTTTTGCAGTTCATTGAGAAAACAAAACTTGAGCATTTTGTTGCTCAAAGCGGGTTGATGAAATTTTTTGGTATGACGATGGAAAAAATTAATTTGGCTAAATTCTTGTCCAAGCTCTCTTTTTACATTTTGATGGTGACGTTTGTAATGTCAGCTGCAGAAATGCTCAATCTTAATGTAATGGCGGATGCACTTAAAGTCATCTTATTGTACTTGCCAAATATTTTTGCGGCATTGGTTGTTTTGTTATTCGGGTTTTACATTGCGAATATCGCTCAGAATGTTATTACTGATGGTGCAAAAGGGATGAATATCGATTTTGCAGTACCGCTTGGTAAAACTGCGTATGTGGTTATCGCTATTATCTCAATCTCATTGGGTATCGCGCAATTAGGCATTGAAACGTATTTGCTGAACGAAGTAGCTGGAATCTTACTGATTGCTGTTGCTGCATCACTTGCCCTTTCAGTTGGGCTAGGGACGCGTGAGCTTTCTTCTCAGATCGTTGCAGGGACCTATGTCCGTGATCTTTACAAAACGGGAGATCGTATCGAAGTCGATGGGATCAAAGGGATTGTAAAATCAGTTGGAACTGCTAAAACAGTGATTGCAACAGATAACGGTCAAGAAGTTTCTATTTCAAACGAAGAGTTGCTAAAAAGCAAAGTCATTAAAGGCTAGTATTTACTAATTTGCTCATCTGATATTTCAGATGAGCATCTTCTATTTTTTCGTAGTATCACTCTCTGTCTGTTCGTCCGATAGGACAATTCCTGTCAATATAAACTCTTTAAAATTATCGGTTTTTCCCCATTTAAACGTAGCGATAAGCTCTCCGCAACCTTTACATCCAGAACTGTAATTGCCTTTGATCATTAGATTGGTATCAATGGTAGCATTGGGCATATTGTAGTAGTACTTATACGTAAGCTGTTTACGAAAACTCATCTTATTGATGGCCGGCTCTCCTATGACAGCTACTACATCCCATAGGGTACTTACGTTGGGTATTAGCATCTCTGTATCGGGCTTTTCTTTGAGATACCCAGGGTTGGTGATACCACATCCTAACAGCATGAGATGAATAAAGAATAATGCAATCAAAATTTTCATGAAAAGTCCTTTTTATTTTGAAGAGTCAATTTGAAGTGAAGATTTTGTGATGGTTATAAAGTTTAAAATACTTAATGCATTGGTGGACCCTAGCTCAACCAACAAGTGCCTATTTTACGATATTTAAAGAAGTATATCCATAAAGATACCCCTATAAGTACCCCTAAAAATCAAAGCTTGAAATGAGAAGATCTACCTTGAATTTTAACTATTTTCCTTTTAAGTTATCTTTAAATTGTCTAAAAAAGTGTCTAAAAGCGTCTAAAGTTTTTTTGTTTTAGACAGTATCCAATCATAACCTACAGTCTCGACAATACCGATAGTTCTGAGCTTTTGTAAAATATTTTTTACTTTGTTTTTCTTTTGTTTTTCGTCTAAAATATCTGGTAACTTGTCTAAAAGTAGTTTTTCAAAATCTACTTTTTTAGCTTTTTCAAATTTACCCAAATATTTGATTATCATTGCTTGGTAATACTCATCGTCAATGCCCCGCATTTTCATATACTCATCTTGTTGATTGGTTTGTTTGGCTACGTGCGATGAAACATGATAGTTTGGCTTCCGCCCCTCAATAAGTCCTTTATCTCGAAGATCTTTCAGGGTTGCATCGTCAGAAGGGAGATTTTTAACGACACGATCCAACGCAATAACGTCATGCAAGCTGAGTTCTTGATTAGTCGCAAGGAGTTTGCTGTATCGCTCGTCTAGGATTTGACCAAAAATCGTTACTTGAACACGGGCAGGTTCAATTTGATAATTGGGCATAGGGAAAAATCGTTGTCGAAGTTTGGAGTAAATACGCTTAATACCACTGCCTATGGTATCAATCATATTAATCTCGACCATTGCTTGACACAAAAACGGATTGCGATACAGCTCAGGCGGTGCGTCACGCTCTATGACATTCTCCACATTTTCAGGAATGAAGCTTCCGACGTTTGAGAATACGAGTTTATCAGGGAACTCGACGACATTGATACGACCGTTCATTTCATAGTCTTGGTGCGCTATACAGTTGTGTAGGGCTTCGTAAATTATCCATGGATCGTATTTGTCTATCTCGTCGGGGAAAAGCTTGCTGTCTGCCATGTAGCGATATTTGTAATTACGGATTTTTGCATGAACCTTTTGTGCGCTTACGAGTAACGGTAATCCAAAATGCTCATACCCTTGTTCGATACCGTCACGGTCTTTAAGCACCCATGTGATGCGTGGCACTGCTGGGGAGAGTAAATGTATAGATTCGGCTTTTCCTAATAGCAAAAGGGTACTATTGGTGATTTTGCTATCAAGTGTGAGCTTGGCTTTGTTGAGAAATGTTTGGTCGTCCCATTGCGCAACTTCTTCTGAAAGTTTGGGATGCTTGGTGATATATTCCTCTCTCGCCAAACGGATCGCTTCGGGGTCAAGATTTTCCAGTGTCGCACCCACACATATATGTGCCGACCAATCATCTGCTTTTCCTAGCGGTTCCACCAAAATTGAGGCTTCTCGTTCGGGTCTGAGTTCGATGAGGCTATCGCCGCTTCGTTGCCATGCTTTGTTATGAGCGTATACGGGTTTACGTGGCAGGTGTTTAGGGGTATGGATGATCCAAACTGTCTGTTGCGTGTCGGTTGTCGTGATAGCCTCTACGGATAGCCCCTCACTGCTGAGACTTGGGCAAACTCCTAGTAGTCGGCGAGGGAGTGTTTCGGGAGTGTAGTCGTGGAAATTTCCGATACCTACGATGTCGAGCGTGCCATCTTTGACACCGATAACGATATGCCCACCGCTCATGTTGGCTATAGCTGAAATATACGTGGCTAAATCTTCACCCTTTGCACCCGAAATGCTATGTTTGAGATTTTTAAACTCTTTCCATTCGCACGACTCGTTTTCTTTTGGATAGTGGGCTTTGAGATAATTTTGGAGTTCTAAAGCTGTCATTCTCTTTTCCAATCACATAAGATCTTTTTCATTTTAATTCAACCCATCCCTGTTTTTTTCAACTTCTTGCAATTTATAAAACCAATCCCATAATTCGTTAAATTTTAATGTTAAAGGTATTGGGTTATTTTCTATAAATTTAGCTTCCCAATATTGATTAAAATATGCTTCTCCTGTTCTTCTTGGATGATTGGCAATCCAAGAAGTATAAAAATCATTATGAAATTCTCTATGATGTGTATGAATAAATGGTTTCCAAACTTTTTCTAATTCTTCTTCATTTCTAATATCAATAATTTCAGTTTGTTCCATTTCTCGTTCTTTAACATTTCCCCAAGCTAATTTCATTAGTTCAATAGCACTTATATCTGATTGTGGTGCTCCATAACCAAAAATTGTAATCATAAAAGCACTCTTTAATTTTTCTTGTAATAATTCCCATTGTGTTTTTATGAAACTATCTTTGTGATAGTTTTTTTCAGATATTGGATATAACAATTTTGTTGGAATAAAATATTCATTGCACTGACTACACTTTCTACCATTAACGCCTGAAACTCCATCTTTTTCACAATAACCGACTGCAACATTTCCGTGAAGAAATAATAACTTTGGTAGATTAAAGCCTTGTTTAGAGTTTCGTGTATATGCTTGAATTAAAAAAGGATCCCAATTAAATGTTGCAATAATGTCTTTATCTCTTAATGATAATACTAAATGGTCATAGATTGTGGGTTCATCCATTATTTCTAAATTTTCAAAATATTTATATACTTCTTTTTCAAGTTCTTCTCTAATATTTTGTAGATTATTGTCTTTTGAAATAATGTCATAAATATTTTCAAAATTATTTGACTCAAAAGTGGTGTTAGTTTTATTTATTAACTCTTCTAATTTTAAAATCTCAATAAGATTATTCATTAATGGCAAATACTTACCATTTTTATCCCCATTTATAAATGAAGCATAACTGGCACCTGCACCTAAAATAACTACATGTGGAGCAGTAATATCAACTTGGTTTATTTCTTCTTCAATTGATACTTCCATTTTCTCCCTTTTTAGATTAGATAATTAGTTTAGATACTCTTCATCTATATTCTTTAATTCTTCTAATAATTCTTTGTTTTTATCCCTCAAATATGATAAAAATATCAACATATCATTGCTTGTGAAGTTTCTTTGATTATCAGTAAAATAATCACCTAAACTATCAAAAATATATTTTACTTTTTCCAATTCATCATTCCAAAAATAATTTGGTAATATTTCTCTCTCATCTAATTCTTTTTCAATTTTTAAATAATTATTTTTTAACGGCTCTATTAAAGATATGTAAAAAGATTTTCTACCTTCGTCTTCTGTAAATAAGACTTCAAATATTTTTTGTATTGAATAATCAGAGCTTTTTAAAAAATCTACTAATTTAATCTCTTTAAATTTATTTTTATGATCCATCTCGTTTTTTTCCAATTTTTTTCCAATTTTTTTTAAATCTTCAACAATAACTTTTAATTGAATATTGATAACATCTATAATTTTCACTTCTTTATATACATCATCTTTATCAGAGAAACTACTTAATAGATCAAACCCATTTTTATTAATAGTTATTCTACTGATATAATGAAAGCTTTTTCCACCACCCTTATTAGTAGGGTGTCCTATTGATTCATTCCTTATATTTCTAATTTTTTCTAATTCTTCATTTACTAGGTAATCTTTTTCATTGATTAATAACAAAGCACAAGTCAAATGTTTCAATGAATCTTGCTGTAAAAAAAGTGCTTGAAGTAGTCCATAAATGTATATATACTTTAATCCATCATCACTTGGAAATAAATCCTCATTAATATACGATGAAATAGCATAAGTTGTATCTTCCAAAACATCCATAGAGCTACATATTTGATTCCAATTCTTTTTATTTTGAATTAAAGCATTAAGGACTCTTGGTATATTTATATAACCTCTAATTTTTGATGATAAAGTATCAATACTTTTAAAATCATTATTTTTTAAGTACATTATTTAAACATTCTCTATAATCCCAATCTCATTCTCAGTCAATCGATACAGCGCATACACCATCGAATCAATCTCTTTATCTGTTTTGGCAATCTGTGCTTTTAACTCCAAAACCGCTTTTTTATCGTTTTCAAAAAGTGCCAACCAGTCATTTTTAAAATTGCGTTCTTCGAGTTTATCAGCAAATTTGAGTTTTTTGGCTTTTGTGTATTCTTTGACAAATTCCTCAAATTCTAACTCCTCAAATTTTTGCAGTTTTTTAGGAGTTTTTTCTAAGCGTAGTTCATTTAGAAAGTTTTGTTTTGCATTTTGAAGCTGTTTATTGAGTTCGAGAATTAAATCAGCCTTTTCGATGAATGGTTCTTGTTGTTCTAAACGTTCAAGTTTTGGAAGCGGGAATGGTTCTAGAAAATTCGTTTTAAATGCAAAATATCCACCTCTTAATTCATATCCAGTGTTTTTCAAAAAAAACCACATCAAAGATGAGTTAAGAATACATAAATAAAATCGATAATTTTCCTTATACTTCGGCGCTTTTATGAATGTATAACATTTCGTTCCATGATAAAAAGATTGATTATCATAGGTCATATTGGCACCTAATGAAATCTCAGGAGTGATAATCTTTTCTTGTTCAAACATATCAATTTCACGTGATCGATGGAGAGAATACCAATATTTTGGATTTGTTTTATAATTGATTTTTCGTTCGATCAGTAGTGGTTTAAAACGTTCGAGATACGCATACCCCAACGGAAAATCTTTCTTAAAATCCTCTTCTTCAAAAGGTTTTGTTTTCCCATTTTCATCGATAAAATGCGGATAAATAATATAAAGCTCAGTGCCTAAAGGAGCATACCGTTTAACATCTTCACCTTTCAAAAAAGGTTTCATGAGTTCTTGCTCTAAGATAACCTCGCCGTTAAGTTCTTTAGAAAAGCCAACAAAATGGTTGTTCTCAAATTTTCCGTTCAATAGGTAAATATCATCACCTAAACTTTGTACTCCAACACTGATCTTTGAAAACACTTCTTTCAATCTCAAAGGCTGTGTATTCAATTTATCCATCACTTGAGAAACACCGTTATTGGATAAATTCCATGTATCACTATGTAGTTTTTCATAACCCACGGAGTCATAAACAAATTCATCAAATATCTTTTTTGGATGTATAGATTTAAAATTTAGTTTTTGATTATCATGTGAAAGTGTAACGATGCACGTATAGGCAGAAGCATCCTCAAAGACCATCTCACTTCCGAAATGAAGCAAACTTTCAACGGCTTTATTTTCTGCTAAAAAAGTTCTAAGCCCATATCCAAAATCAGCTATCAAAAATTTATGAGGCAAAATATAGCTCAGTTTTCCAGTAGGTTTTAGCATCTTAAAACTCATCTCTAAAAAGAGTGCATAGATGTCATATTTGCCTGTTGCAGATTTGAATTTTTGCTCGTAAAGTTTTGCTTCATCCTCATAATTGCTTTTAAGTCCCTGCACACGTACATACGGCGGATTACCAATCACTACATCAAAACTATTTTCCTCAAACGGCATAGCCAAAAGCGAATTGGCACAAACAATTTTATCATTCAAACTCGTAAGCTCTCGACCCTTATGCGCCGTCCGTAGCCATAGAGAAAGCTTTGCTATCTCTACCGCATCTTCATTTATATCCACACCGTAGAGATTGTGTTCAAGGATACTTTTTTCAACTTCGTATCCGATCATTAAATCCTCAAAAGGCAATAATAAATCCCGTATGAGGGTATGCTCACGGATGAGAAATTCTAACGCTTGATTGAGAAACGCACCGCTTCCACATGCAGGGTCGAGGATTTTCAGGTGGGTTAGCCACTCTCTGTACTTCAGTAATATTTCTTTGTAGGTTTGTTCTGCTTTGGTAAGTTTACGAGGGTTGACAACCACCGTTTCGGGCTCGATTTTTAACGCTTCTTTCTTATCACGGCACAGTTTTCCAAGGGTATTCTCGACAATGTATCGGGTAATATATTCAGGGGTATAGAATACACCGTCTTTTTTACGTTTTGATTTCTTCTTGTCAAATTCGGTATCGTTGATCGAGGCATTCATCTCTTCGAGGTCAGTAAGTGACTGCTCGAAAATATGACCTAAAATATTGACACTAATATCGCTTTCAAAATCAAAATCTGAAAGTTTTTGTGCTTCCATATCGAGATAGGTATCATCGATTTTTAGGCTGTCAAGCATTTCATCGGTGGCGAATAGTCCACCATTGTATTTCGGAATGCCGAGTTTCTCATTCCCCGTATTGATAGCATCAAAATAGAGTTTGTAATAATCGTACATACTACGATCACCGAAACCATCTTGCTGGTGGCGTGAGCGTATCTCTTTGACGGTATTTGCTTTTAATAAATTTCGATCTTCTGCAAAGAGAATAAAGATGATTCGATCGCAGAGTTTTTGAGTGAGGCGTAATAGCAACGATCTGTCCAAATCATTATTCTTGATAATGTTTTCAAAAAGATGTGATCTAAATTGGCTAAAGTCACGATAGAGCTCTTTGGAGATAGTTTGCTCAAAATTTGCCGATTTCTCTTTGAGTTTGAGAGGTATGTTCTCCTTAATGCTCTCATAGCTGATAAGCAAATGAAGGGTTTTAAAATCATCATACGTGAGGGTAAAAAGGTTAAATTTTTCATACGCTGTTTTTTTATCGATGTAAAAGCGCAGTTCATCGAAATTGGAGATAATGACATATTTTGAATTACTGTGTGAATTATGATAGTTGAATGCTTGTGATTCTACTGCATCGAGATTTTTGGTCTTTTGATCTTTGAGTTCCACGATCCCGATAATCTCACCGTTTACATAGATGACTCCATCCGCTTTTTTACCATCTGTTTCGTTTTTCTTTTCCCGTTCTAAATTGTAATCACTGGGATTAGTTGTCTTAAGCGTGTAGCCTAAGCACGACTCAAAAACGTCTTTGAAAAATCCATCTTGATAGACCTCTTCTTTGAATCCACGGATCGCGTCGATTTTTGCAATATAGTTTTGGAAATTATTCCAACGGGAAGCAACTAGGCTTTCATCTTGCTTGATGGAAGTTAAAACGGATTTTTGAAAAAGTGACAAATTATGTGCCTCAATGTTAGATAGAGGTTATTATAGCGGATGAGTCTAATTTAAGAATATTTTTCGTCTTTATTACGCACTATTTTCATGAATCGATCTCAAAAAATTTGCTATCGTTGAGCAATGCAATTGCGAATAAGTGTCAAGATGGATATTTTGTCAAAAGTTTACTTTTGTACGGACATATACCCATCTTGCCCTGAGTCTATTATGCATTTTAATAAATTTTAGCTTACTACTCTTCAAAAGATCAATATTGTTAAATATTTACCAAAATAATTGCTTTTTTATCTCTATTTTTTCTGTAAAATTAGCTATTTTTAACTGTATTATAGTGAATTTTAGTGTATTATTGGTTATTATTTAAAAAATGGGGTTTATTATGGCTTTACGAAGGGGCGACGCACAAATTGAATTCTTCGCTTTACTCCCAATAATGAAAGAAATGTATGAGAAAAAAGGAATTGTTGTTGCAAAAAGAATGTATGAGATTTTGAAAAATGAGGGAAAAATATCAATGGGATACGTACAATTTTCAACTCATTTTAAAAGAAATTTAGTGCCTCAAAAAGAACAAAACAATAATAATTTAACACCAAAAAAAGAGGCTAAAAAGACTCAAAAAAATGTCGAGGATTTAACTGCCCCCGAAATTTTAAAGCTGGTCGAAGAAGGTAAATTATCGAATGAAGAAATTACTAAATTAGTGGATAGTGGCAAAGTTGAGGATTGGGATTTACCATACGAGCACGAACTCTATATGCCAAAGAGAAGAAAAATTCCAGTTGTCAAACCTTGGGTACACGATGCCGGTGTCCCGATAGGTGGAAGAATTCTGAATTCTGATGGAACGGTTACAATTCGAGAAAAATAAATATTAAAAAATAGCCGTAGAAATTGCAGAAATAGCCCTAGAAACGTTTTTTAGTGAAATTACGGGGAAATCTCCAGATTAGCTGTGAAAATAGTGTGTAGAGTCTGTGGTGATCGAAAAATCAATCTGAGACTTAAAAAGAGAGATTCAAAGGACTGGAGTGTTGATTCAATCTATCTAATTCTCACGATCGCTTTTTATGCATATCTTCGATAGCCTCAAAAATGGTTGAATAGCCGTTTTCATTAAGAATTGTTTGCATATCTTCTCCTTTGGCACGTTTGGCTTCTTGTGCAGAGATCCAGGGTTTTTTATTCGGAAAAACATTTCTCCATCCGCTAATAATTGCTGTCTCAATCATCTTTTCAATGTCTTCATTTTGATGCCTAAATTCTTCTAACTTTTGAACAAAATGATTTAAAGCTGTTTGAGTGAATGGATATCCTAGCTCTTTTCGGTAATTAATAAACGATTGGATTAAGAAAACATTAACTGCACTACGGGGGATTATTAGAGGTACTTTTACATCAGTCGGTGAACTTTTTTGTATATTTTTTTTATCTATCTTATTCTCTCTCTTAGTTATATCTTTCTTAGGGTGCATTTTTTGCACGGAGGGTAGTGCAATTTTTGCACTGTTTTGATGCAAATTTTGCACAGGGGGTGCATTTTTTGCACTGCTAGTATCACTGGACAAATCGACCCATTTTTGTGTAACTCGTAAATGACCCAATTCATTTTTTTCGATTAGTCCAGCTAATTCAAGCTCTGAAATAATCTTGAAAATTTGACGACGTGAGATCAATAAATAATCTGCCAATGTCGGCTTTGATGCGAAACATGCATGATAGTTATTATTGCTCAAAAAATAGATATTTTCAAGCAACGCCCATTTTTCAAAGGAGAGGTTATTTTCTCTAATTGCAAACATATCAATTGCTATGTATCTTTTCATAGCTTATGCTGTCAATGTCTTGCTTTGAACGAATGCGTCCAAGTCCGATTTCGCCCATACTGTGACCCGATCGGAAAGTTTTATTGCTTTGATTTTTCCTTGCCGAGAATATAGCCACACCGTACTAATACCAATAGAAAGATATTCTGCACATTCCCAGTCTCTAAGTAATTTTTTCATTTTCATTCCTTTTTGTCATCGTTGACACTTGATGCCATCATTGCCCGCTAAAGCCTTTTAAAGGGGTGCAGGTTCTGTTAAACAAGAGCATCATAATTGAAAATAAAATAAAAAACAAATAATAATTATTTAAATTACTTAACATTAT